>CACYUZ010000060.1:0-18212 GCA_902777645.1 uncultured Prevotellaceae bacterium | reverse complement strand
CAGAGCATCAACAGTCTGGGACTCGACGGCGTGCTCTATCTGATGGACGTCGACACCGGCGACGCCGAAGAAGTGGGTGAGTTGGGCGTGACCCCCGCCAACTACTTGCAGAGCGCGGCCTTCGACAGCAAGACCGGCCTGCTGTATTGGGCCGCCCAGCTGGAAGACGGAACATCCGCTCTTTACGAGGTGGACACCGAAACAGGTGAAGCCACGCTCGTGGCAGAATTTGAAGACGGTGAGGAAATCGTGGGCATGTGGGTGAAAGCCCCTGAAGCCGAAGACGAAGCCCCTGCCGCCGTCGAAGATCTGGCCGTGCAATTCAGCGATGGACAGACCACCGGCCTGGTCACCTTCACCGCTCCCACAGAGACCTATGCCGGCGAGGAACTCGAAGGCGAGCTTACCTACACCATTTATGCCAACGGCGAGGAAGTAGCCTCCGGAACGGCAGAGCCCGGCGAGGACGTAAGCCAGGAGGTTAGTCTTCAGAACGGGGAAAACGACATCAGCGTGGCAGTGGCCAACGACGCCGGTTCCGGTCCGACCAGCCACATCACGGCATGGATAGGCGCGGATGCCCCTGTGGCTCCCTCGAATATCATTCTCACTATCGACCAGGAAACCCTTCAGGCCACCCTCACCTGGGATGCTCCGGCCACAGGTCAACACGAGGGATACGTAGACCCGGCAGCCCTCACTTACAATGTGGTGCGCTATCCTGATGCCGTCACCGTGGCAGAAGGACTGCACGCCACCACCTTCACCGAGGTGCTGCCCGAAACCGACATGACCGTGTACTACTATGAGGTGACCGCCGTCAACGGCAGTCAGAAAGGCAAAAGCGGACGTTCCAACTCCGTGACTGCCGGCGGTGCGCTCACACCGCCCTATCACGAAGACTTCGCCCAGCGGAGCGGCTTTGACCTCTATACCGTGCTCGACAGCAACAAGGACAACAACACCTGGGAGTTTGCCTACGGCCGCGTGCGCTACTACGGCGAAGAGCAAGCTGCCGACGACTGGCTGATAACACCCAATGTGCGGCTGCAGAACGACCGCACCTACAAGATAGGATTCAGATTCAGTGCCTCCGATGACTCGAAAATGGAGCGCATCGGCGTGAACTTCGGCCAGGGCGATGACCCCACGAAGATGGACGTGCTGCTCGCTCCGGAGGAGTTCAACAATACCGACGACATCGACTATGAAGAGGAAATCACCGTGGAGGAGCCGGGCAACTACCGCATGGCCATCCATGCGCTGAGCGATGCCGACCAAGGATACATCACCGTCGATGACATCTACATCATCGAGGGCACCAAGTTCACAGCACCGGCCGCCGCCACCGACATCGTCGTCACCCCGGCACCGCTCGGCGCGCTTCAGGCCACCATAGCCTTTGTGGCTCCTACCCAGACATTCCGTGGTGAGACACTTGGCGGCATAGACCGAATTGAGGTATGGCGCGGCGAGACCCTCATCAAAGAGTTCGGCGCCACCGCACCCGGTGCCGCCCTTACCCTGACCGACGAAGGTATGCCCAATGGCGCCAACCGCTACCGCATCATCGCCTACAACAGCGAGGGTGCCGGCGAGGAAGCCGTCAAAGCCGCATGGATTGGTATCGACGAGCCCCTCGAGCCCCTCGACATCCGTCTGGCCGACAACGGCAACGACGTGACCATCAGTTGGCAGGCCCCCGGCGAAGAGGGCATCCACGGAGGCTATGTGATACCTTCCGACTTGAAATACAATGTCTACGACCGCAATGGCAACTCGCTGGTACGCAACATCAGCACCATGGACTATACCGACCGGAGCGCACAGCTCACCGGCAAACAGTATGTACTTTACTACTATGTCTCGGCCACGAGCGCGGGCGGTGAGGGTTATGCCGATGTCTCGGCGCGCATGGTGGCCGGCACTCCCTACACCCTGCCTTTCACCGCCTCCTTCGCCAATGGCGGACTGGAAGACAAGTTGTGGTGGCTCGAGGGCGACAGCCGCGGCTCATGGGTAGTGACCTACCTCAATGCACAAGATGGCGACGGCGGATGTGCCTTCTTCGCCGCCGATGAGGCCAGTGACAGCGGTTATCTCAATTCCGGGCGCATCGCTCTCGACGGCGCCGCCAATCCCGGACTCGTCTTCTATTACTATGCCCAGCCCGGCAAGAAAGTCAGGCTCGATGTCTTCGGCTGCAAAACCACAGATGCCGACCAGTTGCTGCGCGCTATCGACTATGGCACGCTCGAGGGCGAGGAAGGCTGGCGCAGGGAATACATCGACCTCTCGCCGATGAAAGACGCACGCTATGTGGTGCTGAAATTCCGTGCCACCGCCGACGACCCGACCGTCAACGTGAGCATTGACAACATCCAGGTGCGCGACATTCTCGCACATGACCTCATGGCAACCCTGGAGGCACCTGCCCTTCTGCGGCTCGGCACAGAGAACACCGTCAGCATGAACGTGCAGAATATGGGCAGCATGCTCGCTTCCTCTTACTCGGTGGTGCTGACCGCCAACGGCGAGGAGATAGCTGCTGCCGAGGGTACACAGCTTGGTGTGGGCGAGAGCCAGCACTTCGACTTTGCCTACACTCCCTCCGTCAATATCGACGGAGATATCCAGTTGCAGGCAAAGGTCGTCTATGCAGATGATCAGAACCTTGACAACAACATGACCGATGTGGTGAGCGTGCGCACGCAAAAGCCCGATTACCCCACCGCCACCAACCTCATCGCCGAGGCCTCCGGCAACCAAGTGACGCTTAGCTGGGACGCTCCGGCAAAGGGCGACGAAGTGGTGACCGATGACTTTGAGAGCTATGAGCCCTGGATTATGGACGGTATAGGCAACTGGAAGGTCTACGACGGCGACAAGGCAGGAACCCTGCAATACTCCGACATCTGGGTGCCCAATGCCGGCAAGGAAATGGCCTTTGAGGTGTTCAACACCACCGACGAGGAGTTTGAGACAGCTACCCGCCGTAAGTTCCTCATCGCCCACAGCGGTGTGCAATACCTGATAGCCTTCGACCCCTCACCAAGCTACGCCGACCAAAGCGACGACTGGCTCATATCGCCCTTGCTCTCCGGTGAGGCTCAGACCATCAATTTCTTCGCTAAGAGCTGTGCCAGCAACTATCCTGAGACCTTTGAGGTGCTGTATTCCACAACCGATGATAGTCCGGAGAGTTTCGTCAACATAGAGACCTTCCCCGATGTGAAGGGCGGACTGGAATGGACCGAATACAATATTCCTCTGCCCGAGGGCACCAAGTATTTCGTCATTCATGCCATCAGGGTCGACGGCCCGGCCTTCCAGCTCGACGATATCACCTATCGGCCGGCCACGCTCGTTGTGGATGGCTACAAGGTTTACCGCGACGGGCAGTGCGTGGCTACGACCGCCAAGGATCAGACCTCTTATACCGATATGGTGGCGGAAGACGGCACGCATGTCTACCAAGTGAGCGTATGCTACACCATCGGTGAGTCGCAGCTCTCCAACGAGGCCGCCGTACTCACCGCCATTCAATTCGTTGACGGTTCACAAACGCTGATAAGAAGTGAGCACGGCCAGATTGTCATCGACCATGCCGAGGGCAAGGCCATTACGGTCTATACACCCGACGGCAAGGAAGTCTATGCAGGCCAGGGCCGTCGCCACCTGTCCATCCCCACCGCGGCAGGTCAGTATATCGTCACTGTTGGCGGCCAGCCTGTCAACCTTATCGTGAGATAGCTCCTCCTGAGCAACCAACCCAAAGAGGGCATGTCGGAACAGACATGCCCTCTTTTCGTAGGAAAGCCCTGCATCAGATGTGAATTATTTTTAGAAATCAGGATTTTTCATTATATTTGCGAAGTATATCTAAACCTAAAAAGAAATGCCATGAAGCACGCCGTACGATTCGCAGCCCTGTTCCTCCTCGGCTTGTTGTCCTTGTCGACAGCGGAGGGGAAAATAGCCCATCTCCTGCCAAAGCCTCAGATGCTGACCCGCGAGACCGGTTCGTTTATGTTGTCAAAACCGGTGCGCATCGTGTACGGCGATGATGCCCTGCAGTGTCCAATGCTGGCCCGCTTCTTTCAGGAAGAGGGAGCCGGTGTCACTGACGATGCGCCGGCCCCTGTGGTCACGGTGACCAAAGTGACGGAAATAGCCGGCGCCTACGACTATCCCCTGGCCGGCTACGACAACGAGGCGTACCAACTCACGGTGACGCCCTCGTCGGTCGGCATCAAGGCCGTCACGGCGACAGGCGTGATACGCGCCGCCGCCACTCTGATGCAGTTGGCCGAAGGCTATGAGGGAACGCCCCAGTTGGAAGCCTGCACCATCACCGACTGGCCCGCCTTCAAGTTGCGCGGCTATATGCACGATGTGGGGCGCTCGTTTATCGATGTCGGGGAGCTCAAGAAAGAAATCGACCTCCTCTCACGCTTCAAGGTGAACACCTTCCACTGGCACCTGACCGACAGCCAGGCCTTCCGCTTCGAGTCGAAACACTACCCGGCCCTCAACGCCGCTGAAAACATGACCCGATACCCCGGGCAGTACTACACCCAGGCCCAGTGCACCGAGGTGGAGGCCTATGCCCGAGAGCGCGGCATCACGGTGATACCCGAAATAGACATGCCTGGCCACAGCACCGCTTTTACTACTGCCATGGGCCACACCATGGACTCCCCCCAGGGGCGGTCTGAGCTGGTGGATATCATCGGCGAACTGGCCGAGGCATTCCCTCTTGCCCCCTATCTCCATCTCGGCTTCGATGAGACCAGCGTGTCGACGGCGTTCATCCTCACCATGACAGAGGCCGTGAAGGCCCACGGCAAACGTGCGGCCTGCTGGAACCCCTACGGCAACGGCGCCATTCCCACCGCCGCAATGGGTGTGGACCTGCTCAGCGGATGGAGCTCACGGGCCAAGGATGTGGAGGGCATTCCCTTCATCGACAGCCGCTACAACTATGCCAACCACTTCGACCTCTTTGCCGATGTGGTGGGCATCTACAAGAGCAGCATCGACAGGGTGGAGAAGGGCAACGCCGATGTGGCCGGCACCGTGTCGGCCTATTGGAACGACCGCAAGACTGCCACACAGGACGACATCCTGCGGCAGAACAACTTCTACGCCAATGTGCTGGCCACCGCCGAGCGCGCCTGGATGGGCGGCGGCAACGCCTATATAGAGCAGGGCGGCACCACACTGCCCGGCAGCGGAAGCGAGTATGAAGCCTTTGCCGACTGGGAGCGCCGCTTCCTCTTCCACAAAGACCACTCGCTGAAGAACGAGCCTGTGCCTTATGTAGGGCAGACCCATCTGCACTGGCGAATCACCGACGCCTTCCCCAACGGCGGTTCCTCTACGGCCGCCTTTCCGCCCGAGACGGAGGGGCCACAAGAACAATATACCTACGAAGGCAAAACCTACGCCACCGGCCTCGCCACCGGCGGCACCGTCTACCTGCGGCATGTATGGGGCACGGTGGTGCCCGCCTTCTATCCCGCCCCGGAAGTGAACACCACCGCCTATGCCTGGACCTATGTCTACTCGCCAGTGGAGCAGGACGCCGGCGCCCTGATAGAATTTCAGAACTACAGCCGGTCGGAAAAAGACCAGGCTCCCCCCGCCGGCGCCTGGGACCATAAAGGCTCGCGCGTGTGGCTCAACGATGCCGAACTGCTGCCGCCCGTCTGGGACAATGCCGGCAAGACCGTAGGCCTGGAAGACGACCTGGGCAATGAAAACTGTACCGCCCGGCCACCCCTGCCCATCCACCTGCGGAAAGGATGGAACAAAGTGTTCCTCAAACTGCCCTATGTGGCCCTCCCCTCCAACATCGTGCGGTTGAACAAATGGATGTTCACCTTCGTCATCACCGACACCGAAGGACGCCATGCCCTCGACGGCCTGGTCTACTCGCCCGCCTGCCGCCCCGACGACCCGGATGCGGGGGAGCAGACGCTTTGGAGGTCGCCCGACCAGCCCAAGTGCGACGGCACCGCACCCAGCTACCGCATTCCGGCCATCGTGCGCACCCATGAGGGCAGTCTGCTGGCCGTGGGCGACCACCGCTACCACCTCGACGACATCGGCAACAGCCGCGGCGATACCTACAGCAAGATAGAACTCGTGTTCCGCCACAGCAATGACAACGGACTCACCTGGACCGACAGCCAGGTGCTCAGCACCAACAGCCCCTCGACCGCCGACTGGAACTATGCCACCGGCGATGCCGCCGTGGTGGCCGACCGCGAGAGCGGACGGGTGCTCGTCTACTGCGCGTCGGGCATCGTGGGCATCGGCGCCTCGACCGCGGAACGGCCCATCCGGGTGGGACGCTTCCGAAGCAACGACAACGGCCACACCTGGGACACCGGCACCGATGTGACCAACAGCATTTACGGCCTCTACGGCGGCAAGGCCACCGCCCTCTTCATCACCTCGGGTAGCCTGCACCAGAGCCGCTATGTGAAGGTGGGCGACTACTACCGCATCTATGCCGCCTTTCCTGTGCGCACCAGCGACCAGGGCAACGGCACCGGGGTGATGTACTCCGACGACTTCGGCGACACCTGGCACCTGCTCGGCGGCACCACGCTGCCCCGCGGGTCGGTCTTCGAGGAGGGTAGGGTGGAGGAACTGCCCGACGGCAACATCGTGCTCATGGTGCGCGACGACAGCGGCCGCACCGACAACGACAATGCCGAGACCCTGGCCCGCGGCCACAAAAACTTCAATGTGTTCACTTTCACCGACGCCCGTTCGGCCACCGGCTCCTGGAGCACGGCGGTGAGCGGCATCACCGGCATGAACAACGCCTCGAACAACAAGCTGCTCATCCTGCCGGCCGTGCGCAGCGCCGACAACCGGATGGTACACGTGGCGGTGGTGGCCATGCCCTCGCACACCAACGGGAAGAGAGACTATGAAAACAACTACGGGCGCAAACGCATGCGGTTCTACTACAAAGAACTGGCGGAGACTGCCGACTGGCAGACCGGCGCCGACATGGCCGCCGGATGGAAGGAAGGACTCACCGTGAGCGACACCTTCGCTGCCTACTCCGACATGGTGCTGCTCGACGACGGCCGCATCGGCCTCTTCTACGAGGGCAACGGCAAGCATGGCGAGGGGCTGAACACCAATCCGCAGACAGAGGCCTACGACCTGATATACAATGTGTTCCGCCTCGAATCCATTACCGATGGGCAATACACGGCCGACACCACCACCCTGACAATTGTAACACCGGCGGTCTCTCCTGCTGTTTCCGATACCATCTACAATCTGCAGGGGCAGCGCATCAAAAAGCCCTCCCGCGGCATCTATATTGCGGGAGGGCGTAAAAAAGTGGTTAGATAGGGGCCGGTGCCGGCACACCGTCACCATTTGTCGCGGGTGTGGATGTCGTCGGCCCAGCGGTGGTCTTTCGGGAACGGCTGGCCACCCCATGCCTTCACCTGTGTCCAAGGCTGGGGCGCGTCGGTCCAGAACGGATGGTTGGCCGGCAGTCCAAGCGGCATGAAGGCCAGGCTGGTCATGTAGAGCGAGCCGTTGTTGGTGTACCAGTCGGCCGTCTCGGGCTGGGAGCCGCAGAAACCGATGGTCAGATAGCCGGCATCGTTGAAGTTGTCCTGGATGTCGAACATGCGGTGCAGCACCTTGGTCAGCGCTGCCCTCACCTGTCCGTTGGACAGTTCGTCGGGCAGTGTCTGGTACCATGCCATCAGCGCCAGGGGCTGCATGGCCGCCATGCGGTAGGGTGTGGAGCGGCCGATAACCGGGAAAGTGCCTTCGGGCGAGATGAACCGCTCCAGGATGATGGCAAATTTCTGTGCGCGCTTCAGGGCACGGTCGTGGTATTTCTGGTAGTCGAGGCGTGAGTTCACCTTGGCGTCGACCATGGCCTGAAGGGTCTCCAGATACATGGCATGGAAGACGTAGCTCGAATAGTAGTCGAAGGCGAAGACAGGGCCGTCGGCATACCAGCCGTCGCCCACATACCACTCCTCCACCTTGCGGCAGGCCGTGTTGACGCGGAACTCGTCGAACTGCGCGCCGGCCTTGGCCAGCAGGCTCTCGATGGTCGACGGGAAGAGAAACCAGTTGGTGTAAGGGGGGTCTATCCTGCGCAGTGCCTGAAACTCCTTGATGTACCGCTGCCGGGTCACCTCGTCGAGCGGCAGCCACAGCACGTCCCAAGCCCGGAGAAACGACTCGGCGATATAGGCGGCGTCGACCAGATTCTGTCCTGCCTTGCCCCAGCAGAGATAGTCGGGCGAGTCGGGGTCGACCGCATTTTTATAGGCCGCCAGAGCCCACTCGCGCAGTTGCCGCCGCTGCATGCCCTCGGCCGTCTCATCGTCGGGCAGTGTGAGCCAGGGAGCGATGCCCGCCATGAGCCGGCCGAAAGTCTCCATGTAGACCACGCTGCGGTCGCGGTTGTCGAAAGAGGGCGAGAATTCTGTCTTCATATTTTTCTGCAGCTCGCCCCTGGCCATGTTCTCCAGCACGGGTTGGGCTATCTTGTAGGCCAGCGAGCACCAATACTCGCGGTCGGAGGGCTGCTGCTTTGTTTTCCGGGCTGCGTGCAGGGGCAGGAGCAGCACCATTGCAGCCATCACGATATAAAGTCTCTTCATCTGATAGTGTATTTGATTTTGTTTTGGGTATTCGTCGATTTCACGGTGAGAACGATGCGGTACATCTCCTTCCCCCATATTTGCCGGAGCAGCGGGTCCAGCCGGTCGCTGATGTTTTCTACTGCCGCTTCCATTTGGCGGGCGTCAAAGTCGATGCGGTGGTTGCCCAGTGTGACAGCCGATTCGGAGCATTGGGGCTGGCAGGTGGTCATCAGCATCAGCTTCGAGAGCCCGCGGTAATCGTTCAGCACATAGTCCTCGGTGACGGTAATGGCCTTCTTCGCTGCGCTGACTGTTCTCCTCCACACTTTTACTGCAGCCTCTTCAGGATAGGCCCCGGCCAGGTCGAGCGTGAGCTGGCCGTCTTTGTGGCTCACCACTTTGGCGGCATACTCCTTGCCGTCTTTCTGGTCGGCCCCGTTTATCTGCGGCAGGTTGTGAAACTGCGACTGCATGGTCCAGATAGAATAGCGGTCTTTTGAGAACGTCTTGGCGGTGTATTCGCCCACGCCGGGGTCGATGAGCAGCGGCTCGTTGTCGGCATAGACGATGAAGGAGCCCACATCGTTGTGGTTGTGGCTCTCGCCGTTGGTGCCGCCCTTCATGGCGAGATACAGGGAGCCGCGCCGGGCCGCCATAATCTGGAGGTCGGCCAGCCACACATCCTTGAGCAGCGGCTCGTGCGGCTGTTCGGCCATGAAGTCGTGGATGTGGCGCAGGAAGAAGAGCTCCCGTCCGAGGGTGGGGAAATTGCCGCTCTTGTCGTAAAGGGCGGCCGGATGCTCCAGCACCTGTTTCTGGCGGCCGAGGTAAGCGCCAAACTGCCGCATCACGTTGTCGTCGAGGAAGAGGCCGAAGGGATAGACGATGTTCACCTGCTGCACGGCCTTGTTCTCATGGGCATCGGCGAAGTTCACGCAGTAGGTGTTGCCGATGTACGTCTTGTAGGCGTAGGCCGCCATGTTTCTCAGTTTGGGGTTCTGGGGCGAGAGGGCGGTTCCCGCATCCTCACCCGCCTCTTTCAGCAGCCGCAACACCTCGAACATCGAGGCGGCGGCACGGTCCCAATAGCCCGGGCCTTCGTCGCAGCCGCCGTCGGCGGGATAGGAGTCGATGAAGGCCTCGGTGGCCTGCCGTATCTGCCCGATGGCCTCGGCCCTGCGGTTGGCGTCTTTCTCGCTGATGAGCACACAGGTGAGCCAGTTGGAGCAAATCCACGGATTCCAGTTCATACCCGCCTTTTTCCACCAATAGTCTCTGGCGAGTGCCGGCCGCAGGATGCGCCTTTCTATCTCGCTGTCAATGCGCTGGCAGAGGTCGGGGGTGAAGGCGTCTAACTGTGGTTGGAGCATGTAGCGGGTCCAGGCGATGAGGCTGGCCGTCTCGGCATTGAAGAGGTCCACCTCCTGCTGTCCTGTCAGGGGGATGCGCTTGTTGTAGTGGGCGGGGATGCCCCACCAGGTCTCTTCGCAGAAACTGCCCAGTCCGTTGATGACATCGTTGAGGAAGCGTCCCTTGCCTTCGATAATCTCGGCCATGACGAGTGCTGCCAGTTGGCGGCGTTTCTCAAAGCAGACGGCTTCGTAGTTCACACGGTTGCCGTTGATTTTGTTCTCGGCAAAGACGGTCCACGGCAGCACGGTCCACGGCCGGCCCAGATACTGCTCGCCATAGCCGATGTAGCTTTGGCGCATCGACTCCGGGATGGAGTCGCGCCAGAAGGCATGGCCGGCCTGCGGCATCTGCTTCAGGCTGCCCGTAGCGGCCGGCTGGCCATAGGCCAGCAGCGCGCACATCAAGGCCAGGAGGAGGATGAACTTCTTTCTCATAGTGGGTGAGTGGCTGATGACGTGGGGTTACTTTTCAAGATATCTCACATATTCGCAGGCAGCCAGCAGGAAAGCACCCACACCGAAGTTGGCCTGCGAGTCGGCGTCTACCTTCTGTCCGGGTATGGCCCGTTCGCCGATGGGCTGTACGTAGCCCACCTTGCCGTCGGCCTGCAGGGCGGTCTTCGTGAGATATTTCCATGCCTTCTTGATGGCGGGCGCAAACTCTTTCTTGGAGAGATAGCCGTGGTTGACGCCCCAGAGCAGTCCGTAGCAGAAGAAAGCGGTGCCCGAGGTCTCCGGTCCAGGTGCCTGCTCCGGGTCCATCATAGACCGTGTCCAATAGCCTTTGGGCTGTTGGGTCTTTGCCACGGCGCGGGCCAGACGGGTATATTTTTCTACGAAGAAGGGCCGGTGCGCATAGTCGGCGGGCATGTCCTGCAGCACCTTGGCCAGTCCGGCCAGCACCCATCCGTCGCCGCGTGCCCAGAAGTCTTTCTTGCCGCTGGCGGTCTTGTGTTTCGGATAGATGTACTTGCCGTCGCGGAAATAGAGGCCAGTCTCGCTGTCGAGCATGATGCTGTCGCTGTAGAGAATGTTCTCATAGAGCTTGTCCAGGTATTTCACGTCGCCCGTCAACTTATACATCTTGGTCATAACCGGCATCACCATGTAGAGCGCATCCGCCCACCACCAGTAGTCGTGCGCCTTGGAGTAGGCCTCATAGCCCATCACCTCCTTGGCACGTGCCACCTTCTTCTCGTCGGGCGAGAGATTGTAGAGGTCGATGTACGTCTGGAAGCAGATTTGCCAGTCGCCGAAGAGCACATAGTCCTGTCCCTCGTCATACTGCTTGTATTTCCATTTGGCCGGGTCGGGCTCGGTGGCGCCTTTCCACTGGTTGTGCTCCGCCCACCGCAGGCTGTAGTCGAGCATCTGCTGGTCCTGGAGCAGCTTATACACCTCCATGTTGCCCGTGTGATAGGCGGCATTGTCCCAGAACGCCCTCACTTCGGCAGGGTTGTGGCTCTGCCAGTAGTTGTTCACACGTCTGATGACGTCTCTCACCTTGTCGGCCGATCGGGCCTGAGCGGCCATTGCCGCGAGAAGGGCAAGGCAAAAAATGATTTTTCTCATCGCGCTGATTAGTAAATGAAGATTCTAAAGTTTCTGATGCTGCCGGGCGCGCCCTGCTCGGCGCGCGGCAGATATTCCATAGCGGTTACCGTCTGTTCGGTACCGAGGTCGATGACAAGCAGATGCGGCAGAGCGCTGCCTTTCTCTGTCTGCCAGAAAGTGCTCTCCTGCAGGTCGAACACCTTGTCGCCAGTGTGGTTGCCGTTCTCCTCTTCCGAGGAGGCATACTTCGTGGTCCATGACTCGCGGCTCAGGCGTTGCCCGTCGGCTCCCTGCAGGTACAGTTCGGCGATGGCGGCACGGTCGCCCTCCTTCTGTGTGGATAGCATCTCGATGGCGAGGTAGCGGCCTTTCTGCGGTTTCTTGAAGCGGAAGAGCTGCCATCCGTTGCCGGACCGTGCTGTGACGGCCTCGTCGGTGCTGCCGTTTACCGGGCAGGGCGTGGCGGAGTTGAGGTCGGGCTTGTCGCCTATGTTGTTGTGCTTGTTGCTCTTTTCCAGTTGCAGCTTGTTCAGCTCAGGCTTGTCCTGTCCCCAGACGACGCACTGCTTGGGTCCGGTGATGTCGAGCACGACCACTTCGTTGCGGCCCTTTTTCAGCCAACAGCCCGGCACGTAGAGTGTCTGCTGCGGTCCGATGGACCAGATGCGTCCCATGGCATGGCCGTTCACCCATACCTGCCCTTTGCCCCAAGTCTCGAAATTGAGGAAGGTGTCGCCCACCTTCGAGAGGTTGAAGTAGCCGCGGTAGTAGCCGCCGTCGCTCTCCATATCGGTAGCGCGTTTCAGGTCGTGGTGTGCCAGGCCCATCTCGCGGCTGATGGCGTGGTAGTCGTCGCTCATGGTGATGATATCCCAGTTTTTCAGGTTCCAGGTGGTTTCGTGGCCGTCGATCTCAGCATGCAGCAACACCTGGTCGGTGATGCCCTTGAAGTCTTTGATGGCGCGGCCGAAGTTGATGCGTCCCATGGCCTCTACCAGGATGTTCAGCACCTGCCCTTTCTTTACGGGCGGCAGCAGGATAGACTTCTCATTCTTCACACGGTCTATCTTGCCGATGAGTTTGCCGTCGATGTAGACCATGGCAAAGTCGTGGCAGTCGTTGAGCGTGAGCACACTCTTCACGGGCACCTCGGGCAACTGTGTGGAGTATTCTATCATGCCCCATCCGCAGTCCATGTCTTCCATCGTGAGCACGTCGCGGCTCTGCCGCTGGGCCGTCTTGTAGTCGCTGATGCGCATCACTCGCTCTAGGGTGAACTTCGGCACGGTGATGACGGGTGCGGCGGGTTTGGGCACGGCGGGAAGGCGTCTGTCGCTGTACTTCTGCATCATGCTGCGCAGCTCATTATATTTCGGTGTGGCCTGCCCATACTCGTTGATGGGCGCATCGTAGTCGTAGCTGGTCACATCGGGTGCGAAGCCAGGGCTGTTGGCGCCTGCCCAGTGGCCGAACGATGTGCCGCCGTGGGTCATATAGAGTGAGAAAGAGATACCCTTCGACAGCATCTCGTCCATACCGGCCACCATGTCCTTGGCCGGGCGCGTCTCATGCCGGGCGCCCCACTTGTCGAACCAGCCGCTCCAGAATTCGGAACACATCTTGGGTGCGTCGGGCCGCAGCTCGCCCAGGCGCTTGAACTGCTGGTCTATGTTGGCACCCGTGCCGAAATTCATGGTCCACACCAGGTCGTCGAGTCCGTTTTTGGTGAAATTGGAGCTCCAGTCGCACTGGAACAGCGTCAGTTGGTCGCCATAGATGCTGCGCAGGCAGTCGCGTATCTCGGAGACATAAGGCTTGTCCTCGCCATAGGAGCCGTACTCGTTCTCCACCTGAATCATGATGATGGGGCCGCCCTGCTGAATGGTCAGCGGAGCCAGTTGCTCGCCCACCTTCTGCTCGAAGATTCTGACCCGCTCCATGAAGAATTCGTCGCGCTCGCGCAACTGGATGTCTTTCTTCTTGAGCAGCCACCAGGGCAGGCCTCCCATCTCCCACTCGGCACACACATAGGGTCCCGGGCGTACGATGACATACAGTCCGTTTTTCTGTGCCAGACGGCAGAATTCGGCCACATCGTTGTTGCCGGTGAAGTCGAACTGCCCCATCTGCTGTTCGTGGATGTTCCAAAACACATAGAGGCAGAGCGTGTTCATGCCAAGGGCCTTGCACATGCGTATGCGGTGCTCCCAATAGGGGCGGGGAATGCGTGGGTAATGCACCTCGGCCGCCTTCACCACAAACGGTTTTCCGTTGAGCAGGAAGGTGCCCTTGCCGCACTTGAAGGTGCCGCCGGAGGTCTCTTTTGCCGTAGCTCCCAATGTGAGGAGGAGCATCAGCAAGGTTATCATCATTTTCTTCATAACAATTCTCAGATCTTAATAGTTTGATGGCAGAAGCGCCCGAACAATCGTCGGACACAGGCATGGAGACCATGCATGCCATCCTCTGCAAAATTAATCAAAAATTTTGAAAGAACCAGTTGTCGGGCCATATATTGAATTTCTTTACAAACTATTGTCATAGTTTGGGAAAAGGGGCAGTCCACCTTTCGCAGACTGCCCCCTCCGCTTAGTAATTCTAACTAATGCTCATCGTAGAGGACAATCACGAACTCTTGGAACTCATGCGCAAACTCTTTACCCAGCATTATCATGTCTATACTGCACGCAACGGCAAGCAGGCGCTGAACACCATCTATAAACACGACCTCGATATCGTGATAACCGATGTCATGATGCCTGTCATGGACGGCATCGAACTGACACGCAGCATCAAGGAATCGGACGATTTCGCACAGTTGCCGGTTGTGATGCTCACGGCCAAGACAACGGATGAGGACAAGAATGTGGGGTATGAGACGGGAGCCGATGCCTACATCACGAAACCTTTCAAGATGAGCGACCTGCAGTTGCGTATCGACAGCATCATACGAAACCGGGAGCGCATCCGCAAGAAGTTCAGCAGCCAGACCGACTTCAAGGTGGAGGAACAGCACTATTCTTCGCCCGACGAGGTCTTTATCCAAAAGGCCATCGGCTGTGTGAAACAGCACCTCGACGATGCCGACTACGACCGTGAGCAGTTTGCTTCGGATATGTGTGTCTCTTCCTCCACTCTGTATAATAAGCTGCGGGCGCTCACGGGCCAGTCGGTGACCGGGTTCATCAACAGCATCCGCCTGAAGGAGGCATGCCGCATCATGCGCCAGCAGCCCGACATCAAGATGGCTGAACTGGCCATGGAAGTGGGCTTCAACACACCGAAATATTTCACCAAGCTCTTCAAGAAAGAATTTGGCATGCTGCCCAGTGAGTATGTCAATGAGGAAAAGAAGTGAACGTAACTTTACATAAGTTACTCCGTCTCGGGAAAAGAAAAGAATGAATTCTTTTCGTTTTCCCCTCGACTTTTCGTAACTTTGGCTGGCGCCGAAGTTACTCAGCACTCGGCTATGCGAAGAAAAAAAGGATTTTTCTTCTCATTGCTCTCGTTTTTTCGTAACTTTACATAAGTTACTCCGTCTCGGGATAAAAAATAAGCGAGCTTATTTTGTTCTCCACTCGACTTTTCGTAACTTTGCAGCCGAATGGCTTCAAAGCAAGCTGTTCGCATGTACTGACGAATAAACATTAATCAATAGTTATGGCACAGGAAGATGTATTCAAAAAAATTGTAAGCCACTGCAAGGAGTATGGCTTTGTGTTCCCCAGCAGCGACATCTACGACGGACTCGCCGCCGTTTACGACTACGGACAGAATGGCGTGGAGCTGAAAAACAATATCAAGGAGTATTGGTGGAAGAGCATGGTGCTGCTGCATGAGAATATCGTGGGCATCGACTCCGCTATCTTCATGCACCCCACCATCTGGAAGGCTTCCGGACACGTGGATGCCTTCAATGACCCCCTCATCGACAACCGCGACTCCAAAAAACGCTATCGCGCCGATGTGCTCATAGAAGACCAGATAGCCAAATACGACGAGAAGATACAGAAAGAGGTGGAAAAGGCCCGCAAGCGCTTCGGCGAGTCGTTCGACGAGCAGAAGTATCTCGAGACCAGTCCGCGCGTGGCCGAGA
The DNA here is from genome assembly GCA_902777645.1 of uncultured Prevotellaceae bacterium. Taxonomy (GTDB): domain Bacteria; phylum Bacteroidota; class Bacteroidia; order Bacteroidales; family Bacteroidaceae; genus Prevotella. The sequence goes on along the minus strand of CACYUZ010000060.1, from coordinate 2,502 downwards.
CCAAGGCCAAGCGTGAGGCCCTGCACACCCGTTACGCTGCCGCCATGCAAGGTCCCGACCTGGCCGAGCTGAAGCAGATTATCCTCGACGAGGGTATCGTAGATCCTATCAGCGGTACGAAAAACTGGACCGACGTGCGTCAGTTCAACCTCATGTTCTCCACCGAGATGGGTTCCACCGCCGAGGCAGCCAGCAAGATATATCTCCGTCCTGAAACCGCACAGGGTATCTTTGTGAACTACCTCAACGTGCAGAAAACCGGTCGTATGAAGATACCCTTCGGTATCGCCCAGATAGGAAAGGCTTTCCGCAATGAGATTGTGGCCCGCCAGTTCATCTTCCGCATGCGCGAGTTTGAGCAGATGGAGATGCAGTTTTTCGTGACCCCCGGCACCGAGCTGGAGTGGTTCAACAAGTGGAAGCAGACCCGTATGGCCTGGCACCAGGCATTGGGCTTCGGCGCCGAAAACTACCGTTTCCACGACCACGACAAATTGGCCCACTACGCCAACGCCGCCACCGACATCGAATTCCACATGCCGTTCGGTTTCAAGGAGGTGGAGGGCATCCACAGCCGCACCAACTTCGACCTCTCGCAGCATGAGAAATACTCCGGCCGCAGCATCAAATACTTCGACCCGGCCACCAACGAGAGCTACACCCCGTTTGTGATTGAGACCTCCATCGGTGTGGACCGTATGTTCCTCTCCATCATGTGCCACTCGTTCTGCGAGGAGAAACTCGAGAACGGCGAGACACGCACTGTGCTCCGCCTGCCGGCACCCCTGGCTCCCACCAAACTGGCCGTGCTGCCGCTGGTGCGCAAGGACGGACTGCCCGAGAAGGCCCGCGAGATTATCAACAACCTGCGCTTCCACTTCAACTGCTCCTACGACGAGAAGGACACCATTGGCAAGCGCTACCGCCGTCAGGACGCTGTGGGCACTCCCTACTGCGTGACCGTGGACTACGACACGCTGAAAGACAACACCGTGACGCTGCGCTTCCGCGACACCATGGAGCAGGAGCGTGTGAGCATCGACCAGCTCAACGGCATCATCGAAGACAAGGTGAGCATCGCCAGTCTGCTTAAGAAAATTCAGTAATCTCTATATCAATCGTCACATGAGAAGAATCCTGCGTCCTGAGCTGCTGCTCACCGCCCTTCTGGCCCTCCTGGCTCTTGCTTCGTGCAAGGAGAACGATGAGGAGGTGGAGGAGTATCCCGACTGGCAAAACAAAAACGAGCAGTTCTTCACCAATAAGTACAACTTGGTGAGGCAGCAGATAGCCTCGGGCAATACCTCGTGGAAAATCATCAAGGCTTACGGCAAACCGGCCGATGTGGACGGTTTCACCGGCAGTGCCACCGACTATATTCTGGTGAAGGTGCTCGAGGAAGGCACCGGCAGCGGCTGCCCTCTCTTCACCGACACCGTGCGGTGCCACTACCGCGGACAACTCATTGCCTCGACCACCCATGTCGACAGCAGCGACCCTGAACTGGGCATCGCCTTCGACAGGTCGTGGAACACCGACACCTACAGTCCCGAGACCTCAACACCCTCCAAACTGGCTGTCTCGTCGCTTGTAGACGGGTTCTCCACCGCCCTGCAGCACATGCATATCGGCGACCACTGGCTGGTGTATATGCCTCATCAGTTGGGCTACGGCAGTCTGGTGCACAATGACATCCCGGCCTACAGCACCTTGGTGTTCGACATGAATCTGGCTGCCTATTACCATCCCGGCAAACCCGTGCCCACTTGGCAGACGGCAGAATCGTTTGTCTGGGACGCAGAATAGTTGTAGAATACACCTTATTAATAATAAAAAAAGGCTCTCATGGGGCATGTTCGATAAGAACACCTTGTGAGAGCCTTTTTTTTATGTGAAGGTCAATTTTTACCTCGTTTTTGGCATTGTGTGCGCACACAGTGGCTTGATGAAGGTCAAGAATACGGGCTTTTTTGGCAGAATGGAGGCCGTTTTTTTGGTGCGAGGGGTGTAAAGTATGTACCTTTGCATCGTCAAAAGGACAAAAGATAAGATTTGACCGGAAGAGCCAAAAAAGGAAAATAGGTAAGGCTTTAATTAGGGAAGAAAAGATTGTAGAAAGGATAACAAAAAGGTAATCGACCCCTGCCGGCCACAAGTGTTAGATGATAAAAACGGCCTCACCGTGAGGTGAAACCGGATGTTTAACTTAAAGTAAAGAAAGGGTAAAAAGATGACAACAAGTATGTATGCAATGTTTGCACTGTTGATCGTATCAGGATTACTGTTAGAGAACTCGATCGAGAAGAAATAAATGCTCGGTCATTTTTAGAGAAAGCGATTTTTAGTAAATATGATGGGCGGCACCTCTTTTGTGAGATGCCGCCCATTTTTATTCTGTTTTTTCGGCGTATAGCTCATTTTGCAGGATAATTTTGAGTAGTTGGTACTCAATAGCTCAAATTGCAGGATGAATTAAGTTGTTTTATTTTTGGCCGTCTGTTT
>CACYUZ010000059.1:0-18361 GCA_902777645.1 uncultured Prevotellaceae bacterium | reverse complement strand
GGTGAGGGCGAGTTCACCGTGAAGGTGGTGCTCGAGAACAACCAGACCAACGAGCAGACTCCGTTCGAGGCTGTCTATCCCATCAAGAAGGTGGCTGAGCCTTGGGTGACTTTCGATCCCGTGGCCGGTACTGAGGTGGCTGTCGATGACGAAATCACCATCGACTTCGACGGCGACAACTTCCAGGCCTGGGTAACTACCGACGGTAGCGATCCCGCTGTTTCTGCCACAGCTGCCAACTGGTTCCCCGGTGAGGCTGTCGTAGTGACCGGCGAGGGTGAGTTCACTGTAAAGGTGGTGCTCGAGCGCAACGGCTCTACATCTACACAGGAGCCTGTCTATGCTTTTGAGGCGGTCTATCCCATCAAGGTTGCCGACGTGGTCATCGAGACCAAGGCCAACGGACTGGGTACCTTCTGCTATGACAAGGATCTCGACTTCAGCGCTTCCGACGTTCATGCTTATGTAGCCCGCGTCAGCGGCAACAACGTGTTCCTCACCGAGGTCACCGAGGTGCCCGCATTCACTGGCGTGCTCGTCAAGGGTGAGAACGGTGCCGAAGAAGTTACCGTGCCTGTCATGGAGGGAGCTGCTCCTATCGCTGCTGCCAACGACTTCGTGGGTGTCATTGAGGATACCGAGGTCGAGGCAGGTACTTGCTCCGTGCTCTCACTGCTCGATGGCGAGGAGGGATTCTACAAGTTCCTCGGAACGGTTATCCCGGCCAACAAGGCTTACTTCACCACCGTGGCCAACAATGCCAATGCTAAGCTGACGCTCATCTTCGACGATGTCGACGGTATCAAGGCGCTCATCAGCGATGCTATCGTAGAGGGCAAGGCTTACAACCTCAACGGCCAGCGTGTGTACGATTCCTACAAGGGCATCGTGATTATCAACGGCAAGAAGTATGTGAAGAAATAATCAATGGTAGAATTTAAAAATCATAAGAATATGAAGAATTATAGAATGCCTGCTATCAAAGTGTTGGTCGTCGCCACCGAGTCTGTAATCGCCGCTTCTGCCGACATGACGCTCGATGGAAGAGGCGTATACGATGTCTACGCTCCCGTCACTAACTTCGAATAAACGTACCCAACGACTTGGCACGGCCAAGCGTCAATGCAACAGAGGGGGAGAGCCGCGGCTCTCCCCCTCGTTTCGTCCCACCGAAACAAATGAATAACTACGGATTTATCCGATTTATCTGATTATTTTGATTATTCTGATTATTCTGATTTATCTGATTATTCTGATTATTCCTGTAGTTGCACAAGCTGTAACAAGTAAAATTAATTCATAACCCCGAGTCTGGATTTGTCGCTTTTAGGGAGTTGAATATTTTCGTTCCTTCTTCCAAATAATTTTTCATTTCTCATCAGACAAATCAGATGAATCCGTAGTTTTATTTGTTTTTCTACAATATATTTTTTAACTTTAGGCCCGAATTAGGAAAACAGCAATACAAGTATTATGACAATATAGTTTATGAAGACATACAATGAAAATAGATACACAGAACCCCTGGAAAGCCCTGCCTACCGTGGCAAGCAAGTCCGACTGTGCACGGACGGGAAATACCGTTGGACGTATCCCATGAACATGCTGAAGAATCCGGCCGTCTATCTCACCGTATGCAAAATATTCGGGGGCATAGGAGCCGTGGCATGGATTATCGGTTACGCCGGGGCTGTCTTCCGGGGTGAATGGGATAGGGTGCTGGGCGACCTCAAATGGTGGGGCGTCGCCGTGCTGGTCTTCCTCGCCATCAGTGCCCTGGCCTATTTGATTGTGGCAGCCCAATACGGTTGGAAATACATTGTCGAGTTCACCATGGACGAGAAAGGCATCACCCACGAGCAGACACCGGCACAGAAAAAGGTGGCGCAGCGTATCGGCGGTGCGGTGTCTGGTGCTGGCGCCCTTGCCGGTAACGTAGGCCGCACAGGGCAGGGTATGCTGATTGCGGGCCATACCTCACTGTCGTCCGACTTCGCCGTGGTGCGCAGTGTGAAGGCGTTCCGTCGGTGGCATACCATCAAGGTGAATGAGCCTTTTGCTAAAAATCAGATTTACACCACGCCAGAGGACTTCGACTTCGTGCTCCAATACATACGGAGCCACTGTAAGAAACTAAATAATCACAATTCTTAATACATTCAGTTATGAAAAACAGTTTTTCTACCGACTTGAGAATGGCTTTCATGGCCATCGCTTGCGTGACATTCCTGGCGGGTTGCGGCAATTCGGCCAATGACAGTAAAAATGCTCCTGAGGCGAAAGTAGACAGAGCCGTGGCGGCCGCACCGGCGGTGGAACAGCCTGAGAGCGCGGAGGAAGAGGCTGATGAACTTGGGCCCGATGGGTTCGAGGTGATAAAAGCGGATGGAATGAAAACACCCGTCAACGTGGCGCCCAAAGGGGCCAAAGCTAATATCCAGGACTTCGCCAAGGCTTTTTGCGGGCTGTATCCCAATTACGAGCCCAACCAGAAGATGCTCAAATACCTGGCCGATCCAAAGGCTTTCGACCAAGAGGCAGAGGTGTACACGATGCATTGCAACGTCCCCAACGGCTATATCAGTTCTATCTTGTGGACAGAAATAGACCGTCACACCACTATGTGTTACTGGAACCGGAAAAACGGACATTCATTGGTGGGGGTGTTCATGAATAACGGCTCTGAAAACCAGGGCACCGACCCAGCGTTCCTGTTCTATGACTACGACCCGAAGACCCGTGTTATGACGCCCGACAAAGAGGTGTACCAGTTGGTGGAAAAAGTGGCGCTCAATAAGGACTTCGAAGCTTTCGACCTGAAACTCCCCGAGGAGGGGAAAGACATTGTGGTTAATCTTTATTCCGACAATGGCGACGATGGCTATGATATAACCGAAAAGACGCTGAAATGGACGGGCCACGACTTCAAGTTAGTGCCATAATACGCTTATACAAAATCCGCTTCTCTTTAATCGTAACCTGCTGATTATCAGCATTAGTCCTCCGTTTAATCCACTTTATTCGTTATATATTCCTTATTCTATTACCTCCCGAACGGCATAATCGCTAATTTTGCAACTGCAGTTTCGAAAGATTATAGTTTATGTTAGTTAGGTTAGGTAAATTCCTTGTCGCATCCTTGCTGCTCTTCTTCGGGGGCAGCGGGATGACGGCAAGTGCGGACGACAGTCCGCAGCCCGATGCCGACCCCGAGGCCATTGTGACCTCGGGGCGTGCTCGTTTCACAGTGCTCACACCGCGTATGATACGCATCCAATACAGCACAAGGCAGCTCTTCGAGGACAGGGCCACCTTCGCCGTCATCAACCGTAGGCTGCCTGTGCCGCAGTTCACCACCCGCGAGGAGAACGGCTATCTCTATATCGAGACCGGCGAGCTCACCCTCCGCTATAAGATGGGCAGCACCATCACACCCACGCTCAAGTCGCCCAACAATCTCTCTGTCACCATGACACTCAATGGGCAGGAGGTGCTCTGGTATCCCGGCAAGGAGGATGCGCTCAACCTAAAGGGCACAAAGCGCACACTCGATACGGCCAGCGGCGACAACCAGCGCCCGGACTTGGAGGATGGTATCATCTCGCGCGCCGGATGGGCGCTCATCGACGAGTCGCCAAAGACCAAAAGGGGCGACGGCTCTACCACCTTCGCCTTCGACAAGCAGGTCGACGGCATCGACTGGCTGGCACAGCCGGTCGACCCCAATGCGCTCGACTGGTATTTCATGGGCTATGGCCATGACTACAAGGGGGCCATCGCCGACTATATCAAGATTGCGGGACGGCAGCCGCTCCCGCCGCTCTATGTGCTGGGCTATTGGTACAGCAAGTATCAGCGCTACTCGCAGCAGGACTTCATCGACCTGGTCAACGAGATGCGGCAGAATGATATCCCGCTCGATGTCATGATTTTTGACATGGACTGGCACCTCGACGGATGGACCGGATGGACGTGGAACAAACAGCTCATCCCCAATCCCAAAGGACTCATCAACTGGATGCACGGCCAGGGCATCAAGGTGGGACTCAACCTCCATCCTGCCGACGGCGTGGGCAGCCATGAGGACCATTTCAGCGAAATAGCTGCCGACATGGGCATTACGGGCGACCGCGTGCCTTGGATGCTGGAAGATTCCACTTTCTACCGCTCCATGTTCTCGCATATCATCCGCGAGCGGGAGCAGGAGGGGGTCGACTTCTGGTGGATTGACTGGCAGCAGAATCTCACCAGCTATTATACCGAGGGCCTCGGCGAGACATTTTGGTGCAACCATGTCTTCTTCAACGATATGCGTCTCAACCGAACCGACCGCCGGCCTTTCATCTTCCACCGCTGGGGCGGACTGGGCAGCCACCGCTATCCCATCGGATTCTCCGGCGATACGTATTCCACCTTCGGCTCGCTCGCCTTCCAGCCTTACTTCACCGCCACGGCTTCCAATGTGTGCTTCGGCTATTGGGGACACGACCTGGGCGGACACATGCAGATAGCTCCCACCAATCCCGAACTCATGCTGCGGTGGCTGCAGTTCGGTGTCTTCTCACCGGTTTTCCGCACCCACGGAGCCAGTCAGGAGGGTAACGAGCGCCGTATCTGGAAACTCGACAACTTCCCCATGCTGCTCGACTGTGTCAACCTGCGCTATCAGCTCATGCCGTACATCTACACGGCGGCACGCCAGGCTTACGACACGGGCCTCTCCATCTGCCGTCCGCTCTATTATGAGTGGCCGGAGGAGAAGGAAGCCTACCGCCAGGAGGGCGAGTATATGTTCGGCGACGATGTGCTCGTGTCGCCCGTCGTCACGGAGTCAAACGCGCAGGAGATGACGTTCCACAAGACGTGGCTGCCCGAGGGACGCTGGTTCGATGTGTGCCGCAATGAGATGCGCGAGGGCAATACCACCGTGAGCGGCTACTATGGTCTGGCGGATATCCCTTATTTTGTCAGAGAGGGGGCCATCTTGGTGTGCAACCCGCCTATGATGAACCTCAAGTCGGCACCCGACCGCCTGCTCGTCAGGGTGGTGCCGGGACAGGAGGGCTCCTTCTGCCTCTACGAGGATGCCGGCGACACACAGGACTATATCGACGGACAGTGCGCATGGACCGATTTCTCGCAGTCACGCTCTCCCGAGACCCTGTCGTTCGTTATCGCTCCGCGCAGAGGGCAGTATGAGGGCATGCTGGCCGAAAGGGCATGGCAGGTGGAGTTCCTCCTCGAGGACGAACCGAGGGAGGTGACGGTGAACGGGGTCGCCACTGCCGACTGGACTTACGATGCGCTGATGCGCCGCGTCGTGGTCAGCGTGCCGGCTTCGTCGTGCGGTGAGCAGGTGGTGGTCCGGCTGCAGCGCTCTGCCAGCGGTATCTCGCAGGTCGACGGTGCTGCGCTCGTCTCGCAACGTTATTTCGACCTCATGGGCCGTGAGTATTCTTATCCGCCTAAAGGCTCCTACATCGTGCGGCGCACCTTCGCCAATGGACAGGTCGTTACACAGAAATTCACCCGATAAAATCAACTTTGTTTACCATGTCAAGACTCCTGTATATTTTCCTCCTCCTGCTCCCTGCATCTGCCATGGCGCAGGGCTTCGAAGAACTCTGGGCCACGGGCAGCGCCGTGCCTGAAGGCACCTGCCCACTCATTAAGAGGCCCGACGGACAGTTCCGGTTCGCCGGTCCGCTCAATGCGGGCGAACTCAAAATCATGACCACCGAGGTCTACCAGAAGGGGACCACGCAGTTCCTCAAACCGCAACTGGCCGACTCTTATCTCATCAACTATGGCCTCAACTATGTGGTCACGTCCGATGTGGAGCAGCCGGGATGGGTGGTCTCCTTTCAGGAGGATACTTACCGGTTCCTCGTCGACCCTGTGGCGCGCCGCGTCACAGGCGAACTGATGTTGCCGTGGAACGAGGTGTTCATAGCGGGAAGTGCCTTCGAGGGGGGCGCCGACAACCGCGAGTGGAACCGCAACGGCATGCTGCCCTTCGAGCGCGACCACGACAATCCGTATGTCTTCTCATGGACGGGCCAACTGGCTCCCTACGACAATGTGGTGGAGCCGGGGCGTTTCAAACTGGAGGGACAGATGACCTGGGGACCGCGCGAGTTGCATCCGTATGTGCAGGACGAGAACCTGCTCGAGTCTACGCAGATGCGCATGGGTGGCGACGATACCAAGTGGCATGTCTATACGGAGGGCACCTACCATATTGTGGTCGACCTGTTCAATGAGACGTTCCATGCCGAACTCCTTTCCGACCATCTCCTGCCGCAGGAGGATGGAGTGGGAGAGATGAAAGCGGAACCCGGTAATACCGCGCCGGAGGTCTACAGCATCGACGGCGTACGCCTCCCGCAAATGCAGAAGGGGCTCAACATCCTGCGCTCTTCCGACGGCAGGGTGCGCAAAGTGTTCGTAAGATAGTCTTTTTGCCTATGTCGCTCCGTACTATTTCGCTCCGCTGCCGACAGCTGCTCGTTTGGTCAGCCGCTGTCTGGCTCTTTGTCCTGGAAGCGCCTGCTCAAAACACGGGTGTCTACGTAGGAGGGCACATCCGCCGTGAGAGACCGGCCACCGTGCAGAAACTCAAGCACTCAGGCTTCTCCTATGTCATCCTCTTCAATATCAATGTAGAGACCGACGGCACCCTGACCACCGACGGCGAGACGGTGTGCCGCGACGGGGAGTATGTCTTCGCCGAGACACAGCCTTTCTATGCCGATGATGTCCGCGAACTGAAAACCTGGCCCACCGCCATACGCCGCATCGAAATCTGTATCGGCGGGTGGGGCAATGAGTCCTACAGCCGCATACGCAGTCTTGTGGCCAGTGAGGGAACAGGGGAAAGTTCCATCCTCTACCGCAATTTCCAGGCGCTCAAAATGGCCGTACCGGAAATCGATGCGGTCAACAACGACGATGAGCATGCTTATGATGTGGCATCGGCGGTGGCGTTCCACAAGATGATGTGGCAACTGGGCTACCATACCTCGCTGGCGCCTTACACACGAAAGGAGTATTGGAGCGCGCTGGCCGCACAGCTCAACGGCGATTGTCCGGGGGCGTGCGACAGGGTGCTCCTGCAGTGCTACGACGGAGGAGCGGCCAATAGACCGGCCGACTGGAACCTGGAGGGCATCACGCTCCATGCGGGCCGAACCAACTATCAGTCGGACAGGGAGACTTCCATCCTGCAGATGGAGGCCTGGCAACAGTCGGGCCTCGTCAGCGGCGCTTTCGTGTGGGTCTACAACGATGAGACGTGGAACCTGAATGAATGGGCGGCGGCCATGAACCGGGTGTTCCCGGAGCAGAGCGATGCCGAGCCGGTGGCCACATTTTACAGTCAGAACAATTTTGGCGGGGTGTCGGCGGCACTGCCTGTAGGGGAGTATTGCACAGGGCAACTCGCGGCTTTCGGCATCGCCGACAAGAATATCGCTTCTTTCAAACTCAGTCCGGGCTATCAGTTCGAGGTCTTTGCCTCGAACGACCTCACGGGTGCCGGCAAGGTGTTCACCGAACAGGAAATGCCGCGCATGGGAGCGTGGGGCAACAGGGCTTCCTCGCTCCGTATCTCGCCCGTTGGGGAGAGTGGGGTGACGGAAGTGGAGCCTTCGGCTGTGGACCGAGGGGGCTATTATGATCTCTGCGGACGCCGACTGGCCGCACTGCCTCTCAAGGGTTTGTATATCGTGAAAAAGAATAATCGTACCGTAAAAATTTCTGCTCAATGATGTCTCTTCCTTCCCGTTGGGCCGCGTTTTGGGCGGCTATGACTGTCTCGCTGGCTGCTTGGGCGGCGCCGGTCTCTCAGCAGCTGGCTTTGCAGAGGGCGGACGCCTTCCTGTCGGCCCGTGGGCGTACTGTTGCTGCGCAGGGGCTGGTACAGGGCCATGCCGCTCCACGCCACAATGGTGTGCCGGCCTTCTATGTGTTCAATGCCGAGGAGGGGGGATTCGTCGTCCTTTCCGGCGATGACCGCACGGCACCGGTGCTGGGCTTTGCCGAGAGGGGCGTTTTCTCTGAGGAGTCGGTGCCCGAAGGCCTGCAGTGGCTCCTCAAGATGTACGGCGAGCAGATAGACGGTCTGAGGATTTCGGAGTATGCGCCCGTGGCGGCCGGCGGTCGTCCTGCCTGCCAGGCGGCGCCGGTACGCCGCAATATTGAGCCGCTCATGGCTTCGCTGTGGAACCAGGGCGAACCCTACAACCTGCTCTGCCCGCGCTATTTCAACCAGGACGGCTCCGAGGGCGACCGCTGCGCCACGGGCTGTGTGGCCACGGCGGTGGCGCAGGTCATGGCTTACTACCGCTATCCGCAGGCCACCGTGCGCACCATACCGGGCTATGTGGCCTCCTTCGCCACCGACCAGGGGGAGAAGAAGGTGCAGTTGCGCAACATTCCGTCCGGGTCGGTGCTCGATTGGGACAACATGCTGCCGGTCTATCATGGCGGTGAGTCGGAGGAGCAGTGCATGGCGGTGGCGCAACTTATGTATTGGGCGGGCATGGCGTCGAAAATGGCCTACGGACCGTCGTCGGCCACGTATATGAGCGATGCGCTCAACGGCCTCGTGCGCTATTTCGGCTACGACGACGGCTCGCACATCGAGCAGCGGGGCAGTCATACCATCGCCTCTTGGCACAACTTGCTCTACTCGGAGATCCTGGCCGGACATCCTGTCGCCTTTGCCGGGGTCAACAGCGGTGGGGCGCATGCCTTCGTCATCGACGGCTACGACGTGGAGGGGCTCTTCCATCTCAACTGGGGATGGGGCGGACTCGACAATGGCTTCTTCCGCCTGGATGTGCTCGATCCCGACGACAGTTCGGGTATCGGGGCCTCACCGGAGCCGGGGGGCTACAACATGGGGCAGGAGGCGGTCATCCTGCGCCTGCCGGATGAGGTGGCCGCCGAACCGGTGGCGCCGCGCCTCTCGGTCAACGATTGGGAAATAAGAGGGGGCGACTCGTTCTTCGCTAATTATGTCAACTGGTCGGGACAGAGTGCCGACTGGAATGTTGGCATAGCGCAGGTCGGTGCCGACGGCTCGCTCTCCTTGGTGGGCAGTTACAATACCGTGCATCTGGATGCCAATTATTACAGTGGGCAGACGTTTCCCGTCCGCGGACTCGCCCAGGGCGCTTACCGCATCGTGCCGGTAAGCAAGCGCACGGCCGACAGGGTGTGGCAGTGTGATGTCAATCCTGACATCCGCTATGTGCTCGCCGAGGTCGACGCGCAGGGGGCCGTCACGCTCTCCATACATCCCGTCGAGAAGGTGGAGGTGACGGGTATCGAATTTCCGGGCAACCACAAGCGGGGCGACAGACAGATGGTCAGGGCTTCTTTCCGCAATCTGGGCGAGGAGTATTTCCGCGAGGTGCATCTCTTCGCAAGCCTCAACGGGCAGAAGGGGGAGTCGCTGTGCCGTACGGCTGTCGCTATCGAAGAGGGGGCCGAGGCGGTGGTGTCGCTCCATTTCACCCCGCAGCAAAGGGGCTCCTGGACCGTGTGGCTCGCTGCCGACGACAGAGGGCAGAACATCTTGGGCTCGGCTACGGTTGAGATAACCGACGAGGGCGTGGCGACAGAGGAAAATCTACGGTGCATGTCGGTGGAGGTCAGCAACCGCTCCGGAGGGGCCGTCTATGGCGACTGCATGCAGGGACGTGTATCGGTCTATAATAAGGGAGATGTGACGTATGCCGGTACGCTCCGCCTGTGGCTCTTCAAAAAGGCTGACAACGGCTATTACTATGGCGATGCCAGTGTGTATGTGCCGGCTGTGGTCCAGCCGGGGGCTACGGTGCAGCTGCCGTTCTTCTTCGACCGCCTGCAGCTCAATGCCGACTATGCCATGAGCGTGATTTACGAACAGGGAGGCGACATCGAGAACGGCGGACTGCGCCAGATGGGCCGCACGCAGAAGGGGGTCGTGTGCTGGACGTCGGACAGCACGCTCACAGGTCTGGCGCCGGCGGCCATCGTCAATACGCCGGCCAATGCGCTGGCCTTGGATATGCGCACGTTGGGCTCCAGTGTGGTCACCGTGCATCCCAATGCCAATCCCAATACGCTTTACCTCCTGGCCGAAGGGGGTTCCATACCGCAGGGACTGGACGATTCCAATGTGGTGGTGGGGGCAAAGGCTGCTTTCGTGCGTCTTTCTAATGAGTGGGGATTTTGCGCTCCTCTCGCCTTCACGGCCGATGAGGCCGAGATGGTCTTCTCTGCCTTGCCAGGGTGGCAGACGGTGGTGCTGCCTTTCGAGCCCAGTGAACTGCCGCAGGGCATCAGACTCTCGCAGCTCGCTGAATTGGGCGACGACGGCATGCCGCTTTTCACCGATGTCGCTGCCATGGACCGCAACATTCCTTATCTCATGTGGGTGGAGGGCGATGCCTCGCTCCGTTTCGGCGGTGCCAATGCGCGCTTCTCGGCCTCACGGGGCATGCCCGCCGTGGTGGGCAATGATGCGGTGCGCTTCTGTGCCTCCATGGTGGGGGGCGAGCACACCGGGGTATGGGTGCTCAATGAGGCCCGCGATGCCTTTGTGTGGGGGCAGTTGGCGGCTGTGGCGCCTTTCTCTGCCTGGCTCACCGGCTCCGCGCTTCCCGCAAGCATTCCGCTGCCCGAGGGTGGACTCAACACCATCGAGGTGGTCGAGGCTGGATCCGTGCCTGCTGCTTTCTTCAACTTGCAGGGACAGCGCGTGCTCCCCAAAGGAAAAGGGGTGTATATAACCAATCACAAAAAGATAATGCTATGGTAAGATGCTTGTTGTTCTTTTGCATGCTGTGCGCTGCGCTACAGTCGCAGGCAGCTCGTTCCGAAGTGCTCAAGTCGCCCGACGGCAGGATAAAAGTGGAGGTCGACGTGGCCGACTCGCTCTTCTTCTCCGTCAGCAGAGATGGTGAGGCGCTCCTGGCGCATTGTCCCGTCTTCCTGCAGGTGGATAAGCGGTGCCTGGGGGTGAACCCCAAACTGAAGTCGGCGGTGAAGTCTTCCATCCGTAACGAAATACGCAACAGGGTGGCGGTCAAGAATGCCGTCACACCGGACAGGGCCAATGTGCTCTCCATGTCTTTCCAGGGGGGCTACGAGGTGCAGTTCCGGGCTTACGACAACGGGGTGGCCTACCGCTTCTTGCTGAAGGGGAAGGGCTCCGTGCAGATTTCGCAGGAGGGCCTTGCCCTGCGCTTCCCCAAGCCTTTCAACGCACATATTTCCAAGACGCCCTCGGGCTTCTGGACTTCTTATGAATATCCGTATGTACACCTCTCCACCGCCGAATATGGACCGGCCGATGAGATGACGTACCTGCCGGTGCTCTTCGATACCGACCGCGGCACCAAGGTGCTCTTCTCGGAGAGCGACGTGCGCGACTATCCGGCCATGTTCCTCAAAGGGACGGGACACAACGGCATGCAGGCGGTCTTCCCGCGGACGCCCAAGACGTGGGAGCCTTATGGCGACCGCGGATTCAACATCACCGAGGAGGAGGACTACATCGCGGCCACTTCGGCACGACGCTCCTTGCCCTGGCGCTTCTTCGTCATCGGAACCGATGCCGACATCGCAGCCAATGAGATGGAACGGGTGCTGGGCGGTGAGTGCCAGATTGCCGACACGCAGTGGATAAAGCCGGGCAAGGTGAGCTGGGACTGGTGGAACCACTGGACCATCTGGGATGTCGACTTCGTCACGGGCATCAACAATGATACCTATAAGTATTTCATCGATTTCGCCTCACGCTACGGCGTGGAGTACATACTGCTCGACGAGGGGTGGTGCAAGGATGTGCGCGACCCGTATACCATGCGCGAGGGCATCGATGTGCGCGAACTCGTGGAGTACGGACGGAAGAAGGGGGTGGGGGTCATCCTCTGGCTCTCCTGGCTCACCGTAGAGCAGCACATGGAGCTGATCAAGCATTATGCCGACATGGGGGTCAAGGGACTCAAAATCGACTTCATGGACCACAGCGACCAGTGGATGGTCAACTATTATGAGCGGGTGGCCAAAGAGTGTGCGGCCAACAAGCTGATTGTCGACTTCCATGGCTCCTTCAAACCGGCCGGACTGGAAATACGCTATCCCAATGTCATCTCCTACGAGGGGGTCCGGGGCCTGGAGCAGGGAGCCGGATGCCATCCCGACAATTCTATCTGGCTGCCCTTCATACGAAATGCGGTGGGGCCCATGGACTTCACACCGGGCTCCATGGCGTCGGCACAGCCGGAGGACAACAAGGGCACGGCATCGCTGCCCGTGGGCAGCGGCACGCGTGCTTACCAAATGGCGCTTTATGTGGCCTTCGAGAGTGCGCTGCAGATGCTGGCCGACAGTCCCACCCGCTATATGCGCGATGATGAATGTACGCGCTTCATCGCTTCCGTGCCCACCACTTGGGATGAGTCAAGGGTCCTCTCTGCCGAGGCGGGACGCCACTATGTGGTGGCAAGAAGAAAAGGCAACAAATGGTTCATCGGAGCCATCACGGGGTCGCAGCAGCAGGATATCTCGGTGCCGCTCTCTTTCCTCGGCGGTTCAGGCAAGCTCGTCTACTTCCAGGATGGTGTCAATGCCGACCGCATCGCCGTCGATTACCGCAAGGGCGAGCGACAGGTGTCACCCTCAGAAACCCTCCAAATCCATCTCGCCCGCAATGGGGGCTGGTGCGGAGTCATCACGCAGTAGAAATCTCCTAAATTCCTAATAAATGCAACTTAAAAAACTTGGCGCAGTAGCCCTTGCAGGGCTGCTGTCAGGGGGCTCTTTTGCCCAAAACAAAGAGATGAAAGCCTATATGGTGGCCGATGCGCATCTCGACACGCAGTGGAACTGGGACGTCCAGTCCACTATCCGCGACCATATCCTCAACACGCTCACGCAGAACCTCTTCCTCTTCAAGCAGTATCCGCACTATGTGTTCAATTTTGAGGGCGGGGTGAAGTATGCGTGGATGAAAGAGTACTATCCGCAGCAGTATGAGGAACTGAAACACTACATCGCCAACGGACGGTGGCACATCGCAGGCAGCAGCTGGGATGCCAACGAGGCCATCGTGTGCTCGCCGGAGGCTTGGCTCCGGAATGTGCTCCTCGGACAGACGTTCTACCGAACGGAGTTCAACACCGAGGGCACGGACATCTTCCTGCCCGACTGCTTCGGATTCGGCTACGCGCTGCCCACACTGGCGGCTCACTGCAGCCTCATCGGCTTCTCGTCGCAGAAACTGCAGTGGCGCACCAAACCGTTCTATGAGGGTGGAAAACGCTACCCCTTCACCGTGGGCCTGTGGCAGGGCATCGATGGCAGCCGCATCATGATGACGCACGGATTCAACTATGCGCAGCGATACGACGATGCCGACCTCTCGCAGAATGCTGAGCTCATCCGCGAGGTGGGGGAGAGCCCGCTCAAGATGGTCTACCGCTATTACGGTACGGGCGATATCGGCGGATCGCCGACGCTCTCCTCCGTCAGGGCGCTCGAGAAGGGCATCAGCGGCAGCGGGCCGGTGCAGATTGTCTCGGCCACCAGCGACCAGATTTACAAAGATTTCATGCCGTTCGACCAGCATCCTGAACTGCCGGTGTTCGACGGCGAACTGCCCATGGATGTGCATGGCAATGGGTGCTATACCTCGCAAGCGGCTATGAAACTCTACAACCGGCAGAATGAGCACCTGGGCGATGCCGCCGAACGGGCTGCCGTCATGGCGCAGTGCCTGGGCGAGGCGCACTATCCCTCGGCCCTGCTCACCGATACGTGGCGCAGGGTCATCTGGCACCAGTTCCACGACGACCTCACGGGCACGAGCATTCCGCGCGCTTATGAGTTCTCCTGGAATGATGAGCTCCTCGCACTGAAGAAGTTTTCCGATGTGCTCACCCACAGCGTCTCGGCCATCACGCGCCGCATGGACACCCAGGTCAAGGGACTGCCCGTGGCGGTGTACAACAGCGAGGCGTTTCCCGTCACTTCGCTGGCGGAGGTGAAACTGCCGGACAACCGCCTCTATACGGCCTTCGCGCCCGACGGACGCACCATGCGCTCGCAGGTGGTGACGAAAGACGACGGGCGTTACCTGCTCTTCGAGGCGGAGGTGCCTTCCGCCGGACTGGCAGTCTACGATGTGCGGCCGGGTGGGAAAAATGTGTCTGCGAAAGCGGCAGGTAACCGGCGCATCGAGTCGTCGCGCTATGTGCTCGAGGTGAACCAGTTCGGCGATATCGTCTCGCTCCTCGACAAGGAGGCGGACAGGCAACTGGTGGCGCCGGGCCGGAGCATCCGCCTCGTGGTGTTCGACGACTGCCGCTCCGAGGCATGGCCGGCATGGGAAATCCAGAAGGCTACACTCGACAAGGCGCCCGTGGCGGTCCACTCCATGGCGGACATCTCCGTAGAGAGGGGACCGCTGCGGCAGACCATCGTGGTGAAAAAGCATTTCGGCGATTCGGACATCCTGCAGCGCATACACCTCTACGAAGGGGCCATGGCGGAGCGTATCGACGTGGAGAATGTGGTCGACTGGCGCACGCCCAATGCGCTGCTCAAGGCTGAATTTGCCCTCGGCGTGGCCAACGACGAGGCGGCTTATGATATCGGTCTGGGACATGTCAGGAGGGGCAACAACCGCGACAATCTCTTCGAGGTCTATGCCCATGAGTGGACCGACCTGACCGACCGCTCGGGCCAGTATGGCGTGACGCTGCTCAACGACTCGCGCTATGGATGGGACAAACCGAATGACAACACGCTGCGCTTGTCGCTGCTCTACTCGCCGCAGCCGGGCAGGGGCTATGCTTATCAGGCGCGTCAGGACTTCGGCCACCATGTCTTCACCTACAGCATCGTGGGCCACAAGGGGGCGCTCAACCCTGCACAGGCGGTGCGACGCGCCGATGTGCTCAACAGTCCGCTCCGCTCCTTCCGGGTCGACAAGCACAAGGGGGCCCTGGGCCGCTCTTACTCTTTCCTCACCTGCGACAACGACCAGCTGGTGGTGCGGGCCATCAAACAGGCCGAGGTGAGCGACGAGGTGGTGGTGCGCGTCTATGAGACGGGAGGCAGGCAGACGCAGAAGGCCACGCTCTCCTTCGCCGCCGACATCGAGAAGGCGGTGGCGGCCGATGGCACCGAGCGCACCCTCAAGGCGGCGTCGTTCAGCGGCCGCACGCTCAGCGTGGAGGTGAATCCTTTTGGGGTGCGCACGTACAAGGTCACGCTGCGCAAGAGCGAAACGAAACGGGTGGAGTCGCAGGTGCTCAGCCTGCCGTTCGACCGCCATTGTTTCAGTTTCAATGAGTTCCGCTCCTCGGCCAACTTCGAGGGTGGGTACAGCTATGCGGCCGAACTGCTCCCGAAGGGGGGCATCGAGGTGGGCGATGTGCCTTTCCGCTTCGGTGAGCCGGATGCTGCCAATGGCCTCTCCTGCAGGGGCAACGAACTGAAATGGACGGCCGACAAGGACTACCGGCACCTCTATCTGCTCGTGGCGTCCGACCGCGATGACCGTGAGGCGGTCTTTACTGTGGGCAGGTCGAAGCAGTCTTTCCAAGTGCCGTTCTATACGGGCTTCATCGGTCAGTGGGGGCACGACGGTCAGACTGTGGGCTTCCTCAAGGAGGCCGAGGTGGCCTATGTGGGCAGCCACCGCCATTCAGCAGCAGCCGATGAGCCGTACGAGTTCACTTATATGTTCCGCATCAGAATCAACCTACCCAAGGGGGCGCGCAGCATCTCGCTGCCCGACGACCCGCATGTGGTGGTCTTCGCCGCTACACTGGCCAATGATGCCGATGAGGCCCTGCCGGCTGCTCCGCTCTTCAAGACTTCGCTCATAGCCGACGGCAAAAAGGCCGCTGCCGATGAAACTGCCGTGCAACGGGAAAACGTGCTCAAGAAGGCGACCGTCGTGGCGGTCTCGGGCGAGGTGAACGAGTCGGAGAGGGCGGTCTTCCTCACCGATGGCGACGACAACACCAAGTGGTGTGATGCGGGAGCAGCGCCCAATTATGTGGTCTTCGACCTTGGCGCTTCCGTCGAGGTGAGTCGCTGGCGTCTCCTCAGTGCGGGTGCGGAGCATCCGTCTTACATCACCCGCACCTGTCTCCTCCAGGGCCGCAACAGCACCAGCGAGGAGTGGCGCACGCTCGATATGTTCGATGCCAACCGCTCCAACGTCGTCGACCGCTCCTTTGCCGCCGCCTCCGTGCGCTATGTCCGCCTCTTCGTGGTCAACCCCACACAGGGCGCCGACTCCGCCGCCCGCATCTACAATTTCGAACTGTTCTAAGACGGGAATCAAGCTATAATAAATGGCCGGGATTCTTTCGGGAATCCCGGCCTTTTTCTAAACTTCCCCTGATGCATTTTTGGTGTTGAAATAAGCAAAACTTCTACTTCCTATATTGCCTTCTGTGAGGATATGAGAGAAATGGAAGAAGTGTTTGTAAAGTCGTTATTTATATGATAAGATGTTGATGCTATGACTAAACAATATATAGTTTTCCTAACAGGTGCAGGTATTACAAATCAATAATTCTCTCTTCTCATATATCTCAATAGAAAACGGGCATCTGATTGTTTCTCTTCAGGTGAACTCATCTGGCTGAGTAGAGGATCATTATAGATGTCTGGTATGTAGTTGTGCTCTAGCAGATAGAGGATGGCTTCGGTACTGATGCTCTTATCGTTCCAGAACATTTCTATAGCTTCCTTACGCGCCACGGCTACATCGTAGTAAGGATTGGAGGGGTCTGCTATACATGGCGTAAATCCGAACGAAAAATGAAGGGCATACTTCTTGGCATTCTTGTCGATGAACAATAAAGGATGCTTTCCCGTCAGGTCTTGCTCTTTGAGGAAGTCGAAATGTTCTGGCCGATAGCCCATGTTCTTCATCAGATAACTCTTCATCTCATCGAGATCATAGAAATAAAGGATTTCCTTGCCACCACTCCGTTCCAATAGCATTTCGCCTGTTACGTCACGCTTTCCTTCTGCCTTGTAGTCAGGATCATCCTTCACGAAATCATCCCAGTGACTGGCTATATCTTTAACAGGAATTATGATACCGTTCAGGTGCCATGTTCCAAGATATTTCACGAAGATGGCGCAACAGCCGTCGTGCTGGCGTAGTTCCATATCGTCAAGCGTCATCTCGTCACGGGCTACCCGTATCTTTTCACCATTGGTGCGGAGCATTTGAAGCCACTGGCCGTCGTCTTCTACGGTGTACTTGTAGTAACTTATAGGCAGCACCTCTATATCCATCATTGCCTGAGCCTCACGGAGCATTGACTTCGTGCGCATCAGCGCTGCTATATATTCCTTCGTTTCAATAGCCAATGGCCCCACCTTATAGGCAAAGATGCTGTGCATGATGGCATAGTATACCTTCATTGAATCCTCCGGCATCATGTTACTCATGCTGTCGGCCTCTTTGATACGTTTCTCAATCAGTTTCTCTGCCGCATAACTTCTGGTCAGATAACAATCCATGAATATCCATATCAAGGCAGAACGCATCTTCTGGAAATCCTCACCAGCACGGCGGAGCATGATGGAAATGTCATTTGACAGTTCTTCGTTGATGGGAGCTTGCTCAAATGTCTTGTCCAGTCTGTCGAAAGCCACTATTGCCATTTCCCTAAGCGATTCGGCATCTGCATTCCACCAAATGTCGTCCATCTCTGTTGCAGCATGCCATACTATAAATCTTACTGCCTCGAAACTTGGTTCATCAGGATAATACTCTGTTTCAATATCGTGATACATAGGAACTGCCTGCCCAAACATCTGCTGGCTTAGGGATGAAAACGACCTCCATTGTCCACTGTCAGCAACAATATCCTCCATATAGTTGGCCAGTAGTATTGCCGAATACCGCATAATTGGTGAGGTTTGCTGGCCAAAGTCCATGCGCAGTTGCTTGAAATCGTCAAGCAGTTGGTTGGCAAGCTTGGCATAATAAGCATCTGTATCGTATGATTTCTTATTCGGGTGAGACTGGCAGATGTCCATCGCCACTATCCTGTGAGTTTTCCTATTGTTCATAAGTATTTCACCTATATTCAGCAGCACTTTGGTCTTACAATCTTTATAAGTTCCTTAGCAACAAAAAGTCGCTCAGGATTTTGCCCTGTCAGATTTTTTACTTAACTTAATGCTGCAAATGAAGACAAGCAAAATCATCTGGGGACACGACAAAAATAAACATAAAATGCGAACAATCCAAAAATGCGAACCAAATTCTGATGTGTCCAGTGAATAAAGGCAACTTTTGCAGAAATGGTTCGCATTTCTTTTTTAC
>CACYUZ010000058.1:0-18885 GCA_902777645.1 uncultured Prevotellaceae bacterium | reverse complement strand
ATCGGTCGTATAGCCCGCTATACTCCCTCTTCAACTTACACTCTGCACACGACTAAAAATCAAAAATCGCCTCGACATAATTAATAGAACCCACCTTAAACAGATGAGAAGCATGCCTTCAGGTGCGCCGCCGTATGCTGCACACCACCACGCCCCATTCCTGGAAAGAATCGGCCGGAAACTCGAACACCCTGGCAGCGGGGTCGGCCTGCCGTAGGAGCACACGTCCCTCCTCCCTGTGGGAGAAGTCGACCGCCCCGATGCGGAACGCCCCTTCGGCATAGTAGACCACGAGGTCGCCATGCTGAGGTGTCTCGGCCTTGTCGACCACCACGATGTCGCCCCTCATCACCCCCACCGCCTGCAGCGCATCGGTATCGACACGCGCATAGAAAGTGGCATCCGGGTGGCGTATGAAGTGCTCGTTGAAGTCGATGAGCTCGCCCGGGAAATTCTGTGCCTCGTGCGGCACGCCGGCCTGTATGCCCCCACTGAAGAAAGGCAGGGACAGTCGCGAGGAGAAAGCTCCGCTGAAGAGGAGCACGTCGTTATTCCCGTTCTGATGAGTTGTCATCGTCTTTGGGCCGGTGTTTTCGCTCATACTGTGCCAGGAGGGCATCGGCGAGCAGTAGCAGCATCATGATGCCGAGCGACATCCAGAACGACCGTGTGAGGTAGAGCAGACCGGCCGACACCACGAGCAGCACCAGTAAATGGGTAATTTTCGTCTTCTTCATCTTGTCTGCAAAATTAGGCAATTCTGATGAAATAGCAAAAAAAACAGTATCTTTGCGGTATCATTATTATAAGATAAGCCATCTCAATATAACGACAACTGACGATGAGACACCCTTTTCGCACTCTGCCCCGCCTGCTCCTGCTGCTCGGTATGCTGACAGCCTCGTGTGCCACGCACCGCGACGCCGTGCCCGAGACCTTCCCCTTCCAGTTCAACGACAACAACCCCCACCAGTTGGCCTCGGCCAAGAAATACGGCATAGAGCCGCTCGAGGACCGCTCGCAGTTGGACAAGGTGAAGCGGCGCCTGCGGTTGGTGGAAGACTGCCGCTACTACGATGTAGACCCGCTCACCCACTCGGTGCCCTATCTCACCCCCTCCGCCGCCAAACTGCTGAAAGACATAGGCAAGAACTTCCAGAAGTCGCTCCGCAAGCACAAGTTGGGCGAATACAAGATTATCGTGACCTCTGTGCTCCGTACGAAAGACGACGTGCGGCGGTTGATGAAAGTGAACAGCAACGCCGTTTCGAACTCCGCCCACTGCCATGCCACCACTTTCGACTTGACCTACCGCCGCTTCCATTATGTGAGCGGCAAGAAAGCCACCGCCGGTCAACTGAAATACCTGCTCGGCGAGACGGTGAACCGCCTTCGCGAACAAGGGCGGTGCTACGTGCGCTACGAGACGAAGCAAACCTGCCTGCACATTACGGAAATTAAAAATTAAAAATTAAAAAAATAATTGGCACCTTCGGTGCGGGAACTGAAAGAAATATCCGTAATACTCATAATTGATCATAATGACATTGAAAGAAATTATCGTAATGCGCAGAAATTTTTCACGGTAGTTCGGGCGATAGTTTGGGCGGATTGCAAATCCAGCTGAACGTGTGATGAAAGATTTAAGATTAAAGATGAATAATTAAAAATGAAATATTAAGATGGGAAGGAACAAATCGAAAGAAAAGACTGATTTCTGTTAAAACTTATCAAAAAAGATAGTTGATTTAGCAAAAATTCATTATATTTGCATAATCTATAGCCAAAATCCATCAATGCCACGAAAAACGGGGCAAGAGACACATACGAAAAACTTATGCAAAAAAGCAAATATCTTGTAGCCAACGAGCGCGACGCACTGTGGGGACTGACCATCAGCACAGTGGGATACGACGAGGTGGAGGCCGGTGAGCCCTACCCCACCCGCGGCCATGCCGACGGTTATTACTTCCAGATGGAAGGCGGCCGCACCCTGCAGGAATACCAGATACTGTATCTCATAGAGGGTGAGGGTTTTTTCCGCTCCACCCATGTGAAGGAAACCCACCTGAAGCCCGGCGACATGTTCATACTCTTCCCCGGTGAATGGCACTCCTACGGTCCCCTTCCCGGCAAGCGGTGGAAGAGCTACTGGATAGGTTTCAAGGGCCACAACATGGACGACCGCGTGCAGGGCGGTTTTCTCTCTGCCGAGCGTCCCATTCACCCCATCGGTTTCTCGATGAGTATCGTCGACCTGTACGAGGAAGCCCTTCAGGCCGCGATGGAAGAGGCCGCCTACTCACAGCAGCTGCTGGCCGGCATTGTGAACCACCTGATAGGGATGATGTACTCGCTGGAGCGCAACATCATATTGAACCGCAACCAATTTCATGTGAACCTGATCAACAAGGCCCGTCTTCGCATACGCGAGGCGCTGGAGAGCGACCTCACCATCCAGCAGGTGGCCAGCGAGCTGGGTGTGAGCTACTCCAACTTCCGCAAGCTCTTCAAGGAGTTTACCGGCATTTCGCCCGCCCTGTATCAACAAGACCTGCGGCTTCAGCGCGCCAAGGAGATGCTCTCCACCACCAGCTTGAGTATCAAGGAGATAGCCTATCAGTTGAATTTCGACTCACCCGACTATTTCTCGTCGAAGTTCCGCAACAAGACCGGCATGAAGCCGAGTCAGTTCAGGCAGAGCACCCAAAAGCAGGCCGAGTGACAATAATCGGGGTAAGAATATCAAAATTCTTGCCCCTTTTTCATTAGGAAAAACTATTTTTGCATCAAGAACAAATCAAACAAAACAAGAAAAGCACAATGAAAAGTATTTTGGAAGGCCGCGACGCCCTGCGCCGCGAGGTAGAGAAAATAGCCGAGGTGGCTGGTTATCTGTGGCAGAACGGTTGGGCCGAGCGCAACGGCGGCAACATCACCGTGAACATCACCAAATTCATTGACGACGAGGTACGGAGGATGCCCGCCATCAGCGAAGTGAAGCAGATAGGCACCACGCTGCCCTATCTGAAGGGCTGCTACTTCTACTGCAAGGGCACCGGCAAGCGCATGCGCGACTTGGCCCGCTGGCCGATGGACAACGGCAGTGTGATCCGCATATTGGACGACTGCGCCAGCTATGAGATTATCGCCGACAACCTGGTACAGCCCACGAGCGAGCTTCCCTCTCACCTCACCGTTCACAACCATCTGATAGAGAAGGGCTCTCCCTACAACGCCACCGTTCACACCCACCCCATCGAGTTGGTGGCCATGAGCCACAACCGTGCCTTCCTGGAGAAGGACGTTCTGACCCGCATACTGTGGAGCATGATACCCGAGACGAAGGCTTTCTGCCCGCTGGGTCTGGGCATCATTCCCTACACGCTGCCCGGCAGTGTGGAGCTGGCCGACGCCACGCTGAAGGAGCTCGACGAGTATGACGTGGTGATGTGGGAGAAGCACGGTGTGTTTGCCCAGGGTCTGGACGTGATGGACGCTTTCGACCAGATAGACGTGCTGTCGAAGAGCGCCAAGATCTACATAGCCGCGAAGAGCATGGGCTTTGAGCCCGAGGGCATGAGCGACGCCCAGATGAAGGAGATGAGTGTGGCTTTCAACCTGCCTAAATAAGGAGACAGAGCGATGATCAAGGTAGTAGCCGTTCACACAGCGATGGCGCTTGTGTCGCCCCTGACAAAAATATTCTCCGAGTATCTGCCTGAGGTGAAATTGAACCACATAGCCGACGACACCCTGATACAGGAGGTGATAGCCAACGACGGTGTCACCCCCGCCGTACGCCGGCGTCTGCTCTCGCACTATGTGGCCGCCGCCGATGCCGGTGCCGACATCGTGTTCAACACCTGCTCTTCGGTGGGCGACGTGGCCGACTACGGCAATCTGTACGCCCCCATCCCCGTGTTCCGCATCGACTATCCCATGGCCGTGGCGGCCGTCACGCAGGCCCGCCGCATCGGTGTGGTGTCGACGCTTCCCACCACCCTTGCCCCCACGCGCCGCTTGCTGGAGCGTGCCTCGCGCGAGGAAGGTCGTGAGGTGACCCTTGTAGACGGTTTGGCCGAGGGAGCCTTCCAGGCCGGTCAGAGCGGCGACAGCGACACGCACGACCGTTTAATAGCCGAGGCCGCCGAGCGCATAGCCGGCGATGTGGACCTCTTTGTACTGGCTCAGGGCTCCATGGCCCGTATGGAAGAGCGTCTTGCCTCCATCACGGGCAAGCCCGTGCTGTCGAGTCCGGTATCCGGTGTTCAAGGTCTTCGCCGCTATCTGAAGATAGACTGATGAAGAAGCGACGCACAACGATTCTGGTGCTGCTGGTGTTGCTGGGCATGGTCACCTTTCTTGACCGCATCAACATCAGCGTGGCCGGTTCGTCGATTATGAGCGATTTGCACCTGAGTGCCTCGGAATGGGGCTGGGTGCAAAGCGCTTTTATTTTATCCTATGGCCTGATGCAGATACCGATGGGTGCTCTCGGCGACCGACTGGGTCACCGCAGGGTGCTGGCCGGCATTGTAGTGTGGTGGTCGCTCTTCACGGCATTCACCGGCATGGCCGGCGGTCTGTACACGCTACTGGCCGTGCGGTTCCTGTTCGGCATCGGCGAGGCCGGTTCCTCCCCCTGCTCCACCAGTGTGATAGGCCGCTGGTTTGAGAAGGACCAGGTGGGCAAGGCGCAAGGCTACGTCTGGGCCGCCAGCCGCATGGGTGGTGCGCTGACTCCCTTTGTGGTGATACCCGTGATGGGGTGGCTGGGCTGGCGCTCGGCTTTCTATCTGCTTGGCGCGCTGGGAGTGGTATGGGCGGCGGTGTGGTATTTCTACTACCGCGACAAGGCCCCCGTCCCGACAAGCGAGCCGGCCGCCGACACCCCTGTGCAGGCTTCGGCCGGTGTGCCCTGGGGCAGGATACTCCGTTCGCGCCAGTTTTGGACCATCTGCGCCATGTATTTCTTCTATGCGTTCGGCAGTTGGTTTTTCTTCAGCTGGTTTCCCACCTTCATGGAGTTGGGCCGCGGTTTCGCCAAGAGCGAGCTCACCTATGCTGTGGCGGTGCCCTTTGTGATGAGCATGTGCGGCAATATAGCCGGCGGTTATCTCACCGACCGTCTGACCCGCCGCTACGGTCTGAAGACCGGCCGCAAGGCACTGGGTTCCACCTCGCTGGCCCTCTCGGCGGTTTGCATGTTTCTGGCCGCCTTCATTCCCGGCAAGACCGCCGTGTTCATCTTTCTGTCGCTGTGTTTCGGCATCTTCGACCTGATGCTGCCCAGTGCCTGGGCCCTGTGCATAGACTTGGGCAAGCAGCACGCCGGCACCATCTCCGGCGCCATGAACACAGCCGGCAACATAGGCGGTTTTTTCTGCGGCATCCTCTTCGGCATCCTGGTGGAGCGTTCGGGCAACTACAACCTTCCCCTCTACATGATATCGGGCATGCTGATAGTGAGCGCCGTGCTCTTTGCCTTTATCAACCCCACCAAGCGTATCGTCTAACAGCCAGCGGCATGCGCTTTTTCATAGATTTCCCTCAGTGACCGGTCGTTGCCCACATTGCCCGGGAAGATGACATACGGGAACCTTTCGGCCATGACGCACGGCACGCTCTCCACAATCTGCCCCATCACCGTGGCCGTCTTTATGTCGAGCGCCTTGGTGAGGATATCATGCGAGGTGATGCCCCCCTTGGCCACCAGGTAAGCCGGTGTGAACGGCAGTCGCCTCACCACCTGGACCAGGAAATCGGACACCCTTTGTCCCAGTTGCTGCCTCAGGTCGGCATCATCGAGCCGCAGTTCCCTGCGCGAGGTGTAGACCACCGGTGTGATGCCCCGTTTCGGCATGTCGGAGAGGCGCAGGGTGAGTTCGTCCAACAAGCGGTCGGGATGGCTGAGCAGGCGCTCCACATCCACCTCCACGCCCTCGGTGCCCTCCGCCTGTAGCAGGCACTGCAGCTGGCGTGTGGTTTTCTGCACATGCGACCCCACGACGAAGCATCCCACGCCCTCCTGACGGCGCAGCAAGTCGCCACTGAGCAGCGGTTGGTCGCTGATGCCGCTGAGCGCCTTGGGCAGCGACGATGAAGACCTGATGACCACGGCACCATTGAAATGCGCCGTCTGCTGCACCAGCGAGCGGCAGAATGCGTGCAACTGGCTGTACGACTCAGCATCGACGATGACGTAACGCTCCGGGTCGTCCCCTTTCTCGCGTATATAATCGGAGAGGCGGGAGGAAGTGTATCCGAACACATTGTCGCGTGCGAACTCCGTCTGGGCGATGGGTATTCTCTTTCCATCGCTCAGCATGTAGTGCACCCCCTGGCTGGTCACCCTGCCCGCCTCGATAAAGGCAGGGCAGAATGGAATCTTTGGCCACACGTCGACCTGCTGCTCCCGCAGCACCCTCTGCATGACATCCGTCTCGAGCGGGAAATGCCCCCTCAGACAAGAATCGCTCCGGCTGACGAAGAAAAGCCGGTATCCGAAGGAGCGGTTGACCCGGATTACCTGCCTCATCACATCGGCCACCACCTCGGCAGCTTTTTGCCGCGTCATGGCGCGTGTGTTGGTGAGGATGTAGAAGAACGGCTGCTCATGAGAGAAAGCCGTGCGCAGCTGCTGCTCCGACCACTCAGTGAGGAGCAGGCAGCCGTGCACGGTCTGTATGCCGGTGGGGTCGTCGTCGAGCACCACCATTCTGCAATTGCGTTCGAGCATATCCGTCAGTGCTTAAGAGAAGGAATTCCCTGCATGAGCCTGGCCTCTTCGGGAGTGGCCGGCTCGCATCCCATGGCCCGTATGAGCTGCACCAGACGCCTTACCAGTTCGGCATTGCAGGCAGCGCGCTGCCCCGGTGCGTAATAGAAGCTGTCTTCGAATCCGATGCGCACTGCCGACGCCCCCATGCCGATGGCGCAGGCCAGCATGGAGAAGTCGTCCATCTGGTCGTGTGTGATGCCCCAGCTGGTGCCCGGCTCTCGCAGTTCGCTGAGATAGCACAGGTTGCGTGCTGTGGCTGAGAGATTGCTCGATGTGCCCTTCCCCACACAGAAATTATAGTGGAGCGGCCGTTTGAGCACCCCCTCGTCGGCCAGCCTGGTACAAGTCTCCACCATGCTCAGGTCGAAGAGTTCCATTTCGGGCACCACCTGATGTTTCTCCATCTCAGCCGCCCAATACCGGATATCGGGCAGCGTGTTGATGTAGACCGTCTCGCCGAAGTTGACAGACCCCATATTGAGCGATGCCACCTCCACCTCAGGCACCTGCAGGCAGACGCACCGCTCTGCGAGGGTGAGGGAAGACAGTCCGCCCGTGGAGCCCTGAATAATCATGTCGGTCTCCTTGCGTATGAGCCGTATGGTGTCGCTGAACACATCGAGGTCGAAGGTCTGGTTGCCTTCGAGGTCGCGCGTGTGCAGGTGCACCTCACACGCCCCCTCTCGGAAGCAGTTGACCGTATCCTCGGCTATTTCCTCGGGCGATAGCGGATTCTTGCACTCAGGCGGGATTTCCTTTCCCACATGGCACACCGGTGCCACGGTGACAATGATTTTCCTTCTTTTCATGACCCCTTAGATAAGCTGCGGCAGGAAGGAGCTCACGATGAGCACGATGATGCCGATGATAAGCACGGTGATGGTTTTCTGCGAGCATCCCTTCCACTCTTTGAGGATGATGCCCCACACATTGGAGAACACCACATTGAGCGCCATGAGGATGCAGAAGGCCAGGGTGGTGAGCACCTCGGACGAGGTGAGGAATCCCTTGCCCAGCGAGAGTCCGAAGAACTGGCTGTACCACAGTGCGCCGGCCAGTGCGCAGAAGAGCAGGTTGTTGCCCCAAACTTTCCCCTTCTTGTAGTCGCCCCAGGTGCCGTTCTTGCTGTTCTGGTAGAAGCAGTATATGGCATTGGTGACGAAGCCGCCCAGGGTGACGAGGAGAGTGGCGGGCAGTGTCTTGTAGATATCGGGGGTCTCGGCGAAGTGGATGTCCTTGCCGAACTCCAGTCCCACGTTGAAGCATCCGCTCATGAAACCGGCGAGCAGTGCGATGGCGATGCCTTTGGGGAAGTTGAAGTCCTTGACGGCCGCCTTCTTCTCCTCCTCGGAGAGCGAGGCCGCCTTCATGGAGCCTGCCACACCGATGATGGCGATGCCGAGCAGGGTGACCACCACGCCCACGATGACGGCGAAGGTGAGCGACTGCAGCGCATTGAGTTCAGGGAAGAAGATATTGAGGAGCACGGGTCCCATGATGGTGCCCAGTCCGGCGCAGGTGCCCAGTGCGATGCTCTGTCCGAGCGCCACGCCGAGATAGCGCATGCTGAGTCCGAAGGTGAGTCCGCCCACACCCCAGAGCACGCCGAAGAAGACGGTCATCCAGATATTGAATGAGGGGCTTGAGGCGAAGAGTTCGGTGAGGCTGTGTCCGGCGGGCACTGCGAGCAATGCGCCGAGCAGGGGGAAGAGGACCCATGCGAAGACGCCCTGTACAATCCAGTAGCTCTCCCAGCTCCAGTCCTTTATCTTATTGATGGGCACATAGCAGCTCGACTGGCAGAATGCGCCGACGGCTATGATAAGAAGTCCGATTACGATTTCCATAGTGTGTAAAAATGATGAAACGGGCGGACACAGCGGTCCGCCCGTCACGGTTTTCTCAAATTATATTATCTCTTGCTGGTAACTTCTTTCTCATACTGCTGAATGCAAGCGATGTACTCATCGCCCACGGGCACATTGTTCTTGAGGTTGAAGTAATCGAACACAGCGCCGAACGGCATCGACTTGGCCTCTTCCATGAGAGCGAGGCGCTCGAAGTACTGTCCGTTGTCCTCGTATTCGCGGAGTTTCTGCTTCGGCTCGAGGAGAGCCTGGAGGATGCACTTCTGTGTGGCGCGTGTACCGATGATGTAAGCACCGATGCGATTGATGGAAGCATCAAAGTAGTCGAGGCCCACGTGTGCGCGGTCGAGCGCGTCGGCGCGTACCAGTTCCTTGAAGAGGTCGAGCGTCTGGTCGTTCATGATGGTCACATGGTCGGAGTCCCAGCGCACCGGGCGGCTCACGTGGAGCATGAGTTCAGGCACATACATGAGGAGTGTTGACACGAAGTCGCTCACATTCTCGGTGGGCTCATAGTGGCCGGTGTCGAGGGTGTACATCTGCTTGCGTGTGGCGCAGTAGGCGGTGAAGAAGTCGTGCGAGCCCACGGTGTAGCTCTCGAGTCCGATACCGAAGAGTTTGGCCTCGAAGCAGTTTTTCACGCCGTCGAGTTTCTCCTCCATAATCTCATCGAGCGATGCGGCGAGTATCTCACGGTATTTCTTGCGCTGCACGGGCATGTCCTTGCTACCGTCGTGCACCCAGATGTTCATGATACAGGGGTCGTTCTGCGCCTTACCCATGGCATCGGCGATGCGGCGGCAGCGCTTGGTGTGCTCAATCCAGAAGTCGCGGATGGCCTTGTCGGGGTTGGAGAGTGTGAGGTCGCCGCTCTTGGGGTGTGAGAAGCTGGTGGAGTTGAAGTCGAGCTTCATGTTGTTCTCCTTTGCCCAGTCGATCCAGCTCTGGAAGTGGCAGGGCTCCACCTGGTCGCGGTCGACGAACTTGCCACCGAAGTCGCCGTAAATCTCGTGGAGGTTGAGGCGGTGGTTTCCGGCGAGGAGTGTCTTTACGAACTCGATGTCCTGACGTACCTCATCGATATTGCGTGCGCGTCCGGGGTAGTTGCCAGTGGTCTGTATACCACCGCTTAGCGCCTCGTTGCGCTCGAATCCCACCACATCGTCGGTCTGCCAGCAGTGGAGTGAGATCTGCTGTTTCTGGAGGAGGTCAAGTACTTGGTCGGTGTCGACACCGATGGCAGCGTAGCGGTCTTTAGCTACGGCATAAGCTTTTTCAATCAGTTCTGCTTTCATTATAATTCAGGTTTGTTTTTGAGGTTTATATCATTTTGAAGTCACTTCGAGGTATCGCTGGTAAGCCTTTTCCCACACCTCGGCATCCTTGGGCAGGAACTCCTTGAGCTGCAGGCTGTTGGCAATGATGGAGCGCATCTGCCACACATCGGCTACCGCGCCCGAGGCCTTGGCCTGGAGCATCACATTGCCGATGGCGGTGCCCTCCTGCGGTCCGGCGAGCACTCTCACGCCACAGGAATTGGCGGTGAACTGGTCGAGATACTCATTGAGCGAACCGCCACCGATGATGTGGAGCACATCGAGGGGATATCCGGCCATTTCGCGGAGCCATCCAAACACCTGACGGTAGCGCAGTGCGAGCGAGTCGAAGATGCATCGGCATATCTCGGCATATCCCTCGGGCACGTGCTGTCCGGTGTTGCGGCAGTACTGCTGTATGGCGTCGACCATGGAAGCGGGATTGGCGAAGCAGGGGTCATCGGGGTCGATGAGGCTCTGGAAGGGTGTCACCTCCATGGCCTGTGCCTGCAGTTCGGTATGCGATTTGGGTGCGTCGGTCCACTCCTTTCGGCAGCGCTCATAGAGCCACATGCCACAGATGTTTTTCAGGAAGCGTGTGGTGCCCTCTATGCCGCCCTCGTTGGTGAAGTTGCGCTCATAGCTCACCTCATCGATGATGGCGTGGGGTGTCTCGATGCCCATGAGGCTCCATGTGCCGCTGCTCAGATAAGCGAAGTGGGCGTTGGCTGCGGGCACGGCGGCTACGGCGCTTCCGGTGTCGTGTCCTGCCACGG
Source organism: uncultured Prevotellaceae bacterium (assembly GCA_902777645.1). GTDB lineage: Bacteria > Bacteroidota > Bacteroidia > Bacteroidales > Bacteroidaceae > Prevotella. The sequence goes on along the minus strand of CACYUZ010000058.1, from coordinate 8,141 downwards.
CCACCACGGGCACGGCGCCGAGTCCCGTCTCGCTCTGCACATCGGGTGTGAGGCATCCGATGACGGTGCCCGGCTGTACGATGGGTCCGAACTGGCTGCGCTCGATGCCCACGCTCTCGAGGAGCCGGCTGTCGAGGTCGCCGGTGCGCGGGTCGAGCATCTGCGATGTAGAAGCGATGGTATACTCGCACACCACCTCTCCGGTGAGCATGTAGCTCAGTGCATCGGGCACGAAGAGGATGTGCTTGGCGTGCGGCAGTGCGGCGTCGTTGTTGCAGCGCATGGCATAGAGTTGGAACAGCGAGTTGAAGTTCATGAACTGTATGCCGGTGATATCATAGACGGTCTTTTTGTCAACACACTTATCGAAATACTCCTCCATGCGTCCGAAGGTGTGGGGGTCGCGGTAGGCGATGGGGTTACGCAGGGGTGCGCCGTCGTCGCCGATGAGCACGAAGTCGACTCCCCAGGTATCGATACCGATGGAAGTGAGCTGTATGCCGCGCTGCGCGGCCAACTTGAGTCCGCGTATCACCTCATTGTAGAGGGCGAAGATATCCCAATAGAAGTGTCCGCAAGTGTGTATGAGATTGTTGTCGAAGCGTGTGAGTTCTTCGAGCGAGAATTTACCGTTCTCCAGGGTGCCGATGATGGTGCGTCCGCTGGTGGCTCCCAGGTCTACGGCAAAATAAGTCTGTTTTTCTGTCATATAGGTAGGTATCTGTTAGTAGTTCGTCTGAACGTTTGCAAAGATAATGCATAAGCATCAGCGCAGACCTTACAATTTGATTTAAAAGCATTGAAAATAGATTAAAAGGATAATAGGAGTGTAGACATTACCGAGGAAGGGAAAGAGGAGATGATCAAAAACGCTACGCTAAATAAAAGGGATAAAAAAAATCGGATGTCGTCCCGACAACCGATTTTCAAAAACAAACTACTTAAAAACTAATCTACTAAAACAAATCAAAAAAATATGCTTCGCGGAATCACTCCGGTACTTCAAATTTAATTACCTATGAAGACACAACAATGGAGAAAAACATATCTCCACGTTATATTTCGATGCAAATATACGGCAAAAAACCGAAACCACATCTCACTTTGTTGAAAAAAATCAAAAAAAATTGCAAAAAAGACGGGAAACTGCAAAAAAATGCAGTTTCCCGCTATAATTTGCCATACAGGCTTGTCAATTTACGGTGTTTTTACATCATTCCACCCATTCCCGGTGCGCCACCCATGGGCATGGCCGGTTTTTCCTCGGGATGGTCGACGATGAGGCACTCAGTGGTGAGGAACATGCCGGCGATAGAAGCGGCATTCTCCAGGGCCACGCGCACTACCTTTGCCGGGTCGATGACACCAGCCTTGCGCAGGTCCTCATACACATCGCTGTGGGCATTGTAACCGAAGTCGCCCTCGCCCTCGCGCACTTTCTGCACCACGACGGCACCCTCGCCACCTGCATTGAAGACAATCTGGCGGAGCGGCTCCTCGATGGCGCGGCACACGATGGCCACACCCGTGCGCTCGTCGGTATTGTCGGCCACGACATCGGCCAGCGCCTTCTGTGCGCGGATATAGGTGGTACCGCCACCGGCCACGACACCCTCTTCGATAGCGGCGCGTGTGGCACGCAGCGCATCGTCGACGCGGTCTTTCTTCTCTTTCATCTCCACCTCGCTGTTGGCACCCACATAGAGCACAGCCACGCCGCCGGCCAGTTTGGCCAGACGCTCCTGCAGTTTCTCCTTGTCGTAGGAACTGGTGGTGTTGGCAATCTCATTCTTGATGGCAGCCACACGGTTGGCGATGTTCTCCTTGAGACCGGCGCCACCCACGATGGTGGTATTGTCTTTCGACACGGTGACTTTCTCGCAGGTACCGAGCATCTCCATGGTAGCCTGCTCCAGTTTGAGACCCTTCTCCTCGCTCACCACGGTACCGCCGGTAAGGATGGCGATATCCTCGAGCATAGCCTTGCGGCGGTCGCCGAAGCCAGGCGCCTTGACGGCGCAGATTTTCAGACCCGAGCGCAGGCGGTTGACCACGAGTGTGGTAAGAGCCTCAGAGTCGACATCCTCAGCGATGACGAGCAGCGGGCGTCCGCTCTCAGCAGCCGGCTGAAGGATGGGGAGGAACTCCTTGATATTGCTTATTTTCTTGTCGTAGATAAGGATGAGCGGATTCTCCATGACACACTCCAGTTTGTCGGGATCGGTCACGAAGTAGCCGCTGAGGTAACCGCGGTCGAACTGCATGCCCTCTACCACGTCGATATAGGTGTCGCGGCTCTTGCTCTCCTCGATGGAGATGACGCCGTCTTTCGACACCTTGCGCATGGCATCGGCCAGGAGTTTACCGATTTCCTTATCGTTATTGGCACTGACAGTAGCCACCTGCTCAATCTTGTCGTAGTTGTCGTCTACTTTCTCGGCCACGGTGGCCACATAGTCGACCACGCCCTTCACGGCCTTGTCGATACCGCGCTTCAGGTCCATGGGGTTGGCACCTGCGGTGACATTCTTGAGACCCTCGTTGATGATGCTCTGTGCCAGGATGGTAGCGGTGGTGGTGCCGTCGCCGGCATCGTCGCCCGTCTTGGAGGCCACGCTCTTCACGAGCTGTGCGCCGGTGTTCTCGAAATGGTCTTCGAGTTCGATTTCCTTTGCCACAGTGACACCGTCCTTTGTTATCTGCGGTGCGCCGAACTTCTTCTCAATCACCACGTTGCGTCCCTTCGGTCCAAGGGTTACTTTCACTGCGTTGGCCAGCTGGTCGACCCCCTGTTTGAGCAGGTCGCGGGCTTCGATATTGAATTTAATGTCTTTTGCCATGATAGTATTTACTGTTTTTTGTTTTTACGTTATTATTTGTTGATAATGGCGAGCACGTCGTTCTGACGCATCATGAGATATTTCTCTCCCTCGAACTCCAGTTCGGTTCCGGCATATTTGCCATAGAGCACGGTGTCGCCCTCTTTGAGGATCATTTCCTCGTCTTTGGTGCCTTTGCCGGCAGCCACGATAGTGCCCTGGAGGGGTTTCTCCTTAGCGGTGTCAGGAATGATGATACCACCGATTTTCTCTTCTGCGGGTGCGGGAAGCACGAGCACCCTGTCGCCTAATGGTTGAATTTTCATAATAATTGTTTTTTATTTGGTTATTGTTGTTTTCAACATACACCCGTCATTATAGCGAAAACCGTGCCAAACTGCCATTTTGAGGCAAATTTGGCACGGCAAGCAGTGTATGGGCTGTCTGTCGGTTGACAAACTGTCAGCGGCTATGACTTGTTACCGCAGATACTTAGCGAGCGGGCTTTTTATTTTTTTGAGTCCCTTTCGCATGCTCTTGGCATTGGTTTTGGCGCCGAGCAGCGAGGTATGTGTATGGTCGTGGTTGTAGTAAGGCATGGCCTTCTCTTTGGAGCCACACTTACGGTCGAGGAAGTCGGCAGTGATGTTGTGCATATCGACAAACTCCACGCCGGTCTGTTCCACCACCTCGCGGTACCAAGTGCCATAGGTGTCGTTTCGGCGCTCGATGCGGCCTTCGGGCCATTCGTTGCGCGGTGTGAGCGAGACGAGGATAGGCGTGGCGCCTTTCTCGCGCACATCATCGATAAACTTGCGCAGATACCATCCGAAGGAGTAGACCATCTCGTATCGTCCGGAGTCGGCCATTTTGTACACATGGCAGGTATCGGCTGTACCGGGAATCACGCCGCGCATTTTAGGTTTGTCGATGGGTCCGATATCATTATGTCCGAACTGTATGAGCACGAAGTCGCCCGGCCGGAGCGAGTTGTACACCTGTTCCCACCTGCCCTCATTAAGATAAGTACGCGTGCTTCGTCCCGCCTTGGCACAATTGACGATATTTATTTTCCTTTCATCGAACACCGTGTTGGCCACGGTGCCCCATCCCCACATGCCGTCGGGGTCCTTGTCCTCATTCTTCACGGTGCTGTCGCCGGTGATGAAGACGGTGGGCAGCGCCGCATTGTAGCCGGCCGGCAGCGCCACCACGGGCAGCGCCACATTCTTCATCATGGCCTGCAGCGGAGCCAGTTGCGGGTCGGTGCTGGCAGCCAGTCCCTCGGCCGCCGAGCGCGCGTTCATCTCTGCCCCGAAGCGGCTGGTGTGTATATGGTCGCCGTAGAAATGATATTTCTCCTTCCACTTGGAGTAGCCGTCGAGTTTGGCGCCGGAAATCTCGTTGAGGTCGATGTAGGGCACGTTTTCGGCCTTAGCCACCTCGCTGAGCCACTGCGAGTGAGGTTTGCGCACGATGCGTCCGTCATCGCCATAGGCATCGCGCGGTGTGAGCGACATGAGGATGGGATGTCCACCCGCGCGGCGCACATCGTCGATATACTTACGCATGTAGCCGCCGTAGGTGTAGACGGTCTCCTGCACGCCGGTTTCTTTGATGGTGACGCGCAGGGTGTCGGTTCCTGTGCCGGGGATGCTGGCGCGTGCCCGTCCCTCGTCGTAGGGTCCATTGTCGTTGTGACCGATGGAGATGATGACCCAGTCGCCCGGCCGGATGGCCTGCCGGATGGGTTCCCAAAGTTTGGTGTAGAAGGTGCGGCTGCTCATGCCGCCGAGGGCCTGGTTTTCGACTGTGATGCGGTTCTCGTCGAAGTAGTTGTGGGCATAGTATCCCCATCCCCACTGTCCGTTGTTGCCGTTGCCGAGCGTGCCGTTCCGCATGGTGGAGTTGCCGATAAGGAAGAGCACGGGGTGGTTGTCTACCCTACTCGACCCCGGCACGGGCCTTGCCGTCTGGGCCTTGGCCAGTGAGTCGAACGTAAGGTCCTTGACTTTGTTCACATCCTCGAGCGGTCCCTGCACTTGTGCTTGGGCTGTGAGGGTGAGAAGGAGACAGAATGCCGATACGATTCTTTTCATGTAGCTGAATAGTAGATTAATTGCAGAAGTAACGTTTACGAGCTACAAAATTAAACGATTTTTCTCTAATACGGCACCTTTTTCACTTTTAATTGTCATTTTTGAAAAGACTTTTACACTGAGGGGGGGCTTGAAAGAAATCGGGAATTGAAGGAAATGGAAAGAAATCGGGAATTGAAGGAAATGGAAAGAAATTCTCATAATTGTCAGAAATTTTTCAAAAGAAGGACAGAAATTACCATAATTCTCGTAATTATTCGGAAATAAATTATGAGTATTATGAGTATTTCTTTCAGATAAAATTTATGAATATTATGAGTATTTCTTTCAGATAATAATATATGAATATTATGAGTATTTCTTTCAGATAATAATTTATGAGTATTATGAATATTTCTTTCAGATAAAAACTTATGAGTATTATGAGTATTTCTTTCAGTAAAAATTTTGAAAATTTCTTTCCGTTTCCGCTAACTCATGTAAAGGAGGGTGTGCCTTCACAATGAAGCACACCCTCTAAGATTGAGCAGATAATATCGCCTGGCGCTATTATCTGGCAGCATGGTATCAAGTTGTCAGCGGCGGGGCGCGTAGGCCGGTTGGTCGGTGGGCGTGTCGTTGGGGTCGGTGACATCGGTGCCTCCGGCTTTCGCACCGCTTTGGCGCACAGTGAGCTGCAGCGTACTCAAGGTCGGAAATAACCTGAGCGCGTACCTGTTCCTCTGTAGAACGTGCGAGTTTCCCCTCGTATACATTTTCCTCAGTGTAGAGGGGCACTCCACCCCACAGCTGCGACATTTCAAAGTACATCAAAGCACGAATGAACTTAGCTTCGCCGACCATTTCTTTTGCCTTGTCTGCACCCATATTGTAAGCTTCTGCAAGCTTTGTAATCTCTGCTTCGAAATCATCATCGGTAACTTCGATATTTTCTGCAGCTGCGATTGCTTCCAGTACCAGTCTTGACTGGATTCTCTTAAGAGCCTGAGGCTTAACCTGCTCTTCCATCATTTCAGGAGTAGCGCCCATCAGCTTTAAGTACTGGTCATAAGAGATGCCCTGCATCTGAACACGCTGTGCAAATTCATTGACCATCTGCTTCTGAACAGTCTTGATATATGCATCCGGGATATCCATTTCAGATGCTTCGATGATAGCATCGATAACTGCCATCTGCTTGGTATCTTTTGCAGCATTTGCTTTTTTCTCTTCCAGACCTTTCTTAACGTCTGCTTTGTACTCATCAAGTGTATCAAACTCAGATACTTCTGATGCAAATTCATCATCTAAATCAGCAAGGATCTTTTCCTTGATGTCATTGATCTTAACCTTGAACATAGCAGGTTTGCCGGCAAGATCTGCCTGATGATAATCTTCGGGGAATGTTACATTGACTTCTACTTCGTCACCGATGTTTTTGCCGATCAGCTGATCTTCAAAAGTATCGATGAAAGAGTGTGAGCCGATTGTCAGTTCGTAGCTTTCACCCTTGCCGCCTTCAAAAGCAACACCGTCAACAAAGCCTTCAAAGTCGATAACTGCGATGTCTTTATCCTGTACTGCACGACCTTCTACTGACTGGATACGTGCGCCGTTTTCTCTTTCTTTGTTGATGGCTTCCATAACTTCATCTTCGGTTACTTCGGTATCAACCTTGTCGATCTCAACACCTTTGTATTTGCCAAGCTTAACTTCGGGCTTTAATGCTACAGTTGCTGTAAATACAAAAGGAGAACCCTCTTCCATTGTCATGATATCAACTTCGGGAGAAGATACGATCTCTTCTTCACATTCGTCGTATGCTTTTTCGTATTCTTTGGAGATCAGTGCGTTGGCTGCCTCTTCATAGAAGATTCCCTTGCCGTACATTTTCTCGATCATGGTTCTCGGAACTTTGCCCTTACGGAAACCGGGAACACTGATGCTATTTTTATTTCTCTGATAAGCAGCTTCTACTGCTTTTACAAAATCTTCAGCTGCTACTTCGATAGTAAGCTTAGCCATGTTTTTTTCTAATTTTTCAACTTGTACGCTCATTTTTAAATTTCTCCTTATTGAAACTTTTGTGAATATCCTGCATACTCACAGTCATTTTAGCATTATATCATACTGTTCCCTAAAATACTAGATTTATTTTATGAAAAGAATATGAAAATGATAGCGGTATTTCCCTATTTTCTGCTCATTATCACCTTGGATGTGATCCCTTTGCACATCCCGATTTTGCCGCTTAAGGCATTGATAGTCTGTTCGGGGGCATCCACAACGACACTGATCACATTTTTATCCCCGTGGACACGCGGGATTCCCATGCGTCCGACGATATAATCACTGGCTTCATGCAGGATTTTGTTCATCATTTCCACGGAATCGGGATCTTCTATGATGATTCCGATAATTGCGACACGTGTGTTTTCTTTTTCGTTTGGTTGCTGTTGCATGTTGGTTTTCCTTTTATTTGTTTATTAATTCTCAAAGTTTCCACAAAATACCGTCCATCCGCTTGCAGTCCGTCTCATCATGCGTTGCGATTAAAAGCGTCCGTCCATTCTGGTATTTCTGGATAAAGTCCATGACCTGTTCCTTGGTCTTAACGGATGTGAGGATCTTATCCCTGCAGGAAGCATCTATATCGCTGACGGTTCTCCCGAGCTTAAGTGCGGGCCTTCATGGAAGGTGTATCAGATCGTGAAGGAAAAAGTCCTTACAGACGCATTGAAGAAAGACTGCGAGACAGTGGGAATGCCTTTCGAGGCCTTGGTGGAAACTGCAAGGTGGTTCCCTCATCAGACCTTTGCGGAAGCTTCAAGGGGACCGGAGAAATTCACGGAATTCCTTAGAGCCTGTAAGGAGTTTAAGGAAGAGTAATTTAGGCAATATCTGGAAAATAGTGTATTATTATCAAGACTTTTAGATAAATGGAGGGATAAAAATGGCTGAATATGATTTCCTGATCGTCGGTGCAGGATTATATGGTGCGACCTTCGCGCGTCTTGCAACAGATGACGGATATAAGTGTCTTGTGATCGACAGAAGACCTAATGTCGCAGGCAATGTCTACACGGAAAACGTCAACGGCATCAACGTTCACAAGTACGGTGCGCACATCTTCCACACGAGTGATAAGGAAGTCTGGGATTTTGCGAACAAGTTCGCCGAATTCAACCGCTACACCAACTGCGTAGTCGCAAACTACAAGGGCGAACTCTATTCGATGCCCTTC
>CACYUZ010000057.1:0-18985 GCA_902777645.1 uncultured Prevotellaceae bacterium | reverse complement strand
TGACGCACCGCATGTATTGCGGGGGAAGTGCAAATCGGCGGGAAAGTTTGGTTATTCGGTCGGAATCCATTATTTTTGCAGTCAGGTTCACGATAAAAACAACATGAAGAGAATACTCCCACTCCTGCTCCTATTCCTGGCCTTTGCGGCCTGCACGGAGACCGTGCACCATGCCAAAGCCCTCGAGGAGGCCGAGGCACTGCTCGGCAGCCGCCCGGAGGAGGCTCTGCGCATGCTCGACTCGATAGGACGGCTGGATGGCAGCATGGGAAAGAAGGAGCGCATGCGCCGGCAGCTGCTGAGACTCACGGCGCAAAACAAATGCTACGTTCCCTTCAAAAGCGACAGCGCGGCACTCGAGGTGGCCGATTACTACGACCGCCACGGAACAGCCAACGAGCGCATGGCGGCCCATTACCTGCAGGGGTGCGCCTACAGGGACATGGGAGAGGCGCCAATGGCGCTGCAGTGCTTCCAAGAGGCCGTGGAATGCGCCGACACCGCAGCTGCCGACTGCGACAAAAAGCTATTGGCTGTTATAAACATCCAGATTGGACACCTCTTCTATACTCAATATCTGCCCCAGCAGGCCCTGGCCAACCTCAACAAAGCCGTCAATCTCTGCAAGGAAACAGGCGACACGCTGCTGCAATTAAACGCCATTACCTATTGCATGCTGTCATATTATGAATTGGGAAATTACAACATAGTTGACAGCCTCACAGACTTGCTGCAAAGAGAATATTTGCTGGCCAAAGACACCATAAAAGCAGTGGCAAGCACCAATGCGGCACTGATACATGCCCTCCAGACCAACAACACCGCAAAAGCGCACAAACTATTCGACTTTATTCTGAAAGGTATCGGAGAAAAAAGCCTGCTCAACGACCCTCAATGGGAATATCTCAAGACACAATGGGGTTACTACGCCCTTAAGGAGGGGAATACCCTGAAAGCAGAAGATATCCTCAGACCCATCTGTGAAAGTAGCAGTGAAACCAACCGTATCATTGCCTGCAAAGGCTTAATGGAATTGTACCAACTGCGACACAACGCCGACTCTGTGTCTAAATATGCCACCGAATACTGCATGCTCAATGACTCAACTAACGTATTCCGACAGGCCCAGATAGTCGGTAGGATGAACGCTCTCTACAACTATCAGCGCATCGCAACCTTGGCAGAAAAGAGAAAAGAAGAAGCCGAAAAAAAAGGCATTATTATAACAGCATTACTCCTTATTGGCATAGCCACAACATCGGCCATCTATCTTTACAGGAGAAGAGAGAGAGAACGCACCACACAACAACTCGCTCTACAAAACGCCAATTATAACCATATCTTAAGTCTCTACCGCCAGACAAACGATGACCTGGCAAAACTAAAGAGCAATGAACTGCAAAAGAATGACCTGCTCGATGAAAAAGAGTCACTGCTTAAAGCACTTATGCAAAAAATGGAAGCCATGGAGGCAGGAGCAGAGGCGAGAGAACAGGCAGGCACCGAGAACAGCCTGCTGACCATTCTCCATAAAAAAGCCTTAACGGGAACAAAAGCCGAAATCCAAGAACTAAAAGGACTCAAACGCGACATACTCAACAACGACCCAGCCTTTATGGTGCGCCTGATGGAATGGGAAAAGGAAATAACAGTCACCGACTCCTACATCTGTCTCCTAATCCGACAGGGCTTCACCGCATCGGAAACAGCCATACTGCTCGGCATGAAGCCGCAAGCTCTGTCGAACAGGAAAAAACGAATTTTGATAAAAATCACAGGAAAAGACGGCAATGCCACTCATCTGAACCGATTGATATTAGAAACATAACACGCAGGAGAAGGGTTGAAAATGGAAAAAAAAGGCCAGACATACCTTTTTATAAAAAAAAATGTGTAAGTTTGCATTCCGAATGTATGTATCATACGGATTTTTCGCAAACTACATAAAATAAAGCAATGAAAACAAACTATGAAATCCGCTATGCGGCCCATCCTGAGGACGCAAAGCAGTATGACACCACACGCATCCGCCGCGACTTCCTCATCGAGCGCGTCTTCGCAGCCGACGAGGTGAACATGGTCTACTCCATGTACGACCGTATGGTGGTGGGCGGCGCCATGCCCGTGGAAGAGGCCCTCAAGCTGGAGGCTATCGACCCGCTGAAGGCACCTTTCTTCACCACTCGCCGCGAGGTGGGCATCTTCAATGTGGGAGGCGCCGGCACCGTGACAGTAGGCGACGAGACCTTTGAACTCGACTTTAAAGAGGCTCTTTACATCGGACGCGGCGACCGCGACGTGACCTTCGCCAGCAAAGACGCCAAGTGCCCCGCTAAGTTCTACTTCAACAGCACCACTGCCCACAAAGAGTATCCCTGCCGCAAAATCACCAAGGCCGATGCCGTGGTGGCCCACATGGGCAGCCTCGAGATGAGCAACGAGCGCAATATCAACAAGATGATTGTGAACCAGGTGCTGCCCACCTGCCAGCTGCAGATGGGCATGACCGAACTGGCCACCGGCAGCGTGTGGAACACCATGCCCGCCCATGTGCACAGCCGCCGCATGGAGGCTTACTTCTATTTCGAACTGCCCGAAGACCAGGCTGTGTGCCACTTCATGGGTGAGGTCAACGAGACCCGCCACATCTGGATGAAAGGCGACCAGGCTGTGCTCTCGCCCGAATGGAGCATCCACAGCGCCGCCGCCACACACAACTACACCTTCATCTGGGGCATGGGAGGCGAAAACCTCGACTATGGTGACCAGGATTTCTCACTCATTACGGACCTCAAATAAATAAACAACAATACAATGACAAACAATCCATTTTCACTGGAAGGCAAAAATGCCTGGATAACCGGAGCCAGCTACGGCATCGGTTTCAACATAGCCAAGGCTTTCGTGTCCGCCGGCATTAAAAACATCATCTTCAACGACATCAACGAAGCTGCTCTCGAGCGCGGCCTGAACAACTACAAAGAGGCCGGTATAGAGAACGTGAAAGGCTACGTCTGCGACGTGACCAAAGAAGACGACGTGAAGGCGCTCGTAGAGAAAATCCACGCCGAGGTGGGTCAAATCGACATCCTCGTGAACAACGCCGGCATCATCAAGCGCATCCCCATGCACGAGATGAAACGCGCCGAGTTCCAGCAGGTAATCGACATCGACCTCGTGGGACCGTTCATCGTCAGCTCGGCCGTGCTGCCCGAGATGATGGAGCGCCGCGAAGGAAAAATCATCAACATCTGCTCCATGATGAGCGAACTGGGACGCGAGACCGTGTCGGCCTACGCTGCCGCCAAGGGCGGACTGAAGATGCTCACCCGCAACATCTGCTCTGAGTATGGCGGGTACAACATCCAGTGCAACGGCATCGGCCCGGGCTACATCGCCACCCCGCAGACAGCACCGCTCCGCGAACGCCAGCCAGACGGCAGCCGCCACCCCTTCGACTCGTTCATCTGCGCCAAGACTCCCGCCGGACGCTGGCTGGAGCCCGAGGAACTGGGCGGACCCGCCGTGTTCCTGGCCTCACACGCCTCCGACGCCGTCAACGGCCACATCCTGTATGTAGACGGCGGCATCCTGGCCTACATCGGCAAACAGCCCTGATGCACTGACATCGGCAACGCCATAACACGCAAGCGGGCGCCTCTCCATACGGATGAGGCGCCCGACTATTTAAAATAATAATTGGAGAGAGGCAAATTACTTCAAACCAGCGTTCAGCTCAGAACCAGCCTTAAACTTCACAACCTTCTTCTCGGCAATCTCAATCTTGTCGCCAGTGCGGGGATTCTTACCCTCGTGAGCGGGACGGACGGCCACGCTGAACGTTCCAAAACCGATCAGAGCCACTTTGTCGTCGGCTGCCAATGCTTCCTTCACTGCTGCAATAGCTGCGTCAACAGCTTTTTTTGCATCGTCTTTCTTCAGGCCGGCACTTGCTGCCACCTTGTCGATTAATTCTGTCTTGTTCATAAAAAAATGCTATAAAAGTGATTAATATGAAAAATTTTGTTGATTTTTGTGGCAAATATAGGTTAATCATTTCATAAAACAAACAAAAAACAAAAAAAAGTGGCATTTTTCGCTAAAAATCGTGCGTATACCGCTGATTTTATGCGGTATAACGGATTTTTTTCCTATTTTTGCACACGTTTTCCAAAATTTAGACACTTACATCATGCGCAACATACCCACTATAACAAAAAACCTGCTCATCATCAATATCCTGGCCTTTTTGGCCTACTATGTGCTCAAGATGAGAGGGGTGGACCTGAACAATATTTGCGGTCTGCATTTTTTCCTGGCCTCCGACTTCCAAGTGTGGCAGCTGATTACCTACATGTTCATGCATGCCAACTTTGAGCATATATTTTTCAATATGTTCGGTCTGTGGATGTTCGGCTGCGTGATTGAAAACGTATGGGGACCCAAGCGCTTCCTGCTCTACTATTTGGTGTGCGGCGTGGGAGCCGGACTGCTCCAAGAGGTGTCGCAGTTCGTGCAGCTCTACATCACCTTGTCGCCCCAGATACAATTGTCGGAACTTTTCTCACTCGACCCCTCGGTGCGCATGGCCCTCAACTCATGGACCACCGTGGGTGCCTCCGGCGCCATCTACGCCATACTGCTGGCCTTCGGCATGACCTTCCCCGAAGAGCGTATCTTCATCTTCCCGCTGCCCATACCCATCAAGGCAAAATGGTTTGTCATGATCTACGTGGCGATAGAACTGGCATCGGCACTCGGCAGCTCAGGCGACGGCGTGGCACATATCGCCCACCTCGGCGGCATGCTCTTCGGTTTCCTGCTCATACGCTACTGGCAGCGGCACCCCTACAGCGGGAGCCACTACGGACGCAGCAACGGACAGCAGTTCTTCGACAACCTGCGCAACAGCTGGGAACGCCGCAAGAACCGCGGCGGCAACTCTGGCAGCAACAGCACCCACACCCACAACGCCGACTGGGACTACAACACCCGCAAGAAGCGCGAGGAGGAAGAGATAGACCGCATACTCGACAAGATACGCAAGAACGGCTACGCCAGCCTCACGCAGGAGGAGAAGAAACGGCTGTTCGACCACAGCAACAAGAAATGACAGACAGCGCTGTCTGTAGAAAAAGATGCTTAAAAAGGTAAAGAAATTCTTGGGCCGCATCGTGGCCACCCTCAATGTGCTGGCCATCATCGCCATGGCCGTCTCAGGCTATTCAGGACATCTTTCGCCCATCGACCATCCACTGCTCTCCATCACCGGACTGATATTTCCGATGCTGCTGGGCATCAACCTAGCTTTTCTCGTGTTCTGGATCTTCTTTCACTGGCGCACGGCCGTCATACCCGTGGCCGGACTGCTCCTCTGCTACACCCCCATACGGCAGATTTGCCCGCTGAACAGAGAGAAAGACGCCACGGGCGACTGCATCAAGGTGCTGTCGTACAACGTGCACTCCTACAACACCTTCAACCCCACACGAGACTTCGACACCATCATCGTCGACTACATCAAGAACAGCGGCGCCGACATCGTGTGCATACAGGAGTCGGTCTATGCAAAATATGGCGGGGTAGACGTGAAAGAGGTATTCAAAGACGAGTATCCCTACCAGCAATCCATGTTCAAGAACCCTTACCAAAGTTCCCACTTCGTCTACAGCAAATATCCCATCCTGAGCGCAGAACTCATACCCATCGAGTCGGACGGCAACATGAGCGAGGCCTACCTGCTCGACATCGACGGCGACACCGTGCTGCTGGTGAACAACCACCTCGAGACCTACGGACTGAGCAAGGAAGACAAGCAAAACTATGAGGACATGGTGGAGGGGAACACCAACGAGCGCAACGAGAAAGACCTGCTCAAGAAAATCATCAAGTCGACACAGATACGCGCCCGACAGGCAGAGACCATCGCCGCCTACATCAAGAAGCATGGCGACATGCCCGTCATCGTGTGCGGCGACTTCAACGACACCCCTCTCTCCTATGTGCACCACACCATCTGCGAAGGACTCACCGACACCTACGTGGCCGCCGGCCACGGACCGGGCTTTTCCTATGTCAACAACAGCATGTACGAGCGGATAGACCACATCTTCTGCTCCCGTCATTTCGAGCCCGTTCTCTCCGTCGTAGACTCAAAAAACAAGCAATCAGACCACTACCCTATCTACTCTGTTCTGAAAAAACGGCCAAAACATTAAAAAATCAACATTTAGCCGAAATAAATTTTCCTTAATTTGAAAAAATAACTAACTTTGCACCCTACTATGCGGTTTTAGGCAAAAACGTATTAAAAAAATATAAACAGAAAATGCAAAACAAAGGACTCGTAATTGTCACAGCGGTCTTACTGACCCTGGCAAGTATCTTCTATTTGTCATTCTCTGCCGCCTCCAACTATTTCGACAAGAAAGCGGCGGAGATTAAAGATCCCGTAGCCCAGCAAGACTACAAGGACTCCGTGAAGTATCTTGGTTACACCTATCAGGAGTGCCTCGAGACACAAATCGGTCTCGGACTTGACCTGAAAGGCGGTATGAACGTGATTCTGGAGGTCTCCGTTCCTGACCTCATCGAGAATCTGGCTGGCTACAAGAAAGACGCCGCCTTCGTGAAATCCATGAAGGAAGCCCGCGCTGAAGAGGAGCAGACACAAGGCGATTTCATCGACCTCTTCGTGAAGTACTACAGGCAGAACGCACCCGGACACAACCTGGCCGAAATCTTTGCCACCAGCCAGCTGCCCGAGGTGCAGACCAACAGCAATGACAATGAGGTGCTGAGCATCCTGCGCACCAAAGTGCAGGAGACCGTCGATGATGCCAAAAACGTCATCACCAACCGTATCGACCAGTTTGGTGTGGTGCAGCCCAACATCCAGAAACTCGACGGACAGGAAGGCCGCATCATGGTGGAAATGCCGGGTGTGAAGAACCCCGAGCGTATGCGTAAACTCCTGCAGGGTAGCGCCAACCTGGAGTTCTGGGAGACCTACACCAGCAAGGAGATTGCTCCCTACCTGCAGCAGCTCAACGCCCGTCTGGCCAACAATGCCGGTACCGACAACAAAGCCGAGGCCGACACCACCAAGGCTGAGACAGCCAAGGCCGAAACCGCTCCCGACACCGCCAAGGCTGTGGCCGAGGCCGGCAAGAAGGAGATCAAACTGGGCGACGCCGCTGCCAAGGCAGACGACAAGGCCAATGAGGAATTGATGGCCAAGCAGAACCCGCTCTTCTCGAAACTCAACGTGATGGCCGACAACTACTGCGTGGTGGGTATGGCACACGCCAACGATACCGCCGCCGTGAACGCCATGCTCCGCTCCGAGGAGGCCAAGCAGGTGCTGCCCTCCGACGTGAAACTGGTGTGGAGCGCCAAGCCCGATGACCGCATAGCCGGCAACAAGCACATCTTCGACCTCTACTGCCTGCGCATGACCGGCACCAACGGCCGCGCTCCCCTCGAGGGCGACGTGATTGAGTCGGCCAAAGACGACTTCGACCACTTCAACGGCCGTCCTGTGGTAACCATGCAGATGAACGAGACAGGCGCACGCGAGTGGGCCAACCTGACCAAGAAGAATATCGGCAAGCCGGTGGCCATCGTGCTCGACGACCTGGTGTACAGCGCCCCGAACGTGAACGATGAGATTACCGGCGGTAACTCGCAGATTAGCGGTTCCTTCACCGTGGAGGATACCAAAGACCTTGCCAACACCCTGAAGTCGGGACGTATGAAAGCTCCCGTACGCATCGTACAGGAAGAGGTGGTGGGTCCGTCGCTCGGTGCCCAGTCCATCCGCCAGGGTATCTGGTCGTTTGTGGTGGCCTTCATCGTGCTGATGCTATATATGATTGCCATGTACGGCTTCATTCCCGGTATGGTGGCCAACGGCGCCCTGCTGCTCAACCTCTTCTTCACCATGGGTATCATGGCCTCCTTCCAGGCTGCCCTCTCCATGCCGGGTATCGCCGGTATCGTGCTCACCCTGGGTATGGCTGTGGATGCCAACGTGCTTATCTATGAACGTACGAAGGAAGAGCTGCGCAGCGGCAAGAACGTGCGTCAGGCTCTCGCCGCCGGTTACAGCAACGCCTTCTCGGCCATCTTCGACTCCAACCTCACCTCTATCATCACCGGTATCATCCTGGCCGTCATCGGTATGGGTCCTGTGAAGGGCTTCGCCATCACCCTGATCATCGGTATCTGCTGCTCGTTCTTCACCGCCGTGTTCCTCACCCGTCTGGTGTATGAGAACCGCATGAAGAAAGACAAGTGGCTCAACCTGACCTTCACCACCGGTCTGTCGAAGAACCTGCTGCAGAACATGAACGTCAACTTCATGGGCATGTACCGCAAGTCGTTCACCATCTGGGGCATCATCGCTCTCATCTTCATCGGCTTCTTCGCCATCCGCGGACTGAGCAAGAGCATCGACTTCACCGGTGGCCGCTACTATGTGGTGCAGTTCGACAACGCCACAGAGCCTGAGTCGGTGGAGAGCGCACTGCGCGATGAGTTCCAGGGCTACACCATCGGCGCCCTGGCCCTCGGTACCGACAACAAGACCATCCGTATCTCGACCAACTACAAGATTGAGTCGAACAGCGCCACTGTCGACGACGAGGCTGAGAACAAGCTCTTCAACGCCCTGACCAAGAGCGGCCTGGTAACCCAGAAGAACATCGACGACTTCAAGAACCCCGACGTGCGTGAGGGTGGCTCCATCATCAGCTCGCAGAAGGTGGGTCCGTCTATCGCCCGCAACGTGACCAACAAGGCCATCATCAGTGTGATTATCGCTCTGATTGCCATCTTCCTCTACATCCTTATCCGATTCAACAATGTGGCCTTCTCCGTGGGCTCTATCGTGGCCCTGGCACTCGATACGCTGATTGTGGTGGGATTCTTCTCGGCACTGTGGGGCATCGTTCCCTTCTCGCTCGAGATTGACCAGACCTTCATCGGTGCTATCCTTACGGTGATTGGTTACTCTATTAATGATAAGGTGGTGGTCTTCGACCGTGTGCGCGAGAATCTACGCCTCTACAAGAAACGTGACCTGCAGACCCTCTTCAACAGCTCGCTGAACCAGACACTGGCCCGTACGGTGAACACCTCCGTATCTACCTTGATTGTGTTGCTCTGTATCTTCTTCCTCGGTGGAGACAGCATACGCAGCTTCTCGTTCGCCATGATTCTGGGTGTGGTGTTCGGTACCCTCTCCTCCATCTTCATCGCCGCTCCTGTGGCTTACCTCACACTGGGCCGCAAAATCAAGGGTGAAGAAGAGACTGCTGTGGCAGAGGAGCCCGCCAAATAAGCAAGCAAACTTAATCTACATAAAGAAACCGGCCGTCACGTTGTTGTGACGGCCGGTTTCTTTATGTGGTTTCTAAGTTAGAATCTCAACGACTCTACACTGCGGGAGCCAACTACCCGATATTATCCTTCACCTGGCGCAGAAACTGCTGCAGCACATCGAGCATCTCAGCGGGCAGATAGGCAAAGGCTTGTTCCAACAGCTCGATGGGTATCTCGTAGTAGGCCTCGGCGATAGAGCCGGCTATAGCAGCCTTGGTGTCGGTATCGCCGTCGCAAAGCACAGCCAGGCGTATGGTCTCCTCAAAGCTCTCGGCATCGAGGAAGCAGCGTATGGCCATGGGTACGGTCTCCTGGCAGGTTCCGTCGAAATGGCCGTGGCTGCCTATGCGCAGGATATCGCGCATGGGCGGTATCTCATAGCCGAACGAGCGTTTCACCGCTGCGGTCACCTGCTCCTTGGTGACACGGCAGGTACGCAGCCAGTAGATGAGCGAGGCCACGCACTGGGCGCCCTTGATGCCCTCCGGATGGCTGTGGCTCACCTCAGCCGAGCGTCGGGACTGTTCCTTCACGCTGTCGTAGTCGTCGAAGAGCCAGCCAATACTGCTCACGCGCATGGCCGAGCCGTTGCCGAAGCTGTCGGTCGAGGGGGTTCCTTCGTCGAAGAGCCAGTGGTAGAAACGGTTGCCGTAGCCGCCCATGGGATTGGGATAGCGTCGGCACCACTCCTTCAGGCTCTGCCCATAGTCGATACCGCGCAGCACGGCATCGGCCACGGCGACGGTGCAGATGGTGTCGTCGGTGTAGTTACACTCCTGGGTGAAGAGCTCAAAGCCCTTCTGGGGAGGGTCGCCAAACTCGAAGCGCGACCCTACGATATCACCGATAATGGCTCCTATCATAACGGATACTTCTTACTTTTCAATTATCCCACCTGCGAGCCGGGCTTTACCTCCCGCAGCAGCGAGGTGACGCTGAGGCTGCCGTCGAAATTCTCGGCCGAGAGAATCATGCCATGGCTCTCGATGCCCATCAGTTTGCGCGGAGCAAGGTTGGCGATGAAGAGCACATCCTTGCCTATCAGCTCCTCAGGCTCGTAGAAAGCGGCTATACCGC
Organism: uncultured Prevotellaceae bacterium; assembly: GCA_902777645.1. GTDB lineage: Bacteria > Bacteroidota > Bacteroidia > Bacteroidales > Bacteroidaceae > Prevotella. Next base: position 8,524 of record CACYUZ010000057.1, on the reverse strand, counting down.
TCACGATGGTGCGGTCGTTGCCGCTGCCGTCGTCGAGGGTGAACTTGAGCAGTTTCTTCGACTTCTTCACCTTCTCGCAGTGCTTCACATGTCCCACACGGATGTCGAGCTTCTCAAAGTCGGCAAAGTCGACGGTGTCCTTCACAGGCTGTGCCTTGTAGGCGGCTGCCTCATTGGCCTTGCGGATGTTCTCCAGACGGTCGAGCTGGGCCTGTATGGTGGCGTCCTCAATCTTCTCGAAGAGCAGTGAGGGCTCGCCAAGCTGGTGGCCGGGCTTGAGCAGGTCGGTGCTGCCCAGCTGCTCCCAGTCGAAGCTCTCCAGGCAGAGCATCTCGCGCAGTTTCTTCGACGAGAAGGGCAGGAAGGGCTCAAAGGCGATGGCCAGGTTGGCCGTGAGCTGCAGGCAGATGTTCAGGATGGTCTCGCAGCGCTTCGGGTCGGTCTTCCACACCTTCCACGGCTCGCACTCGGTGATGTAGCGGTTGCCGATGCGGGCCAGGTTCATGGCCTCAAACTGGGCCTCACGGAACTTGAACTGGTCGAGCAGGGCTTCCACCTTCTGTTTCACGTCCTTGAACTCCTCCAGTGCGGCCTTGTCCACCTCCTGCAGTTCACCGCAGGCGGGCACCACGCCGTTCCAGTATTTCTTGGTGAGCTGCAGCGCGCGGTTCACGAAGTTGCCGTACACAGCCACCAACTCATTGTTGTTGCGGTCCTGGAAGTCTTTCCAGGTGAAGTTGTTGTCCTTGGTCTCAGGGGCGTTGGCCGTGAGCACATAGCGCAGCACGTCCTGCTTGCCGGGGAAGTCGACCAGATACTCATGCAGCCAGATGGCCCAGTTTTTCGAGGTCGATATTTTGTTGTTCTCCAAGTTCAGGAATTCGTTGGCCGGCACGTTGTCGGGCAGGATATAGCCGCCGTGCGCCTTCATCATCACCGGGAAGATGATGCAGTGGAACACGATGTTGTCCTTGCCGATGAAGTGCACCAGCCGGGTGTCCTCATCCTGCCACCATTTCTGCCAGGAGCCCCATTTCTCGGGCTCTCGGTCGCAGAGTTCCTTGGTGTTCGACACATAGCCGATGGGAGCGTCGAACCACACATAGAGCACCTTGCCGTCGGCACCCTCCACGGGCACGGGGATACCCCAGTCGAGGTCGCGTGTCATGGCGCGGGGCTGGAGGTCCATGTCGAGCCACGACTTGCACTGTCCGTACACATTGGGGCGCCACTCCTTGTGCTCTTCCAGTATCCATTGCTTGAGCCAGTCCTGGTAGTCGTTCAGGGGCAGGTACCAGTTTTTGGTCTCCTTCAGCACCGGTGTGGAGCCGCTGATGGTCGACTTGGGGTTGATGAGCTCCATGGGCGAGAGGTCGCGTCCGCATTTCTCGCACTGGTCGCCATAGGCTCCCTCGTTGTGGCAGTGGGGGCACTCGCCCGTCACATAGCGGTCGGCCAGAAACTGGTGGGCCTCCTCGTCGTAGAGCTGTGTGGTGGTCTCCTCGGTCAACTTACCCTCGTCGTAAAGTTTGCGGAACCACTCAGAGGCGAACTTATGATGGGTCTCCGAGGTGGTGCGGCTGTACACGTCGAAGCTGATGCCGAACTCCTCGAACGAGTCTTTTATCATCTTGTGGTAGCGGTCCACCACATCCTGCGGGGTGATGCCCTCTTTGCGGGCGCGTATGGTGATGGGCACACCGTGCTCGTCGCTACCGCCTATGAACAGCACCTCCTCTTTCTTCAGCCGGAGGTATCTCACATAAATATCTGCCGGCACATAGACACCGGCCAAGTGACCGATGTGCACGCCGCCGTTGGCATAGGGCAGTGCCGAGGTCACTGTTGTTCTCTTGAATGAATGTTTGCTCATTATTTCGCTTAATGTATTATTTTGGTTGCAAAGTTACGAAAAAACGAGTGTAATGAGAAGAAAATCAGAATTTTCTTCTCATTGCCGAGTGCTAAGTAACTTCGGCGATAGCCAAAGTTACGAAAAGTCGAGGGGAATTAGGAAAGTGCCGCCAGAAGCACGTCGCCCACTGCTATGATGTGGCACACGCTGCCGGCCAGCACGAAGAAGTGGAACACGGAGTGCATGTAGCGCCGCTTGTTGAGGCTGTAGAACACGGCCCCGGTGATGTAGCACACGCCCTCGGCCACTATCCACACCACGGCAGCCGTGCTCACCACACGGAGCAGTGGACCGAAGGCCACGAGCACGGAGAGCCCCATGAGCACGAAACACACCGTCTCGAGCCGGCTGTGCTCGCTCAGCCGCACAAAACTCATCACGGTGCCCACGATGGCGCAGAGCCACACGAAACAGAAGAGTCCCCACCCCCAGTAGCCTTCATGGCGCAGGGCGATGAGGGTGATGGGCGAGTAGCTGCCCGCTATGTGCCAGTAGATGGCGGCATGGTCCCAGCGGCGCAGGCGTTCGCGCCACTTGCTGCGCATGGGGGTGGCATGATAGGCGGTGGAGGCCACATAACTGCCCAGCATGCCCACGATGTAGAGGATCACGCTGGCGCGGTCCCAACCGCCTCCGCCCTGAAACACCCACAGCAGGAAAACCACGGCCATGGCCACACCCAGGAGGATGCCTCCGGCGTGCGACCACACATTCCACAGCTCTTCTTTCTTTGTATACCGTATCGCCATGGCTGTGCGGATATCAGTAGGTAAACGAGCTGCCGCCCAGGAATTCGCGCAGGAGCGAGGTGGCGGGCAGTTTCTCATAGGGTATGGGAGAGAAATACTTCAGGAATTTCGACAGTCGGTAGGCCTCGGCAAACTCGTCGGCGTTCTCGGGTACAGCCTCGAGCAGGGGTTCTGCCTGCTGGCGTATCACGGCCAACTCATAGATCATGGCCGTATTGAACATCTCGTCGGCGTTTTCCTGATAGGGGAAAATCCATTTCTGCTCGCCCGCCCTGACCGAGGGCCACCGGCGTATGCTCTCCTGCGCCGAAACACCGCGGTACTTATGGTCGCGTATGATGCGCCGCAGCAGGCGGTTGTCGGTGGTGGGTATGTAGTTGTGGTGGTCCAGAAGGATGGTGGTGAGGGCCGAGGCGTAGACCCTGAACTTGATTTCTTCGGGTATCTTGGCGGTGAGTTCGGGATTGAGCGCATGGATTCCCTCTATCACCAGCACCTGGTCGGGACCCAGCCGCAGGCGCTTGCCGCTCTTGCAGCTCTTGCCGGTGGGGAAGTCGTAGCGGGGCAGCTCCACCTCGTCGCCGCGGAAGAGCGCCTCGAGCTGTTCGTTGAGCAAGGGCAGGTTGAGCGAGTAGAGGCTCTCAAAGTCGTAGTCGCCTTTCTCGTCGCGCGGTGTCTGCTCGCGGTCCACGAAATAGTCGTCGAGCGAGAGCATCACCGGCCGTATGCCGTTGCACACGAGCTGTATGGCGAGCCGCTTGCAGGTGGTGGTCTTGCCGCTCGACGAGGGGCCGGATATCATCACCAGCTTCACATTGCCGCGGGCGGCTATCTGCTCGGCTATATGGGCTATCTTCTTCTCCTGCAGCGCCTCCGCCACGTTTACAATCATGTTGGCGCCCCCGCGGGCCACGGCATCGTTGAAGTCGCCCACGGTACTGATGCCCATGAGTTTCTGCCAGCGGTGGTGTTCCTGGAAGATGCCGAACATCTTGTCCTGCATGATGAGTTCGCCCAGGCGGTCGGGACTGCTGGTCATGGGGCAGCGCAGGAGCATGCCGTCGTAGTATTTCTCCAGCCCGAAGAGGTGCAGGTCGCCGGTGTTGGGCAGCAGAGAGCCGTAGTAGTAGTCGGCATAGCCGTCTATGTCGTAGTAGGTGGTGTAGAGGCGGCCCAGGCTCTTGAGCAGCTTCACCTTCGACGAGGTGCCGCGCTCCTCGAAGATACGCATGGCCTCCTCGGTGGTGCACTCATGGCGGCGCACCACATAGTGGGCGTCGATAATCTGCTGCATCCTGCCCCGCAGGGCGTCCACATCCTGCTGGGTCACAGGGCGGCCCAGGGTGAGGTCGCAGTAGTAGCCGTTCGAGACGGGTATGTCTATCACCACGCTGCCATGGGGATAGAGGTCGTGCACGGCCTTGCAGAGCACAAAGAAGAGGGTGCGGGTGTAGGCGCGGTTGCCCGAGGCGCTGGTCAGGTCGAGAAACTCCACGTCTTTGTTGTGGTAGAGCCTCATATTGAGTCCTTCCACCTTGTTGTTTACCTTGGCGCTCACGGGTCCATAGGGCATTTGGAGGCCAAATGCAGGAAAAATTTCAGAAAGTGTGCTGCCGATTGGGAATTCTGCAGTTTTTTTATTATTTTTGCAGCGGATTTTTATCAATTCTTTCATAATCAACCATCAGATTTATGTTTTCCAATCCAAAGATATACCATTTTTTTGGGTTTGTCAAGATTTCCCACCATAAATTATAAATAATTATGTCGTATTGGATATTTTTTAAGCTGTTGGGGGCTCTTGCTCTGCTCATGTTCGGTATGAAGTCGATGAGTGAGAGCTTGCAGAAGATGGCCGGTCCCCAGCTGCGCCATGTGTTGGGCGCCATGACCACCAACCGCTTCACCGGCATGCTCACCGGTATGCTCGTCACCGCCTCCGTGCAGTCGTCTACCGCCACCACCGTGATGACGGTGTCGTTTGTCAACGCCGGTCTGCTCACCCTGGCCCAAGCCATCTCCGTGATTATGGGCGCCAACATCGGTACCACGCTCACGGCATGGATTATGTCGGCCGGTTTCTCTTTCAACATCACCGACTTTGTGTGGCCGGCTTTCTTCCTCGCCATCATTCTTATCTACTATAAGAAGAAACGCTACATCGGCGACTTCCTTTTCGGTATCTCGTTCATGTTCCTGGGTCTGGGCACCCTGCGACAGACGGGTATCGACATGCACCTGGGCGAACAGCAGGCCGTGCTCGACTTCTTCTCCTCGTTCGACCCCAACTCGTTCGGCACCACGCTCATCTTCCTGCTGCTGGGCGGCGTGCTCACCTTCTGCGTGCAGTCGTCGGCAGCTGTCATGGCCATCACCATGATTCTCTGCTCGAGCGGTGTGCTGCCCATCTATCAGGGTATCGCCCTCGTGATGGGCGAGAACATCGGCACCACGGTCACGTCGAACCTGGCGGCCATGTCGGCCAACACCCAGGCACGCCGCGCCGCCCTGGCCCACATGTTCTTCAATGTGTTCGGCGTGGTGTGGATTCTTTTCGTGTTCCGCCCCTTTGTCGACATAGTGTGCCAGATGGTGGGCTACGACACCACGATGACCAAGGAGACCGCCGGCCACGAGGCTTTCATCGCCAACGCCGCCAAACTCTCCTTCGTGCTGGCTGCTTTCCACACCTGCTTCAATGTGGTGAACACCTTCATCCTGATATGGTTCATCCCGCAGATAGAGCGTTTCGTGTGCTGGGTCATCAAAGGAAAGAAAGATGCCGAGGAGGAGGATTTCCGCCTGCACTTCATCACTGCCGGCTTCATGAAGACTCCCGAGCTCTCGGTGCTGGAGGCCCAGAAGGAGATACAGCATTTCTCGGAGCGCATGCAGCGCATGTTCGGCATGGTGCGCGAACTGCTCACAGAGAAAGACCAGTCGAAGTTTACCAAACTCTTTGAGCGCATTGAGAAGTATGAGGGCATCTCCGACAACATGGAGATAGAGATAGCCAAGTACCTGGAGTCGGTGAGCGACGCCCACCTCTCCGACGACACAAAGGGCAAGATACGCGCCATGCTGCGCGAGATATCGGAGCTCGAGTCGATTGGCGACGCCTGCTACAACATGGCCCGCACCATCAACCGCAAGGTACAGGGACAGCAGGAGCACTTCACCGACGAGCAGTACAACCACATGCACCAGATGATGCAGCTCACCGACGACTCGCTCACCCAAATGAATGTGCTGATGAACGGCCGCAAGGAACTCTTCGACCTGAACAAGAGTTTCAACATAGAAAACGAGATCAACAATTTCCGCAACCAACTGAAGGCGCAGAACATCAACGACATCAACAACCATCTCTACACCTATGGTGTGGGCACCATCTACATGGACCTTATCAACGAGTGCGAGAAACTGGGCGACTATGTGGTGAATGTGGTGGAGGCCCGTATGGGCCAGCGCCAGAAAGACGCCTGAAAACAACCTTTCGAAACCTTAAAAAATGAACACGGCACCGCCCCGGCTGAGCAGTCGGAGGCGGTGCTTTTTTATCCCTAATCGGGCATTAGGATTGATGTCAGTCCTGCATTTCTTTTGGCACCCCCATTTATTTATCTTACCTTTGCATTACCATATCACACTCTATAAAATGAAATACATACCCCTCTGCCTACTCTCTCTTCTGGCCATCACGGCCTGCACAAGCCGTAATGGCTACGACGCACTGCTCACCTCAGCCGACTCATTGCTCAACCAGCGGCCCGACTCTGTGATTCAACTTCTCCAAAATCCCGAAGGAGAGCCGGCAGGCCTGTCTACCCGGCAGAGAATGCACCGCTGCCTACTGTTCACCGCTGCCCAGAACAAATGCGACACAGTGTTTCGCTCAGACAGTCTGCAGCGGGTACTTGCTGACTACTACGACCTGCATGGCACACCCAATGAGCGGATGAGAGCCCATTATCTTTTAGGCAGAGCCTACAGCGACATGGGAGAGGCACCCCGTGCGCTTCAGTGCTTTCAGGATGCCGCTGCCTGTGCTGACACCACAGCGGCCGACTGCGACTATCACACGCTGGTGAGCATATACGGGCAGATGGCATACCTTTTTGAGAAACAGAGAATGTCAAAGGAAGAAATAGACGTTCTCAAACTTTGCAGCTACTATGCAAAAAAAGACAACGACACCTTTACCTTTATTAAGGCACAGGAAATGCAGATTGTACCTTTCTTCAATTTGGATGACACAGCAAGTTGCTATCATATTACTAATCTATGCCATCAACTATATTTGGAAAACGGCATGACAGAGGCTGCAGCCGGCGTGTATTATCCCGTTATCCTACTTTTACTGCAAAAACAAGAATACGAACGTGCTCTGCCTTTAATGCGTCAATATGAGCAATACTCTGGTCTCTTCGATGAATCTGGAAACATCAAGCCGGGTCTGGAGCATTATTATTACAGCAAAGGGCTTTATTATCAGGGGGTTCATCTCACAGATTCAGCAGAAATGTACTTCCGCAAACTGCTGAACTATTCCATCAATCACAATTACGAAGCTTACAAAGGACTGAGAATAGTCTTCCACGCATGGGGAAACAGCGACTCTGTCATGAAATACTCCTCTCTCTGCGAAGTAGCTCTTGACAGCATTCAGGCAGACGAGCAATGGGAGGCTTTGAACACAACCCTCTCTCTCTACAATTATAACCGTCTGGAAAGGGAGGCTAACCAAAATAGGATTCTGGCAGAACGCACAAAAACATGGGCTATGCTGATTATGATACTTGTCCTCGCAGTCTTGGCCATTGTCTATAGGAGACACCTCGTTTACAAGAAGAAAAGGCAGGATGAGCTTGGCAAAATCGCCTCGGGTTATATGGAGACACTTTACAAATACCAAAAAGCAGAAAGGCAACTTTCTCTGATAAAAACCAGTACAGATAGTATCATCAGGGAGAATCAAAAAGAAATTGACTCGCTCAACCAGCAACTCCTGGTCTATAGGCAAAAGATGGAGAGCCTGAAAAGGAAGGATATCGAGACAGCATTGCAGCGCAGCGAGACAGTATTGCTCTTCAAGGATAAAGCCAAAGGCAAAAAAAACCAGACTGCGCCTGACCAAACAGAATGGCATGCTCTTGCTTCTCTATTGGAAGAGCACCTTCCAACATTCTATACTGCCATAACCCAAGACGGTTCTCTTTCTGAGCAGGAGAAACGTACATGTATGCTTAGCCGGCTGAAATTCAGCAATGGAGAGATTGCCATTTTGTTGGATACATCTCCACAGCGGATAACCAATGTGAAAAAAAATTCCAACTGCAAGCTGTTCGGTGAGGAGACAGCCACATCGCTCAATAAAAACCTGATGAATCTATGAGGGCAACCGGCTACCCCGTAGCCTTTATAGCAGAAAACACCCAAAGGTGTAAAATAGGTGTAAAATTGGGCTCAGATTAATTTGGCTTTTCATTCGGTTTGCACTATCTTTGCCCTCCGTGATACAGTTCGGCGACAACACCTATATCTACAACACCCACAGTGCCACGGGTGAGAAGCTCACGACGCAGTTTGCCATTCAGGCGCAGCCCATCCTCTCCCCGCTTTCGGGAAACGGCGGGGCGTTGGAGACAGAATCCGCGGCAGAACCGGAATCCGCGGTTGGTAGTTTGGCGTCCGGGCCTGCCACACCCATAGACACCTACCACAGATACTACTGCGGCAACATGGTCTACGACCGCGGAGAGCGCAGGCTGCTCACCGACGAGGGCTACGTCACCTTCGCCGCCGACGGAACGCCGCAGTACCACTTCTACCTCCGCGACCACCTGGGCAACATCCGCGT
>CACYUZ010000056.1:0-19019 GCA_902777645.1 uncultured Prevotellaceae bacterium | reverse complement strand
TGACATAATCTATAAAGAAATGCACTATTGATTATCAAGAACTTACGAGTATTGTTGAACTATATTTTTTGGCTTTCCAAATTTCTTCGGACAGCAGTGATTTCATTTCACTATTACAGACTATAATGAAGACTATTATTTTGATGAGGACGCTCAGGAGAAGATTCCATTGACAGCCCAGGAAGCCATCGGACTGCTTTATGGCGAGTATGATTTGAAAGAGGTCTTTGAAGGTCTTTGTGAAAACGCTCTGGAAGAGGACTTTATCGAGGACAAAGCAGAAATAATGGACTTCGCCGGTGGATATGACTATTTCACTTACGGTGGTGAATGTGAGGGAATTGAAGAATGTGTTGACGCATGGGTCTATGTCATTGAGGGCATCCTTTCAGGAGAGATTACTGAAGAAACTTTGGACTCATGGACAGAATATTTTGATGATCCGGATAACTATGCGTATGACATCGAAGACTGGTATGAAGATAGAGAAGAAGATTGAACGAAATAGCGGTGCGGGGCAGAGTCGAACTGCCGACCCATGAGGAAGTATGCGCTCGTTTGACCTTCCACTTTCATGAAGGTAATCACAAGGCACATTGCTCTACCAGCTGAGCTACCGCACCATTTATTCGATACTCATAGTTTGAGAAAAAGGTCTCACGGCGGAAGGATTCGAACCTTCTCCCCTTGCTTGTTCAGCAGCCACCGTTCCGATATCATGGCTCTTCCGTGAGACCATAACCCTTAGATGTGTGCAAAGATACAGGCACGTTGTCTCAAATCGTGGTGCAACCTGAAGTTTTTTTCATTTTTTTCGGATTTATCCCTTGATTACCGCTACGGGGAGCAGCCGGGTCTTGACTTTCACGAGGTCAAGTTCGTTTGCTATCACCTCTTCAATGTCCTTGTAGGCGCCCGATGCCTCCTGCATGTCATCCTGGCTGCGGATGGCATGGACGATACCCTTGGCTTCGAGTTGCGCCACCTCCTGCTGCATGTCGAGTGTTCTAATGGCCATCTTACGCGACATCAGCCGGCCGGCACCGTGTGAGCAAGAACAGAAAGACTCCGGATTGCCAAGTCCCTCGACGATGTAGGAGGCTGTGCCCTGCGAGCCCGGGATGATGCCGATGATGCCTTCGCGCGCCAGCGTGGCCCCCTTGCGGTGCACAATGACATTCTGCCCGAAGTGGTTCTCCCACGCAGCATAGTTGTGGGCTATGTTGATCATCGGCTCAAACTCGATACCCTTCAGCGAGTCGGCAATGACCTCCTCGATACGCTCCATCATTAGCTTTCTGTTGCACAATGCGAAATCTATGCAGTATTTCATCTCGCTCCAATACATGCCGAACTCCTTGGTCTCACGGGCCAGAAAAGGCAGTTGTATCTCCGGAGACACCCTGGAGTGCCACCGCTTATTCAGCTTGGCAGCCATCTTGTTGTAATAGTCACCCACCTGCTTGCCAAGGTTTCGTGACCCAGAGTGAATCATAATCCAAAGGTTGCCCTCCTCATCCTTCTGCAACTCTATGAAATGGTTGCCGCCACCCAGTGTGCCCACCTCATGGAGGATGGACTGGCTTCGGCGTTTTACCACTTCCAGACGGTCGATGTCATGGCCCACGGGCAGGTATTTCTCGTCCTGGGCTTCCTTGTGGTGGTCCATTCCGAGCGGTATGCGCTCCCTGATTCCACGCATAATCTGCTTGCGCAGCACCTCCGTCGGTATGTCGGCTACCTTCCAATTTGTTTTAACAGCACACATGCCACAACCGATGTCCACCCCCACGGCGTTGGGTATGACAGCATCCTTACAGGCCAGCACACCGCCGATAGGCATTCCCATGCCGGCATGCACGTCGGGCATGATGGCAAGGTGATGGAAAAGGAAGGGCAATGTGGTAAGGTTCTCAATCTGCCGCATGGCAGTCTCCTCCACGCTGTCCGTCCATATCATCACCGGACGGTTGTTGATCATCTTAACTTCCATTGTCTTTTCTTCTTTAATAGTTATACATTTTTATAATAATCGGGTGGTGCCTCGTAGCTCAGTATCCATAAGTATCCCTTTCGGAATCGCACTGCAAAGGTAGATACCCACTTCGCATTCTTTCTGCGTAGTTGGAAAAAAAAGGTGAAAAAAATCAGAAAGGAATGATTTTCCACTTCTGCGCAATCAGTTTGCGCAGAAAATGTTTATCTTTGCAGTATCATCATTGACCTAACCATTTATTTATGCCAGCCAACAAGAACGCACTGATACGATACAAGACGATAGACAACTGCCTGCGCAACCGCTACCGCCGGTGGACGCTCGACGACCTGGTGGATGCCTGCAGCGAGGCGCTCTACGACATGGAGGGCATACGCAAGGGTGTCTCTGTAAGAACCGTCCAGGGCGACATACAAATGATGCGCTCCGACAAGTTGGGCTACAATGCCCCCATAGAAGTGTACGACCACAAATACTACCGCTATGGCATCGAGGACTATTCCATCATGGACATGCCGATGTCGCAGAACGACTACGACGTGATGCAGGAGGCCGTCGACATGCTTCGCCAGTTGGAGGGATTTGAGCAGTTTGCCGAGATGTCGGATGTGGTGAGCCGTCTTCAGGACAAGCTCTCCATCAGCCGCAACAACCGCAAGCCCATCATCCACTTCGACAGTGTGCCCGATCTGAAGGGGATCCGCCTGCTCAACCCTCTCTACAATTACATTGCGCACAGGCAGACGCTCCGCATCATGTACCAATCTTTCAATGCCCGGCAGCCCAAAGAGTTTGTCCTCTGCCCCTACCTACTGAAGGAGTTCCGCAACCGTTGGTTCCTGTTCGGCTCTAAAGCCGACGACCTTTTGCTCTTCAACCTCGCCCTCGACCGCATCAAAAGCGTGGAGCCGATCGATGTGCCTTACCGCGACAATCCCGACTTCGATTCTGAGCATTTTTTCGATGACGTGATTGGTGTGAGCAAGAACCTCCGCAACAAGCCGCGCCGCATCAAGTTCTGGGCCAGCCGGGAGCAGAGCATGTACATCAAGACAAAGCCCCTGCACCGCTCGCAGCAGCTCGTCAGTGAAAATCCGGAGGACGGAAGTTGCATTTTCAGGATTGACGTGGTCATCAACTTTGAGATGTACTCCGTCTTCATGTCCTACGGACCGGGCATCAAAATCATCTATCCGCGCGATGCCGTGAAGTATATGCACGACAAGATGAAAGAGGCGCTTGACCTGTATGACAACGGGCAGAGCATAGGAGAATAGACAACACACTACGCAGAAATTCAACCAACACAATAAAGATTTATTATGTTTTCAAACGGAAAATACAGACACACTTACACATCGACGGCATCAGACATCACCCCCTTGTACAGGCTCACGCCCAATGCCATACTGATGTACTTTCAGGACAGTTTCGCCCGCCTGATGACCATCCACCACGTTGCCGCCTTCGACATCGTGAAGCAGCGGCGCATGTGGGTCATCACAGAAATCAGGATGGACATCCACCCCACCCCAGCCTATTGGTCGGAAGACTTCACTGTAGAAATCTGGGTGAGCGAACTGACATCGCTCCGAATCTACTGCGATTTCCGTATCGTTCGCAAGGACAACGAGCAGCTGATAGCCTCCGGCACCAGTCAATGGAATATTCTCAACCTCGACACAAAGCGGTTGGAACCGACCGACTTTCTCGCCGACAAGCTGACGGTATTGCCAGAACTGACGACCGGCAGCCATAAGAAGGTCCGGTTTCCCAAGCCGCAGTCGTGCAGCATGCAGATGGAGCACCGTGCCACCCGTCTCGACCTCGACTTCAATTTCCACGTGAGCAACCGCAGCTACGTCAGTATCGCCCTGCTTACCATGCCCGACGAGGTGCTGGCTGCACAGGCATTGACATCCCTCACCGTCCACTGGCTGCACGAGACCTATCTCGACGACACCCTCACCTGCCGCATGTCGCCAACCGACGGCGGAAGCTACCTGCACACGCTGACCAACGGTGCCGGCACGGTGGTGTGTGAGCTCATGAGCAGCTGGCAGCCCCAAGCGGAGACAAGCGATATCAGCGAAGTGCTGAACAGGAATCTTTAACCCAAATCGCTATCAGAACACGAAGCCAAGATTCAGGAAGACATACGGTTTTTCGGTACGGTTGCTGTAGCCTATGGTGATGCCGGCCGGTCCGAACATCGTGTCATAGTAATAAGCCGCCTGCACACCGAAAAGTGTATGATGGTCGAGAAGCTGCTTCGTCTTCTCGGCATATTGTGCCCCTGACACACGGAGCAGCGCATAGTGGTTGCTGCCCATGCGCTGCTGCGCCTGCAACTGTGCCGCCACAAACTGGTCGTCCACATACTCCACATTGCCCACACCGGCAAAGGGCATCTGCTGCTCCACATAGTGGCCGAACCAGTTGCCGCCGATTGCGTTGCTGAAGACAAGAGGCACGGTCTTGCCGAAAAGCAGACGGCCGTAGACCATGGGCTGGAGAGTAAAGCGGCTGCCCAGGGTGAACGACATACGCCAGTGAGCACTGACTTCGCTCATGCCGGCCTGGTCTTCCAGTCGGGCAAAGTCGTCGGTCAGATAGGCATATTCCGCCTTGAAGCGCGCACCGCGGGAGGGAAAGTACCAGTTGTCCTCGCTGTTGTACTCGGCCCTGGCACGGTAGCTGAAGAAATGCTCATTCTCGAGGGTAAACTCTTTGGCGGCTTCAGAACCGAGCTTGTTGCGGTAATGCATGTAGTCCCAGCGCAGTCCCATCTGCAGGTTGAAGCGGCTCAGATTGAAATTGAAGGGCAGTACCTCCGCTTGGAACTGGTTGTAGCGGATGTTGTAGTCCAGGTCGCCTTTTACGTATAGATCCACATCGTTGCGGCTAAAAGAGTAGCTGAATGTGGGCCGGGAGAAGCTGCGGGGGTGGGCAGTGATTTCGCCGCGGGCCTTCAAGCGTTTGCCCAACCGCAAGGTGATGTCGGCATTGACAGGGATGGCTGTCTTGAAGGGGATGTCGAGTCCCAGTTGCAGGGCGGCATACTCCTCCGTATCGTAGCGCACACCGGCATGCAGCTGCACCGATTTCCGGTTGCCCGCCGAGAGCACCACACGCACTCCGTCGCCTTCGGGCATCAGGCGGCTCTCGGCCGTCTGATAAAACAAGTCCACTCGCATAGAGGTGGTAATCTGCTGCTCCAGACTGGCATCGATACTGTCTATCCTGCTCATGTGAAACTTCTGCTTCAGGAACCGTTCGTCCTGCGGTGTCATGTTCTCGAAGACGAAGCCGGTGACCCGCCGTTTCTCGGTCATCACCTGCGGCCGCAGGGGCTGCAGGATGACAGGCCGGAACGAGTCGTCGATACCGATGCGTTTCTTCAGTGCCATGATGTCGTCCCAATGACGCATGGCCACCTCTTCGCCACGGCGTATCAGCGTATCGATGGCTGCATGTGAAAAACTGGCCGAGCCATACCCTTTGGTGTCTACCGAAAGGTGCAGGTCGGTGATGGCGAGGTTCTCCTCATACTTGTTCTTGCAGTTCACATCGATTATCTGGCTGAGGATACTCATCGTACCCACCAGGTCTGCTGCCTCTTTCGGCGCTCCCTGCACGGTGACGCCGATGATGATGTCGGCCCCCATCTCACGGGCTATGTCGGCCGGGTAATTGTTTTTCAGGCCACCGTCCACAAGCACTTTGTCGCCCATCCTGACCGGTGAGAAAGCGGCGGGAATGGCCATGGAGGCACGCATGGCCTGCGGCAAGCGCCCGCTGTGGAAGTCGACCTCACTGTTGTCAATGATGTTCGTGGCCACGCAGGCAAAGGGGATTCGGAGGTCGTGAGTGAAGTCGATGGAATCAGTATAGCCCGTACAAAGCCGCTGAAACAGCTCCGCCAGGTTCTTGCCCTTGATGATACCGCCGGCCTGCATATTGCGCTTGCCGATGGTCATGCCGGTGGTGTAGACGTAGGTGTTCTGCTTCCGGCGGTCATTAAGGCTCTGCCGTCTCAGGTCCTCGCGGTCGGTGATGACATAGCTCCAGTCCTGCACACGAACTATCGAATCGAGCGACTGTGCATTGTAGCCGATGGCATAGAGGCCGCCGATGATGCTGCCCATCGATGTACCGGTGACGATGTCGATAGGTATGCCAGCCCGTTCGAGCACCTTCAGGGCCCCGATGTGGGCCATACCCTTGGCACCGCCACCACTCAGCACGACGGCCACTTTTTTCCTGTTGAGAGCGGTGCTGTCGGTCTGAGCGTTTGCCATGCCGCCCGTCCATAGGAGCAGCAGGGCGAGCCAGAAGCATTTTTTCATTTCCTTCTAAAAGCTTTAAAAATGTTGGGGAAAACTATTTTCCGAACAGTTCATCCAGCAGGGTGTAGAAAGCCGGATCCTCGCCGAGGATGGACTTCACGATTTTGCCGTCGGGACCAATGATAATCTTGGTGGGGAAACCCGTCACGCCGAAGTCAGACAGCACCGTAGCCTCCCTGGGACAGTAGACGTGCAGCCAGGGCAGCTCGTGCTTCTTGACGGCTTCCTTCCACTTTTCAACTGTGTCGTTGCAGTCAACGCCGAGAATCTCAAACTTGCCGGGATACTTGGCATAATACTCTTTCATCTTCGGGAAGCCCTTGATGCACCATACGCACCATGAGCCCCAGAAATCGAGGACAACATATTTACCGCGCAGCGAGGCGAGCGAGAGGGGCTTGCCGTTCAGGTCGTCGAGGGTAAAGGCCGGTGCCTCCAGACCTTCCGCCTGTTTCTTCATGGCCTCTTTCTCCTGGGCCTCTTCTTCCTCGGCCACCATATTGTCGTAAAGCGGTCGCATGCGTCCCTCACGCACAGATGCGTCGAGCAGCATAAAGGCTTCTTTCTTCTTCTCCAGTCCGCTGATATTGCTGAGCAGGCAGACGGAGGCATCCTGTGAAGCGTGCGCCTTCAGATAATCGACCAGAGCCTGCTGGTAGCGGTCGAAGCTGGGCTTATAGACCTCGTTGTAGAACTTTTCTTTCGCCTCCTTGCTGACAGACGGGTCGGCCGACATCTCGCGGTATTTGGCAGCATTGGCAGCCTGCTCGTCGTCGGCCTTTTCCATAAAGAGGTCTACCTTATGATAGTCGGCATAAAAACCTGTGCCGTCTATATCGTAGCGGGTCTTGTCGGTATCCCACACGCGCACGGTTTCGCCGCCCACAAGCGGAATGTTATAGAAGCGGGCATCTTCCATGTCGCCGCGCAACAATCTGGGTTGCACCAGCGTGCCCAGACAGACCTTATCCACCTGGATTTCAAACTCAAACTTGCCATTCTTGCCGGTGAAGGTCTGCTCCTTCTGTCCTATTCGGTACACCACTACACTGTCGCCGAAGTCGACAAGGTCGAGTTTCACCTTCAGGGTCTTGCCGTCTTGGGCGGCCCAGCTGCATACAGCCGCTACTGCGAGCACCGTGCTCAGCAGGGCTCTCTTCACATGCTGCACTTTTCCTGCAGTTCTATTGTAATCCATCATATTCGCTTAAAAAACAGTCTTTTTCTTTGTTATATTACAATTTTATTATCTCTATCAGTTTCACCTTAAAAACCAAGGCCGAATGGGGCGGTATATTTTTGGAGCCCTCTTCGCCATAGCCCAGTTGCCAGGGTACGTAGATTTCCCATGTCGACCCCTCCGGCATCAGTGTCATGGCGTTCTGCAGACCGGGGATTACGTTCGAAAGCGGAAGTTCCACCACATCCTTTCCCCAATGCGACTCCACCACCTTGCCATTGGTGAGGCGCAACTCAAAGTTCATCTTCACCCGCTTGCGTTTGTTGGGCTTGCTGCCTTTGCCTTCCTGCAGCACCTTATACTGAATGCCGTTGGCTTCCACGACACCTTCTTTCTGCTTGTTCTCCTCCATCCACCGGTCGGCGGGGAAGGTGTCTCTCACTACCACTACCGTATCTTTCGGTTCCTCGGGTGCAGGCGTCGGTACCGGAGCAGCCGGTTTGTTGTTGCCCCCACAAGCGGCGAATGCCATCAGGCAAACTGCTGCTGTCAAATAGAAAAGTTTTTTCATAATGGTGATTGCTGTTAGATGGCAAAGATAATCATTTTTCTACATTATTATCTTTCAAACTGCATCTTTTGAGGTATTTTCACTATTAAAAAGCCGTTTTTGCCCTCAGAAATGTCTTTCCAGGGGCAGAAACGGCCCAATACACCTAAGGGTGGATTTATTTCTCTTCTACTATCGGATAGAGTTCTAAGAACTCACCTTGATGGCTTTTTCCGTCATTGATTAGCTCGGCCATCTTCCGGCCTACGGTCTCTATGTCGTGAAAGCCCGGAAGAGTCATATTGCCGTTGAGGTCGGTAGTGGTAGGTCCGGGATGGACGGAAAAAATCTCAAGGGGTACCGCCTGCTGTTGGAATTCTATCGCCATCACCCCCATCATGGCATTTTGGGCAGCCTTGCTGGCCACATAGGCCAAGGGATGCCAGTAAGGACTTACTTCCGACGGAACTGTGACGTTGACGATTCTACCTCCATTCCGGCTGAGCAGAGGCGCCATTGCCTTGGTGAGCTGGAAGGTGCCGACGAAATTCACCTCGAGGGTTTCCCGCACGACGCCGATTTCAGTATGAAGACTGTCCACACTCATATCGCCGGGAATACCTGCGTTGTTGACCAGCAACGACAAGTCGGGGTGTTTTTCCTCCAGTTCCTCCACAGCTTTCTCTATGCCGGTGAGATCTGTCAATTCGATGTTCACCCAACCAGACACCTCTATATCCAATGCTTGCAGTTCACGGATGGCTTTCTCTGCCCGTTCCTTATCCCGTGCGCCGATGATGACCTGCCATCCGCTGAGGCCTAAATGCTTTGCTATACCAAATCCAATACCTTTGTTAGCTCCTGTGACCAGTACTTTTTTTACCTTCATAATTCAGTTTTATTGATATTCGATTCCTATTTACCCGCAAAAGTAATTGATTTCTTCTATGGAGGAGCCTTTTTTATGTATTAGATGTGGGAACAGTAAGAAATTAAAGCATTCTCCGAAGCGATAAGATGGCCGACATGAATGCCAAGACGATTGTTAACCAGCTTTGAACAAGAAATACAATATAAGCCCTAATTGAGCAATGAGAATCAGAGGCACGCCGTATCTGAACTTCTTGTGCAGCGTCTTGTGGTGCCAGACCGTCATGCCCATCCAGGCCCCG
The DNA here is from genome assembly GCA_902777645.1 of uncultured Prevotellaceae bacterium. Taxonomy (GTDB): domain Bacteria; phylum Bacteroidota; class Bacteroidia; order Bacteroidales; family Bacteroidaceae; genus Prevotella. Next base: position 9,772 of record CACYUZ010000056.1, on the reverse strand, counting down.
ATACTGCCGCCTATTAATGCCAGGAAGAGCAGGGTGGCCTCGGAGATGCGCCACCGGCCCTTTTTGGCCTTCCATTTGTCTATGCCGTAGACTATGAAAGTGACCACATTGACGGCAACGAAGTAAGCCAGAGCCGTAGGCAGGAAGTCCTGGACGAAAGACATCAGTGAGTCCATATTTTTATCATTCATAAGAATCCACTTACAAAATTACCATATTTGCCTGTTTTTCCGTAATTTTGCAAACAAAATTTGAAATTTCCATGAAGAAAAGAAGTGTAATTTCGGCCCTCTCAGTGATTATAGCCCTGATGGCTGCTGTCGCTCCCGTTTCCGCGCAGGAAGAGAACGGATTCAAGAAGTTTGAGGTAAGGGAAGACTTTACGGAGAACGGATTCCAATGGTTTCACGATGCCGAGCTCCTTGCTGCGGGCAACAAGGAGAAGAGCAATGCCATGACCATAGGCTGGGGAGGCATCGGCACCCTGTGGGGACGCACCGCCCTCACCGTCTACGTGGCGGAGAAGCGCTACACCAAAGAGTTCTTGGACCGCGAGGAATACTTCACGGTGATGGCCTTCGACGTGGAGCACAGCCAGGTGCTCCGCTATATGGGCACAAAGAGCGGACGCGACGGCGACAAGGCAGCCGCACTCGGCCTGCACACCGCCTACACGGACCATGGCACGCCCTACTACACCGAGGCCGACATGGTGATAGAGTGTAAGATTATGTATGCGGCACCTTTCGACCCCCAGTATTTCAAGAGCGATGTGCCCAAGAACATGTACGCCAACTTCCCCGCCGGTCTGCACTCCATGTACATCGGCGAGGTGGTAAACGCCTGGAAGAAATGATGGTGCAGCAAGTAGAAATCATCCTGACACCCCGACCCAGGGGATTCCATCTGGTGACCGGCGAGATTGTGCGCCAATTGCCCAAACTGCCCAAAGCCGGCCTGCTGCACCTGTTCTGCCAGCACACCAGTTGCGGACTAAGCATCAATGAGAATGCCGACCCCGACGTGCGCGTGGACATAGAAACCATCTTCGACCGCCTTGTGCCGGAAAACTGTCCCGACTACGAGCACACCCTGGAGGGTGACGACGACATGCCGGCCCACGCCAAGTCGACCCTGAGCGGTGTGAGCCTTACCATCCCCGTCACCGGCGGGCGTCTGAACCTGGGCACCTGGCAGGGCATCTACCTGTGCGAGTACCGCAACTACGGGGGAGCGCGAAGGCTGGTGGCCACAGTCATCGGAGAGTAAGAACAAGCAAACAACACAACTTATTATAAATCAGCAACTATAGAACATGAAAGTAAAGATACAGACCATGTTGGGCGACATCGTGGTGCGCCTGTACGACGAGACACCCATCCACCGCGACAATTTCATAAAACTGGCCAAGGAAGGCTATTACGACGGCACGCTCTTCCACCGTGTCATCAAAGACTTTATGATACAGGGCGGCGACCCTGACTCAAAAGGCGCTCCTGCAGGCAAGATGCTGGGCGTGGGCGGTCCCGACTACACCCTCGAGGCAGAAATAAAAGACGGATTGTTCCACAAGCGAGGCGCTCTGGCCGCTGCCCGTCAGGGCGACCAGGTGAATCCGGAGCGCAGGAGCAGCGGCTCGCAGTTCTACATCGTCTGGGGACAGGTCTACAACGAAGGACAGCTCCGCCAGTTCTCCAAACAGCTGAAGATGCAGCGCATGCAGGACATCTTCAACCAATTGGCAGCGGCCCGCAAAGCAGAGATTATGCAGATGCGGCGGGAGAGGAACCGTGCCGGACTGCAGGAGCTGCAGGACCAGTTGGCCGCAGAAGCCGAGAAACAGGCAGCCGGCTACACCGGACTGAGCGAGGAGCAACAGCGCATCTACTCCACCGTGGGCGGCACGCCCCATCTCGACGGCCAGTATACCGTGTTTGGCGAGGTGGAGCAGGGTCTCGACGTGGTGGAGATGATACAAGGCACTGCCACCGGACGGGGCGACCGTCCCATCGACGACATCGAAATGAGGGTCAGTGTGATAGATTGAACAGTCTTTTCTTGCGAGCAACAAAGAATGAAAGAAATGGAAGAGCAGAAATCGCCCGGTTTTCCTCCTATGCGGCGAAAGCGCCAGCAGCTCCCGGAGCAAGAAAGCATCGACATACTGAAGGGAGCCACCTCCGGCACACTGGCCCTGACGGGGCACGACGGCTACCCCTATGCCGTGCCCATCAGCTATGTCTACTCGGAAGGGAAACTATATTTTCACAGCGCCATGAGCGGGCACAAGATTGACGCCATCCGCCACTCAGACAAGGCATCGTTCTGTGTCATCGAGCGAGACGATGTGCATGCCCGCGAATACACCACCTACTTCCGCAGCGTGATAGCCTTTGGCAGGATACACATCGTGGACGACGAGACAGAAAAAATGGCCGCCGCCCGACTGCTCTCCGAGAGATACGACCCCAACGATGAGGAAGGCTTTCAGAAAGAGATAGAGAAAAGCTTTGCCCACATGCTTGCCCTCCGCTTCGACATAGAGCACCTGACGGGCAAGGAGGCCATCGAGCTGGTCAGGATGAAGCAGCCTCCGCGGCAATAGCACAGGATAAGCCTCTGTCAGAATCGCTCTGAGATACTTTTTGCTATCCGCTTGGCCAATGCCATGATGGTGAGCATGGGCTGGCAGTCGATGCCCGACTGCCGCAATATGTCGGGTGAAGTTGGGCCTCGTCGGCCGTCTTCCTGCTGCGCACCTCCAACCTGAGCATCACCCAGATAGCCGGGCAGCTCCACTTTGCCGATGCCCCTTCGTTCAGCAAGTTCTTTCTGCGCATGAAAGGCATGTCACCAAGAGAATTCCGGTACGAGAAGTCATAGCGGCGGGGGCACGAAAAAAAGATTTTACAGTGCAAAAACGGCAGGAATTAGAGAATTTGCACTATCTTTGCAGCCAAAAAAACAGAAAGAAGTAGAAGTATGGAATACATGTCACAGGAAGGCTACGACAAACTTGTGGCCGAGCTCCACGAACTGGAGTGTGTGCTGCTGCCCCAGGTGAGGGAAGCCATCGCCGAGGCCCGCGACAAGGGCGACCTCAGCGAGAATTTCGAGTATCACGCCGCCAAGCGCGAGCAGGGGCGCCTGCTGGGCAGGATACGTTTCAAGCAGAAGGTGCTGGCCAACGCGCGCGTAATCGACATGTCGCGTCTCAGCGGCGACAAGGTGCAACTGCTGAGCAAGGTGGAGATGACCAACCTGTCCAACAACAGCCGCATGACCTATACCCTGGTGAGTCCGCACGAGGCCAACATACGCGAGGGAAAGATATCCATCAAGTCGCCCATCGGCCAGGCCCTGCTCAACAAGACAGCGGGCGAGGAGGTGGAAGTGCGTGTGCCCGCCGGCATCATGCGCCTCCGCATAGAAAGCATCCAACTGGGATAGACCTCCACTTTAAAAAAGACCGCATCATGAAGACACCCGTAAAGTTCAGAGAGTACATCTGGCTCATCGACACCATACGCAGAGCCCGCCGTATCACCTTTCCCGAGATACAGGCCAAATGGCTCGACACCGACCTGAGCGAGGGCAAAGAGCTGAGCCGCTCCTCCTTTATACGCCACAAGAACGCCATTGAGGAGATGTTTGGCATCTTCATTGAGTGCGACCGCCAAAACGGCTACGAATACTACATAGGCAACGACTACGTGCTGCGCGAGGACAGCGTGCAGAACTGGATGCTCTCCACCCTCTCGGTGAACAATGTGGTGAGCGAGAGCCTGTCGCTGCAGCACCGCATCCTGCTACAACCCGTGCCCTACGAGGGCGACTATCTGAAAAAAGCTATCAACGCCATGAAGAAGAGCGTGAAGATAGCCGTCGACTACCGCAAGTATGGCACCGACAAGCCCAACCACCTGGTCTTTGAGCCCTACTGCATAAAACTCTTCAAACAGCGCTGGTACATCCTGGGGCATTTCTACCGGAAGGCGACCAGCGAGAAACCCGAGTCGGACTATTTCGGCATTTTCTCCTTCGACCGCATCCTAAGCCTCACCCTCACCGAAGAGAAATTCCAGATAGACCCCGACTTCGACGCACAGGCCTACTTCGACGAGTGCTACGGCGTGCTTGCCGGTGACGGCACCCAGCCCGAACGCATCGTGGTGCGGGCCTACGGCTACGAACGCTTCTACCTGAGAGACCTTCCCATCCATGCCAGCCAGCGTGAGATAGTGCAGGGAGAAGACTTCTCCGACTTCGAACTCTTCATGCGGCCCACCATCGACCTGAGCGGCCACCTGCTGAGCCGGGGCAACCAACTGAAGGTGCTCTCGCCCCAATGGCTCGCCGACGAGCTCCACGACCTGCACGTGGAGGCTGCTCTAATGTATGAGCCCACCGAAACGGAAGAAGAATAATAAAAAAGCATATCCTTGTGCCATGATTTGACACAGCCGGTGCCTATCTTTGCAGAGCAAACCCGAATGCTCCCGGTTTGCACTCATCTTGCAGAAAACAGGCCACCGGCCGTGAAACACTTACTATTATGGCACAGAAATTCATCATTGCAGGCGTCAGGAAACTGAACGAGTTTAAAGTCATCCAACTGGCCCTCACGCTGCTGGAGTCAAAAGACTACGGCGACGGGGAACTGACAGAACAAAAACGACGCAACGAACCCTCCCCCATGGAGTGTGAGAGCCACACGCTGTTGATAGAGGGGCACTCCACCCAAGGCATCACCATCAAGCAAATGATAGGCGGCAGCATCCATGTGGAGCTGCCCTTGCTGGCGTCGTTCATGGACGTGGAGCTTTGCTACGCCTACCTGAACGCGGTGCTGCAGGTGCACCGTGCGGCCCGCATACTCGACGAGAACGAACGAGCCGCCACCCTGACCGACGAAGCGGCAAGGCAGGCGTGGAAACAACGGCTGCACAACATGGGCGAGATACTTGAGCGGGGCGAGAGGCAAGTGGTGACGGGTGTGAACCGCGATTTCCACATCGCCCCCTCTCGCTATAAAGACAAGAAGGGCGCCGCCGACCCATGGATAGCCTTCTACTATTTCGAGTGGCTGCAATGGGACTATCTGGAGGTGCGCGATGCCATGGAAGAAAGACAGCACCTCAGCGACGACGAGGAACTGAGCACCCTGCGGGTGGTGGACAACACAGAGCGGCTGTTCATAGGCGCCTGCCGCTACGTGGGTATGTTGAGGGACAACATATGCAAAATAATGCCCTACGACGAATTCCGCCACCTCGTGGAGAAGGAGGATGCCTTCCGTGCGATGGACGCCGCCCAAGGCATATTCAACAAGATGGACGAAGAGCGATGGCAGGCCCTCTTCGACAGCGCGGGTGGTATCGTGCGCGAACATTTCCGCAAGACCTTCATCATGCGCTGGAACACCGACATCAGCAACTACAAGATGTGGGAACTGGACGAGACGATGGCCGACCTGGGAGAGGGAAGCATGCTCAGCGGCCTCGACAAGGAGCCGTTCTACTACGACTGGAGCATCTGGGACCACGCCAAAGCCCATGTCGGCGACCGGTTCTATATGATACGCACCGGCGAGGGCAGGAAGGGGGTGGTGATGCGCGGCATACTCACAGGCACCCCCTACCCCGACGAAGACTGGAGCGGAAAGGGCCGCAAGGTGTACTACATCAGGATGCGGCTGAGCCACATGATACACCCCGAGAAAGCCCCGCTGCTGCTGAGCACAGAGACCCTGGCTGAGCAGATACCCGACTTCGACTGGGAGCAGGGCCACTCGGGCATGATGCTGACCGACCGCCAGGCCGACAAGCTGGAGGAAGTGTGGCGCGACTATGCCGCCCAGGGCTTCGCTACTTGTACTTCTTGACGCGCTCGTCGCTGATGACACCGCTCCAGTTCATACCGAAGGCGAAGTCGTAGTCGTGGCCGTCGGCATCGCGGTAGCAGCGCATGTCGCGCGGCACATCCTCGAGCTGCGCCTCCACCGCCGCCATGTCGGCGGGCATCTGCATGGGCAGCAGGGCCGAGGGTTCATTGTGGCCGCTGATAAGGTCGAGCAGCGCCTGGTGCTGCACATTGAAGGAGAGGAGCACGGCATCGGCATAAGGCTCTATCTCAGCAAGCACCAAGGGGCGTCCGGTCTCAACGACCACCACCACGGGTTTCTGCCCCATGGCACGCCTGGTGTCCTGCACCATCACCATATCGTCGCGGTTGTAGGTTTTGATGGTCTTGCCGCGGAAACTGCGGTTGGTGGTCTTCTCCATGGGGTCGCCGCCGGCTATGCTCACCGCGCGGGCATCGGCAGCCGTATAGTCGTCATACTGCAGACTGAGGGGCATATAGCCGTTTCCTCCCCGCTTCACATCATCGTAGGTAAAGCCCCAGCCGTTGCTGGGATCCTGTATCAGGCAGAGGGCGAAGTCGGCCTCATCAGGACTATTCACCACCTCGAAATATTTGCCCACCAGCGCCAGGTCGACAGGCTCCTCGGTTTTTTCCTCGGAAATGCCGCCCCACATGCCCGGTATGGCCGGGAAGTGGCGCTTGGGCACATACACCTTCTTCTTCTCCTTCACGGGCAGTGCGCCGCCATGGTTTTTCAGCATGACGACCGACTTGAGCTGGGCCTCATAGCCCTCTTTCATAAAGGCGGGCTTGCCCACTATGCGTTCCGTCTCGGCCGGGTCGAGATAAGGATTCTCAAACAGTCCCACCCGGAATATGTTGAGCAGCAAGCGTCGTGCCGACAGTTCAAAGCGGTTGCGGGCGCTTTCCTCTCCCTGCTCGCTGGCCCACATGCGATAAGCCTCCATCACAGGGCCTATCTCATTGTTGCCGCCGAACTGGTCCACCCCGGCCTGCAATATCTTGTAGTGGCGCTCGGCCTCGCTAAGGTGTTCCACGCCCCAGGGCTTTCCGCCCCGCGGACTGTCGAGCACTTTCATGTCCTTGGTGATGCCCCAGTCGGTGCACACCACGCCCTCGAACTTCGCCTCACCGCGCAACTGCTGCTCTATCATCCACCGGCTGTAGCTACCGCCCACATTCTCGCCCGAGGGGTCCTGGTTCCACAGGATGCTGTAGATGGGCATCACTGCCGATGCCATGCCTGTGCCGCCCTCCAGGCGGAAAGCGCCCTCCGTGAAGGAGCGTTTGTGCATCTCACGGTTCTTGCCCGGATAGGTGGCATACTTGCCCGAGGCGAAGTGCGAGTCGCGCCCACCCTCCTGGGCACCGTAGCCATACCAGTGTTTCACCATGGCGTTGACGCTCTTCGTGCCCCACCCCTTGGTCTCGGGTGTGGTCTGGAATCCGTCGCAGTAGGCGCGTGCCATGTCGGTGGAGAGCTGCGGGTCTTCGCCGAAGGTGCCGTTGAAGCGGAACCAGCGCGGCTCAGTAGCGATATCCACCTGTGGTGAGAGGGCTGTGGCAATGCCCAGGGCGCGGTATTCCTCGGAGGCTATCTCGCCGAATCGGCGCACCAGCTGCGGTGAGAAGGTGGCGGCCAGTCCAAGCGTGGTGGGCCACAGCGATATCTGTCCGCCCGCCCCGGCATTGAACTCGGCGGTGGCTTTCGCCTCATGCCGCGGGTCGGAACTGGTGTTGGCCGGTATGCCATGGTCGAGCGCCTCGACGAAAGCCTGCATATTGTTGTTCCACACCGCGGCCGCAGCAGGGCTCTCCACGCCTGTCACCAGGACAGCACGCAGGTGGTCGTCGCGCAGGAAACGCTTCTGGTCGTCGGACAGGTCGGATGCCTTGGCACCGCTCTCTTCGAAAGCCTTGCCGCCGTAGGTGGAGGCACCGAACCCCATGCCCTCGGCCATAGGCACCGACTGGTGGCTGCTGTAGAGCATCAGTCCGGCTATCTCCTCGACAGTCAGTTTCGAGGCAAGGTCGGCGGCCCGCTCCTCCGGGGTGAGGCGCCAGTCTTCATAGGCATCGAGCGAGTCGTTGCGGTTCAGGTCCTTGAAGGCATAGCCGTCGACGGTGAGCAGATGCACGCCCGAGGTGGGCGAGTAGCCCAGCGAGGGTCCGCCCCGCTGGCTGACGAGCATAAACGAGTCGACCTGCTGCTCCGACCATCTCTGGCCGTCGCAGGCGGTGAGTCCGACGAGCGCCGCACAGGCGGCCGCCGCTGTGAAGAAGTTTTTCAGCATTTTCATAATCATAAGGATAAAACAGGCTTTATTGCCGACTACTTTATTGCCGCTCTCTTTCAGTCAACCCTTGCGGCAGAAAAGCCACAGAAGATGTAAATGCGTGCAAAATCCGGCAAGTGTGGCAAATATAGCAAAAAAAATGGTGAAGACGCCTCTTTGTGCGGGGAAAAAATATGTATTAATAATATTGCGGGGATTTGTCGACACCTTGTCCTCGATTAGAAACTATAGCAGTAAATAGAGTTAGGAAACATGGAATTTACCCTTTTGGGATAAGCAGCTTCTTTATTTTGGATTAGGGGTTTCTTTATCGGTTTGGCGTGATTGAGAACGGTAGGTATCTTTGCCTTGTGTTATAAAAAAAACGAAGATATGAAAGCACAGCAAAGAGGCGAGGAAGAAAACTATAGAAATATAGAAAAAGGCAGGAATCTGGTGAAAAGAGATACAAGGAATTACTTCACCACCTCTAATGATGCTACAGTAGTACACTCTACAATAACTGGTGACATGCCGTTAGCGGAAATTGAAGAAAAGAAACAGAACCCACATCTTGAGGAACGGGCTATTGTAGGAGCAAAGAAGTATAGGGTAATGAGTGAGAAGTTTGCCGAGGATCATCCCGTACTCAACACACTGGGATATGCCGCAGGGCTAGCTCCATTCATCGTGCCTGCAGCTGCGGCTACAGCAGCGGTTGCCCCAGTCCTGAGCGATGCCGTTGCTACCACTACGTCTGGGCGAGCCATCATCAGCGGATGCAACTGGATGGCGGATGCAACAAAAGCCGCCCGGCTGATTCCAACCAAAGTATTTGCAAGTTGTTTTATGTCAACAACTTGTGCTTTAAATGGTAGAAAAGTAATAACAAAGATTCTATAGAGATTTGAAAAGGTTAAAAATTAACATATTTAACTTTTGTAAATAACAAATAAAGCTACTAACCCACGTTAAGTCTATTTTTGTAAATATTCAGTTCACCACGCTGCCCCCCCCGCAATCGAAACGGGAAATTGCAGGTTTGTTATATAGGATTGGAGCACAGAATGGGACATGGAACATTGTCATAACAATTTAATACGCTTTATTCCGACATCTTAGAAAAAAGCGGCAACTTTGCGCCCAAAATATTTATCTGTATCATTCACAACTATAGAGCATTTATGAAAATACTTGTTGTAGATGACGAACTAGACATCTGCGAGATACTCCAATATAATCTTGAGACGGAGGGATACGAGGTGGCTGCCGTCAACTCTGCTGAGGAGGCACTAACGCTGGATCTGACGGAATACGCACTGATTCTTCTGGATGTGATGATGGAGAACATGTCGGGATTCCAAATGGCGCATAAAATGAAGGAGAATCCTGCTACGGCGCAGATTCCCATCATCTTCATCACGGCACTCGACGGGGAGAACCACATGGTGAAAGGACTCAATATCGGTGCTGACGATTATATTGTCAAACCCCTGAGCATGAAGACCGTAAAGGCAAGGGTCAATGCGGTGCTCAGGCGGGTATATCCGCATGGGATGCGAGACGGGATGTCCGAGACAGACACGGTATGTTATGAGGGTATTGTGCTT
>CACYUZ010000055.1:0-19558 GCA_902777645.1 uncultured Prevotellaceae bacterium | reverse complement strand
CCCGATTGTTATCACTTAACATAGTTGGTTATTTAACTTTGCCAATTTCTGGTGGTTTAAAATTACGAAATTTTGGCGCTTCAAAGTTACGTACTACATGCACCTCAGCAATTCAAGCAAGCTTGATTGCCCTCGGTTTGCACTATCTTTCCATAAGATAGGCTGCACCTCAGCAATTCAAGCAAGCTTGATTGCCCTCGGTTTGCACTATCTTTCCACGCGTAGCGTGCCGATTCTGCTTGATTTTGAAAAGATTTTGAAAGATTTCTGCCCGAAGGGCACTCCCCTTGGTGCGCCGTCCGGTGCACCAGATAATTAATTTTTGAACTTAATTTTTGATTAATTCCTCGCTCGCAGAGCGACTCCTTTCCCTTCATTCGCCTGCGAATGAATAAATATTTGATTAATTTTGAACTTATTTTTTGAATAATTTCTCGCCAAAGGCGACTCCTTCAATTTTTCCCCTCCATAATTTCTTTTTCTCGATTTTTTTCACTATATTTGCCCCAAATACGCTTGGAGCAGCCATGGAGCAATGACCTCAGCAGTCGTCACCGCCTGTTTCCATTGTTTCCACAGCTTGTCTCCTCGTCATCAACAACCTAAACCAACCACGCCTTCTAACCGAAACAATCAATAAAAACCAAATACATACCATTATGAAAATACAATTAAGATTAATTATGCTCACACTGCTCTGTGCGGTGGCGGGCACAATGTGGGGAGCAACAACCTACTTCCACACATTCGCACAAAGTGATTTTTCTTCTACTACTGAAAATGGCACTAAGTATTTTACTCTAACTCAGGACGTAACTCTTTCTAATGTAGATTGGAAATTAGAGTTGACACCAAAATCAGGTGGCGATAAGGTCTACATGGGGAATGTTCATGACACCAAGGGTTTGCAATTCGGTTCAGGGAACTATCCCGCCAGCTCGATAAAATTGTCCACCAGTGGTATATCGGGAACCATAAAATCCGTTATAGTTAACACCAGTGGAGCAAGTCAAATAAATGGAACCGTAAAAGTCAGTGTAAGTGGTACTCCATATAAATGTGATGGCGAAAATTCATTAACATTAACAGCTACTGCTACTGACTACACTTTTACCGGTTCTGCCTCGGGCAAAATTCTTATTGAGTGGAGCCAGACTTCCTCAAAAGCCATTTACATCAAAGATGTCACAATAGAATATGAAGGCGGAAGCACAATAACCGTCGCCGCTCCCACCTTCTCGCCCGCTGCCGGTGCCGTCAAGGCCAAAACCCCCGTCACCATCACGGCTGCTGAGGGCTGCACCCTCTCCTACACCGTAAATGATGTGGCACAAACCGCTTCTTCGAATACCGCTGAGGTTTCGGTCACAGTTCCCACTACCATTAAGGCCAAGGCCGTGAAGGATGGCGTGGAGAGTGATGAAGTCACTGCTACCTATACCATTAGTGTCGCCGCTCCCACCTTCTCGCCCGCAGCCGGTGCCGTAGAGGAGGGCACGGTAGTGACCATCACCTCGCCGGATGCCGTTTCCATGAGATTCACCGTCGATGACGGGGAGCCCTCAACGGTGACGGGCGGCAGAATTGAGCATACCGTGAACAAGGCCACCACCCTGAAGGCCGTAGCCATCGATGCCTATGGCAATGAGAGCGAGGAAGTGGTAGCCAGATATACCATTTTGCTGACAGGTGCCGAGACTGCCACCATCGATTTTGAAAACGCTGCAAGCTCATATACTTTCTGGAATATCACCAATATAGTAACTCAGAAAACCGATGAGAATGGTAATGTCACACCTCATGGCGGTTCTTATTTCGGAAATACGGATAAAAAGGAGACAGGTTCTATCACGACTAAAGAAAAAGTAGTTACTCCTATCAGCCTGACCTGCTACGTTTCGAAAGAGTCCAATAATACTACAGCCTCAACTTGGTATATCCAAGTTTCAAGTGATGGAAATAATTGGACCAATGTCTCTTCTATAAGTGCTTCATCGATGGAAAGAGGTGTTTGGGAAGAGCTTACCGCCGATTTAAGCGAATATAAGAATGTGTTCGTAAGAATATCTTATGATGGTACTCAAGCCGTGAGAGACATCGATGATGTGGAGCTGGTATACGTGCCCGGTAAAAAAGTTCCCGAACTCTCATGGAGTGAATCAACCATCGTGATGAATGTCGGCGGGACACGTGATTTCCCGACATTGATATGCCCTGAAGGTGTTGAAAGAGATAATGCCACGTCTTCTAATCATGATGTAGTCACGATGGATGCAAGAGATAATGGAGACGGAACATGGACGCTGCTCTTAAAAGCTTTGAGCGAAGGAACATCCGTCATCACGGTCTATACCAAAGAAAATGCTGACTACCTGGCAGGTGAGGCCTCCTTCACCGTCACGGTAGTTGACCCGACTGTAAGTGGTACAGAAGCCACCTATGTGTTTAATCAGGGAGAGAATGATTATGGCTCAGGCATGATGCCCGATGTAGGCGGTAACGATATAGTTGAGAATCAGTCGTCTACATGGACTTCTGGTATTGTCACAATGGTGGCAGATGGCCGGTATAAGTGGCATATTCCTTCTAATGGTTCAACACCCGTAGACCTTCGGTTCTATAAAAAACTTGACACTACGAATAGTTATCCGTCAATGACATTCTCTGTGCCTTCTGGATACAACATCATCAAGATAGAATTCACAGGATCCTATCTGAACAATTGGACCGTTGATGGTGCTTATGTGAATAATACATGGCAAGGGAAAGCTCAATCCGTGGTGTTTGAAAACAAGAGTAATCAAACTATTCAGGTCCAAACCGTCACCGTCACCTACACTACTCCTTCTACAGAAGAGCCCATCATCTGGATGTCTTACAGCAGCGCTAATAATCTCGACTTCACCGGCAAGACCGACTACACCGCTTTCATCGCCACAAGCTACCGTGCAGAAGAGGGCGTGGTGGGCCTCACCAAGATAGAGAAAGTGCCTGGCTCTGAGGGTATCCTTATCAAGTCGAATGATTCGTCAAAGGCCATCAAGGACATCTTCAAAGAATCTGATGTCGCCACGACAGAGCCAATCACCACTCAGATTACCCAAATGCTGGTAGGTGCTCCCGACGGTGTGGAACTCAAACCAGAGGATGAGGATAGTGAGTATACCAACTTCGTCCTTGCCAAGCGCGAAGGCGTGGTGGGCTTCTACAAGGTAGCGCAGCAAGGGGCTCTGGCGCCCAACAAGGCTTACCTCCAGATTCCGACCGCGTCACTCACCTCGACAAGCGGTGCCAACGGCATCACCTTCGTTGAAGACGGCACCACCGCCATCCAGAGCGTCACCACCGCCACCACCGACGATGCCTGGTACACCCTCCAGGGCGTCCGCGTGGCCCAGCCCACCCGTGGCCTCTACATCCACAATGGCAAGAAAGTAGTGGTGAAGTAAAAACTGAAGGTAAAGGATAATCTCCACCTCATCACCACACATCCATACCCATCAGGGGGAGCGTCTCGCTCCCCCTGATGCTTTTTACCCCCAATCAAGCTCACCGCTCAAACCCATGTGAGCCAGCGAGAGCCGGTAATCAGCTCCCCTCCCTGTTGACGGTCGTCTCATCATCGAAACCGACCAAGCACCAGGATATTCAAAGCCGGTAATCAGCTCCCCTCCCCTTGCAGGGGAGAGGGCAGGGGTGGGGTCTCTGCTCACGAACTAGCAGGAGGACATGCTCACAGGGGGACAGGTGCACCGTTAGGTGCACCACACAGGAAAAATTTTTGAATATTTTTCAAATCTAATTTTTGAATAATTTCTCGCCGAAGGCGACTCCTCTTCATTTCTGTCGGATTTGCAATCCGCACCATTATTTTAAAAAATGATATTTTTAGTAAATTTAAGTTAATTTTACAACACCTGTCGCCAAAAAATATTACATTTACAACTGAAAAGGAAGATTGTGCCCTTGCGGCAACTGTCGACCATATTTCGACAAACCGACCTCCCGCTTACCGCCCCTATCGGGCCTTTCACTGTGAATAGATAATCAACAAAAATAAAACGTGTCATGAAACAACATTTACGATTTTTTACGCTCGCATTGCTATGTGCAATGTGCAGCGTTGGCTGGGGAGCAACTAAAGACTATAAATTCTCGTTTGCGAGTACTGCCATCCCCACTGGCAGAATACCTGAACACTTATCGACAAAAGAGGTGCCAAACACTTTTGTCATGCCTCTAAGTAATTCTACAGTAGATAAGATGCCGATGACTTTTGATATGGAAACGGATGCTACAGACCCGATTTATTGCACATATAGTGCCGGTTTTAAAATAGGGACAGATGATAAAAATGGCGTAATTAATCATGTAAAAAAAGTGATCCTAAAATCGCTGGGAAATTTTGAGAAAGTTTCAAAAATATCATTTGGTAATCTAAAATTTAACAATACTAATGGTGCGGGAACCGTGACCTTGAAAGTAGGCGGAAAAGATTGCGGGACGCATGTAATAACCGGTGCCAGTAGTCAGAGTATTCCTATTTCTGGCTCCCCCTCTGGTCCGGTGGAAATCATCATTGACCAACCCGAAACAACTTACGGATTATCAATCTCTAACATCACCATTACAGCGAATTCGTTGACTGCTTGCGAACTCTCTTTTTTGGAAGTTCCAAACGGTGGATACTCCGTAGACTTTAAAGAATCATCGTTTACAACTCCTACGTTGGACAATCCGAAAAATCTGTCTGGCATATCTTACTTTTCCACTAATCCTGCATTGGCAGCCGTTGATGAAGCAACCGGCAAAGTAACTTTGGGTCAAGCCAATGGAGGTTCTGCTACAATATATGCCTTCTTCAAAGGCAACGATACTTACATGTTTGGCAGTGCCTCGTTTACAATCAATATGTCCTCCAACGTTTTGTGGTCAGAGGACTTTAGTAGCAATAGCTTGGATGGTTATGATTGCAATAAGGCGGTTATTTCTCAGACTACTAATGCGGGAGGAGGTGGAACTGCACCAGAGTTGAAGTTGACCCAGAATGGTTCCTCGTTTACGAAAACGGTAGATTTACAGGGGTTCTATGGAGATTTCATGCTGTCCTTCAAGGCCAAATATACTACATTTGATTTTTATGCATCTGTAGGTAATCCAGGGGAACCTTATAGAAAATATAGCATAGTTTATGTGCCAATATACGACATACCAAAAGGCACAAAGAGTATAACTATTACTATTACTAGAACTACTAAAGAACTTTATGTCGACGACATCACTCTCACAGGTGGCACATTTGATCCTGTCTGCTGGATGTCGTATTGCAGTCCCTCTGCCCTTGACTTTACTAATAAAGCTGACTATTATACTGCCTATATCGCCACTTCCTATAAGAGTGATGGCAGTGTAGGCCTCACCAAGATTGAGAAAGTCCCTGCCGGTATGGGGGTTTTGGTTAAGGCTCTTGATAACAGATTGGGCTTCCTCAATGCTTTCGACCCCGCTTCCGTCGCCACCACCGAGACCATAGAGCAGGGCGAATACACCAACCTGCTTCAGGGCGTGACTACCGACCAGGAACTTCCTACCACCGGTACCATGATTTTCAATGGTGATGAAGTGGCCTGCACCAACTTCATCCTCGCCAAGAGAGATGGCGTGGTGGGCTTCTATAAGAGTGCTGGCGGCACCCTGAAGGCCAACAAGGCTTATCTGCAACTGCCCACCGACCTGATAAGCGGCAGCAACAGCATCAGCTTCTATGTGGAAGACGGCACCACCGCCATCCAGAATGTCACCACGCATCCCGCCACCACCGACGATGCCTGGTACACCCTCCAGGGCGTGCGCGTGGCTCAGCCCACCCGTGGCCTCTACATCCACAACGGCAAGAAAGTGGTGGTGAAGTAATTCACCCCCATCACCACACATCCATAACCATCAGGGGGAGCGCACACCGCTCCCCCTGTTTGCATTTATCCCAAGGCAGCTCACAGGGGAATAGTTCTCCGTCCCGTCCCATTGTATGACTGTGATAGCGGTAATCATGCTCCCCTCCCCTTGCAGGGGAGAGGGCAGGGGTGGGGGCTCTGCCAAGAAAATTTCTGCGCATTACGGCATTTTCTTTCCAAAAATGAATATTCACGTGAATTACGATAATTCCTGTTCACCCACAAAAAATCCACACTTTCTTTGCACATCTAAAAAAAATGTTTAATTTTGCACAGTCTATCCCATTGCGGCCCGTTCCGCAGTCATTGTTTTGAATAAAAGTCTAAAAACATATACTCTTATGAAAACTTATCAGAAACCAGAAAGCAAGTCGGCCTACGCACTCCTCAAGATGGGTATCATGCAGATAGAGGAAGCCGAAACCACCACCGTGCAAGTGGGCCCCGGCACCGCCCCCCCTGAGGATGCTCTCGCTCCCAAGGCTAAAAACATCTGGGACGACGAAGACGTGACAGAGTAGTCCCCCCTCAAACTGCATCACATGCACATCGCTGTAGCAGGTAACATAGGGAGCGGGAAAACCACCCTCACCACTATGCTGGCCAAACATTACGGATGGACACCGAAGTTTGAGGCGGTGGCGCATAACCCGTACTTGGAAGACTACTACAACGATATTCACCGATGGGCGTTCGCACTGGAGGTCTACTTCCTCAAAGAACGCTTCCGCGACATTCTCGAGATAGCACACTCCGAAGGTACCGTCATACAAGACAGGTCTATCTTCGAGGGTGTCTATGTGTTTACCGCCAACAACCAGGCCATGGGAAACATGAGCGACACCGACTACCAAACCTACATGGAACTCTTCGAGTCGATGATGCAGGTGGTGCGCTATCCCGACCTCATGATCTATCTCAGAGCCTCTATCCCGCACCTCGTGGAGAATATCCAAAAACGGGGCAGAGAATATGAAAAATCCATCCAGATAGAGTATCTCACCAATCTCAACCAGCGCTACGAGGAGTTCATCTTCCAGAAGTACAAAGGCGAGGTGATGGTGGTCGACGTCGACGAAATCGACTTCCTCAACAACCCGCGACACTTCGCTGCCATCATCGACCGTATCGACGCAAGGCTCTTCGGACTCTTCTCCGGCAATGTATGACAACTGTTCCTTCAATTCACCTCCTTAATTCTCAAGCACTATGCACATCGCTGTAGCCGGTAACATCGGAAGCGGAAAAACCACTCTCACCAGAATGCTCGCCAAAAGATATGGCTGGCAACCTCGCTTCGAACCCGTCGACCACAACCCCTATCTCGAGGACTTCTACGCCGATATGAACCGATGGGCCTTCAACCTGCAGATTTACTTCCTGAACAAAAGGTTTAAAGAGGTGGTGGAAATATCTAAAAGCAAGGAATATATCATACAGGATAGGACTATCTTCGAGGATGCCCGCATCTTCGCACCCAACCTGCACGAAATGGGGTATATGAGCGACCGCGACTTCGCCAACTACTCCGACCTCTTCGACCTCATGATGTCGCTCGTGCGGCTGCCAGACCTCATGATCTATATCCGCTCGTCCATTCCCAATATCGTGGCGCAAATTCAAAAGCGCGGGCGCGAATACGAAAAGTCTATCCGTATCGATTACCTGCAGGGACTCAACGATCGCTATGAGAACTGGATAAAAACCTACAAGGGACAACTGCTCATCATCGACGGCGACAACATCAAGTTCGGCGACAACCCGTCCGACTTCCAAAAGGTCACCGATATGATCGACTCCAAACTCTTCGGTCTCTTCCCCATGGACGAACTGTAAGCACGACGAAACTTTACACCCCCATAAACCAATATGCCATGAAACAGCTACTTTTCACCATCGCATTGGCCGCCGGATGCCTCAGCGCCTCCGCGCAGAGCATGAAAATGGTCGTCGACGCCAAAGGCGAAGTCGTAGGACGCTTCGAATCGGAAACTTCCACCTCTTTCATCGTGGCAGTGCAGGATTCCTATCCTGTGCCCAAAAGCGGTCTCCACGTCACCACCTTCAGGGCTGAGCGCGGACAGGGCATCGTCTACCGCAACCAGGAACGCAAGGGCAATATCAACGTGCGCAAGGGACCGTCGCTCAAACATGCCGTGGTGGCGAAGATTCCTGAGTTCGACGGTGTGCCCGACTGCTATCCGTGCCTCGGAAAGGTGAACGGATGGTACAAAATCCGTATCAACGGCAAGGTGGGCTATGTACGCGAGGACATGGCCTGCTGGGACGGCATGAACTCCTTCTAAACCGCCCCTCCCCACCTCATTTAAATGTAGAGACGTCACATTGTGGCGTCTCATTTTTATATGTCCCCCAGTGAGCATTACTGCAATTCCTTGTAATCCAGTCATTTCTGTCCGGCAGGCACTCCCCGCCCCTGGTAGGGGCGGGGCAGGGGCGGGGTCTCTGCTTAGCGCCCTAAGGGCGGAAATTAAACAAAATTAAATTCAAAATTATTCAAAAATCTTTTTTTTGATTTACCCCCTCATGCGCAAATGAAAAATTTCCGCGCATTACGATAATTTCTTTCAGGAAAAAGAATAATTTCTGTTCAGTCTATCTTTCAAAGGACAAATGATTAATGAAAAATTTTCGCGTATTACGATAATTTCTTTCAGATAAAAGAATTATTTCTGTTCAGTCCCCTCTCCGAAGGCGCTTCAATGCTCAAAATGTCATTTTTTCCCCCGCCGCCGTCCCTAATTTTGCAAGCGAAAACATTTTGTCTCACTTAATTCATTCAACACCATGAAAAAGGTTTTCAAGTATTCAGGTAGGGCAGCGCAGTGGCTGCTCAACGGAGCCGCGCTCGCCTTGGGCGCCGACGCGGGCATTCTCATGGCGGCAGCACCACCGCTCCCCGATGCCGGCGTGACAAAGGGCGGCAACGAACTCTACAAGGGCACCTCGGAGAATCTCACCACAGCAGGAGCCGCAGCCGCCTATGCCGCCAACGCCGAAGGCATCGCCACCGAGACCTTCGGAAGGGAGAACGGCGACCCCGACATGTACCAGGCCGACATCGACGCACGCATCACCAAAATCCGACCGATGGCCACACCCATCGACCAGATTAGCCGTTTCGCCACGGCGCAGAAGAGCGACTCGTTCGAGGTGAAGTACTACAGTGTGGGCACACGACCCGTCAAGACCAAACTGCGCAGGGCGGTAGAGGCGGCTTCCACCGGTACCAGCGTGGCCATCACCGTGGCCGACCCCGACATGTTCACCCTCGACGACACCATCCGCGTGGTGGGCGTAAAGGCTGTGACCGACTTCAGAGGGGCGCCCTATGACCAGGACTCCGACGACTGCCCCGACCTCGTGCTCTGTGTGTGCGGAAAGACCAGCGAGGGACAGCCCATCGTCTTCGCCGTCAACGGCAACAAAATCAGCAACCAGCCCATCGGCGTGCCGGCCATACCGCAGAATACGGTGCTCATACGTATGGGAAAGAGCTGCGGCGAGCTCGACGTGCAGACGGGACGATTCAACAACCTGCCCACCTCAGAGATGCAGTACTGCCAGAACTTCATGGCGCAGATTGAACAGTCGACGCTCGACAAAATCGCGGCCAAGGAGGTGAACTGGGGTTTTTCGGATCTCGAGGAGGACAGCATCTACGACATGCGCCTGGCCATGGAGAACTCGTTCCTCTTCGGCGACATGGGCATGATCAAGCATACCTCGAAGGATGGCATGGCGCAGTGGTTCACCAAGGGCATCTGGTGGCAGGCGGGCAAAGACCTCGAGGTGGGCTCCTACGATGAGCAGAAGCAGACGGCCGTCATCACCGACAACGACCTCGTCGATATCTCGCGCGACCTCTTCGTGGGCACGGGCATCGGCAACAAGCGTAAGGTGCTGCTCTGCGGCAGTGACTTCCTCGCCGCACTCTCCAAAATCAATTCAGACAAGTTTCGACTCAAGGACACCGTAGAGGTGTGGAACCTGAAGTTCAAAAGCTGGGAGACGGACTTCGGAGAGATTCTGGCCATGCACGACGAACTCTTCGACCTCAACGGCATGAGCGACCATGCTTTTGCCCTGGACCCCGAGTTCCTCACCAAAAAGACGCACCTGAGCTGGAGCCGCAACATTCTGGACCTGAAGAAGGCGGGCGTGCGAAACACCGACGCGGTCGTCATCCAGGAAATCAGCTGCCTCTATCTGCGCTACGCCAAGGCGCACGCGCGTCTGCGCCTGGCGGCCTCGGCCTAACCGCAGCGAACCGGCATCTCCATCGTAATCTCCTCTTAATCAAATTGTTATCATGCAGAAAACATATCAAGCCAAAACGGATATCAGCATCAATGTGCATACGGCGGCCGGGCAGCGGCACGTGCGCTTCATACCGCTCACCATGGCGGGCAGCTTCTTCACCACCGCCGATGCCCTGCTGCAGGAGGCCATAGAGCGGCACCCGAAGTTCGGCCGCCAGATAGTGCTGCTGCCGGAACCGGAACCTATGGCCGAAGACCCCGGCGTGGAACCAGCCGAGGAGGAGGAAGTGACCTTCTGCAGCCTCGCCGATGCCAAGGAGTACCTGGCTTCGCGCTTCGATATCTCACGCACGCGCCTGCGCACGGCCGACCAAATCTATGAGGCGGCTCGTTCCAATCATCTTAAAGTGGTGATACAATGAGGTGCCCGGTCCGTTCACTCGTAGAGGAGGCGAGAGTGCTCCTCGACCTCAACCCGGTAGGATACGCCTGCGGTGACACGCTCACCGTGGACCGTATCCTCACGGGACGGCTCCAGCAGGCGGTGCGGGAGGCGCTCGCCGAGGCACCGCTGCCGCTTCTGGGGGCGGGGGCACCGCTCAAGGAGAGCATCGTGTGGCACCGGCGGCACGAGAAGTGGTGGGGCTCCATCCTCCTGCCGGCCGATTTCGTGCGTATGCTGGTGTTTGAGATGACGGGGTGGAGCCGCGCGGCGCGCTTCATACAGCCCGACAGCCCGCTCTATCCTTTTCAGCACAGTCCGTACAGCGGGGTGGGGGGATGTCCCGAAAGGCCGGTCGCTGTTGTCGTGCCTTCGGCCTTCGGACCGCAGCTGGAGTTCTTCTCCTGCCACTGCTGCCGCGACCAGGTGGCGCAGGCCCGCTACCTCCCCCTGCCGCAGCCCGACACCGACGGCTTCATCGACCTCCCGCCGGCCCTCACCGACCAGGTGGCGCGCCGCATGGCAGCCCTCGCCGCCCAGGTCCTCGCCGACTAATCTTGCTCCCCGCCCAGGTCCTCGCAGACTAATCTCACTCCCCGCCCCGTGGCCCGGCAGGCACTCCCCGCCCCTGGTAGGGGCGGGGCAGAGGCGGGGTCTCTGCTCAGCGCCCTAAGGGCGGAAATTAAACAAAATTAAATTCAAAATTATTCAAAAATCATTTTTTTGATTTTTCCCCCTCATGCGCAAATGAAAAATTTCTGCGCATTACGATAATTTCTTTCAAAGAAAATGAATAATTACGTGAATTACGTGAATTTCTGTTCGGAAAAATTACTTATTACGTAATTTCTGTTCAGGAAACCATTTTCTCGTACCTACGAAACGCTTACAGGTCTGAGTCCAGTTTCTGGGCCTTCACCATCTGCAGCGTCTTTTCGCGCGACAGCGCCCTGTCCATTTCGTTGCCCCGCACCACAGCCCTGCCACAGAGACCCGGCTGCAGGAAGAAACCGCCGTTCACCACGCGGTTGTCCGTCACTGTCACATCGCCCATCGGCACCTGCATGCCGTTGCCCTTCTCCGTGCAGTGACGGAAAATCAGACAAAACTGTGTGGGGTCGGCGAAACGGAACGTGTTGCCGCTCACCGTCACATCGGCCTTCAGCGAAGGGGTGTCCCTCGGCACCGTGAGCACGATCAACTTGCCCGAAAGGGTGCGGGCCGAGATGGTGTTGCCTGTGAAGACAAAACGGCCGTATTTGGCCGAGTAGGCGGCGGAAGCATTTCCCACCGATGTCATGCACATCACCTCTGCCCTGCCGAAGTCGAGCACGTTGTCGGTCCATTCGACTACGTCGATGTCGTCGAAGGTGTGCAGCAACGAAACGCGGTAGTTGGCACGGATGTACTCCTGGCGTTTCGACTCAAGAGCCTCGTCCATCTCGCGCCGGCTCTTCCCCTTCCGCTCCTCGTCGGTGAGCTGTATCACGGCCGCAGTGCTGTCGGTGCCGTAGGCCACACCGCGCAGATGACGCATCACAAGGGCGTCGTCGAGCGTCCACCGGTTGCGGCGGTAGATGCGGCAGGTGTTGTCGTCTGTCAAATACCGGGGAGCGGCTTTCGACTTGCCCCACTCGCAGTAGGGAGCCGACATGGTGCGCTTCGTGGTGTTCTCGGCACGGTAGGCGAACACGTTGCGTATCTCGTTGTCCTCAAAGTAGACACGGCGGCAACTCAGGTAACTGTCGTAAGCCGTCTCGCCGGCACGCTTCTTCTGCTCGGTCAGCCGGGAGGCAGAGATGTAGTTGTCCACCACATTGTGCCGGAAGTAGATGGTGTGGGTCTCGGCCAAAATGGGGCAGTGGTAGAGAATGGTGCTCCGGTGGCAGGGCATGCCACGAAACGTGTTGTGCTCCACCGTCAGCGCACAGGAGCCTTGCATCCAGTAGTCGGCGCTGCTGTAGGTGTTGGTGCTGCCGTGGTGCAGAAAAGCACCGGAGGCATTCGTCACACGGTTGTGGCTGATGTCAAAACGGCGGTACACACGGCAGTTGCCAAACTGAAACACGACTCCCCGGGCATCGCTCGTGCAGTGCTCGATGACCATCTCGCCGATACCTAATGAGTCGACACTCTCCGAGGCAGACATATAGAGGGTGTCGCCGCGGGCGTCGGTCTCGAAACCCTTGCCCTCTTTGCGCTTCTTGGGCACCTTTACACCGCGTGGGGCCAGGTCGTCGAATGCCAGCGCAAGCATGCGGGTTCCGAAGTGGCAGCCCTTGAAATGGAGGGTGCCGAGGGTGCCGCGCAGACGGCTGTCCTGACTGCCGTAGTCGGCGTTGCGGCCGCCGTTCCTGAACATAGGTTGGCCTTTCTCGCTGTAGAAACGTACATCTTCGGCCCACAGCGAGGCGCCCTCGCGAAACTGGAAAGTGAAGAATTTCACGCGGATGCCGCCGCCCTTCAGGTGAAGGGGATGCTTGATGACCAAGAAACGGGTGCCGCCAGCCGACAGACTGCGGTAGTCGACGGTCACGTAGTAGATGTCGTCGAGTATCAAGTGGGTGCCATGCTCCAGAAAGGTGCGAAGGATTTCGGCATTGGCACGGCCCGTCTGCTGCCGCTCCTTCAGCGGCAGCGAGGGATTGTCGGCGCGCATGCCGAGGTCGCGGCTATGCACCCAGGTGGCGCCTGCTGCCACCGACGGCACCGCCAGAACTGTCAGCGCCAGCAGCGCAATACTAATTATTCTCTTCATCATATCTTTTCTATTTTTTTTCTTCAATTTCTAATTTTTCATCCTCCTCCGTCCGGCAGGCGCTTCCCGCCTCAGCAATCCGTCAGGCTAATCTCACTCCCCGCCCCTGGTAGGGGCGGGGCAGGGGCGGGGTCTCTGCTCACCCAGATCCAGGGTCTCTGTTTAGCGCCCTAAGGGCGGAAATTATTCAAAATTATTCTCAAAATTATTCAAAAACAAATATCTTATTAAAAATTTCTGCGCATTACGATAATTTCTTTCCCAGACGTTTTATGAATAATTACGTGAATTATGAAAATTTCTTTCAGAAAAATGAATAATTTCTGTGCATTACGAGAATTTCTGTTCAGAAAAATGAATAATTACGTGAATTACGATAATTTCTTTCCGAAAAATGGATTAATTTCTGTTCAGAATACCCATCCCCGAGAAATAAAAATTCCCTGTCAACCCCTTTCAAGGCCGACAGGAAACTGTTCTTTACGGTGAAATAAGAAGTGGCGGTAGCCTTTCAGGCATCGCACCGGGCGAATCAGTTCGCCTTGAATCCCTTGGTGCTGATGCTGCTTATCACATCCTTGATGCTCAGCTCGCGCGTTATCTGCGCGGCGCTCCGCTTCTCACTCTCTACTTCCTCCTCGTTGCGGTGGTAGTTGCAGGCTTTCATTTTCAGCTCGGCCACGGCCCATCCCACCAGTGCGGCTGCCACAAAGGCGGCCAGTCCTATCAGTGCGTCCATTTTGTTGATTTTTGTTTTTCTTCCGGGCCTGGGGCCCTTTTCCATTTGCAAAGTTACACTTTTTTTCGCTTTCCGTGCCTGTTATCCTGAAATATTCTGCCTTTTTAACCAAAATCGGTCATTAGGCAACTGTTCAGCGAATCATCTTTTTTCATTGATGCCAGTTCTATGTTTCTTTTGTGTAGTAGAAGCCGCTGCGCGGCCCTTTCCGCTCCACGTAGGTCAGTCCTATCTCGCTGAGCCGCTCGCCTGCTTCCAACTGGCCCTCTGCCAACACGCGGAACCACCGGTGACCGCTGCCGCTGATGCTCCACACGCGACCTTCGCCACTCTGACATACGCGATGCCAGCAACCGCCGTCGTGACTGCCTTCCACTACCAGGTGAGCGGTGCGCACGGCCCGCGGCGTACCAGTCAGACACACGCCGCGCAGGGTGCACAGCCGGCGGCGGGCGTCGAGGGTGAAGGGACGGGTCACCAGGCGGTAGTCGGCCGCCATGGGTAGCACCGCCACCTGCACCGCCGCCGAATCAACGCCGTCGCCGTCTGTCCCCCACCAGGCATCGCCCATCTGCTGCAGGTCGCTGAAGGGCAGGGCCACCGTGCTCCACACGCCGCTGTCGGTGTGGTAGAGCCAGGCCCAGGTGCCCTCGTTGCGGGGTGCCACAAGCAGATAGTGGCGGGCGGCGTCGTAGAGCAGGCGGTGGCGGTTCCAATAGGCGGCCCGCCGCTGACCGAGCGCCTCGGAGAGGCACACCAGACGGGTGCCCTTGAGCTCCATCACGCCGCGCTCACCCAGAAACACCATGCTGTCGGCCGTCGTCACGGCTTCGGTGCCGGGCAGAAGGGTGGCGGGCGACAGGGGTTGGCGGGCCTGCCAGCGGAAGCCTTTCTCCAGACGCAGTGCCCAGACGCCGTCGTCGGCGAGGGCGTAGAGGGGGTATTCGCCTATCAGGTTGCTGGCCGTGCGACGTGTGCAGGGCGCCACGCTGCGCAGGCAGCCGCTCCCTATCGCGGTCTGGCTGCTCTCGCCCGTCACCAGGGGGTTGCTCTCGGCCGTCCACAGCAGGGTGGAGGGGCGGCGCTCCAGCGGCCACTGCCAACGGGCCTGCGACGCCACCGCCTCATAGTCGGCCGCTCCCTCCTCGGTCCACAGGTCGTAGCTCCAGCAGTAGGTGCCGGTGGCGCTGTCGTAGACGAGCGAGCGCACTTGTTGCAGCAGCAGCGAGTGGAAAGCGGGACGCCCGCTGCGGTGGGCACCGCCGCCGGTGGCGTAGGCGGCGTCGGAGAGGTCGCGCCCAGGGGTGCTGAGCAGACTGGTGCGCAGCCGGTAGCAGCGCACGGCACCGTCGAGTTCCACGCGCAGGTGTGCCTCCAGCCAGGTGAGGTGGCGGCTCCCCAACTGGAGGGCGCCGGGCAGGGGATAGGCCACCTGGCCGCGGAACACCACCTGCTGTTGCTGCACGCCGTCGGTAGCAGCCCGCACCACGAGCTCGGCGGTGGTGCCTTGAGGCTGGTCGGAGGTGTCGGGGCGCTCGCCGCACAGCCACTCGCCTTCCAGGGCTATGCCGCTGCGGCGTTCGGCGGGGGTGAGCGTGGCGTAACGGTAGCGCAGGCGAACGGTAAAAGGGCTGCCCAGCACGGGGGTCACATCGGCCAGGTGCAGCCGGCGGCCGAAGACAAAGGCGTGGCGCGCTCCGTAGCGCAGGTGGCCCATGTCGCTGAGGTCGAGGGCGGGGGCGTCGGCCGATGCGGGGTGCAGCAGCACGTCGCCGCCGAAGTCGGCGGCACCGATGCGAAGGGCATGGCGGAAGGTGAGCCGGCGGTAGAGGGCCTCGGTGTGGGCAAGGTCGAGAAAGGGGAAGGTGAGGCGCGTGACGTGCCCCTCGGCGTCGCGCTCCACCTGCGAGGGGGTATGGAGGGCGGTGAACGTGACGGGCTCGCTCAGATACACGTCGAGGCCTTGCACAAGGGCCGAGGAGGGCAGCGTGGGGTGGTGAAGGGTGGCGCGGAGGGTGTGGCGGTGCAGCCACACCTGCTGACGCAGGGTGTCGCCGGCCACTTCGAGCGTATCGCTCACCGCGGCGGGAAGCAGCGAGAAGATGGGGGAGTAGTGGAGGGCGCTGCCGTCGAAAAGGCGAAGCACGGCAATACCGAACACGATGTGCTTGAACAGACTGTTACCGCGCGAGGCAACAGCCTGGTCGAGGGCGCTCTCGGCGGCGGCACGTATCAGCGTGGCGTTGGTGGCGAAACTCTCGGCGGTGGCGTAGCTCTCGCCGAACAGACGAACGGCCACGGTGGGCTGACTGCGGAGAGGGGCCTCGGGGGCGGCGAGGTAACTGCGCAGCCGGCTGTCGATGGGGTGGGTGACGACGACGTGCTGCTGCTGGTCCTGACCGATGAGCAGGTCGTAGCCCAACTGGCTGCTGGTCACCACGGTGTAGTCGCCCGTGTCGGGTTGCCAAAGGGCGTAGAGGGTGTCGTCGTCGTAGACGAGACACAGGATGTCGCCCACGCTCACCAAGCTGTTCACCGGCTGGCTGTCGTCGGGCAGGATGATGGGGTGGGGGGCGCCGCTCTCTGCATCGGCGTCGGTCCAGGCGTAGTGATAGGTGTAGCCCGACTGGCGCTCTAACAGCAGGTGGTGGTAGGCGGCGGTGCGGTGCTCGCCCTTCAGATGGTAGCCGCTGCCGATGGCGATTCTCTTCACCGCGGTCAGGCCCACGCCCATCAGACCGCCTTCTGTCCAACCGCTGTCGCTTATATAGGTGCTCTCGCCGCTCAGCGAGCATCCGTCGCCCCTCAGCGAGCATCCGTCACTGTTCAGCGAGCATCCGCTCTTATCGTCCGGGCATCCGCCGTCGGAATAGGTGAGCTGGTGCAGCACTTCCATGCCGCCGTCGGCGCGCTGCGGCAGAGCGTCGTTCTGGTTGAGGCCCCGCAGGGGTATCAGTAGGTGCTTGGTCTTCATGGGCGTTCGGAGTTTTGAGTGATGGTCGTTATGGGCCGCAGAATGATGGGCACGGCCAGTCCCAGGCCTTCCACCTGCTCGGGGGTGCCGATAGAAAGGCCCAGCGGACCTTCCGTGTGGCACAGCCCCAGGATATAGCGCGACAGGCGGCAGTTGAACACGCGCAGGTTGCGACCGTGGCCGTGGGTCACGGCGCACACGCCCTCGTGGTGGCCCAAAATCTCGCCGGCGCGCCGCTCTACATACAGGTAATATTCGGTCCATCCTTTCTCCACGCGGGCTATGTTGATAGCATCGCCGGCGTGGAGGTCGAGCGTGCGTGATACGTGCGACGTGATGTTTATCTTGCCGCTCTCAAAGAAGGTAAGGTCGGCCTTCTTCGTCTTTATCAATACTTTTTCTATCATCATGGCTTTTAGTCATTTTCTAGGTTTTCTAGCTCTTCTAGGTTTTCTAGCTCTTCTAGGTTTTCTAGCTCTTCTAGGTTTTCTAGCTCTTCTAGGTTTTCTAGCTCTTCTAGGTCTTCTAGGTCTTCTATAGCCTCTAGCCCCTCCCATCAATACTCCCGCCGCGACCTGAAGCGCACCGTCTCCACATACACATAGGTGCGGGTCATCTCGATGCGCCGGCGGTGGGCCTCGGCCTCCTCTTCCGTGTGGTGGATGCGGGAGGTGAGGTCATACCGGTCGCTGCCCCGCTCACCCACAATCACTGCATAATATTCTCTGCCATACAATGCGTTTAAAATCAATTTTATACATCTTTTCATTGAATCTGTTGTTTAAGTTGATGATTATGCCGATATAAATCTTTCTAAATGTCATGAGAAGGCTTTCGAGAAGGAGACCCCTGCCTCGCGGCAGGTGGTCTCCGGCCGACTGCCACCGGTGTAACCTATGGCGTGTGTTATCCTGAATACTTCTTGTAGGCGATTCGGGGCGGCAGCTTGGGTTCATGGTCATTAGATTATGAAGAATGGTCTATGCTCTTCTACGTTTCTTTGATTTTCTCGCTCTCATATTTATATTTTCTTTATATTTTTGTGATTCTATGTATATTTTTGCCGAAAAAAGTTGATTATGTCACTTTTTCTTCGTATATTTGCACTGAAAACGGGAAGTCTGCCGGGCGATGCACCGCATTTCATCCTGTTCTCGAGGGCAAATATACCGACAAAATCTAAAAAGTAAATCGAAAATTTATATTTTAACATAAAATTAACATATTTTACTTATGGCTACGACGAATGACAGCAGAATGCTCTGCGAGAGGGCAAAACAGATGGTCCGCTGGCTCATCAGCCAGGGATATGCGGCTTCGCAACGCGAACTGG
Source organism: uncultured Prevotellaceae bacterium (assembly GCA_902777645.1). GTDB lineage: Bacteria > Bacteroidota > Bacteroidia > Bacteroidales > Bacteroidaceae > Prevotella. Next base: position 1,075 of record CACYUZ010000055.1, on the reverse strand, counting down.
CGCAGCTGATGGGCTATAAGGAGTCGTCGTTCTCGCAAATCATCAATGGAAGGGTGCCTATGAGCGAGAAATTCATCAACCGACTCGTGGCCGTAGACCGCAACCTCAACAGCGAGTGGCTGCTGCAGGGCGCAGGAAATATGCTCGGCTCTCTGCGACATCTCCCGTCGGCAGAATCCGATGAGAGGCAGGATGCCGAATTTTACAAAGTCAATCCCAAAGGGGCAAAATTCTATAAAAAAGACGACCGATGGTTCATCACCGTCAGGCATGTGCCCTTCGCCGCCTATGGACGCTTCGCCAACGAGAGCGACCGACTGGACCCCGACTTCGAAGAGGTGATGGAGGAAACCTACGAGGTGGACAGGTATGCGCGCGGCAACTACCTCTCCTTCGAGGTGAAGGGCGATTCGATGGATACGGGCTCCAGAGACAGTTTCGAGGCGGGCGACAGGGTGCTCGTCAGGGAGCTGGAGCGGGACAACTGGCGCAACCCCATTCGGTTCAAAGACTGGCCCTTCTGGGTGGTGGTCTTCGACAGCAGCGTGCTCATCAAGCAGATGATCAGCCAGGATCTGGAGCACGGCACGCTCACCTTCCACTCGCTCAACCCCTCACCCGAATATGCCGACTTCACCCTCAATGAGGACGAAATAAGAGCCCTCTACTACGTTATTCGGAAAAAACCCCGGCAAGTGAACTATGTGAAAGATTAAAGCGGTTCTTATCTTCTCATCTTGTGCATCAACCACCTGTTCAGCTGGATTTGTAATCCAGCTGCATCTATTATCAGGATTTGCAATCCGAAAAAAGGATTCGAAAAGAGAACCGACAGAAATTCCCGTAATTACCATAATTTTTTAATTTCCATCGTGCAGACGCACGGGTAAAATTATCATAATTTTGGGGCTGGCAATTTGCATCAAACAATCGCATAAAATAATCGCAACTTTGTTGCGTAAAACAATCGCAACTTTGTTGCGTGAGCAATCACAGCGACCGCCTCTAAGGGAGCAGTACCTTAATGAACGAGCGACGAGTAGGAGCGGTTAAGCCCCCTCCCGATGTCGGGAGG
>CACYUZ010000054.1:0-19851 GCA_902777645.1 uncultured Prevotellaceae bacterium | reverse complement strand
CAAAAATTTAATTCAAAAATTAATCGCGCTACGCGCTGAAATTATCCTGGGGAGTGCCCTACGGGCAGAAATCTTTCAAAATCTTTTCAAAATCTATTGCGCTGCGCGCTGAAATCTGGGGTGTGCACCTGGCGGTACACTGTTTTGTCGGCACGCTGCGCGTGGAAATTATTGAAATTCATTCTACTTTTTCTCGCCATGGCTATACTCAAGCAAGCTTGGCATCGCTCATTTGGCTTAACGAAAAAGTTCAAAAATTAGGTTCAAAAATTAATCAAAATTCTTTTTTATTGGGCGGCGAGGGCGCGCTTGCGGCGGGCGGACTCGATGATGCGGAGGGTGTCGGCCATGGCATCTTGCTGGGCAGCGGTGATGTAGTCGGAGGAGGAGGGATAACGGCGATAGGGGGATGCGGTCATGGAGGGGGATGCGGTCATAGAGGGGGATGCTTTGACTGCCGGGAACTGATGGATTGGTGATGCCGATGGGGTCTGAGAGGCTAATACTCTTGAGGCGGCGGGGGTGGCGGGGCGCTTGAGGAGCCAGTTGTTGAAGTGCTGCTGGGCATCGCGCAGGGAGGTGTGGCGGTCGAGACCGCGGCAGAGGCAGTCGGTGGCGAACTCGTCGAGCCGATTGGCGAGCTGCTCCTGCGTCAGATGGTAGCGCATGCACATGAGCTCTGTCCACTGACTGTTGAAGAGCATGAGATTTTTTTCTTCACGCAGGTCGGTTGACGGAGAGGTGGTATTAATAGTATCTTTATTTTTTTCTTTATTATTCTTGTTGTCAGTGGTCTTGCCAGCTGTCTTGGCGTTCTCTGCTGCTACAGGGCTGATTGTCTGACAGTTGGCCTTGCCGATGGTTTCGCCTACTGTCTTGACGGTGGTCTTGTCGACGGTCTTGACGGCAGGGGGTGCGACCGGGGGTGCAGGCTGAACGGCAGCAGGTGCCGCAGCGGATGGGGTGCCGCCATCGGTGACGAGGCGGATGATGGTGGTGGCATTTTCCACACGGAGGGTGATACGGCCGGTGCGCACCTGGCGCTGCAGGAAGGTGCGGACATGTCGCACCGTCCACTGCCACCGCTGGGAGAGGAACTGATAGGAGACGGGCCACTCGTTCTTGTGGCAGGTGACGGGGCGGTTGCCGACGGTCTGGATGTCGGGGGTGTCGCTGTAGCGTACGGAGCGGATGATGTCGAGCAGGGCTTCGGCATCGCTGTAGGTGCGGGCGGTGGTCCATTCGGGACTCTGGAAGTAGTCGCGCGGCAGGATGAGATAGGATGGTTTCATGGTTATAGGTGTTATTTTGATTGTATCTGGTGCAAAATAACGGGTTTCGCGCGGGACTTTTATGTCATTTTTGTATGATGGGGGTCGCTCTACGAGCGAGAAATTTGGTGCGTGCACCTGACGGTAAACTTTGGCTTTGGGGCACGCTGCGCGTGGAAATTATTCAAAAATTATTTTTTATTGGGAGTGTGCTGCGCACAGAAATCTTTCAAAATCTTTTCAAAATCAAACAGAATCTCTTGGGCGAAGCCCCGGACGGGACTTCTTTTATCGCGGCACGCTTCGCGTGGAAATTAATCAAAAATTAAATTCAAAATTATTCAAGAATTATATGGCTGGGCGGGTGCTGGCAATCGGATAGAAACATAGAGAGGCGCCCCTGCAAGGAGCGCCTCTCTATGATAAGAAAGCGGGATGCTTTACCTGATTACTACTTTCCGGCCGCTGTGGATATAGACGCCCTTGGCGGTGGGCTGGCCTGCGAGGCGGGTGCCGCCGAGGGTGTACCATGCGGGGGCGGTGCCCTGCACAGACGGGCCTTCGGACTCCAGCGTGCGGATGGCGGTGGTCTCACCGTCGTCGAAATGCATCTGGATGCTGACACCAGTGCTGGGGTCGCCGGCCACGAGGTCGTTGAGGGTGAAATAGCCCCGGAACGACTGGATAGTCATGGCGCCGGAGGGGTAATACAGCGTATTGCCGGCGCCCAGATAGAGCATCTTGCGATTCTCGCCCGTGATGGTGACGGGAGAGGTGCAGCCTACGAAATTGGCATATTCGGTGGGCACCTCCACGCTCGCGTCGCTGAGGGTGGCATTGAGGAAGCAGGGGTCGGGAATGTTGTCGGCTATGCCGGGCTTCCATCTAACGATATAGGGCTTGCCGGCCTGCATCGACTCGGCATCCTCGAAATAGAGCGTGAGCAGACCGTTGGCGAAGGTGCTCGACACCAGCTCCATCACCTCGGCCACGGCGATGGGCGAATAGCCCTTCACGGTGCCCGCGGGGATATCGAAAGGCAGGCAGAGCGTGTTCCAGTCGCCGCTGGCCACGAACTTGCGGCCGTGGAGCACCACATTCTTGCCGGCGCCGAGATTGGCGCTGATGGTGCTGCTGTTGTCGGCGCTGTTCTCCAGCTGCACGGGCTGGGTGACGTGGGTGGTCTTGCCGTTGGCGTAGAAGCAGCCCGTGATAGTAGCATGGCTCTCCGTGTCGTTGTTGCCCAGGAGGGGATAGTCCTGCACGGTGTCGTACTTACGCACTTTCGACGACATGAAGCAGTTTTCGATGCTGCCCTTGTTGTTGCCCACCACACCGCCCACGTAGAGGTCCTGGGTGTGTGAGGTGTACACCTCGCCCAGGTTGTAGCAGCTCTGCACCCTGCCGCCGGTGTTGTTCTTGCCCACAACACCGCCTATGCGGGCCCACTGCCAGTTGTTGCCGTTGACCAGCGCCGTGTTGGAGCAGCCCACCACCGTGCCCTGGTTGATGCCCACGACACCGCCCAGATAGCAGGCGAAGCCATTGGGATTGGCATTGATATAGACCGTGCCGCCCTTGATGTGCACATCCTTCACCATGCCGCCGAGACCCACCTGGCCGAAGAGGCCGGCAGCGCCGCCGGTGTCGCTGTAGCGGATGTTGACATTCAGGTTGGAGAGGGTATGGCCCTGGCCGTCGAAGGTGCCCAGGAAGGGGTGGGTGGTGGTGCCGATGGGCATCCATTCCACCTGCCCAAGGTCGAGGTCGGCCGTCAGCGTGATGGTGGCACCCTGGTAGGAATTGTCGCCGGAGTTGACCGCTGCAGCTATGGCCTGCAGCTCGGCGACGGTGCTCACCGTAAAATCAGCTGCCTTGACTGCCCCAAAGGCAGCCAAGGCAAATAGTAGACCAATGATTCTTCTCATGACTTACTGGCTTGTTAAGAAACACGGGCGGTACAGACTGCTCTCGCCGGTAGGTTTGGTGGAGGCGTCGAAAGTGGCCCAATCCTTAATGGTGAAAATGCGGTGCAGCCGGTCGCAGTAATAGTGGAGACTCACCGCCTGATCAGTGCCGTCGCCGGCTATGCTGAGCGGATAGTAGGTGATGCCGCCCGTGGTGAGCGGCGGGGTCACCGCCCGCACCTCATCGCCTATCTTGGCGCACATCAGGTCGTTGCCGCTCTGATAGTTGGCCAGCGTGTCGCCCAGCTCCACCTGCACGGCCATGGTGATGCCGCCGTAGAGCGTATAGTCGGGGGCGCGCCAGTCGGGGCGCTGGTCATTGCCGGGCGTCAGATACTCTGTGACGGGCTTTTCCGGATCGGTGGAGCCACCGCCCGGCTCGTCGTCATCGTCCGAGCTGCATGCCCCCGCCATAATGGCGAGGGCTGCAAGCATAAGCATGGAAATGATTTTACTTTTCATCATTATTTGATTGTTACTTTTTCATGATTGTGGATATACACGCCACGCTGACTGGGGCGATTGTTGAGTTTCACACCGCTCAGGCTGTACCAGCCCTCGCTGTCCATCTCGTCGACGGACAGGAAGTTGATCACAGTGGGCTCGTCGGGAGTGCCCAGGGCGTCGTCGGCACGGTAGGTCATCTGCCGGCTGGTGGTCACGGCCTGTACCTCGTCGTCGCGCTCCAGGGTGAAGGTGAGCGGGGTCTGCTCCTGCTGGCCGGGAGCGGCATTGCTGCCACCCACCACCAGGTAGAACTTGCCCTCCTCGTCGGCCTGGGCCACACCGCACACTTCTGCTCCGCGGTATGCCACGAGCCGGTCGCCCGGCACCACCTCGGCGCCTACTGCCACAGCCACCACCGTCATGTTGGTGCCGCTCACATTCTCATGCTCCGGAGCAAGCGCCTCGCCGCCGTAGCGCGAAGCGGCCAGGTAGTTGGGATAGTTAAAGGTGATGGTATTCTGGCTGGCGCTCTTGATCATGTAGCCTTCGCCCACACGCAAGAAGTTGAGTGTGCCCTTCCAGATGCGGTTGCCGGCGCCGTCCTCGGCGAGGACAGCAAACTGGCTCTGGCTCTTGATGATGTCGCCCACCTGTCCCTTGTCGGCATATTGTGCCATGGCAGTGCCCAAGGGCAGGTTGATTCTCGAGATGTAGCCGATGCGGTTCCATCCCTTGGCCACCTTAACCGAGTTGTCGCTGGTGAATCCTCTGAAATAACCCACCTTCTCGTTGGTCGAGAAGAAGCGGTACATCTTGGCAGGGTTGATGTCGACGATGGAGTCGGCGCAGTCCCATGAATAGAAGGGTGCCGACGGGTCGTAGGGATTCGGGGTCACCTTGTAGCTCAGCACACTGTAGGTGCCGTCGGGCTGCTCAATCTCCAGGGCGTCGCCCACCTGCCACTGGGTGGCATTGTTGAGCAGCTTGCTCACGGTTTCCTCCGCAGGCTCCAAATTGAACGACACCCAGTTCCATCCCTCCTTCAGCGGCACGGCCTGCACCACACCGTTGTTGTGGGAGAAGATTACGGGCTCTTCGGTCGTACCGAGCACGGTGTCGCTCTTGAACTTGGTTTCCACACTGGGCATCATCTGATGGATAATACCGGTAGAGGCATCGAAGAACTCGAAGTAGAGCTGCTTCTCCGTGTAGTCGTTGTTGTAGATGGTGAGGTAAGCCAGACCGTCGTTGACCAGGCCGTTGCCCTCGCCCGAGAGATGGGTCACGCCCATCAGGCGGTGGTCTTCGTCGAATGCGGCCAGCATGTCTTCGCTGCTGTGGGCGATAGAACCATTCACTTCCACCTGTCCGATGATGCTCATGGAGATGTTGGCGTGCAGCAGATTCTGGTCCACCTTCCACTGAGGTATGTCGCCGCGCACCTTGATGTTGAGCGGCAGCGGTTCGGTCATGCCGTCTTCACCTACAAGGTAGATCATCTCGTCGTAGTTGCCGATGTTGATGTACGGTGAGACGGTGAAGGTAATCTCCTGTTCGCCCAACGGACCGATGATGCCGCTGGTTTGCGAGGCGGTGACCCATACAGGCAGGCCCTCGAGGGTGTAGCGGCAGTTGCGGCCGCTGAGGTTCTCCACGCAGGCCGTGAACATGGTTTCATATCCGTAATAGGCTTCGGTGGTTACCTGCTTGACGTTCCACCGCAGCGGGTTGCGGTATACATAGAGGTCCATGGTGACGGGCGATGCCAGCAGGTTGCCGTTCAGGTCGGCCACGTCCTTGACCGTTACGATGAGGTTGGTCTTCTCGACCGAGTACTCAGGCACGTCGAGGTTGATGAGCAGGTCCTTGCCGTCGGCCACAAAGCTGTACTTGATGTTCTCCAGGGCCACGCTGCCGCTCATGGGAGCATAGTGCTCGCGCGAGGCCAGGCGGTCTACCACATCCTGGGCCACGAGGGTGTCGCGGTCGTTGGTCCACTCGCCGGTGGTGTCGTCGCGGTAGCGCTTCATACTCACACCGGTGGGCATGAGCCGCTGCATGTTGTTGTTGGTCGTCTCGTTCTGACCGAAGCCGAGGTAAGCGAGCAGACCCAGCTCCTGGCCGCTGAGGCTGATGTTGGAGGCTGCCTTGATCATGTTCTCGGGCAGTGCCATCTCATACATGGCTATCTCGTCGATATAGCCGTTGAGCGGACGCTCCACCTTGTCGTCGCTGAGATAGGTGGCGCCGGCAGCCAGGTATCGGCCGTTGATGCCGCCCAGGGTGTCGACGGGGAAGGTCTTCTTGAGCTCCTTGTCGAGATAGAGCTTGCCCACATTGCGCGAGCGGCTCACGGTGAGGGCCACATGGTGCCAGGCACCGTCGTTCACACTCGAGTTGGTGATATACTCATGGCCGCCCAGCCACAGACTGAAGAGTCCTTTGTTCACACCGAAGTTGAAGTGGTCGCGGTAGGCGTCCTCTGTCTGGGCCTGTCCGTTGCTCAGGATGGTACCGGCGGTGTCGCTGGTGCAGAACCAGAAGGTCATGGTATAGTCGTGATAGTCTTTGCGGCTGAAGAGCTGCGGATCGATGCGGAAGCCCTCCTTGCCGTCGAGTTTCATACTGATGCCGTCGGGCACGCTCCACTCGGTGTTCTGCACATTCAGGTCGCCGCCGCTGCCCACGGTGTTGTAGCTGTAGGAGCCATGTCCCTCGTTGAGGGGCCAGTTGTCCAGCAGACCCAGCTCGAAGCCCGTGAGGCGCTTCTGGCGGTATTCGTTCATCTCGTTTTCCGAGAGGGCGCGGTTCCAGAGTCGGAACTCCAGCATCTCGCCTTCATAGTGGTTGATGTCGTGCGTCACGTTAGGATTGGGGCTGCCCAGATGTATGTGGCCGGTGCCGGTGTAGAGCACGGGGTGCTCAAAGCTTCCTATCTGCTTCGAACCGTCGTAGAAGCTCACTTTGGTCTTTGTGTTTTCAACATCGGCCTCGAACACATACTCCACCTGATGCAGGGCGCCGAACGACACCGTATCGGTAGAATAATACACCTTGTTGCCGATGGCGGCCATCAGACGGCGGTCGGCCGAGATGCCGAGTTCAAGGATGTTGTCCGTGGCGCCGTGGCTGAAGAAGGTCATGTTCTTGCCGGTGCGGTCGGGCTTGACCATCAGGTCGACGGTGAACGACTTGGCGCTCAGGTTGCGGGTCGACTCGGAGGTGGCCGTCTCATTGCCGTTGAACCGTAGGCAGGTAGACAGGGCGATGTTGCTCGTATTGGTCTGTCCCAGCACCTGGAAGTTGTTCAGGTCGCGCAGGTAGTTGCCGGCGATAGGCTCGGAGAAGCGCAGCATGATGTCGTCGCCGATGTCGAGGATGCCGTCCTCGGGGCGCGGGTTGCCGAAGAGCTGCGGACGGCGGGTGTCCTTGATGCCCGTGAGGATGTTCGACGAGCGGGTCAGATAGCCGCCGCCGTAGCGGCAGTAGTTCACGGCGCGTAGGTCGTACTGCTGCTCCACGGGGTCGGTCTCGCCGTAGAAGCTGGCGATGATGTGGCCGTCGTCCTCGATATACTTGCACTCGCCCGTGGCCTTGGCCATCAGTGTGGAGTCTTTGTAGAAGGAGCACACGTTCACCCATTCCTTGTCGCCCTTGGTGGAGAGCTTATACTGCAGCTCGATGTGGTCGAAGTTGCGGTAGTTCACGTCGAAGCCGTCTATGCGCACCGGCATGTAGTACTGCTGACGGCCGGCATCGTACTGCGACTCGGTGTTGACCACCCACTTGTCGCCGGGCAGCGAGATGTTCACCTTGCCGGCTGTGGGCACGAAGTGGGCCGAGAGGTTCACACTCTGAATGCGCTTCTTGTCGCTCGGGTCAAAGATGCTGATCACGATGTTGTCGTAGTCGAACTCAGAGCTCGGGTAGAGTTCCACCTCCTTGGTCACCACCTGGCCGGCAGGCAGGAACACGGAGTAGCCCGTGCCGGAGAGCGGATTGCCCTCTACCTGCACTTTGGCTCCCTTGGGATTGGACGAGTCGTCGAGGAAGTAGACGAAGGCCTCGGTCATCAATGCCGGCATTTCGCTCTCGTTGGCCATGTGGATGGTGAAGCGTGCGGGCTCGTCGAAGGGAACGTTGCTCACCGATGCCTGGTCCACCCAGATGCGCGGATTGTCGATGGGCACGGTCTTACTGTCGAGCACCTGTCCCTGGCCGAAGTATTTGGTCTTGCGCTCATCCTCATAGGGCTGGCAGGTGGCGCCGCCGCGGGTGCGGTACACGATGCTGCGGTACTGGGTGGGCATGTCCTTGAGATAGGAGCACACGCCATAGAGCGAGCCTGCGGGGCCGTAGTCCTTGCCCGACTCGCCGCCATGCTGCACAAACTGCACATACTCGTCGGTGAGATACTGGAAGAAGTAGTCCTTCGGGTCGGTGTAGCCATGGGCGGCCATGGAGTCGACACGGTTGTTGAGCTCATTCTTGTCCATCGTGGCACGGTACACATCGACGATGAGGTTGGAGTTTCTGCTGGGTGCCAGCGTGAAGCCCACCTTCTTGGTGTGGTTCTCCGACTTGCCGTAGTTGTAGTTATAGTCGAACGACAGAACGGGGACAATCTTCACATACAAGCCAGTGTGGAAAGCATCAAATTCTATCGTCATCGAATTTCCTTCATCATCGGAGAGCTGTTTTCCAGTTTGACTTCCAGTAGGTGTACCGCCTCCATTAATATCCTTAAAGGTCATACCGTTGCCGAAGGACACGTTGCCGAAGCCGGTTCCTATAAGCGGTATCTGCCAGTAGCGGCTCTCGGAGAGCGAGGTGCCGAACGACTCGCTGTAGGTCACGCTGCTGCGTCCGTCCACCTCATAGCGCTTCACAAGGTCGTTGGCCGTCAGTTTCTCCTTCTCGTTGGTGGCGAGGAAGCCCAGCCAGGTCCTTATCTTGTTGTTGAGGGCAAGGACGGAGTCGTTCATGGCCACATTCGGGTCGGGATTCACCTGGGTATAGAAGTCCTTGCTGATGGCGAAGTTGTCGTCGTCGATGGCCACCTTGCTGATGTAGACAGCGCAGCCCTTGGTCTTGGCCACCTCTCTGGCGGTTGCCTCAGAGGTGCCCTTGGGCAGGATGAGCGAATTGCGCAGGTTGAACAGTTCGGGAATGAGTTCCTTCTCGATGTAGGTCTGCGAGTGGGCGAAGGTGCTGGTCAGGTCGGTATAGAACCGGAGCACCTCGTCGCGCACAAGGTACACTTTCTTGCCGCTGCTGTCCTTGCCTTCGGCCAACACTTTCATGGTGCCCTGCTTCACGCTGAAGTCTACGCCGTCGATGCTGTAGGTGCCGCCGGCATGGGTGGTAAGGAGATTGTAGGTGTCCTCATTGATGACACGCACGGCGATACCGTCTTCGAGGATGCTGCTGCGGGTCATGCCGATGAACACGTCGGCGTCGCGTCCCACACTCATGTTGCTGCTCGAGGTGCTGATGCGCTCTGTGGTCTCGAACGAGTAGCCATACTGCCAGCTGTTATAATAGGTGGAGACAAGCGACAGGGTGAACATGTCCTTGTCCTTGACGCTGACCTCGGTGCCGCCATAGATATCGCCCATGGTTGTACCTGCCCAGATGCCATGCCATATATTGGCCGCTCCACCGGTCTTGCCGAAGGTGAACTTGGCGCCCACCTGTGCCTTCACATTCTCCGTGAAGGTGTAGTTGAGCTTGGTGCCCGTCTCTATGTAGGCCGAGGAACCGGCTCCGGGCGGGTCGCGCAGGATGTCGATGAGATAGGTGCCGCCGTCGTTCACCACGCGGCGTCCCTGGCTCTTGGCTTTCGAGGCCATCACATAGCCGCGCACCGGCTCGCCATTGAGGGGCAGCACGTCGTAGAAGGTGCTGTCGTAGAGCAGGGTCATGGTGAGCGTCTTGAGGGCCATGTCGTCTTCCTCGGTGAAGGTCAGGTTCTGCGGTACGAAGCGGTAGATGGCCTCGCCCAGGCTGTCGAGGCGGACCACCTCTTTCTCGTTGCTGCCGGTGAGGGCATTGCTGATGCGCACCTCGCCGCCGCTCAGATGCACCACGTCGGGCTCATACTGCATGTTGTTGTTCTTGAAGTATTTCTCCACAGCGGAAAGGGTCATGATGACCGGGCTGCCCGCCATGAACACGGGGTGGCCGAAGGCATAGCCCGTGGAGTCGTTCCACAGCTCGATGGAGACCACCTTGCCGGTGTTGTCCATGTCGGTGTAGCTCGGTATGCCCATATACGTCTGGCCCGTCAGGTTGAACTGGCTCACGGCCAGTGAGGGCGCGGTGTGGTAGACGCGGTTGTAGGTGGCGGTGTCGCCCTGCACATAGCGGGAGAGGTCGAGCGTCTGGCCCACCTCGCCGGTCTGGAAGAGGGTGGCGTAGCCCTCGGCGTAAATCTCCGTCACTTTGTACTTCACAGGCAGCATAGGCACGAGATACTCGCCCGTGACAGGACTGGGCTTGATGACCAGCCGCTGGCGGTAGACATCCATGTGGCAGCTGTCCTGCTGGTCGGTGCCGAACCAATAGTCGGTGTGGCGCTCCTTGACGCTGGGGTTCTGCTGGTCGCGCACCAGCCACGAGGCGTTGTCGCCCTCGAGCTGCATCACGATGGTGAGCGAGTCGCCCAGGTTGTTCACAGAAAGGAGCTTTCCGAGGGGCTTGTCGCCCTGCAGGTTGCCGCCCACCACGCGGCCCTGGAGCATGATGCGTGTCTGGTCCCAGAACACATAGCCGTCTTTCGACTTCTGCCAGCTGGGCTTCGTGGGCTTGGCGGCATCGGGGTCTACATAGAAGCCGTCGTCGGCGAAGACGTGACCGTCTTTCACCACGCGGATGGAGTGCTCGCCTGCGGGAAGCGACACGGTGAACTTGCCCTGCGAGTCGGAGACGACGGGGCTGCCGGAGCCGTTGTGCACCGGCTCGCCGTCGCGCTCAAACTGTGCGCCTACGACGGGCACCGAGGTGCCCTCGTACATCACATAGCCCGAAAGCAGGTAGTAGGTGCTCATCACCACGCGGGCATTGGTCACCAGGTTGCAGTCTTCGCTGAAGTTGGCCGTGAAGGAGGTGAAACTGCTTTCCTCGCCGGTGCCAGTGGCGGTGATGAAATAAGTGCCCTGGCCCTGATAGATAAGGTTGTCGATTTCGAAGAAACCGGTCTCGTCGGTCACGGCGTAACGCTCCACGCCGCCATCTTCACGCGTGGCGGCATCGGGCTCGGCCGTCACTTTGATATTGGCCAGGCCCGTGCCGTCGGTCAGGCGCACATAGCCACGCACCATGCCGGTGGGCGAGCACCAGCCGTCGGCGCTGGTGGCGCTCACCTGCTGGCCCTCGCAGTTGGTCACGCCCTCTACCGTGTAGGTGTAGACATGCTGTGCCTTGGGGGTCTTGTCGATATAGGTGTTGATGGTGTAGGCGCTCTCCAGCTCCACTTCCTCGCCGGTGGCCTTGTCGCGACGCAGGATGCGGAAGAAGTCGCCGGTGCCCGTCACGTTCCAAGTAAGCACCACGGCCGACTGCTGTGTGGTGCACTTGAGGCTGTCGACCTTCACATTGTCGTTGAACTCATAGCGGGCGAGTTCGCCCTCCTCGGTTTTCCTGACCTTTGTGCCCAGGTTGTCGAGGGGTTCCAGGCGGGAAGAACCTTTCTCCACCACGAAACGGAAGTCGTGCTCCACGCACGAGGTGGCCAGCTCATAGTGCAGCTTGCCCGACTTGCGCTCGTCGGAGCTGAGTTCGCGCCGCTCGGTGTATTTCACCTCGCCGCCCACCGACTTCTCTACGATGAGTGCCAGCACGGCGTGGTCGTCCCAAATAGTGGCGGCATATTCGGAATCGGTGGATATGTTGTACTTTGGAGTGGGGTACAAACCTCCGTGCTCCCACTGGGCACCCATTGTGGTGGTGAGTTGAGACACGCTCATGTCCCATCCGTTCTTGCCCTGGAAGAATTCGGCAGTTTTCATCTTGGGCTCGGCGAGGCTGCCCCACGACTGCCAGTTGGCGGCACCCAGCTTTTCGACCAGCTCGGCGCTGCTGAGGCCTTCGGCTTTGTTGGCCTCACCCCACTTCTTGGTGGTCCAGCTGTTGGTAGCGCCATAGGCGCTGCCACGGGCGTAGTTCATGCCTACGTGATTGAAGTTGTTGTAGGCACCGTCTTCCAGGTTGTTTTGTATCACATTCGACGTGCCGCCGTCTTCCCAGCCCATGATGGCTCCGGCATACGAATCAGTGGTGTAGCTATCTGCCGTGATGGAGCCGTCGAAGAAACAGTTGCGTATATAGTTCTTGGCAGAATGGCCGTGGCCCATGATACCGCCGGCATAGTGGTCGGTGGTCAAAATGTCGACAGACACGTGGCAGTTTTCGATGTAATTGGTGTAGCCGTTATTGGCTATTCCCACCAGACCCGCCGAGTGGATACCACCTCTCACGGTGCCCTGCACATTGAGATTCTTGATGGTGGCACCGCTTATCTGATAGAACGGGGCTATAAAAGCATTCGCCGTACCGTTGATGTTGACGGTCAGTGTGTGGCCGTTGCCGTCGAAGATGCCCCGGTAGGGTATGTTATTGAGGAAACCAATGGAGTAAATGGCCGTAAAGTCGCTGGCCATGATTGCATTGACGTCTCTGTTTCCATTGGCGTCAATCACTTTCTGACGGAATTTATCCCAGTCGTCGGCGGTGCGCAAGACGTTATATTCCACACCGTCGATTTTTACAGTCTCCAAACCTTCGATTGACGTCAGGTAGTAGCTGTTTTTAATATCTGCCTCATAAGCGGGAAAGGACCTGACGAAGTTGCGGCAGCTCACCAGCGTGGTGTCGATGTCGACCCTGATGGGGGCGAACAGACAATTCTTGATAGAGGATGTCGTTGCCGACCATCCGACGAAACCTCCGAAGCTGTGGGCATTGGAGCCTATCAGGGCACCGTCGAAAAGACAGTTCTCGTACTCGCCCCACTGTATTTGATGGGCCGTGAAACCGCCACTGGTGGCATCGCCCGTGATCTGGGTAGTAAGGTATACCGAGGAACGGCAGTTGTTGAGGTGTACGATGGATTCGGCTTTTCCTATCAGTCCGCCGGTGAATTTCTCCCTGGCAAGGACCTTACCCGCCACATGTAAATTCTTGAAGGTGGCGTCACCCACATAGGAGAAGGGGGCCACGTATTGGTGCTGAGTGTCCACCAAATTGACAGTCAGGGTATGGCCGTTGCCGTCGAAAGTACCCCGATACGGACTGCCGCTGGAGCCTATCATCGAGTGACCTTTGGGCAGGTCGATATCGGCCGCCATGACCACATCGTATTTACGGTTGTTTTCTTTCACCATCCGGGCCAGTGTCTCCCAGTCTTCGGCTGTGCGCATGATGAAGGTATCACCCTTGTATTGCTGACCGCCGAAACCGAAGGTGAAGTCGACGGGATGGCTGGTTTCGTTCCAGGTGCCGCGGGTCACGGTAGCCTCTCCCACGGCGGGCAGCCACAGCGGATAGTTCAGCTGCGTCAGGGCATAGGAGCCCTCCTGCCAGTTCCATGCATTGGTGGAGGCACGGCGCACCCGGTAGTAGACGGTCTCCCCTTGGTAGGCGTCGACCAGCGTGTTGTCGACAACGGTGTAGAGCGTATCGCTGTTGGTGAACGTCACCGGGTTGAGCGGTGTCCATTGCGATTCGGCATTGAGGCCGCCGGTGGTGTTGCGCTGTATCTCCCAGGAGTCGCTGGTGTTGATGTCGGTCCAGTGGTTGTCGCGGCATCTCCAGGAAAGGCGCACCGAACCGTCGGTCTGCATCGCGGCCGTGAGGTCATGGGCCTGGTGCAGGGTGGGCACGGTGATATGGTCCGATTCGGAGAAGCGTTCTTTCTTCTCCGAGTCGATATACTTGGCCCTGATGTAGACATCCTTGTAGCACTTGTCGGCATCGAGGGTGAGGAATCCCGACATCTCAGGAGTCAGGAATTTCGACTTCCGTATCTCGGCACCTCCGTTCACCTCGGTGTAAAAGGCCCTCAGGCTCAGGATGTCGCTCGTGGCCATGGTGTAGATAATCATCAACTCGCCCGCATGGCTGGTGTCGTAGCCCAGGATGGGAGACATCAGCGTAGGCTTGGTGGGCGCGGGGACGGCGGTGAACGTCACGGAGGAGGAATTGACATTCACATCGGTAGAGCTCTCGCCGGCAGGGCCGGCAGGGCCGTTACCCGTCTTGTGCACCTTCCAGGTGATGGTGAGGGGCATGCCGCGCATGGAGGCGGGCACGGTCCAGGTGAGGTAGAGCTTGGCCACATTGCTCGTCGAGCCGGTCTGGAACGGGACCTCCACTTTTTGCTCGCTGGTGGTAATCGTCACGTTGGAGTAGCCACGGTCGCGTTTCAGCACCATTTCACCATCGACACCCTTGTAGAGCCATACCTGGGGATAGTCGCCGCTCATATTCTGCGAGTAATAGTGCAAGAGCATCTGCTTGTTACCGCCCTGAGGGGTAACATAGATGTTTCCATCGTCAATCCAGCCGTCGTAGCCTGCGTCATCGTAGACAGGCATCTCGATGTTCAGCTTGTCCACACCGGCAGGGGTCACGAGATAGAGAGCGGTGTTCTCATTCTCGTCGGCCAGTGCAGCCTGCGGAAGGGTTGACGAAAACATGGCCATCAGAATGGCCAACAGCCTGCTGGCGTATCGCCAGTGTCTGTGTTTTGTCAGTAAATTAGTACTCATATTTGTTAATAAAATGTATATTGTTTGCTAAAAGATTCAAAAGAGTGAAGGGTCCTACGTGAGCAGGCTGTATACACCACGTGCAAAGGTACTTATAGGTTTCGCTCTTCCGTCGGCAGTTGATTACATTTTTACCCACTTGTTGCGACATAGCGGGTATTTTGCGACAAAACGGGAAACAGGTGGTGAAATCTGTCGCACTGCTTGCTAGTGAGACTGATACAGTCCGGCCAATGTGTTGAATGGATATATTTTGCAAAAATAATAAAAATTATGAAAACAATACTGTATTAAAGATGTTAAAAAAATAAAAGTTGAAAGATAATCGCATCTCGATGCGAAGGAAACTGACAGAAATTCCCGTAATTCTCGTAATACACCATAAAACGACTCTACGATGATTATAGAACAAGAGGAGATGATAAAAAAAGCGCATCGGTTTTTAATCTTATTATTTTATTGAGCTATGTCACAGCGATAAAATGAAAATTTCTGCGCATTACGGGAATTTCTTTCAATGTCATTATGTTCAATTATGAGTATTACGGGATTTTCTTTCAATGTCATTATGTTCAATTATGAGTATTATGGGAATTTCTTTCAATGTCATTATGTTCAATTATGAGTATTACGGGAATTTCTTTCAGTTTCCGCACCGGAGGTGCACTATTTCTTTCATGGTTCAGCTGGATTTCCGACTATTTCCCGTGCGCGCTGCGCACGAGAAGTCTTAATTAGAATTAACCTTGAGGCCGAAGGTTTGGGAAATTGGGAAGAAATGCGTATTTTTGTGTTTGATGAGAGCCAATGTGAAATATATCAGCATCGTGGTGATGACCACCCTGGTGGGCGTGATAGCCTATCAGGCCTCCTGGCTCACGCAGCTATACCGGCAGCAGAAAGACCTGATAGAAAGGCAGTACCGCAACATGCTGATATGGAGCGACAACCAGGAGATAAGCGAGCGCATCCACGCCCTGATGCCCGAAGAGGGCGTGGACGTGAAACTCTCGCTCAACCTCTTCACCGAAGAGACCGACTGCAACCCCGAGCAGGACGGACAGGACGTGATAGAAGACCCCTACGCCACCACCGCCACCAGCCTGATGCAGATGCTGCACGCCAGCGTGGACAGCCTGATGCCGCCCGACGTGCACAAGGTGGACAGTGTGTTCGCACGGCTCACCGAAAAAGAGCAGCTCCACTTCGACTACCAGATAACCTACCTGAACCAGGGCAAGGAGGCCGGCACGGCAGCATCGGCAGGCTATCGCCCCGACAGCAGCGACACCGTGATAGACTACTGGCTCGACGACGCCAAGCAGCGCGAGTTCCGCCTGGCGCTGGCCGTGAGCCCCGCCGGCGTGATGCGCCACATGGCGGGCATACTGGCGGCATCGCTCCTGCTGCTCGCCGTGATAGGGCTGGGCATGTGGTATCTCATACACCTGCTCAGAAAAATGCGAACCCTGGACCAACTGAAAACCGACTTCACCAACAATATGACGCACGAGCTGAAGACACCCATCAGCGTGGCCTACTCGGCCATCGACTCGCTGCTCAACTTCGACATAAGCGACGACCCGCAGCTGGCGCGCAAATACCTGCAGATAGGACAGGAACAGCTCTCGGTGCTGGCCGGACTCACCGAGCAGATACTCACCATGAGCCGCCATCCTGCCAAATACGCCGACCTGGAGATGCAGCAGGTGCCACTGCTGCCCCTGCTACAGACACTCATAGAACAGCACAAGCTGAAAGCAAAAAAAGACGTGCAGTTCCACCTCGACGTGGAACCCGACAACCTGTGCGTGACCGCCGACAGACACCAGCTGTTCCGCATCCTGGGAAACCTGATTGACAACGCCATAAAATACTCACGGCCGGCCGTCAGCATCGACATCACGGCACGCAAAAACCGCATCAGCGTGAGCGACAACGGCAACGGCATCAGTCCCGACGACCTGCCGCACCTCTTCGAAAAGTTCTACCGGAGCAAACACCAAAAAGGGGTGAAAGGCTTCGGACTGGGACTCTACTTCGTACGCACCATGATGGAACGCATGGGCGGATCCGTGGCCGTGGACACCACACCAGGCAAAGGGTCGGTCTTTACGCTTACATTCAAAGGTGAATGCTCTCCCCCACCCCAAAACAACACAACGACATGAACGAAAAGAACAACATCAAAGTGCTGCTGGCCGAAGACGAGGAGAGTCTGGCCTTCATGATACAGAACACACTGGGCAGAAACGGGTTCGACGTGACCATCTGCCACGACGGCAGCGAGGCCCTGCGGCTCATCGGACAGGTGAGACCCGACGTGCTCGTGGCCGACGTGATGATGCCCGAAATGGACGGATTCGAACTGGTGAGGCGCATACGGCGCTTCGACACCGCCACACCGGTGCTCTTCCTCACCGCACGGTCGGCCATCGACGACGTGGTAAAGGGATTCGAACTGGGCGCCAACGACTACCTGAAGAAACCTTTCAGCATGCGCGAGCTCATCGTGCGGCTCAAGGCGCTGGCCGAACGCAACAAACCCGCCGGCGACGCCGACACACAGCAGAAAATACAGATAGGCGAGTATATCTTCCACCCCAAACAGCAGAAACTGGAGGCCTTCGGCGTGATGCAGGACCTCTCCTTCCGCGAAAGCCGCATACTGCTCAAACTCTCGCAGAACCCCAACTCGGTGGTCAACGCGCAGGAGATACTGCTGGAGCTATGGGGCGACGACACCATCTACAACCAGCGGTCGCTGCACGTGTTCATCACCAAACTGCGGAAGAAAATGGCACACGACAAAAACATACGCATCGTCAACGCACGAAGCATAGGCTACAAGCTCATCGTAGACGACGGCAACGCAAAATGACAGCCACCAACCGGAAAACCGGCCAAAACCGAAACACAGGGCATGAAAAAGGCGCAAACAACCCCTTTTTCATGCCCAAAATGTTTTTTCCAAATAATTTCTTCGTCTATT
This sequence comes from uncultured Prevotellaceae bacterium, assembly GCA_902777645.1. Lineage (GTDB taxonomy): Bacteria > Bacteroidota > Bacteroidia > Bacteroidales > Bacteroidaceae > Prevotella. The sequence goes on along the minus strand of CACYUZ010000054.1, from coordinate 2,405 downwards.
CGACCGAAAATGAGTAACTTTGGCCGATTTTTTATTAGATGTATTTATACAAGAAGTTTTTTTAGATGAACGTTATTACGAAAACAGTCTCTCTGCCTGACGGAAGAAGTATCAGCATAGAGACAGGGAAAGTGGCAAAACAGGCCGACGGCAGCGTGATGCTCCGAATGGGCAACACCGTGCTCCTGGCCACCGTTTGTGCCGCAAAAGATGCAGTTCCCGGAACAGATTTCATGCCCCTGCAGGTAGACTACAGAGAAATGTACGCCGCTGCTGGCCGTTTCCCCGGTGGATTCACCAAGAGAGAAGGAAAGCCCGGCGACAATGAAATCCTCACCTCACGTCTCGTGGACCGCGTGCTCCGCCCGCTGTTCCCCTCCAACTACCACGCTGAGGTGTTTGTCAACGTGATGCTGCTCAGCGCCGACGGCGTAGACCAGCCCGACGCACTGGCCGGATTCGCCGCATCGGCAGCACTGGCCTGCTCCGACATCCCCTTCGAGTGCCCTATCTCGGAGGTGCGCGTGGCACGCATCAACGGCGAGTATGTGATTGACCCCACCTTCGAGCAGATGAAAGAGGCCGACATGGACATCATGGTCGGTGCATCGGCCGACAACATCATGATGGTGGAAGGCGAAATGAAAGAGGTGAGCGAACAGGACCTCCTGGGCGCCCTCAAGGCCGCCATGGAGGCTATCAAGCCCATGTGCGAACTGCAGAAGGAACTCTCTGCCGAGCTGGGCACCGACGTGAAGCGCGAGTACGACCACGAGGTGAACGACGAGGAACTCAGAGAGCAGATGAACAAGGAACTCTACCAGCCCGCCTACGACGTGACCAAGCAGGCTCTTGAGAAGCAGGCACGCGCCGAGGCCTTCGACAAGATACTGGCCGACTTCAAGGAGGCTTACAGCGCCGCCCACGAAGAACTGACCGACGAGGAGAAGGAAGAGAAAGAGGCCATGATGGACCGCTACTACCACGACGTGATGCGCGATGCCATGCGCCGCTGCATCCTCGACGAGGGCATCCGCCTGGACGGCCGCAAGACCACCGACATACGCCCCATCTGGTGCGAGGTGAGCCCGCTGCCCATGCCTCACGGAAGCTCCATCTTCACACGCGGCGAGACACAGAGCCTCACCACGGTGACACTGGGCACCAAACTGGATGAGAAACTGGTGGACGACGTGCTCGACAAGAGCTACATGCGATTCCTGCTGCACTACAACTTCCCGCCCTTCTGCACCGGCGAGGCAAAGGCACAGCGCAGCGTGGGACGCCGCGAGATAGGACACGGACACCTGGCATGGAGAGCCCTGAAAGACCAGATTCCGGCCGACTTCCCCTACACCGTGAGGGTGGTGAGCCAGATTATGGAGAGCAACGGCTCGTCGTCGATGGCTACCGTGTGCGCAGGCACACTGGCACTCATGGACGCAGGCGTGCCGATGAAGAAACCGGTGAGCGGTATCGCCATGGGTCTGATCAAGAACCCCGGCGAGGAGAAATATGCCGTGCTGAGCGATATCCTCGGCGATGAGGACCACCTGGGCGACATGGACTTCAAGACCACCGGCACCATCGACGGTCTGACCGCCACACAGATGGATATCAAGTGCGACGGACTGAGCTTCGAGATCCTGGAGAAGGCCCTCATGCAGGCCAAGCAGGGACGCGAGCACATACTGCGCCACCTGACCGACACCATCGCCGAGCCGCGGCCCGAGCTGAAGCCCCACGTGCCCCGCATCGTGGCCTTCGAGATACCGAAAGAGTTTATCGGCGCCGTCATTGGCCCGGGCGGAAAGATTATCCAGCAGATGCAGGAAGACACCGGCTCTACCATCACCATCGACGAGGAAGACGGTGTGGGCAAGGTGCAGGTGAGCGCTCCCAACAAGGAGAGCATCGACGCCGCCATCGCCAAGATAAAGGCTATCGTGGCCATTCCCGAGGTGGGAGAAATCTACGAGGGCACCGTGCGCTCCATCATGCCCTACGGCTGCTTCGTGGAGATTCTGCCGGGCAAGGACGGCCTGCTGCACATCTCTGAGATTGACTGGAAGCGTCTCGACACCGTGGAGAGCGCCGGCATCAAGGAGGGTGACAAGATAAAGGTGAAACTCCTGGAGATTGACCCGAAGACGGGCAAGTATAAACTGTCGCACCGTGTGCTCATACCGAAACCCGAAGGCTATCAGGAGCGCCGTCCGCGCGGTGAGCGCGGCGAGCGGCCGGAGCGCGGCGAGCGCCGCCCCAGACCGGAGCGTAACGGCAACGGCAAGCAGCACGGCAACGGCGGCAACAACCGCCAGCGCAACGACTACCACGACCCGCTGGCCGAGCGGGAGCCGAAAGACTTCAACGACTCGCTCGACCACAGCCTCGACATCGACTAA
>CACYUZ010000053.1:0-20013 GCA_902777645.1 uncultured Prevotellaceae bacterium | reverse complement strand
GAATGGAAAATGATGCTGCCTTCCACCTGGTCGAGACCGCTTATCACATAGCCCTTACGGTAGGATTGGGGATAGCCGCCGCTCACCAGCATCACACACACGGCCGAACGGGGGTCAAACGCTATCTCGCGGCGGTCCAGGTCGCCATGGGCCACACCCTCAAACAGATCTACGATGTCGCTCTTCAGTCTGAGCATCACGGTCTCTGTCTCGGGGTCGCCCATGCGGCAGTTGTATTCTATCACCTTGGGGTCGCCGCCCACATTGATAAGACCGAAGAATATGAAGCCTTTGTAGTCGATACCCTCGGCCTTCAGACCCTCCACAGTGGGGCGGATGATTCGGTCTTCCACCTTGCGCATCCATTCTTTATCGGCAAAGGGAACAGGGCTCACACTGCCCATACCGCCGGTGTTGAGGCCGGTGTCGTGCTCGCCGATGCGTTTGTAGTCCTTCGCTTCGGGCAGTATCTTATAGTGCTCGCCGTCGGTCAGCACAAAGACGGAGCATTCTATGCCGTCGAGGTACTCTTCTATCACTACTTTCGACGAGGCGGTGCCGAACATGCCGCCAAGCATCTCCTCAAGTTCTTTGCTGGCTGTGGAAAGGTCGTCCACAATCAGCACGCCTTTGCCGGCGCACAGACCGTCGGCTTTCAGCACATAGGGTGGGGTGAGGGTCTTCAGAAAGGCCAGTCCCTCGGCCAGGTGATTTCCGTCGAAGGTCTGGTAGCGTGCCGTGGGGATGTTGTGGCGCTGCATGAATCCCTTGGCAAAGTCTTTGCTGCCCTCCAACTCCGCACCGGCTTTCGACGGACCAATCACGGGTACATGGGTGGTGCGCGGGTCGCTCTTCATCTCGTCGTAGATTCCTTTCACCAGTGGGTCTTCGGGGCCTACCACCACCATGTTGATACCTTCGGCTACGACAAAATCCTTGATGGCGGCAAAATCATCGGCCTTGATGGGTACATTCGTGCCACAGCCTTGTGTTCCGGCATTGCCGGGGGCAATAAACAGTTTCTCCACTTTCTCGCTTTGGGCTATTTTCCAAGCCAAAGCATGCTCTCGGCCTCCGCTTCCTAAAAGCAATATATTCATAGGTCTATAGTCTTTTTTGTTAAAGTTCTACTTCAGGTAATCTTCAAAGTATTGGGTGATTCTTTCGTGCAGATGAACACTCTTGTGACCCCGCATATTGTGGGGCTCGCCGGGATAAACAAAGAAGTCGGGCTGGGTGCCGTTTTCTATGCAGGCGTCGATAAACGAGAGGCAGTGTTGGGGCACTACGGTCTTGTCGTTCAGACCTTGTATAATCTGCAGCTTTCCCTTCAGCTTGGGGGCCTGCTTGAGCAGGCTGGTCTTCTCATAGCCTTCGGGGTTGGTCTGTGGGGTGTCCATGTAGCGCTCTCCGTACATTACCTCATACCATTTCCAGTCAATCACCGGACCGCCGGCCACACCCACTTTGAATACGTCGGGATAGTTGGTCATCAGCGAGATGGTCATGAAACCACCGAAACTCCAGCCGTGCACACCGATGCGGTCGGCGTCGACATAGGGTAGGCTCTGCAGATATTCCACGCCCTTCATCTGGTCCTGCATTTCAATCTGTCCCAACTGCCGGAAGGTGGCCTGCTCAAAGGCCAGTCCGCGGTCGCAAGAGCCTCGGTTGTCGAGGATGAAGAGAATGTAGCCCTTTTGTGCCATGTAGGTCTCCCAACTGCGGGAGGCGTAGTGCCAGCTGGCTTCTACATTGCGGGCGTGAGGACCGCCATACACATATACCACCGTGGGATATTTCTTGCTGGCGTCGAAGTCGGCGGGCTTTACCATCCTGTAGTAGAGGTCGGTCACACCGTCGGCGGCTTTCAGCGTGCCGCAGGTATAGGTGGGCACCTGATAGCCCTTCCATGGATTGTCGGCCGTAAGGAGGTTCACGCGCTTGCCGGTGCTCACCTCGTTCACGTCTATCTTTCTTGGCACATCGGGCTCGCTGTAGGTATCGTAGAGATAGCGGCCACTGGCCGAGAGCATGGCGTTGCGGTGTCCGCTGGCCGACCAAATAGCGCCGTGCACGCCCTTGCCGTTGTCTATGGCGGTCCGTCGTCCGTTCTTGATGTTCACGGCGTAGAGGTTGTTCTGTATAGGGCTGGTCTCTGTGCTCAGTATCACCGCGCTTTTGGCTTGCTTGTTGAATCCTATCAGGTCAAGCACCACCCAGGCGCCCTTGGTCAGCTGCTTCAGCATCTTGCCGCTGTCATCGTATAGATAGAGGTGGTTGTAACCGTCGCGCTGACTCTGTACGATGAATTTGTGCTCGTCCCAAGGCAGGAAGGTGATGGGATTGAGGGGCTCGGCATATCGGTCGTTGTGCTCACTGAATAGTTCCTTCTCCTTGGCACCAGTCTCGGCGTCATATCTCACCAGGGTGTAGTCGGTCTGGTCGCGGTTCAGCTCGAAAATATAGATTTTCTTGGAGTCCGGACTCCATTGTATATTGGTGAAATAGCGGTCGGTGGGGTCGCCGGCATCGAGATAGAGGGTCTTCTGTGTGTTGAGGTCGAACACACCTACGGTCACTTTGTGGCTCGTCTCGCCGGCCATGGGATATTTGTCGGGTTCTTCTGTCGCAATACGGGTGCCGATGTTCACCTGGGGATAGTCGGTCACCATGCTCTGGTCCATCCGGTAGAAAGCCAGCCTTTGGCCGTCGGGACTCCAGAAGGTTCCCTTGTAGATGCCGAACTCATCGCGGTGTACGCTTTGGCCGTACACAATCTCGCGGCTTCCGTCGCTGGTGAGCTGATGCTGGGTGCCGTCGGCTTCCTTCACATACAGTTGGCTGTCCTTCAGATAGGCCGAGGCGCAGGTGGTGGGGCACCATTCGCCTCCTTCCTCGTCGCTGCAGTCGCTGATGCTGACGGCGGTTTTCTTTTCCCAGTCGTAGAGCACACGCTCTTTCCCGTTCTCCAACACCACAATCTTTTTGTCAGGATAGGGGAAGGTGGCATAAAGGAAGTGATACATCTTGTATTGGTCGGACGAGTTGTTCACATCGTCAATGCTGAACAGCAAGGTCCTTTTCCCCGTCTTCTTGTCTATTTGGTAACAGTGCTCCACCTCGGTCTGAATCAGCTCGTCGCCCCACCAGGCGTAATAGGCGTTGGTGGGCTGGAGGTTGCGGTAGTTTCTGCCGCCGTAGTTCAGGTCTTCAAGGGTAAAGAGCTTTTCTTGGGCCTTCATGGGTTGGGTGTTCAATGCGAAGGTGGCTAAGGCTGCCACCATCCATAACATAGATGGGTGTTTCATGGTTTATCTCTTGTCTTTGTTCCCTCTGTCTCGTCTGTTTCCTTTCATGGGCGAACGGCGGTCGTCGCGCCCTTTGCCCCATGATCCTTGGCTCCGGTCGCGGCGGTCACCGTCGGGCTTGCCGCGTTTGCTCCACTGCGTGTTCCTGCCGCCGTTCTCGTCGAAGTCGCGACGCCTGCGACGGTCGCCGCGGTCATCGTCATGGTCGAACTTGCGCACACGGCCGTTCCGCACGTCGATGTCGTGCTTGTGGAAGGTGAACGAGCGGATGTCGCTTTCCTCGTTCTCATTCTCTTCCTCTATGCGGCGCTTGAATTCGCGGTTTTTCTTGAAGCGGTGCTTCTCGGCCATTTGTTTCTTTTCCTCGTCGGTCTTTACGATGCCGCCCTCGCTCCTGAATTCTTTGAGGCCGCCTTTGAACAAGGCGTATTTGCGCAGCTCGCATTCCAGCGAGCCGTTGAAAAGCGGTATCTTGATAGAGGGCTTGAGGCCTATCTGGTCAAAGCACTCCTCGCGGTAACTGAGGATCCATGCTTCGTTGCCCACAAACTGGTGCTTCAGCCGCTCGCCTATCATCTTGTAGGTGCCCAAGAGGTCGGGCGTGGAGATGCGCTCACCATAGGGGGGATTGGTAATCATGATGCTCGGCTCCTTGGGCTGGGTGAAGTCCTTGAAGTCGGCCAACTCTATCGTGATGTCGTTGCTCAGACCGGCGGCCCTTACATTCAGGCGGGCTTTGGCCACCGCCTTGGGGTCTACGTCATAACCGTAGATATGGTGCGTGAACTCCCGTTCCTTGCTGTCGTCGTTGTAGATGGCGTCGAACAGGTCGCTGTCGAAATCGGGCCATTTCTCAAAGGCGAATCCTTTGCGGTATACGCCGGGCGAGATGTTACGGGCCAACAAGGCGGCTTCTATCAGGAAGGTGCCCGAACCGCACATGGGGTCTATGAAGTCGGTGTCGCCTTTCCAACCGCTCAGCAGTATGATGCCGGCAGCCAAGATCTCGTTGAGGGGGGCTTCTACCGTCTCCTGGCGGTAGCCTCTGCGGTGCAGTGACTCGCCGCTGGAGTCGAGGCACAGGGTGGCCTTGTCCTCTGCTATGTGGATGTGCAGCTGGATGTCAGGGTTGCTTACCGAGATGTTCGGCCGGCTGCCTGTACGCTCTCTGAATTGGTCTACAATGGCGTCTTTCACCTTGTAGCTCACAAATTTGGAATGTTTGAACTCCTCGGAGAATACTACAGCGTCTACAGCAAAAGTGCAGCCTTCCTTAATATAGTCGCTCCAGTCTATTTTCTTCACTTCGTTGTATACATCGTCGGCCGATTGTGCCTTGAAATGCTTTATCGGCTTGAGGATGCGGATGGCGGTGTGAAGCTGAAAGTTGGCGCGGTACATTAATTCTTTGTCACCGGTGAAGGATACCATACGGCGGCCTATCTCAACATTGTTGGCGCCCAGTTCGGTGAGTTCTTGTGCCAAAACGGGTTCCAAACCCATGAATGTCTTGGCAATCATCTCAAATTCCATATTGTTGTTGCTCTCTTTAGTGAATAATGTCTTATTGTTGATCGATGATGGTTATCCGCACATCTTATATGGTTTCCCCTCTGTGGGTAAATGGTGGAATAAAGTGGCGGAATGAGGCATTCTCAAGAGCATCGGTCGAAGAAGTGACTCTTTCTTCGCTACACTGTTCGTTACGGTAAGGGTATAAATGATACCGATGGTACTCATTGAGAATGCTGTGTCAATAATTTCGTTTGCAAATTTAATGCTTTTTTCCCGAATTATGCACTCCGCTCTTCTTTTTTATCCGTTTCTTTGTGTTTTTTAAGGTTGGCGGCTGTACATGGCCTGCTCCCATAGTCATTGGTCTTTCTCTTTGAGGGCCTTCCTGATCTCCGCCTTGTCGATGACAACGTATACGGTGTCTACAACATGGCCGCGCTCCCCGTTTCCATTGCGCAACACATTGGCGAAATACTTGTCGAGCACTTCCACATCGTCAACAAAATAGTCGAAACGGCCACGGTTCTCAAACCAGTTCCATCCCATTACGCGGTGATACTTTATCTTGATTTTCCAGCCGTCCACCTGGGCTTGCTTCAGAAGGTTGATGAGGCTGTCCTGGTCGGTGCGGTCATTGTCGAAGGAGAACTCAAACGGCTCGCCGGCAGTGTTCATACCAGTCTGGGTCAGATTCAGACGACCGTCCCATGAATCCCAAAACAAGCCCGACTCGGCAAACTCTGTGAGTGTGCCCACTTTCTCTCCTACGGAATACTCCTCTTTGCATGATGTCACGGCAAGGCAAATCAGGGCTGCCAAACTTAAGGTCTTGATGATGTTTCCCATTTCCTCTTTTTTTATTCGATTTTATTGTTATTCCTTTTTGATCCTTAGTATCTGTCCTTCATCCATGTGTCTGCAGGCATTACGTCGCTGCTATTAGAAAAACAGACCGAACACACTGCTCAGAAGACCGTCCAGCCACTCGGGGAATACCCAGAAGAACAAAAGAATGATGATAAAACCTATCCAACTGCATGCCCTGGTGAAACTATCTGATTGCTTCTGGCCGGTTATCATCTCATAAAGTGAAAACACGATGGCTCCACCGTCAAGTGGATAGATAGGCAGAATGTTCAGTACGGCAAGTATAAGCGAAAGTGACATCAGCGGTCCCATAGCAGCACGGTATTCTGCCGGCAGGTGGGGAAGCGCTATATACAGAATGAAAAAAGTGGCCATGTTGAAGAGCACACCGGCTGCGGATATGAGCATCCGCTGCCACGATGGCTTGTCCTCGATATAGGGGGAGGTAACCAGTTCTTCATTGTTTTCCATACTTTCCTCTTTCTCCTCTTCTGTCTCTTCTTCGCCGCCCGTTACCTTCGATTTGAAAATGGTTACACCTCCCAAAGGCAGGGCACCCAGACTCCATCTTATATTCTTCCAAGAACTTCCTTCCGCAGTTTCCCTGGGCTTGTAACTAATAAAGCTAAGAAAGAACACCTGCATTTCTTGGATAATGCATCCAAAGCTCTTGCCCATAACCACATGGCCCAATTCGTGAATGATGACAGCAATCGCAAGGTAGAGATAGAAAGTCCATTCGCCGGTGATGATGCTTCCTTTCGAAAACCAGAACAACAGGGCCAAACCCAGAAACAGATTAAACCCATTGAAGGTAAACCCATCTTTGGGCGCTGTCTTTTCTTCTGTTCCAGGGAAGGAGGGCGTGGGCTCTATTTGATTGTCCGATATAGGTTCTTTCATCTCTTCTTCGTATGGGGGCATGGGGCTCTTTTTATCATTTCGTGTCCTCAAGTCTTTGTCGGTAGCGTTATCGACTACAAAGATACAAAAACTTTGTGTCAATATCTCAATAATTTCAAGAAAAGATTTTATTCGCATTATGACTACACTCTTATGTCATTTTAACACATTCTTAGAACTCTTTTGTTGTTTACGCTTTTTTTTGTATTTTTGCCTGCAAATTATCATTTTCTTAATCATGAGTAAATTATTCTGGCTGTGTGCGATTGTACTCCTTGTGGCCGTTGTCTTTTTTGTGGCTCGTGCATTTACTGTCCCCAACGGTGATTTTATGACGGTCTCCAATGAGGAGTTCGCACGAATCATTGCAGATACCGACAGTGTGGTGCTGCTCGATGTCCGGACGAAAAATGAATTTGACGAGGCCCATCTTCGTGGCGCCATCCTCATCGATGTGAAAACCGATTCTTTCAAGACCGCTGCCATCGAACGCTTGCCCAAAAACAAAGTGATTGCTGTCTATTGCCGCAGTGGCCGCCGTAGTGTGACTGCCGCCAATATCCTTACGGAAGAGGGATATAAAGTGGTGAACCTGAAAGATGGCATCACTGGGTGGAAGGATGACAACCGCGAGGTGGTGTCCTTGTAGACCGAAATAATACGGAAAAGCGTGCACCAGCACCTACCTATAAGTAGGTATTTTGCAGGGTGTCAACGTGCTTTCATGTCCTTTTATGACAGGGATATGCTTTTTTATTTGTATCTTTGCCCGACACAAAAATGATTGTTGGATATGAGACTGTCTGAACTTAAAACCGGCCAAAAAGGAGTGATTGTAAAGGTGCTCGGACATGGCGGTTTCAGAAAAAGAATTGTCGAGATGGGCTTCATCCGTGGCAAAACGGTCGAAGTGCTTCTCAATGCCCCATTGCAAGACCCTGTGAAATATCGTATCCTCGGCTATGAGGTGTCGCTGCGCCATGATGAGGCGGAACTCATAGAGGTGGTGGGCGATGTGAAGGAAGGGGGGGCTCCTTCCGACAACACGGTCGTGGAACGTGAAGTCGTGGAGGATCACCTCGATGACACCTCGATGGCAGAAGAAGCCCATCGCAAGCGCCATATCATTAATGTTGCCATTGTGGGTAATCCTAACTGTGGCAAGACTTCACTCTTCAATTTCGCATCGGGAGCCCATGCCAAGGTGGGCAACTACAGTGGGGTGACCGTCGATGCTACGGAGGCGAAAGCTTCGTTCGAAGGCTATGAGTTCAATTTGATAGACCTCCCTGGTACCTATTCGCTTTCGGCTTACAGTCCTGAGGAACTGTATGTGAGAAAGTACATCATCGACCAGACGCCTGATATCGTAATCAATGTGATAGACTCTTCCAACCTGGAAAGGAATCTCTACCTCACCACCCAGCTTATCGACATGAATCTGCGTATGGTGTGCGCACTCAATATGTATGATGAGTTTGAGAAAAGAGGAGACCTTCTGGATATCGACAAACTGAGCCAGCTGCTCGGCACACCGATGGTACCCACTTCTTTTAAGACAGGAAAAGGACTGAAACTGCTCTTCCATGTCATCATAAATATGTATGAAGGAGTCGATTTCCTTGACAAAGACGGCAACATCAATCCCGAGGTGGCAGAGCATATAAAGCAGTGGCATGAGAACTATGCCGATGATGTGGAGGAAGAACACCAGGAAGACTTCGCCGCCATGGGAAAACCGGGCAAGAATTATTTCCGCCATATCCACATCAATCATGGACAGTATGTGGAGCAAGGTATCGACACGGTGAAAATGGAAATACAGCGTGATACACAGCTGCGTCACCGATTCTCCACACGTTACCTGGCCATCAAACTTATCGAGCATGATGCTGAGGTGGAGAAAATGTTCACCGCTACGGAAAAAGGGCGGCACATACTCAAGACAAGAGACCAGGCAGAGGAAAAAATCCTGGCCGATACCGGGCAAGACAGTGAAACTGCTCTCATGGATGCCAAATATGGATTCATCAGGGGAGCGCTCACAGAAGCCGGATACAAAGAGGGCGATGCCAATGACAACTACCGTGTCACGCATCTTATCGACGGGGTGCTCAGCAACAAGTATCTGGGATTCCCCATCTTCTTCCTCATCCTTTTCGTCATGTTCTACACCACGTTCAGCCTGGGTGAGTATCCCATGAACTGGATTGACGACGGAGTGTCTCTCTTGGGCGAATGGGTGAGCAGGGTGATGCCCGACGGGCCGCTGAAAGACCTGATTGTAGATGGCGTGATAGCCGGCGTGGGGTCGGTCATCGTCTTCCTCCCGCAAATCCTTATCCTCTACTTCTTTATCTCGCTGATGGAGGACTCTGGCTATATGGCGCGTGCGGCTTTCATCATGGACCGCCTCATGCACAAGATGGGATTGCACGGCAAGTCGTTCATCCCGCTCATCATGGGCTTCGGCTGCAATGTGCCGGCTGTTATGGCTACTCGCACCATCGAAAGCCGGCGCTCGCGTATCATCACCATGATGATATTGCCTTTCATGTCGTGCACTGCACGAATCCCTATCTACATCATGATTACCGGCACTTTTTTCGCACTCCAATACAGGGCATTTGTCATGGTCTCGCTCTATGCGGCAGGCATCTTGGTGGCGGTGGTGGTGAGCAATGTCATCTCGCGAATGGTTATAAAGGGCGAGGACACGCCCTTCGTGATGGAACTGCCGCCCTACCGCATGCCCACATCGAAAGCCATAGCACGCCACACCTGGGAGAAAGGAAAGGAATATCTCAAAAAAATGGCCGGCATTATCCTTGTGGCTTCCATTATCGTATGGGCGCTGGGCTATTTCCCGCACAACGACCAACTCTCCAAGCAAGAGCAGCAGGAGCAGAGCCTTATCGGACAGATGGGCAAGGCGGTGGCACCGGTTTTTGAGCCACAGGGATTCAGCTGGAAACTTGATGTGAGCCTTATCGCCGGATTGGGGGCTAAGGAGATTGTTGCCTCTACCATAGGTGTGCTCTATAGCGGTGATGAAAGCTTCGCTGAAGACAACAGCTACAACGATGAGGGCGGACGATATGACACCATGCACAAACTGATGACGGCCGACGGCATCAACCCGCTCTCGGCATATTGCTACTTGCTCTTCGTGCTGCTCTATTTCCCGTGTCTTGCCACTATTGTGGCCATTAAGAATGAGACAGGAGGATGGAAGTGGGCTTTCTGTGCCGCCGGCTATACTACGGCTGTGGCTTGGTGCATTTCGGCCGCTGTCTATCAGATAGGGTCGTTGTTCTGACCTTTTATGGGCCATGTCTCTTCGGGCAATTCTATAGTTCTACTATAAGCGAAAAAGTGCGTCTAAAACGCACTTTTTCGCTTTTTTTAAAGGCTTGTCGGCTTTTTTTTATACATTTGCATCAGTTTAGATTAATAATTATACTTTATTCTATCCATGAGAATCAATAGCTCCCTTTCTTGTATGAGGTGTATGGCCGCCGTTTGTGCTGTCCTGCTGTCTGTATCCGCCCGTGCGCAGTTGGTTACCAACGATGGCGTGCAGTATTTGCAAAATATGACAAAAGACATGTCGGGCGATTTCAAAGACCTCTCCAATACTTATTTCCTGGCCGACAGCCTGGCCGATTTCAATACTTCCACGGCCACAGGACACGTCAATTGGAAACGCTATCGACTTTCACCCCGTCAGGCCTTTAATCTGAATGGCTACTGGCCGGTGCGTATGCAGATGCTTGATTTCCCTGAAACACAATACGACAATGATCCTAATCTCAGCATACAGTTGAGGTTCGTCAGTCCGCGAACGGTACGTGTCACCATGCTCACCACACCGGTTGCACCAAAGGATGAGGATGCCCAAGATCCTATGTTTTGCGGTCCGGTGCCGACCGACCATTCCTGGAAGGTTGCCTGCACGGCCGATGCCATATGCTATAAAAGCCAGTACGGTAGTATTGAGATTCAGAAATATCCATGGCGCCTTGTCATCAGGGATGCCAACGGACGCGTGCTCACCCGCAGCCGCTCTATCATCGACAACGACTCTACGCAGGTAAAACTGTTGCCCTTCTCGTTCATCAAGCGGGGAAGCGACAATTCACGTTCCATCAATCCCGTGTTCTTCCTTTCTCCGGGCGAACGCATTTATGGCTGTGGCGAGTCGTTCACCTCACTCAATAAGGTGGGGCAGAAGGTGCATCTCTATGTCACCGACCCCCAGGGGCCTGAAACCGACGGCATGTACAAACCTGTGCCGTTCTATTTCAGTAATCGCGGCTACGGCATCTTCATGCACACCAGCGCTCCTGCCACCTGCGATTTCGGTGCATCATACATCGGTGCTCAAAGGCTCTTTATGGCCGATGAGACCATGGACTTCTTTATCTTCCTCGGTGAGCCGAAGGATATACTCGATGAGTATACCAACCTGACAGGGAAAAGTCCGATGCTGCCTCTGTGGACGTTCGGCACATGGATGAGCCGCATCACTTATTTCTCGCAGCAGGAAGGACTCGACATCGCTGCCAAGCTGAGAGAGAACCGCATCCCCGCTGATGTAATCCATTTCGATACAGGATGGTTCGGCGTCGACTGGCAGTGCGACTACGAGTTTGCCCACGACCGCTTCCCCAATCCTGTGGCCATGCTGAAAAAGCTCAAGAAGGAGGGATTCCATACCTGCCTTTGGCAGTTGCCCTATTTCACACCCAAGAACCGCTATTTTAAGGAACTTGTCGACAACAATATGCACGTGCGCAATGCCATGGGAGGTATGCCCTATGAAGACGCTGTGCTCGATCTCTCCAATCAGCAGACCGTGAAGTGGTATCAAGACAAGATTGCCCATCTCATCCAGCAGGGAGTGGGGGCTATTAAGTGCGATTTCGGCGAGGCGGCACCCTTCAACGGCCTTTATGCCAGTGGGCGAACGGGGCTTTATGAGCACAACCTCTATCCGCTGCGTTACAACAAGGCGCTCTGGGAGGCTGTAAGAGACAATGCCGGCGAGGGCGTGATATGGGCCCGCTCGGCATGGGCCGGCTCACAGCGCTATCCGCTACATTGGGGTGGAGATGCCGCAACCAACGATATCGGCATGATGGGCGACCTGCGGGGTGGACTGAGTCTGGGCCTTTCGGGCTTCTCTTTCTGGAGTCACGATATGGGTGGGTTTGTCACGGCATCGCCCGAGGATATCTACCGCCGTTGGTTGCCATTCGGCTTTCTCTCTTCCCACACCCGTGCCCATGGCGCTCCTCCCACAGAACCGTGGCTCATCAGCGAGTCGTTTACCGATGCTTTCCGACGCTGTGCCGAGATGAAGTATGCGCTCATGCCTTATGTCTATGCACAGGCCAAGGATTGCTCCAACCGCGGGCTGCCCATGCTCCGTGCCCTCTTTGTGGAGTACCCTCATGATGCCGGTGCATGGCTGGTGGAAGATGAGTATATGTTTGGCTCGCAAATTCTGGTGGCTCCTCTTATGGAGAGTGGCACGTCGAGAACTTGCTATCTCCCCGAGGGCAAGTGGATAGACTATCAGACGGGGAAAGTGTATGAGGGTGGTTACCGGCACATCACAGCGGGTGAGATTCCTTGTGTTATCCTTGTGCGCGACGGCTCACTCATCCCGCATGTCCCCGTGGCTCAGTCGACCGATAAGATAGATTGGTCTAAGATGGAGCTGAAGGCTTATAAAGCTGATGCTGCCGTTTGCGAGGGCCTTGTCTTCAAGCCCGGCGATGCCGATGTGCAGAGCGTGAGGGAATAAGATTCCTTCATGCTCTAAGCACATAGGCTTTGCTGTGTCTCTCTAACCTACTATGTATTTGCTGCCGGGCAGCAACGATAGTAGCCAGGTGGTCAGTGCGCTGCATACATAGGTGAGGAGAGCTATCGTGGGGATAGCCAGCCATACAGGAAGCCGAGGTGCAGCCACGTCACCGCCAATAATCAGCTGGGCAAATAGTGTCAGGTAGAAAATGTGCATCAGATACATGCCGAAGGTGAGCTTTGACAGGCGCGTTATCCATGCTGGGGAATGGTCGATGCAGGTGAAAAGGATAAAGGCGCCGAAAGTGGCTAAAAGCACATTGGGGGTGCAGAACTCCCATGACCATTCAGCCATCGGGGTGTCCATCATCACACCGGGCGTGCCTTTCCACCAAAAGCTCCATGCGGTGAACACGCCTCCTACGAGCAGGCAGAGCGTGCCGATGAGCAGGCGCTTGTTCCTGTTCCAGTCGATATGCATACGGATGTAGTGGGCAAGGACCAGATATCCTAAATAGCCTGAGCAATACCAAAAGGCCGAGAAATTATTCCAAAAGCACTCTCCCCACAAATATGGCGACACAAACCGGTGAAGCCATGGCGTGAGGGTGGTGAAAGCGAAGATATACAGAAAGGTCCTTTCCTCACGGGCTGAGGCCCGCTCCAGCCAAGGCGAGACAACGGGGATGATGAGATAGAGGCTGATGAGCGGATACATGAACCATAGGTGTCCGCCCGCCATGGGAAAGTTGAAAGGAAGCATTTTCAGATCGGCAATAGCTTGTTCGGTTGTGGTGCCACCCCATGCCAGTGGTAAGAGGGCATAGAGAAGCAGGAAACACACAAAGGGAGGGAGAATGCGGAGAAATCTACGACGGTAGAACTGGTGCATCGTCATGCCCGATTTCATGGGGACCAGCAGAAATGCCGAAACAATCATGAACAGCGGGACGGAGATGCGTCCAATACCGCCATCGTAGAGCGAAACCCAGAAGCGGTTGCTCTCGTTTGCCAGCATGGTGTAACTGTCATGGTCTACATAGAAACACTCGCTTGCGTGCACCACCATGACAAGCAGGCAGGCGATGACGCGGATGTAATCGATAAAAGGTATTCTTTCTCTCATTTTCTTCAATAAATTATTTCATCCATCATGATGTCGTGATGGTCATGAGGCAATTGGTCCATCATTTGGAAGTCGAAACAGACACCAATCTTGTAGGTCTTCACTCGGTTCAGGAAACGGTCGTAATATCCCTTGCCACGCCCCAGGCGGTGCCCCTCATGGTCAAAAGCCATGCCCGGAACGACGGCTACATCTATCCGCTCGGCTTCGTCGCACAACTCGCCGGTAGGCTCCTGTATATGAAAACTGCCTTCCTGAAGGGTGGTGGGGCCTCCGTACACCCTCAGTTGCATGTCGGTCTCGCTGGTCACCTCGGGTAACAGAATGCGCTTGCCTGCGAGGCGAAGTCTTTCCAGTGTGTCGATAGTGTAAACTTCATCGGGCAGCGACGCATACATCAGGATGGTGTGTGAGCGCACTATGAAAGGGTGATGGAGCAACCGCTCCATCACCTCAGCCGACTTGGTCTTGAGTTCTTGTGCTGTATGGTCTTTTTTGCGCTGCCGCATCAAGGCACGCACTTCTTTCTTCGATTGGGAGTTCAAGATACTTTGCTTATTTGATAAATTTCACTTTCGAAGCGTCGCGGGGCTTGGCTTCGGGCTGCTCGTCGGGATAACCGATGGCAAGAATGTAGTTGAGCTGGTAACCTTCAGGGATGTCCAGACGGTCGAGGAAAAACTTGGCGTCTGTGTTGCTGTTGAGGAAACGGACAGGACCACCCAGACAGCAAGTTCCCAGTCCCATCGACTGGGCAGCCAGCATCATGTTCTCTCCCAGCATGCCTGCATCGAGTGCGCCCCGGCCACCGGTCGGCGTGCATACGCAGATAAGGTTGGGAGCATTGCGGAACATGTTCTTGAACCCGGGGTCGCGGCTCACCTGATCACGGTTCTCCTTCTTGTAAACCTCGGTAACCTGATTGATCAGGGCGGCGTCTTCAACCACCCGCACAACCCAGGGCTGTTGGTTCATGCCGCTCGGGGCGTTGATGCCGCAGCGCACCACCATCTCCAGTTTTTCGTGTTCCACGGGCTTGTCAAGGTATTGGCGAACGGAACGGCGGGCCATGATAGCGCTCACCACCGGGTTCAGCTCTACCTGCACATCGGCATCTATTTGGGCTATCTTGTCGGTGGGCTCATAACGCTTCACCACCCGGCCGTCGCGGGATACAAGGAATTTGGTGAAATTCCACTTGATGCTCGGGGTCTTGTCATAATTGGCATCCTGCTTGCGGAACATGTCGTCGAGCAGTTTGCCGGTCTTGTCGGTCAGGTCGAAACCGCCAAAGCCTTTCTTTGATTTCAAGTAGGTGTAAAGGGGCGACTCATTGGCTCCGTTCACATCGATTTTGTCGAATTGAGGAAACTGAATGTCGAAATTGGCCGTGCAGAAGGTGTGTATCTCCTGAATGGTGCCGGGGGCCTGCTCGCCAAACTGATTGCAGGGGAAATCGAGAATCTCCAGGCCTTCGGCGCGGTACTTCTCGTAAAGAGCCTCAAGTTCTTTGTATTGAGGGGTAAAACCACAGCGGGTGGCTGTGTTGACAATGAGCAGCACTTTGTCGCGGAAATCACTGAGCGAGACCTGTTCGCCCATATCATTCTTAACCTGGTATTGGTAGATATCCTGTGCGATGGCAGAAATGAATACCATCGTCAGCAGGATAAGACTGGAAAATAATTTTCTCATAAATGTAATCTTTAATCTGGGCTTTGTTGATGGTGCAAAGATAATTTGTTTTTTTCCTTTATCAAACATTTAAAGATGAAAATACGCAGTGTTTTAGAATTGTGAATCAACTTTTTTGTGTACTTTTGCAGTGTCATAGAGGTGCGTGTAGTGCGATAATAGGGAATGCGGTGCGAATCCGCAACTGTCCCGCAGCTGTTTTGCTCCCTTTGTCAGTCTCAAACATCAGCCACTGTCATGCAGGCGGGAAGGCGTTTGAAGACGGAGCTGAGTCAGAAGACCTGCCTCTTGTTTTGCTAACTCCCCAGAGGCTCTCGGAGTAGGGGCCAACGGAGGAATAATTTTTTCGGATATGAGAAAAATGAATGTATGGTTTGCTGTTCTTCTGGCAGTGGGCTTTCTGTGCGCCTGCAAGAATGGCGGCAAATCTTCAGTGAGTGACAATGGCATCGCTGCCACCCAAGCCGATGGGGCCTATAATCCCGTATATGCCAAGGGCTATACCGTTAAGTCGTTGGATAATGGAGTAAGACTGGTGGATGTGGCCGACCCGCAGAAGGATAAGGAGAAAATGCCGGCTACTTACCATTTTGCCTTAGTGCCCAAAGGCGAGAAGGTGGAAGTGCCTGAAGGATATACTCCCGTGCAGGTGCCCATAGAGCGCACTATCGTGATGACAATGCTTCAGCTCTCCAATTTCACCGCCCTCGATGCGCTTGACGCGGTGAAAGGCATCACCGGCACCAAAAATCTTTTCAACAAGGATGTGAAAGCCCGGGTGAAGAAAGGCGACATCGTGAAGATTGGCATGGAGGGCAACTTCGATACGGAGTTGATTCTGGCCGCCAATCCGGAGGTTATCTTTATCTCGCCCTTCAAACGTGGAGGATATGATGCCATTCAGGAAACGGGCATTACCTTGATTCCGCATTTGGGCTATAAGGAATCCACGGCTCTTGGCCAGGCTGAGTGGATAAAATATGTGGCCATGTTCTTGGGTAAGGAAAAGGAGGCCGACCAACTTTTTAAAGGTATCGAGCAACGGTATCTCGCCCTGAAGGAAAAGGCCAGCAAGGTGAAAGAGCGGCCGACAGTGTTCAGTGGAGAGATGCACGGTGGCAACTGGTTCGCCGTGGGCGGCAAAAACTATCTGGCCGAATTGTTCCGCGATGCTGGTGCCGAATATGTCATCAAGGACGATAATACGGGTGGTGTGAATATTGAGTACGAAAAAATGTATTCCATTGCCGCTAATGCCGACTATTGGCGCATTCTCAACAGCTTCCCCGGCGACTTCTCCTACGATGCCTTGAAAGCATCGGAACCGAGGAACGAACTCTTTAAATCGTTCAAGAAGCGGCAGGTCATTTACTGCAATATGAAGCAGACGCCTTATTATGAAGTGTCGCCGGTGGAACCCGATAAGGTGTTGGCCGATTTCGTGGCCATCTTCCATCCCGAACTGATGCCCGCCGACTATTCCCCCACTTTTTACCAATTGTTGAAATAGCCTGTCTGTATCGTATGCGCCGGTCCTTTTGGATGTTGTTGGTCCTTGTGCTGCTCATTGCAGTGTTCTTTGTCCTCAATCTGCTGCTGGGCACCGTGAGGATTCCTTTCGGGAGTGTCTGTAATATCCTGCTCGGACGGGGAGAGGAGTCGGAGATATGGACCAACATCATTTTCAGCTCGCGCATACCACAGGCGCTCACAGCCTTGATGGCGGGAGCCGGACTTGCTGTGAGCGGTCTGCAGATGCAGACGGTATTCCGAAACCCCTTGGCCGGCCCGTCGGTGCTCGGCATCTCCAACGGCGCTTCACTTGGCGTGGCTTTTGTGGTGCTGCTGTCGGGATCGCTGGGTGGCGTGGCGCTGAGCCGTATGGGCTATGTGGGCGATGCCGCCATCTCCGTGGCGGCCATTATCGGTTCGCTGGCGGTGATGGCACTCATCGTCTATGTATCGCAGAAGGTGAAAGGCCATGTCACTGTGCTTATCATCGGTGTGATGATAGGCTATCTGGCCACTGCTATCATCGGAGTGCTGAAATTCTTCTCGTCGGAGGAAGATATAAAGGCATATGTGGTTTGGGGATTGGGCTCCTTCGCTCGGGTGTCGGGCGACCAAATGCTGCTTTTTGTCGGACTGATGGCCTTGTTGCTGCCTCTGAGCATGCTGTTGGTCAAGACGATGAACCTGCTCTTGCTCGGCGATGCTTATGCCAGCAATCTGGGATTGAACATACGTCGCGCCCGAATGCTGGTCATCACTTGCTCCGGGGTGCTCGTAGCCATTGTCACGGCCTATTGCGGCCCCATCATGTTCATCGGTCTGGCTGTACCCCATCTGGCCAGGGCGCTCTTCCGCACCAGCGACCATCGCATTCTTATGCCCGCTACTATGCTGGCGGGGGGCGTACTTGCCCTGCTGTGCAATCTGATGGCCCGTATGCCGGGCTTTGAGGGTGCACTGCCGGTCAATTCGGTCACCGCGCTTGTGGGGGCTCCGGTTATAGCCAGTGTGTTGTTCAAAAGACATCGTGACGAGGTGGCCGAATAGGGTGGCTACCGGTAGATTTCCCCTTTCTCGTCTATCAGCAGTATGGTGAGCTCGCCGTGAGGTAACAGAGACTTGCAGTGGGCTTGACAATGGCTGATGACAACTTGGGCGAAGACCGACTTCTTCTCTCTCGGTATCATGTCCCACAACTCGCGGGCCAAGGTGAGCTGACGAATGCAGTCGGTGTCGCAGTCGGCCTCTCTGAGCAATTGACTGATGAATGTTTTGTCCATCACTCCCTTGCGGCTGTGGGTGTCGAGTTGTCCAGCGGCCAGTTTTACGGCTTTGCCGAGCATCACCCCCAGTGTAACGTGTTCTATCTCCAGCTCTGCGGCCATCTTGATGGTATCACCGATATAGTTGCCATATTGAACGAATGCCTGCGGAGGCAGGTCGGCAAATAGTGACCGGAGAATATTCTCGCTTTTTGCTCCGCTGTTTATCACCACATGGCGGCTGCCGCTCGCTTTCGCTACTTGCATGCATTTGCGGATGGAGTCGACGAAGGCTTCTTCCGAGAAGGGTTTGATGATACCGCTCACGCCTACTATGCTGATGCCTCCCTCTATGCCCAGTCGCGGATTGAATGTCCTGGAGGCGACAGCGGCTCCGCCTGGCACACTGATGGTGATGCGTACCGCATCATTGATGTTTTGGCGCAGCATCTGGCGGGGTACCTTGTTGATGGCCGGTGAGCCTGGGGGATAGTCAAATCCTGCCACGGTGATGGTGCCGATGCCTTCACCGCCGCATATCTCAAACTGGTCGGATTCGGAGACATCAGCTCTGATTTGCAGGCCGTTGGTCACATCAGGATCATCACCGCTGTCTTTCACCACATAAGCATAGCCTTCGCCGTAGTGAACGTCTACAGCAATGGTCTCGCCATTGGGTAGCGTAACGTCTACTTGCGTAGGCCTTTTATGGGTTTTCATGGCTATGTAGGCGGCTTTGGCCGCAGCGGTGGCACAGGTGCCGGTGGTGAGTCCGCTGTGCAGGTCGTAGTAGTCGGGCAGCAGCTTTTCTACCATGCGCCGTAGGCCGTGCTCACCGTTCACTTTGTGAAAAATGGCGGGTGTGGGTGGACGTTTCAGGGCAATGATGCGAACGCCCTTCTGGCGTGCTGCGGCGGTCTTCTCCACAAAACCTCCCGTGATGCCGCTCTCTTTCAGCAGCAGGGCGTCGGCATGGAGAGATACCAGCAGTTCGCACTCGTCTTCGCCTTCATGGTAGTAGCACAGGCGCTCCTCGTGGGCGCCTTGTTTACGGGCCAATTGTAGTGAACTCTCCCTTGGCAGTATGCGGTAGTACACCGTTACGCCCTTTTCTTCCAGATGTTTCAGCTTGGCAATCGACTGCACGCCTGTCGTGGCCAGCAGCACATGCATGTCTGAGGGAATCTGCTCGTAATTGTCACACCAGGTGATGTCGTCGCTTCGTGGGGGAAAAATCCGTTCATAGCGTATGGCAGGCAGCCGAAGGAGGGCGGCGGCCGTCGCTACCGTCTGATGCAGTTGGGCGGCAAAGGGATGGGCGGCGTCGATGAGCAGTCTTATTCCGTGCTGCTTGCAAAATAGGACCATCGCCTCGGTGTCCATGGCGCCGTTGGTGCGCTGTCCATGCTGCAGCACTACATCTTGCTCTCCCGTCTTGGTAGAGTAGAAGTAGGGCTTGCCGGCTTCTTCCAGCTCCTTGATGGCTTTCCGCCCTTCTGTTGTGCCTCCGAATAGCAGTATCATTGTTTCTCGTCGACCGATTTGCGGAACAGGTGGGTGAAATGTTTGGAGTAGAGTTCTGAGAGACCGGCTCTGTTGTCAATGGCCTCGCCTACCACAATCATGGTGGTCAGCGTGAGGTGGTTGTCGTGAACTATCTTCGACAGGTCGCTCAGCTTGCCCCTGTAGATGCGCTGGTCGGGCCAGGTGAGATGATAGCATGCTGCCACAGGGGTGTCGGCGGGATATTCCATGAGCAGCTGCCGTTGAACATCGTCAACAATGGAAGCGCTCAGAAAGATGCACATGGTGCTCTGGCTGCGGGCCAGCAGGTGCAGCTTCTCCCGTTCGGGCATGGGCGTGCGGCCCTCGCCACGGGTTAGGATGATGGTCTGGCAACGCTCGGGTATGGTGAATTGGGAACGGAGCTCGGCAGCGGCGGCCAGGAAGGAAGAGATGCCCGGAGTGATGTGATACGACATGTCGTGCTGGTCGAAGAAGGCCATCT
>CACYUZ010000052.1:0-21180 GCA_902777645.1 uncultured Prevotellaceae bacterium | reverse complement strand
GAGACTTGACGCTATGCACCGAATAAAAACAAAAAGCGACCGAAACAAATTCTATGGAATACTGCCTTTAATATCAAACAGAATTAATAGAACACACCTTAACCGAATAGAGAATGGAAAAACTGCTTGATTTATATAGGCGATGGCGGGGCGAACAGCCCGCCGATGTGTCGCGCCTCGACGGCGCCGGTTCCAACAGGGTCTATTACCGTCTGCTCGGTGCCGACGGCTCGTCAGTCATTGGCTGTGTGGGCACCAGCCGCGACGAGAACCGTGCTTTCGTCTACCTGGCCAGGCATTTCACTGCACTCCAACTCCCTGTGCCCGAAATACTGGCGGTCGACGACGATGAGATGCGCTACCTGCAGAGCGACCTCGGAAGTGCCTCCCTCTTCGATGCGCTGCGAAGCGGAAGAGAGGCGGGCGGACAGTATGGCCCCCGCGAGGTGCAACTGCTCGAAGCCACTCTCCGCCGACTACCGCAAATGCAGTTCCGCGGCGCACAGGGCCTCGACTGGAACCAGTGCTACCCGCAGCCGGCTTTTGATGCCGACAATGTGTTCTTCGACCTCAACTATTTCAAATACTGCTTCCTCAAGCCGTCGGGCCTCGACTTTCATGAGATGAGGCTCGAGGAGGACTTCCGGCGGTTGGCGGCCGACCTCATTGCGGCACCTGCCGAGTCGTTCATGTACCGCGACTTCCAGGCGCGAAACGTCATGCTTCGTGCCGACGGCTCACCGGCATTCATCGATTTCCAGGGCGGACGCCGCGGACCGTTCTATTACGACCTGGCCTCGTTTCTCTGGCAGGCGTCGGCGCGCTACAGCCCTGAACTGCGCAGCCACCTCATCGGTGTCTACCGTGAGGCGATGGGGCAGTATGCCGAGGTGCCGTCACAAGAGGTGTTCCAAAAACAACTCTCGCTCTTCGTCCTTTTCCGCACCCTGCAGGTGCTCGGTGCCTATGGCTACCGCGGATTCTTCGAGCGGAAGCGCCATTTCATCCTCTCTATACCGCCCGCCATCGACAACCTGCGCGCACTGCTGGCCGGGCAGTTCCCCTATCCGTATCTCACCGAGGTGCTCCACGGACTCACACGCCTGCCGCGCTTCACTGCCCTCAGCGACGCACAGCCCAGCCGCTCGCGCTACGACGGACAGGGACCGCTCGTGGTGCGCGTCTACAGCTTCTCTTATAAAAAAGGTATTCCCGCCGACCCCTCAGGCAACGGGGGCGGTTATGTGTTCGACTGTCGCAGCACGCACAACCCCGGGCGCTATGAACAGTACAAACAGCTCACGGGTCTCGATGAGCCGGTCATTCGCTTCCTCGAGGACGACGGCGAGATACTCACCTTCCTCGACAGCGTCTACCGGCTGGCCGACGCGCATGTGGCGCGCTACCTGGAGCGTGGATTCACCTCGCTCATGTTCTCCTTCGGATGCACCGGCGGGCAGCACCGCAGCGTCTACAGCGCACAGCATCTCGCTGAGCACATTCACAGCAGGTTTGGCGTGAAAGTGGTGGTGGAACACAGAGAACAGCACATCACACAGGTGCTTGAACCCAAGCAATAAAGGTGGGTTAATCGTACACACCTAAAAAGCTATTCTTCTTGCTCCCGGCGGTACTGCAGGGGTTTCTTTCCTCTTTGGCGCTTGAAAAACTTGCTGAAAGCGGCCTGGTCGGAAAAGTGAAGCTCCTCGCTGATCTCCTGCATGCTCTTGTCGGTCGACTTCAGCAGCCAGCAGGCCTCCAGCACCAGGCGCTCGTTGATGTAGTGAAGCACCGTGTCGCCCGTCAGACGCTTGGTGATCATAGCCAGATAGCGCGGCGAGATATTCAGCGCCGAGGCATAGAAGGGTATGTCGTGGTGCTCGCGGAAGTTGGCGTTCAGTATCTCCAAAAACTGGATGTAGATCTTCCGCGGACGCTGAGTAGTGTCTTCCTTGTGCGTACGGATACAGGCGGTCAGGTCGTACAGAAACACCGAATAGAGCGACGATATGACATCGTCGGTCAGTTGGTGGGGGTTCATCATGTGCCTGCGTATCAGCGATACCGTGTCGGTCAGAATCTTGAATTGCACCTTGCTCGGCTTCGCCTTCGGACTCTGCTCCAATACTACCGTCGACATGAACGATTGATAGATGCCCAGCACCGAAGTGTGCGTGTAGGCGTAGTCGCGCTGCACTATCAGGCCCAGGGCCTTGTAGTCGTTGCTCGCCACTATCTCACACGGGGGATAAGTTGGTGGAAATACCATCACTTCACCAGCCGTAAGACTCATGCGCCGGCGTATGAAGTTGAACTCACAGCCGCCGCTCTCTACCAAAATAAATATAAAGCAATTGGCCGATGTCGATATCTGAGAGGTGTCGAGCCGAAGATGCTTGTCCACATCCTGACAGGCTATTTTGCCCTTCCAATCCAAATATTTGACCGTTCTTCCAATCTCTTTCTTCATTGTCGCTTTTTTCCTTCTTATTCTATTTGGTGCTACAAAGATAAAGGAAAATTTGCATAAAAACAAATGAATCCTGTATATTTTATCAAAATTAGTGTATAACGAATGGATACACATGAAAGATACAGATGGGTAAGAATTTATGGCTTATTTCCGAAATTGGAAAATTCTTTTCAATCTTAAACTTTCGTATATCAGTATTTTTACCGAAATTTGCAAACGAAATATATCGGACTATTTTTTCCTTGCTGAAGGCCGTCTGTAGAGAGTACAGGTGACCTTTCCGACCAACACATCATCCATTATCATACACTATTGAGGGAGACCCTTCACAGGGCCTCCCATTTCTTTCTCCACGGTCCTACACCGCTTACCGCGGTGGGGCATGGTATACTGCCTACAGGCCCAGACGGCTGCGCAGGTCTTTCAGCTGCTCCTCTATCAGCACACGGCCCTTGTCTACCATCTCCTTGGCTTTGTCGGCACCGTCGCGCAGATTTTCCTTCACTTCGTTTATCTGCTCGTCTATCTTGCCGCTCTCCTTGGCTTCCTTGTAGTCGGCCTTCATCTTCTCCACTTGCTGCTCCACGTCCTCACGCACATCGGCCACCTTCTCCTTCGTCTGGTCCACGGTCTTGCCGAATGCCTCCTTCAGGTCGGCGGCTATCTCTTCGGTGTTGTGCTTGTCAAGATAATCGCTCAGTTCGCCGTATTTCTCACGCACATCGTCGGCCATCTCGCCGAGTCCTTTCTTCAGCTGATTCAGCATCTCCTCAAAATCGTTCATAATCTTTTCTTTTTTTGTCGGGGTTAGTATTTTCGCCTCAAAAATAATGTTTTTTTTCTTACATCGGCACTTTTTGACGCCCTTTTTTTGCTTTTCGCCTTAACATGCGTCAAGAATCATTACCGATTTCCATAAAATCGGGCGCACTTCTGCTTTTTTTTTAATTTTATTTTGTAAATTTGCATCGATAATTAAGGTCAGCAAGACTTAATCAAACCATTCTAATTCATTTTCTTTTTCATGGGAGGCTTTTTCGGTACCATTTCGGTCAAGGATTGCATCAACGACCTGTTCTACGGAACAGACTATAATTCTCATTTGGGCACCAAGCGTGCAGGTCTTGTAACTTTCGATGCCGAGAGGGGCTTCAGCCGTTCCATACACAGTCTGGAACGCGACTACTTCCGCTCCAAATTCGAAGATGAGCTGGACACCTTTCATGGACACCAGGGACTGGGCGTCATCAGCGACACCGACCCGCAGCCCATCATCGTCAACTCGCACCTGGGGCGCTACGCGGTGGTCACGGTGGCCAAAATCAACAATATCAGGGAGATAGCTGATGAACTGCTCGCCGAACGCATGCACTTCAGTGAGCTCTCGGCCAATAAAATCAATCCCACCGAGCTGGTGGCGCTGCTCATCAACATGGGCACCTCCTTCGTCGACGGTATCAACAAGGTCTACCAGAAGGTGCAGGGCTCGTGCTCCATGCTCGTGCTCACCGAAAACTCCATCATCGCCGCACGCGACTTCTTCGGACGCACCCCCATCGCCATCGGCAAGAAAGAGGGGGCGTGGGCGGCTGCAAGCGAGTCGTCGGCATTCCCCAACCTCGACTTTATCCCGGTGCGCGATGTAGGACCGGGCGAGATAGTGCAAATCACCGCCGAGGGCATGCAGGTGCTACAGCCCGCAGCAAAACATGAGCAGATATGCTCCTTCCTCTGGGTCTACTACGGATTCCCCACTTCCGACTACAACGGCATCAACGTGGAGGAAATGCGAGAGCGAAACGGCAGAATCCTGGGTAAGGAGGATGAGGTGGAGGCCGACTGCGTATGCGGTATCCCCGACTCCGGCGTTGGCATGGCACTGGGCTACGCCGAGGGACACGGCATCCCCTATCAGCGGGCCGTGCTCAAGTATACACCCACATGGCCCAGAAGCTTCACACCGGGCAATCAGAGCCGGCGAGACCTCGTGGCCAAAATGAAACTCATACCCAACAGGGCCTTGCTCAACGGCAAAAGGGTGGTGTTCTGCGACGATTCCATCGTCAGAGGAACACAGCTGCGCGACAATGTGCGCATGTTCTTCGAATATGGAGCCAAAGAGGTGCACGCACGCATCTCCTGTCCGCCGCTGGTCTACGGATGCCCTTACATCAACTTCACCTCGTCGAAGAGCGACATGGAACTGCTCACACGCCGCATCATCAAGGATTTCGAGGGCGACGACCAAAACCATCTCGAGGCTTACTCCACCTCCGGATCGCCGGAGTACAACCGCATGGTCAACGAGATTGCCCGACGTCTGGGCATCACCACACTTAAGTTCAACAAGATTGAGTCGCTCATCGAGTCGATTGGACTGCCCAAGTGCTGTGTGTGTACGCATTGCTTCGACGGTAGCAGCTACTGTCGTGGCTCCGAACCGGCAGGCGACGATTTCTGGCGATAAGCAGCGAATTTTTACATTTGTAAATTATTTGTTCAAAATAAGTCGATTTAAATTTTTGTTTCAGTTTTTTTTGCTACCTTTGCGCAGTTATTCAGTAAACAAGTGGTTTAGAACCAAAATTTGATTATGGAAGAAAAAAATTGTCCCGTTTGCGGGAAACCTGTAGGCGATTATTTGAAAGATAACATACGTTGCGGCAGTTGCGGCAGTAACCTCGAAGTGTACAGACTGCTCGGCGAGGTTGACCATGACATCAACGAGAGCGGACTGAGGTGGAAACCCGTCGCCATCATCTCTATGTTGGCAGCGCTCATCTTCGCACTGCTCTATTTCTTCACACCAAAGACTGTGCAGGGACCCGACTGCGAACTGCTCGTGCAGTATGAAGACTCCATCGCACGGCTCAACAGCCGCCTGGCTCAGCTCGACCCCAATGCCAATGCTGCCAACCCCGTGGCCGAGAAGGCCGGCGAGGCAAAGGCCGAGGAGAACAAGGCCGAGGTGAAAACCGAGGAGGGCAAGGCCGAGGAGAACAAGGCCGATGAGAAAGCCGACAAGAAGGAGGAAGTAAAGGCCGATATGGGCAAGGTGCAGGTCATCGACGGTAAGAAATACTACACCGTCGAACCGGGCGACTCTTGGTGGAAAATCTGTAAGAAGGTCTACGGCGCCGACAAGGTGGACTATAAGGAAATAGCCAAACTCAATGGCAAGCCGCTCAACTATAAGATGAAGGTGGGCGAGAAGATCCAGGTCAAGTAAGGACCTGCGGCCGCTTACATGCTCCAGTGACACTACCTTATAATATTATATACGTATAGCATTATGAATAGCAAGATTGAAATCATAGAAGAATATATCACCAAATACCAGGCACAGAACCTGCGCCTCAAAAAACTCCTCTCCGAGCAGGAGCATTCTATGGACGAGCGCGTCACCGCCATCTGCCGCGACTTCATGCAGGTGTTCGACGCATTCGACAAGGCCGAGGAGGCCATTCACGAGCGTGGCTACGACCAGAGCCGTCTCTCCACGCAGGCCATACAGCGCCTGCTCGTCGCAAAGGCCAAACTGGCCGATGTGCTGAGCAACTATGGTGTGCAGTCCATCAACCTGCAGGGCATGCGCCCCAATCCTGATGTGGCGCAGGTGGTTGGCGTCGAGCACGACGACAACCAGGAGCCGGGCACCGTCATCCGCATCGAGCACGAGGGCTTCATGCGTGGCGACGAGGTGCTCCGAAAGGCCGATGTCGTAGTGGCTGCCGATGACTCCGGCTCCGCCGCTCCCTCCGAAAACGAATAGAATAATCTTTCTTCACCATAAGCGAAAGGGGCCGCAAATCAGGCGGCCCCTTTCGCTTATTCCGCTTATTCCGCTTATTCCGCTTATTCCGCTTATTCCGATTATTCCGATTACTCCGATTACTCCGATTACTCCGATTACTCTGATTACTCCGAGTATTCCGATTAATCTTCTAATCTCCCCATTTTAATCTTTAATTTTTAATTTTTAATTTCTCCATCAGCCATTCGCTCACGATGCGGTCGGCGCGGTAGATATTCTGCGAGAAGCCATGGTCGAAACCGTCCAGCTGCACATAGTCGCTCTTGGGCCATATGGTGTGGTAGCGCTCGCCGTAGGTGTAGGGCACCACACGGTCGCCCGTGCCGTGCACGATGAGGGCCTGGCCCTGATAGCGGGCTGCCGTCTCATAGATGGGCAGGCTGAAGGCGGTCTTGATATATTCGCGGCCCAGACGCTTGCCGCCAAACAGCTCCACATACTCGGGAGGGTAGAGGGGGTCGTACATCTTGCCGAAGGTGTTGCCGCGGATGGCATCGTCGCGGAGCACGGCGGCAGGAGCCATCAGCACCACGGCGCTCACGCCCTCAGCCGTCAGTTCGCCGGCCGTCATACTGGCCACCACGCCGCCCTGCGAGTGGCCCACCAGGGCCACGCTGCTCACATAGCGCAAGTCGCTCACATAGCTGTACACCTGCTTGGCGTCTTCTATCTCGTTGGGCACCGTCATCTCCGAGAAGTCGCCCTCACTCTCGCCGTGGCCGTTGAAGTCGAAACGTATCGAGGCGATACCGTGGGCGGCCAGCGAGTCGGCGATAATCTCAAACAGCGGACCTTCCTTGCTGCCGCCGAAACCGTGCATCAGCATCACCATGGGGCAGCGCTCACCCGTGGCCAGCACGGGCTTCTGTATCACCGCGGCTAACTTGCCTTTGCTGCCGTCTATCGTCACACGCTCCTGGGTGCCGGTGTTCACCTCGGGGGCCTTCGTCACTTCATAGAGCGTGCGCTCCAGCTTGTCGGTGAGCACCGTAGAGAGCACCACTTTGCCCTCGGGGTCTATCAGCACCATCGAGGGAATCCACTTCACACCGTAGGCGGCCGATACGGCGGTCTCCTTCCAGGCCTTTAGCTCGCTCACCTGGGTGTAGCCGATGCCATACTGCTCCAGGGCCTTGCGCCAGGCGGCCTTGTCGGTGTCGAACGATACACCCACAAACTCCACTCCGCGCGAGCCGAACCGTTTCCACATGTCCACCATCACAGGGGCGTCCTTGCGGCAGTCGCGGCACCACGAGGCCCAGAAGTCGAGCACCACATAGTGGCCGCGAAGCTTGCTCAGCTTGAAGCTTTTGCCGTCTATCGTCTTCAGTTTCACTTCGGGGGCCATCGCGCCCGCCTTGGGCAGGGTGCCGGCATACTGGGTGTCGGCATCGGTCATCGGACCGAATTGCGCTGCCGCACACAGGGTCAACAGCAGCATAAGGCTGGTTGCTATCGCTTTTTTCATCATATTTATGGTTTTAGGGGTTGTTATATTCATCGTCTTGCCTAAGGCTGAACGGAAAAACACCTGATTTGTCGGATTTTTTTGCGGGTTTTCCCGCATTTGTCCGATTTTTTATGTATTTTCGTGCGTTCAAACATTAAAACAAGGGACTTATGCGAAAGATTTTAGGTTATCTGCTTATGTTCGGAGGTATCTTCATCTCCATCCTCGCTGTCTATCTCGATGTGCTGCTCCTCAAGCAGGGCACACCGGTGCCGCTCTTCATCGCCTACCTGGTGCTCTATCTCGGGGCGGGGGTCTTCTTCTTCGTCATCGGCCACCGGCTCTCCAAGTAGTGGGCCGCCAGGGCGCTCTACAGGTCTATGTCGTCTTCCTGCGGTGGGCGGTCGGGGTCCCACTTGGCGGCAAACCATTTCATCTCGCGTTTCTCCGACACACGGTAGCCGTCTTCGGTATAGACAAAGGTGAAGTCGTCTATCACCCACTGCTCGTTCTCATAACGCAGACGGTATATCACGTTCTGGCCGTCGGGCACGTCGCTGCCTATGTCGAACAGCACATCTGCGTAGGCACCGGCGTCGGTCACGTAGTATATACGGCGCACCTCATAGCTGTAGGGATGCACATCCTTGCCCATCAGACCGTTGAAGGAGAATGACTGAAACACGGAGTCGGCACCCGACTTCCTCACCGTCTCCATGCAGTGGGCGTAGAGCTTGTTCATGTCTTCCGACCAGTTCTTGCCCGTTGCGCGGTTGCGTCCCGACATCATTTCCTCCTCGATGATGCTTTCCAGGCGCTTGCGTATCACGTCTTGCGAGTGGGTGCGCTCATAGCGTGCTATTGAGTCGCGCCGGGCAGCGTCGATGGCGGCGTAGCGGGCATTCTCCGCCTCGCGCATGCGCCGCAGCGAGTCGCGAAGCTCTTCCTCGGCTATCGCTTTCTTGTAGTTGTCGTAAAAATAATAGCAGATACCGCCGCCTATGGCTACCATCAACAGCAATATCAATACAACGTTTCTTGTCTTCATACTTCAAGTATCGCTCTATGGGTTGTCGGCTTCTGTAGGCGCTGCATCACCGTCGGCCGAGTCTTCTGGAAACAATTCATGGAGCGTGCCGGCCAACTCCTTGTACTGGGTGGCAAAAGAGTCGATGCTGATTGCCTCGCCGCCCTCGTCGTAAACCGTCATCTCGTCGTCCAGATTGTCTATACACACCGCTTCGCGCCCGTTCAGATGGTACATCACAAAACGGGTCAGCTCGCCATTGCGGGTGGTCAGGCAGAACGACTTGCCGTCGTCGCTCCACACCTCTCCCGTGTAGGGCTCACCGTTCTTGAGGATGGATTCCTTGTCCATCACTATCTCGTGTATCCTGGCTTGGTGTGGACCGCAGGCCCAGCAACACACGAGCAGCAGGGCTCCAGCCGCAAGGCGCTTCATGCCGATTATCCTCTTCATCCTCATCTTTGGGTTGTATATAAATCGATACAAAAGTACAACATTATGGCGAAGAGGCCAAATTTTTCCACACAAAAAAAGGCGGAGATGCTTTCTCCGCCTTTATGCCGCTATGCCTTTCCTTTTTGTTTTTTCAGCTCTTCGCTGTAAACTTGAAAGAAGTCATATTCCAGAATCTTGGATATCCGCAGCAAGTCGTATGTGTCGATGGAGTGCTTGGCAAAGATCTTGTAGATGTTTGTACGGCTGCACGACAACTCTTCCGCGAACCAAACCACGGTTCTCTTTTTCTTTTTCAGGACTTGCCTGATCATCTCTCCGATGGAAATTGCTTCTCTGTTCATATTTAGTTACTGTTTTGTGTCTTATTGTAATTTTTGGTGGGCGTCCTCCTTCGTTCTTGTTGCAAATTTATCATTATTTTGCCCAAAATGGAAATAAAATATGTTAAATCGAAAAATATGTAAACATATACGATACAGACACTTGCGGCATTGAAACAAATAGGTTTACACTTGCCATAAAAAGAAATATTTTTCTTTCTTTTTTCTTCTGTCGTCACCGAAAAAAAGTGGTGCTATCAGTGGCTACCTTTACCAAAATGTCATCCCCCCTGCGAAACGGATACGTATATTTGCCGAAACATCAAATTTGCTTTTTTGAGAAATGAACATGAATCCTTCTTTTTCGCCTTTTCCCTGCCGGACCGACCTGCTCAGGGTGGCACTCGCCCACTGGAGCGCCCTGGAGCCTTTCAGAACGTCGCGGCAGCGGTGCAAACGCTATTGCTATGGCGACCAGTGGAGCGACCGCGTGTGCGTGGAGGGCAAGTGGATGCCCGAAGAGCAGTACATACGCATGCAGGGCAGCGAGCCGCTCAAGAACAACCTCATACGCCGACTGGTGCGAAGCGTGCTGGGACTCTACCGGCAGCAGAGCGCACCGCTGGTGTGCCGGGCGCGCGATGCCGACGAGCAGCCGCTGGCAGAGGTGATGACTGCTGTGCTGGAGGCCAACCACCAACTGAACCGCGCCGACGAGCTGCACGCGCGCACACTCGAGGAGTTTCTTATCTCGGGACTGGCGGTGCTGCGCAAGAGCTACGGCGTGCGGCGCGGACGACACGACTGCTGGACCGACATCGTGCCGCCCGACCGCTTCTTCTTCGATACCCTCAGCACCGACTGCCGGGGATGGGACGTCGAGGTGGTGGGACAGTTGCACGATATCTCCTTCCAGTCCTTGCTCGCCCTCTTCGCGGCCAACCGCCCCCAGACGGAGTTCCTCAGCAAGTGCTATGCACCGGCTTCCTACAACGACCGCCTCGCGGCCATGACCGACCAAATGGGGTGGCAGCGGCAGCCGGCCGACTTCTTCCGGCCGGGCCAGGCGGCGCGCTGCAGGGTCATCGAGCTCTGGCGCAGGGAGACGCATCCGGGGCTCCTCTGCCACAATGCTGCCACGGGCGAGCTCTATAGGGTGGAGGAACCGTTCTATCCTGCGGCGCCGGCGTCGGCACCCGACGCTCCGCTCAGCTTCTTCCGCCACAGTCCCGAGCAGTGGCACTATTACTTCCTTACGCCCTTCGGCCATGTCCTGGCGCAGGGTGTCACTCCCTATGCCCACGGCTCCCATCCTTATGTCTTCAAGGCTTATCCCTTCATCGACGGTGAGATACACTCCTTCGTGGCCGATGTCATCGACCAGCAGCGCTACACCAACCGCCTCATCACCCTCTACGACTGGGTGATGCGCTCGTCGGCCAAGGGGGTGCTCCTCGTGTCCGAGGAGTGCATCCCCGACGGCAGCTGCATAGAGGACATCGCATCGGAGTGGGCCCGCTTCAACGGCGTCATCGCCGTGAAGACGAGAAACGGAACCGAACTGCCGCGGCAGATGGCGGCCAACGCCGTGAATGTGGGCATCAACGAACTCCTCCAGACGCAACTGGCGCTCATGGAGGATATCTCGGGCGTGGCAGCGTCGCTGCAGGGCAAGACGGTACGCGCCGACACCAGCGGCTCGCTCTACCGCCAGCAGACGGACAACGCGCGCCTCTCACAGCTCGACTTGCTGCAGTCGTTCGAGGCGTTCCTCACCGATGGGGCCTACCTCGACATGAAAAATATTCAGCAGTTTTACGACACGAGGCGGGTGCTCCTCATCTCCGGGCAGAAGGCGCGGCAGGTGGTCTACGACCCGCTCCGAATGGGCGATGTGGAACTCGACCTGTGCATACGGCCCTCCCAGCCCTCACCCGGCGCTGAATGATAATTTTCCTTAAAAAAGGTGATACGTTGGGCGTGTCACTTTTTTTTATTACTTTTGTGCCCATGAAACGTATTATTTATACCTTATCTATATGGTGCCTCTGCACAGTGGCCGCCGCTGCTCCCATAAGCAGTAGCAGGGCGCTGCAGGTGGCAGCGCAGTTCCTTTCCCGTCACGGCGTGGCTGTAAAAGGCCAGCTCTCCGTATCTCAAACTGAGCGCAGCATGGCGCAGGGCCGTAGGGCACAGGGCGTGCCGCCGCTCTATCTGGTCAACAATCCGGGGGGCGGCTTCGTCATCGTGGCCGGCGACGACTGCGCCGGACCGGTACTGGGCTATTCTACCGAGGGGAATATCGATGCCGAACGCCTCGCCGACAATCTCGGGGCCTGGCTCGCCGACTATGAAGACCAAATGGCCGATGCCGCCTATGCGGCGCCCTATAGCGTGCCCGAGGAGTGGGCACCAGTAGAACCGATGCTCACCACCCAGTGGAACCAGGGCAGTCCCTACAATGCCGAGTGCCCCACCGTGGGCGACAAGTCTACCTGGGCGGGCTGCGTGGCCACAGCCATGGCGCAGATTATGTATTTCTGGCAGTGGCCCCAGGCCGAGACCGACAGCATACCGGCCTATACGGCCGGCAGCGTGGAGTACGACTCGCTGGCCCCCACCACTTTCGACTGGGAGAATATGATTCCGGCCTACAACGGCGAATACACACCCGAGCAGGTGCAGGCCGTGGCGCATCTCATGCACTATGCGGGCCGCTCCGTCGAGATGACCTATGGTGTCAACGGCTCCAGCGCTTATGTCTACAAGTGCCCCGATGCCTTCATCTCCCGCTTCGGCTACGACAGCCATGTGCAGACCATCTTCCGTAATGCTTTCTCCACCGACGAGTGGAACGCTCATGTCTATAGCGAACTGGCCAAGGGCCACCCCGTGCTCTACTCCGGACAGAGCGCAAGGGTCAATGTGCATGCCTTCGTGTGCGATGGGTACGACGGACAGGGATTCTTCCACATCAACTGGGGATTCGGGGGCAACGGCAACGGATGGTTCCGGCTTCAGGCGCTCAACCTGCAGGAACGGCGCACCGACGGCGGCAACGACCTGGGGGGATATACTTTCTACCAACGCGCCGTCATCGGCATACAACCGCCTTCCGACGACTTCGTCGTCATCGACGACCCGCTCGCCGACCGGCTCTTCTGCGACTCGGTACGGCTCACCACCGAGCCTACCGTGCCCTACGACCCCGCGGTGGGCATCAACGATGTCACTATGTATTACCGCCTCTACAGCGAGGCGGCCACACGCACCCGATTCTTATGGGGCGTGGGGCTTTATAAAGATGGCGAGCGCCTGCAGCGTATATCTCTCTCCAGCCGCTATCTCACCACCACCGCCCAGATCTATACATCTCTCAAGTTTAATGGCTATTTCAAGAATCTTGAAGACGGTGTCTACCGCGTCGTGCTGCTGAGCCGCTCCGAGGCGGAGAATGAGTGGCATGAGTGCTACGGAACCGAACAGCACTATTTGGAACTGACCATCGCCGACGGTACCTGCTCTGTCAGAGCGGTCAACGAACCGGCGCCCATTCCGCAGATGGAGGTGGTCAGCCATAGCACACAGCAGCTCTTCCAGGGCGACAAGGCACGGGTACATGCCGTCTATACCAATGTCGATGAAGAGGAGTTCAGAGGACCGCTCTACCTGCTTGTCGATGGTACCGCAGTGGCTTGCGAGCATCTTAACTTGGCCCCGCATGCCACCGACTCGGTCGACTTCTACTACAAGGCCACCCGCGGCGGCACCGTCAACTTGGTGCTGGCGGCCGACCGCTATGGCGCCACGCCGCTGGCCTCATGGTATGAGCAGGTCAATGAGCGGGCCTTCTTCGCCAACTTCGATGTGGAGTATGCCGATGCCCAGCAGCACCTGTGGCTCGGACTGCCGCTCAATGTCGACCTCACACTCACCCATGCAGGCGAGGGCGACTTCGTAGACCGCTGCTCCATGGTGCTCTCCTCGCAGTCGCGCCCCGACATTACCGTGTGGAGCGACAGTCTCCGTATGTATCCTTCCGAGCGGAAAGTGATTTCCGCACAGATGCAGGGCAATGCCGGCATGTGCAATACCAAGTATGTGCTCCGCCTGCTCTATTCCGATGGCGTCGAGGCAGCGCGCACCGACAGCTTCCTCCTCGTCGAGGCGGTGCCTTGCTGGAGGGCCGGCGGCATTGTGTCGCGTCAGGTGGCCGGACCCGTGGCGCCCGATGTGCTGGCTGTCGACCTCACCTGGGTGAAAGGACATGAGGGCGACTTCCAGCCCAACGAGAATCCCAATACGCTTTACTATATGGGCGGCGACCGGTTGGCAGCGGCCTTCAGCGACCGCAACTGCGTGATCTCCGGCCATGCTTCGGAACTGCACCTCACCGAGGGACACGGCTTCTACGTGCCCATGTCCTTCACCGCCGACGAGGCTACGTTCGACATCACACCGCTCCTGGGCACTGACGGCCACGGCGGGTGGTTCTCCATGGTGCTGCCCTTCCAGGTCGACGAGGTGTACAATGTCACCGACCAGCGCGCCATCGACTGGTTCCGCAATACGGAAGACTCGCTCAAGGACTTCTGGGTCAAGGAACTGTTCCTCACCACCGACGACGGACGCGTGGCGTTCAAACATGCCGAGACATGGACGGCCGGCATGCCGTATATCGTGGCGGTGCCCGACGGCTCCTTCGCTCCCGACTATCTGCTGCAGGGTAAACAGCTCCGCTTCACCGGCCGCAATGTGGCGCTCTCTTCTGCGGCTCCTGCTTCTGTGGTCCAGGGCAACTACATCATGCGGGGAGCCTATACCGCGCAGCAGCAGCAGGCTTACTTCCTCAATGCCGAAGGCACAGCGTTTGAGTTTGCCGACAGCCAGTCGGTTCCCTTCGGCTGCTGGATAGAATACAGCGGCGGCGGTGCATCGTCGCAGCAGGTGCTCAGCATTTGGGGCGACAGTATTCTGGCTGTACAGTCGCCTTGCCAGCCGGGCGAGCGCGTCCGCGTGCCGGCCTATTCGGTCGACGGCCGGCGGGTGGCCGATGTATGGGTGGCCGACGGTGTGGCCGACCTCTCCGCTCTGCCGCGAGGGGTCTTCATCATCAAGGGTAGGAAATACGTCAAATAATATGGGTAGGGGCTATTAATTCGACGAATTAATAGCCCCTATTTTAAAAAAGGGGGGGCCTCGGCACGAATGGCTTTGACCCCCTGGAATAATCCTATCCGACATAGGATTCTATTCGTTCTAAATGTTTAAAAAATAAGGTGTGGTTAATTACATCAGGTATGCCATTTATACCTTTTGCATAGCAAAAATACCATTTTTATCGATACGTTGTTATTGAGCACGCTTCCATTTAACCTATTTTAACTTTTTCTACCATATTCCCAACTGGGGGTCCTTGCCGTTGCTGGTGGTGGTTTTCTTGCCGCCGCTGTCCATCACGTGGGGCAGGGGCATCTCGTGCAGTGCCACGTGCAGTCCTATGGCGCGGGTCATGAGCAGGTCGTCGTGGGCTCCCTCGGTGGCGCCGTACGACCCGTTGGGGCGTCGCACATAGGTCGACAGTTCGTTCAGGCAGCGTTCGTCGCGCTCCACGTAGAGCCGTTCCCTCACACACTCCACCAGGGTGGATATAATCTCGGGCTTTGTCTTCACATTGGTGTGGAAACTGTATTTCACGGGTTGGTGGCTCCGTATCTCCTCGGCGGTCTGCCGGCGGGTGTAGAGATGGGTGTAGGCGTCGCGTATCTCGCGAAATAGATACGGGGCCTGGTCGCCGCCTTCCACCCACCGGTCGCTGTCGTGGGTCTCTATGGTGTTGCTCTCTATCACGAGCAGCGCCTCGTCGTACCATTGTGCTATCTGCACGGCCTTCCAGGCCAGCAGGTCCATGTCGCAGTGGCCGTACCACTGTGCCACCACCGCAGGCTTGTCGCCGTAGAGCATCCAGTAGCGGTCCAGCACGCATATCACGCTCCAGTCAGCTTTCTTGCTCCTTCCGCCTATGTCCACCACGCACAGGTAGCGGTGCTCCACATGGCCTTCCTCCCATTGCTCGGGCCAGTCCCACACCTGCAGCAGCCCCCGGCCGCCCTCCACGAAGCGAAGGCCGTCGAGGGCGGCGGGCCCTTTCACCCCGCGTCCCTGCACGTCGCCGGTGGCGCGCGGTGGCCGGCAACCGCCGCGCAGCGCCTCTATCTGCCGTGGGGCGAACACCTGTGCGCCGGAGTGCTGAAAGGCCTCTATGTCGTCAGAGGGATATTCGGCGGCCATGTCGCCGTGGTCGTCATATTTCCTGCGCTCCATGCAGTACCATGCTATGGCCTCGAGCGTGGCGCCGGCTTCCCAGAGATACCACAGATAGCTGCCGGGCTCCTCGCGGTAGGAGGGGGTGTCCTCGCGCTGCCGCCCCTGGTAGAGCCGGGCGGCAAACTCCTCCTCGTCGTCGAGGGGCAGGGCATACTGCTCTATCTGCCACCACGCCACAAACACGGGCTTGAACTGCGACTCGCCGTTCTTCGCCGCCATATACTCGCGGTGGAAGTAGTTGCCCATGCCGTTGGCGGTCGACTCGTACACTATCATGGTGAGGGGTTTGTAGAGGGCGCCTGCGCAGGCCGACCGCACGATTTCCTCTGGGGTCTTGTTCTCCGTCTTCCGCCAGAAGGCCACCTCGGTGCAGTGCACCAGGGCCGAGTCGCCGCCGCGGGCCGAGTTGGGTGTCTCGGCCGAGCCAATCTTTATCTTGCAGTTGCGTTGGGGCAGGTGGCGGATGAGGGGCGAGAAGCGGTCGCCCCGCATCAGCGCTTTCTGCTTGCCGCGGCCCCTGCCGGGGCGTCCCTCTTCCTCCACGCTGAGCAGTCGGGTGGGGTAGTGCTCCAGCATCTTGTCGAACATGGCGCTCACCTCGGCCGAGGCCGACTTCACATGGCCCACGATGAGCGAGTTGAGGCCTTTCTTGTGCAGCAGCTGCAGCCATGCTATGTAGAGTTGGGTCAGGGTGGAGCCGCCCCACTGCCGCGCCTTCAGCACCACCACGCGGATGGGCTGGTTGGCCAGGCGGGCCTCCTCGAAGGCTTTCAGCAGCCGCCGCTGGGGCCGGTTCAGCACGAAGGGAGCGTCCTCGCCGCCGCTCTTGGGCTTGATGCGCACATAGCGTGCCGCCCAGTAGCAGAAGTCGTGGCGGCAACGCGCCACCTCCAGCAGGTCCATCGCCCGTGTGTAGCTCATGTCGTGGGCCCGGGCGTAGCTCTCTACCGATCCCGCCGCCACGATGCCCGCCGCCAGCGGTTCGTTGAGCAGCGTGGTGGGCACGTACACCGGTTGTCCGCCGTTCACCTCGGCTATGCACACCGCCTGTCGCGCCAGCGGACAGCCCACCCCCGTCTCCGGCACAAACGCCTGTCCTATCCGTGCGTTCCGCCGCCTGTTCTCCTCCACCATCTCCCTGACCGCCTCCCTCTCCTCATTCGTCACCGTCCTGCCCGCCACCATATCGTCCTTCACCGTCCTGTTGATATCCCATTCACTCATCTTCCAATTTTAATTTTTCATTTTTCATCTTTCATTTTTCATCTTTTTTTCGAATGCCTTGGCATTTTTTCATGAGCATCGCGTTTGCAATAGACGCCACAATGTGAAGTCTCTAAATGTGAAGTCTCTAAATTGGTGCTCTCATACTTAAACTCTCATAATTCTCGTAATTCCTATTAGTTACATGTCCATGTTAATGAAAAATTTCTGCGCATTACGATAATTTCACTAGTGTCTCTTAAAATTGTTTAAATTCAAAATTAAAGTTCTTATGCACAACGTTTTAGCCCTCCGGCGCCCTGTCCGGGTTTTGAAATGCCTACCTTTGCATCCGATTCTAAATCGGAGCAGATATGCATATAGGGACATTCGTTTTTGCACAGATAGTACAGTTCCTCCCTCAGAGGCAGTTCAGGCGGATACTCGCCAAGTACAACGACAGAACCAAGGGTTGGTCTATGTCTCACTGAAACCATTTGCTTGTTCTGATGTTCGGCCAGCTCATGGGATGTGGAAGCCTGAGGGAACTCACAGATATAACAATCGCCCATGCTAAGAAGTCTAAACACCTCGGCTTTGGCCACCAGCCTGTCAACAAATCGATGCTGTCGAAGGCCAACAATCTCAGGGACCATCGCATCTTTGAGGAGTTCGCCTTCTACATGGTGGGCATCGCCCAGTCCAGACGCATCACGAGGGAGTTTGAGTTGCATGGCAGGTTCTATGCCATCGATTCCACTACTATCGACCTCTGCATGTCCGTATTCAGATGGGCAGAGTTCAGAAGCACCAAGTCGGGTATCAGGATTCACACCCAGATTGACATCGTTACGGAGATACCTGTATTCTACAGAATTACCAACGCTA
Source organism: uncultured Prevotellaceae bacterium (assembly GCA_902777645.1). Taxonomy (GTDB): domain Bacteria; phylum Bacteroidota; class Bacteroidia; order Bacteroidales; family Bacteroidaceae; genus Prevotella. The sequence goes on along the minus strand of CACYUZ010000052.1, from coordinate 3,222 downwards.
AGGTACATGATGTCAATTCGATGGACTGGTTCACATACGAGCCTCTGGCGTGCGATGTGTTTGACAGAGGCTACTTTGACCTCGCCAGGCTCTATCGTATCAATGCCTTTGGGGCATTCTTCATCATTCGTGAGAAAGGCAAGCCTGCCTACGAAATTGTTGATGGAGAAAGCATTTTGGACGGGATTGACAATGTGCTCAAAGACCAGAGCATCCGTTTCACTAAGAAGGAGAACAAAGAAAAGTATCCCGGAGTTATCAGAAGGATTGTCTATTATGCCTCGGAACTCCAACGCAGCTTCGTCTACTACACGAACAACTTCTATCTTGAAGCCAAGGATATCGCTCTCCTCTATAAATACAGGTGGCAGGTGGAGCTGTTTTTCAAATGGATCAAGCAGCACCTCCAAGTCAAACGATTCTGGGGAGAATCCGAAAATGCTGTTCGTATACAGATTCACGTTGCCATCATCACCTACTGCCTCATTGCCATCATCGAGCACGACCTCAAGATTGGTAGACCCGTCTTTGAAGTCATGCGTATCCTTGGCAAGTCTTCGCTCACCACGGACAGTATCCAAGACCTGCTCAAGCCTCTCAAGGAGGCTACCAAGCCAGATGATGGGCAACTCTATTTTGACTTCAAATTTGATTAACATATATTAAGAGACACTAGTGCGATAATTTCTTTCCTTTTTTTGATTATTGTCTGTTCCTCGGGATTTGCAATCCCGATTCTCATTTTCCAATCTTCATCTTTCATTTTTAATTTTTAATATCTCCTCTCCCTTCTCTCTCCTCCCCGCTGCCAGATGCTCGGCCTTTCGGCTGCCGCCAGTCCGCCCAACCGCTCGGCGGGCACATCATGAGCCAGTGCGCTTCCGCCGCCGCTCAGGTTGTAGATACCCTCCGGCTCCCGTCTCTCTATCAGAAACTCCCTGATGCGCACGTTTCGGCCGGCCACCACGCCCTCATGTCGGGCTTTCGCCACATCGGCGTCGTAGTTGAGGGCGCGTCGCAGCAGCGCTATCGTTGCCTCGCTCCACGCACCTGCATCCTGTTCCTGTGCCATCTGCAGCAACACCGCGTCGATGCGCTCATCGCCCGATGTCGGCAGGCTCCCGCTGCCAACTGCAGGGCTGCACCTCTCATCGCCACGCTCTTCGTCAGCCTCTTCGTCAGCCTCTTCGTCAGTGTCTTCGCAGTCAGCGTTCTCAGCGTCATCGCCGGTCTCCGTTTCTTCGCAGTCAGCGTTCTCAGCGTCATCGCCGGTCTCCGTGTCTTCGCCGTCAGCGTTCTCAGCGTCATCGCTGGTCTCCGTGTCTTCGCAGTCAGCGTTCTCAGCGTCATCGCCGGTCTCCGTGTCTTCGTCAGTCCCATTCAGCCCATCAAGCCCATTCAGCCCATTATGCCCATCATGCCCATCAAGCCCATCAGCACCATTCTCCTCAATCACCGAGTTCACCGAGTTCTCCAGTTTCTCCATTTTCTCCTCCGCATTTTTTTCACACCTTGTTGCATCCCTCAGCTCCGCTGCTGCAACCATCTCATTCTGAGCCATTTCTTCTTTTTTCATAAATCATTTTTTTTGTTTGGTTCGCTGCAAAAGTAGGTTTTTCTTTCCGCTGTACTGTGTCATTTCAGTCGGCCGTACGTATCTTTGCACTGTCCGGTTTCGAGCCGGCATCAGGATAACAATCAATAACTCAATTTTAAAAAAAGAAAAATGTAGAAAAAAGTATGGTCCCACACTAACGTTGAAGAAAAGAGCATATGTCCCTTTAACTTCCCTTTAACTTCCCTTAATAAAAACATTATTCATGAAAAAACATTCTTTTACCCCGCGCTGCACCTTCGAGTATGAAGAGGAGCGCAGCCGCGACCTTATGAGAGCCTATAAACAAGTGTTCACCCAGACCGATGGCCTTTCGCTGCCGCAGCTGCTTGCTGTGGTGGTGTCGATGCCCGCCCAGCGCTTCTATGTCAGTGAGGAGCGTGCCATACGCGTCGTGTCGTCCATGTACCGCCGGCCGCTGCCCGAGGGCATGAATCCCGCCAAGCGCCGCATGTATCTCGAGATCAAGGAGCGTGTCGACCGCGTCCGCGAGCGATGCCCGGAGTGGCGGCTCAGCCGTTGCATTATGTATGTGGTGGGGCAGCCTGCCCCCGAGTTCTACCTCACCGTGAGCACCGCACGCACCATCCTTAGTAAAGCGAGAAGAGTATGCAGAGAGTCACAGCGACGCAGTTTTCAGCAGTGGTCCTGGTTGGCGGCACGCTGATGCTGTCGTTGGCCGACTATTTCTTCCATTGGCGCCTGTCGCGCTTCGGCCTCACCGCCGAAGGCGACGCGGCGCTCGTCAGCACGATAGCCCGCGAGGTGCAGCACTGGTGCCATTCATGCTTCGGTTTCACCGCCGAAAGCGACGCGGCGATAGTCTGCGAGGCACTGCTGTGCCGACTGGCCTATCCCTTTATCCATGCCCACCCCCTCCATGCCGCCGTCAACGGCTGGGTGCTCCTGCAACTGTCTTTCCGCACGCCGCTCACCCTTCGCCGCCTTCTCCTCGCCTTCGTGGTGGCCTGGAGCTGTCCCGCTTTCATCGCCGTTTGGCCCACAGCCTCCTCTTCCTCAATAGTAGGTCTCTCTGGCGTCCTCTACGCCCTCTTCGGCATGTTGATGCCGAGGGTGGCGAACCGCCTGCGCTACAATGCCATTGTAGCCCTATGGCTCGCCGCCGGCCTATGCACCACCTCTGTAGCCGTCGGCCTCCACCTCTACTGCTACCTCCTTGGCATCCTCCTCAGTTTTCTCCAAACTCACAGAGGGATAGGCGCTTAGCTCGCATCGACGTAGCAGGCTGACAGGTAATTTCACTCCCCGCCTGGTAGGGGCGGGGCAGGGGCGGGGTCTCTGCTCACATTCAAGCTCACAGTGGGACAGGTACTTTGAGCCGATTAATTTAGATAAGATAGGCTGCACCTCAGCAATTCAAGCAAGCTTGATTGCCTTCGGTTTGCACTATCTTTCCGCCCGTAGGGCGCCGATTCTGTTTGATTTTGAAAAGATTTTGAAAGATTTCTCGCTCGCAGAGCGACTCCCTCCATAGGTGCACCGTCTGGTGTGTAATAAGCAAATTTAAACGCACCAATTTTTCGTAAAGTTAACCAACCAGTTTCATTTTTCTCTTTTTTTAATGTTTTGCTTATCGAAAATGGTCT
>CACYUZ010000051.1:0-22576 GCA_902777645.1 uncultured Prevotellaceae bacterium | reverse complement strand
AGGGGTACCTACCTACCCCCAAACCCCCTCCCGACATCGGGAGGGGGCTTAACCGCTCCTACTCGTCGCTCGTTCATTAAGGTACTGCTCCCTTAGAAGCGGTCGCTGTGATTGCTCACGCATCACCTGATGCGATTGTTTTACGCAACAAAGTTGCGATTGTTTGATTGGATTGCCCACCCCTACATTATGATAATTTTATCCGTGCGTCTGCACGATGGAAATAAAAAAATTTATGATAATTATGGGAATTTCTTTCCATTACCATGAAAAATTATGACCATTATGAGTATTTCTTTCAAAAAGTGATCATCGAGAACCGTCCCCGATGATCAGGTGGTGGATGATGCGGGCGGTCTCGTCGGGGGCGATGAGGGAGCCCACCTTCTGGCGCATTTCGGCATACTGCGAGAGCATGCGGGCACGGTCGGGACCGCCGGGGAGGATGCGGCGCAGAGAGCGCTCCATGTTGTCGACGGTGAAGGTGTCGGCCACGAGCTCGTCGACCACGGGGGCATCGGCGATGAGGTTGACCAGCGAGATGTAGGGCACCTTGAGCACGATGCGGCGCAGACGGCCGATGAGCCAGGGGAGCGGCGTCTCGTAGCACACCACCTGGGGAACCCCGAAGAGGGCCGTCTCGAGGGTGGCGGTGCCGCTGGTGACGAGGGCGGCCGTGGCATGGCTGAGCAGGGCGAAGGTGTCGTGGTGGACCACGCGCACGCGGCTGCCGGCGAGGTGGCGTTCATAGACATCGGCGCCGATGGAGGGCGCGCCGGCCACGACAAACTGGTAGTCGGGGAAGCGATTGGCCACCTGCAGCATGGCGGGCAGATTGTCCTTTATCTCCTGCTGCCGACTGCCGGCCAGAAGCGCCACAATGGGTTGGTCGGCCAACTGGTGGCGGGTGGTGAATTGTAAAAATGTTTCAGAATATCCGCGACGGAATTCGTCGACCTCGCTGGCCGTGGGGTTGCCCACGTAGTGGATGGGGTAATGGTGCTTATGCTCGAAAAAATCGACCTCAAAGGGCAGGATGGAGAAAAGCTCGTCGACATCGCGCTTGATGTTCTTTATGCGGTACTCTTTCCACGCCCATATCTTGGGCGAGATGTAGTAGTAGACCGGCAGCGAGAGCCGGCTGTGCACATAGCTTGCGATATCGAGGTTGAAGCCGGGATAGTCGACCAGGATGACGGCGTCGGGGCGCCACCGGGCGATGTCGGCCTTGCAGCGGCTGCGCCAGCGCAGGATGGTGCGCAGGTGGAGCAGCACGGGGATGAAACCCATGTAGGCCAACTGGCTGTAGTGGCACACGCAGGTGCCGTCCTCGGCCTGCATCAGGTCGCCCCCGAAGAAGCGGAATTCAGCCTCACTGTCAACTTTTTTCAGCGACCGCATCAGGTGTGATGCATGGAGGTCGCCACTGGCCTCACCGGCTATGAGATAATACTTCAAAGAGATGAAAAATTAAAAATGAAAGATTAAAAATCAAGATGGGGAAATTTTTAGATTTAAAAGGCTATCGAACCTTTGAAAATCACTCTTCCGGCTCGTCGCACTGCCAGGAGGCGAGGAGCGAGAACGACTCGTAGGCGGTGACGTCGATGCGTGTGGGTGTGACGGCCACATAGCCCTCGTTGAGCGCGTGGCGGTCGGTGTCTGTGGCCTCGGGCTCGTCTTCCCGATACTTGCCCACCATCCAGTAGTAGTCATAGCCGCGGGGGTGGCGCTCACGGACGCTCTCATCGTACCACGTGCCGGGCGCCATGCGGCACACCCTGACACCGCGGAACGACGGTGTGGCCGGGAAATTGACATTGAGGCATACGCCGCGGGGCAGGCCCAGGCTGAGCACGCGCGCCACCATCTGCCGCACATAGGGCGCGAGGGGCGAGAAGTCGGCATCGGCGCTGTAGTCGCAGAGCGAGAAGGCCACCGAGGGGATGTACTTCATGCAGCCCTCGAGGGTGACGCCCATGGTGCCCGAGTAGTGGGTGTTGACGGAGGCGTTGTCGCCGTGGTTGATGCCGCCGATGATGATGTCGGGACGGAGGCCGCCGCACAGGTGGTCGAGCGCCAGCTTGACGCAGTCGACCGGTGTGCCGTTGCACGACCACACCTCGAGCTGTGGCTCGCGCTGCTGGCAGTAGAGGCGCAGCGGCCTTGTGGCGGAGAAGGCGCAGGCATAGCCCGAACGGGGCGAGTCGGGCGCGCACACGATGATGCGTCCCATGCCGCGCAGCATTTCGACGAGCGAGCGGATGCCCTTGGCCTGAAAACCGTCGTCGTTGGAGATTAGGATGAGCGGTATGTTATTTTTCATAAAAAAATCTTCAATACGGATGCAAAAGTACGAAAAAATGTTTTATTTGAGTGATTCTCGCATAAAATATGTAATTTTGCAGTCTATAACCATATTCAAACAAACAGAAAGGGTACTAAATGGGAAAAATCATAGCTTTGGCCAATCAGAAGGGAGGAGTGGGAAAGACCACTACCTCCATCAATCTGGCGGCCTCCCTCGCTACCTTGGAGAAGACCGTGCTGCTGGTGGATGCCGACCCGCAGGCCAACGCGTCGAGCGGTCTGGGTGTGGATGTGAACAGCGTGGAGTGCTCGCTCTACGAGTGTATCATAGACCATGCCGACGTGCGCGACGCCATCTACACCACCGACATTGAGGGGCTGGACATCATACCCAGCCACATAGACCTGGTGGGAGCCGAGATAGAGATGCTGAACATAGACAACCGCGAGAAGGTGGTGAGAAACATTCTTGCCCCCATACGCGACGAATACGACTACATACTGATAGACTGCTCGCCATCGCTCGGCCTCATCACCGTGAACTCGCTCACGGCGGCCGACTCGGTAATCATACCCGTGCAGTGCGAGTACTTCGCCCTGGAGGGCATCAGCAAACTGCTCAACACCATCAAGATAATAAAGAGCAAGCTGAACCCGAGGCTCGAGATTGAGGGATTCCTGCTCACCATGTACGACAGCCGACTCCGGCTGGCCAACCAGATATACGACGAGGTGAAGCGCCACTTCCAGGAGCTGGTGTTCAAGACCGTGATTCAGCGCAACGTGAAGCTGAGCGAGAGTCCGAGCCACGGACTGCCCGTGATACTCTACGACGCCGACTCGACCGGCAGCAAGAACCACCTGGCCCTGGCCAAGGAGATAATAAGCAAAAACAGCAAATAGACACAAAAAAAGGCCTGACGGAGGAAAAGACCCGCACAGGGCGAAAAGCCGCAGGCGATGAACCAGCAAAAAATGGCAGTAAAGAAAAAATTCAACACACTGGGCCGGGGCCTCGACGCACTCATCTCGACCGATGACCTGCGCACGCAAGGCAGCTCGACCATCAACGAGATACCCCTGGAGCAGATAGAGGCCAACCCCAACCAGCCCCGAAGGGAATTTGACGAGGAGGCCCTGCAGGAACTGGCCAACAGCATCAGAGAGATAGGCATCGTGCAGCCCATCACGCTCCGGCAGATAGGCGACGACCGCTACCAGATAATAGCCGGCGAACGCAGGTGGAGGGCATCGCAGATGGCGGGGCTCACCGCCATACCGGCCTACATACGCACCATCAGCGACGAGAACGTGATGGAGATGGCGCTGGTGGAGAACATACAGCGCGAAGACCTGAACGCCATAGAGATAGCGCTGGCCTACGCCCACCTGATGGAAAACGAGAACATGACGCAGGAGAAGGTGGCCGAGCGCGTGGGCAAGAGCCGCGTGGCCGTGGCCAACCACCTGAGGCTGCTCAAACTGCCCGCACAGGTGCAGATGGCGCTCCAGAAAAAGGAGATTGACATGGGACACGCCAGGGCACTGCTCTCGCTTGACAGTCCGTCGCAGCAGCTCAAGGTGTTTGAGGCCATCAAGCGCAACGGATCGTCGGTGCGCCAGGTGGAGGAAATAGTGAAAAAGCTGAAAAACGGCGAGGAGACCGAGGTGGGAGGCAAACGGCTGGCACCCGCCACGAAGACTCCCGAGGAATACAAACTGCTGCGCAACAGGCTGAACCACTTCTTCGGCACGAAGGTGGCGCTGAGCGTGAACGACAGCGGAAAAGGCAAGATAAGCATCTCCTTCTCCAACGAGGAGGAGCTGGAGCGCATCATGAGTGTGTTTGACAAGATGAAAATCTAACAACCGAACACACTACCGAAACGTGACCCCCAAGATGCTACGCCACACCACAACGCTGCTCTGCCTGCTCACCGCACTGCTCTGCCACAACCACCGCGCCCTGGCACAGGACGTGGGGGGCGACAGCGTGGCTGCCGACCGGCAGACGCCGGCCGTGGCCATGGGCGCCGACACGCTGACCGGCGACGAGGCCATCGACATCATCCTGCCCGACTCGGCTTGGAGCGGAAAGAAAAAAGCCAAAAAGAGCAAGCGCGACTGGAGCACATGGCGCCCCAACCCCAAGAGGGCGCTGTGGCTGGCCATCGTGGCTCCGGGAGCAGGGCAGATATACAACCGCAAATTCTGGAAGCTGCCCATCGTGTACGGAGGATTCGTGGGAAGCATCTATGCCATGCAGTGGAACAACATGATGTACCGCGACTACTCGCAGGCCTACCTGGACCTGATGGACGACGACCCCACCACGCAGAGCTACAACCAGTTTATGCACCTGGGGGCGCAAATCACGCCCAGCACCGCACCACGCTACGAGCAGCTCTTCAAACGCCGCAAAGACTACTACCGACGCTACCGCGACCTGAGTTTCTTCGTGCTCGTGGGCGTCTACGCACTATCGGTGATTGACGCCTATGTCGACGCGTCGCTCTCCGAATTCGACATCTCTAAAGACCTGAGCATGAAGGTCTCGCCCGCCGTGCTGAACAACGGACAGAGCCGTAACCCCGTGAAAAGCACCGCACTGGGACTGCAATGCTCGCTCAATTTCTAAACAATCAAGACAAACAAGAAGACACTACCGAGACAAAACATGAGAAAGAGAATACTGACCCTCCTGACAGGACTGCTCACCGGCGTGACGGCACTGGTGCAGGCACAGAACAACGACGACTTCGAAATCGTGTTCACCGACGACCTGGGCAAACTGGAATACATCGAGCTGCCCGAGGCCATGACGCAAGAGGTGGACAGCCTGCTGGCCCTCTACCACTCGCGCACCTACCTGGAGATGGACACCCTGTGCACCAGCAACGACATCAACCCCGAATACAGCGACGAGGTGTACATAGACCGGCTGCAGCGCATGCCCACCGTGATGGAGATGCCCTACAACAAGATAGTGAGGCAGTTCATAGACCGATACTGCTCGAGGCTGCGCCGCACCGTGAGCGTGATGCTGGGAAGGTCGAACTTCTACATGCCCATCTTCGAACAGGCGCTCGAGTCGTACAACCTGCCCCTGGAGCTGAAGTACCTGCCCGTGATTGAGTCGAGCCTCAACCCCACGGCCGTGTCGAGAGCCGGCGCCACCGGACTGTGGCAGTTTATGCTGGCCACCGGCAAGCAGTACGGACTGAGGGTGAACAGCCTGGTGGACGACCGACGCGACCCCATACGCGCCTCGTATGCCGCAGCACAGTATCTGAGAGACCTCTACAAGATATTCGGCGACTGGACACTGGTAATAGCCGCCTACAACTGCGGTCCGGAGAACGTGAACCGCGCCATCAGAAGGGCCGGCGGAAGCATGGACTACTGGACCATCTATCCCTACCTGCCCTCAGAGACAAGAGGATACGTGCCCGCCTTCATAGCCGCCAACTATGTGATGACCTACTACTGCGAGCACAACATCTGCCCCATGCTCACCAACCTGCCGGCACACACCGACACCGTGGAGGTGAACCGCGACGTGAACCTGCAGCAGATAGCCGACGTGTGCGGCACCGACCTGAGCATGCTCAGAGAGCTGAACCCGCAGTACCGCAGGGATATCGTGAACGGCAGTTCGGAACCCGCACTCATACGCATGCCCATACCCGTGATAAACCGATTCATCGAGCTGGAAGACTCCGTCTACGCCTACAAGGCCAGCACACTGCTCAGCAAGAGAGCCCTGGTGAGCGTGAACGAGAGCAAGCAATACTCGAGGCGGTCGGAAAGCTCGGCCAGCGACAACTCGGGCAGGAGCTCGCAGGGGCGCTCCTCGAGCCGCTACGGAAGGAGCAGCAAGAGCCGGGAGAAGAGCAGCGCCAGCAGCAGCAGCTCGTCGAGATACGGCAAGAGCAGCAAGGGCGGCAGTTCGAAGAGCTCGGGCTCAAGGTCGCGCAGACGCCGATAGACCGGAAGAAGGGAGGAAGACACATCTGACAACGAGACTGTGAAGGAGGACACACGTATGGAAACACAGAGCCTCAGCGACGAGGAGATAAGAAAGGAACAGGAAGAGGAACGGATGGTGGACGATGCCTTCCAAAAGGTGCTCGACTGCTATCTGGCCTCGCCCCACCGAAAGAAGGTGGACATCATAACCAAAGCCTACAACTTCGCCAAACAGGCCCACAAAGGCGTGAGGCGCCTCTCGGGCGAACCCTATATCATGCACCCCATAGCCGTGGCGCAGATAGCCACACAGGAGATGGGACTCGGCTCCACCAGCATCTGCTCGGCACTGCTGCACGATGTGGTGGAAGACACCGACTACACCGTGGAAGACCTGGAGAACATCTTCGGAAAGAAGATAGCACAGATAGTGGACGGACTGACCAAAATATCGGGCGGCATCTTCGGCGACCAGGCATCGGCACAGGCCGAGAACTTCAGAAAGCTGCTGCTCACCATGAGCGACGACATCAGGGTGATACTCATCAAGATATGCGACCGGCTGCACAACATGCGCACCCTGGCCTCGCAGCCGCCCAACAAGCAGTACAAGATAGCCGGCGAGACGCTCTACATCTATGCCCCCCTGGCACACCGACTGGGACTGAACAAGATAAAAAACGAACTCGAGGACCTGAGCTTCAGATACGAGCACCCCGAGGAGTATGCCTCGATAAAACAGAAAATAGCCGACACCGAGGAAAAACGCAAAAAACTCTTCGACGACTTCACCGCCCCCATACGCGAGGCCATCGACAAGCTGGGACTGCACTATGAGATAAAGGCGAGGGTGAAAGCCCCCTACTCTATCTGGACCAAGATGCAGAACAAGCACGTGACCTTCGAGGAGATATACGACATACTGGCCGTGCGCATCATCTTCACACCCCGCAGCAAGGAGGAGGAGATAGACGACTGCTTCAAGATATACGTGGCCATCAACAAACTGTACAGAAACCACCCCACCCGCATGCGCGACTGGCTGAGCAACCCCAAGGCAAACGGCTACAAGGCGCTGCACCAGACCTTCATGTCGAAACAGGGACAGTGGATAGAGGTGCAGATACGCTCCGAACAGATGAACGAGGTGGCCGAACAGGGATTCGCCGCACACTGGCAATACAAGGACGGCGGCGAACTGACCAAGGACGAGGACGAGCTGAACAACTGGCTGGGCACCATCAAGGAGATACTCGACGACCCGCAGCCCGACGCCATGGACTTCCTCGACACCGTGAAGCTGAACCTCTTCGCATCGGAGATATTCGTGTTCACACCGAAGGGCGAAATCAAAACCATGCCGGCGGGAAGCACCGCACTCGACTTCGCCTTCCAGATACACACCTTCATAGGAAGCCACTGCATAGGCGCCAAGGTGAACCACAAACTGGTGCCGCTGAGCCATGAACTGAAAAGCGGCGACCAGGTGGAAATCATCACCTCGAAGGCGGCACACGTGCAGCCCAGCTGGATCAACTTCGCGAGCACCGCCAAGGCCAAGGCCAAGATTCAGGGCATACTGCGACGAAACCTGCGCGAGCTGCAGAAAGACGGCGAGGAGACGCTGAAGGCCTTCCTGCAGAAAAACGGCATGGAACTCTCGACCGCCAATGTGAACAAGCTGTGCCTCTTCCACGAGAAGAAGACCCCAGAGAAACTCTATCTGGCCATCGGCGAGAAGAATGTGATACTGACCGAGAAAGACATCGACTGCCTGTTGGAGAACAAGTCGCAGGGGGGCTCGAAATGGAAAAAATACGTGCCCTTCCTGAAAAGCGACAAAAAGAAGAGCGCCGAGGCGGAATCGAAGGAGGAGACAGGAACCGGCACCCTCATCACCGTGGGGAAAGACTTCAACAAGAAGAAACCGGTCTACGTGACCGAGGACAACATCACGGGCTACGTGTTTCCCACCTGCTGCCACGCCATACCGGGCGACGACATTCTGGGATTCATCGACAACGACGGACACATCGACATACACCTGAGGCAATGCCAGGTGGCCAACAAGCTGAAAAGCAGCTACGGCAACAGGATAGTGGACGCCAAGTGGGACATGCACAAGACGCTCTACTTCGACGCCCGAATACAGATCAGGGGCATTGACCGCATAGGCATGCTGCTCGACGTGACCAACGTGATAACCACGCAGATGAACGTGAACATAAGGAAAATAGTGATATCCTGCAACGACGGCATCTTCGACGGCATTATCGACATGGGCGTGCACGACCGCGACGACGTGAAACTCATCATGGAAAACCTGCGCGACATCAGAGGACTGCAGGAGATACTGAGCGTGGACATGGAATAAGGATAAAGCTACTTAGAAACAATGAAAAAGACACTGATGCTTATTTTCGCGGCCCTCGCCCAAATGGCAGCCATGGCCGCAGGACCCTACGACAACCCCGACACCCTGGTGGTGGCACGCGACGGGACGGGACAGTTCAGAACCGTGAACGAGGCCGTGGAGGTGTGCCGCGCCTTCATGGAATACCACAAGGTGATACTCGTGAAAAGCGGCACCTACAAGGAGAAAGTGGTGATTCCCTCCTGGCTCGACAACATCGAAATCCTGGGCGAGGACGTGAACACCACCGTGATAACCTACGACGACCACGCCAATATACGCCTGGAGAGCATAGGAAAGGGCATGGGAACCTTCCGCACCTACACCGTGAAGGTAGAAGGCAACGACATCACGCTGAAGAACATCACCATTGAGAACAACTCGGCACGGCTGGGACAGGCCGTGGCGCTACACACCGAGGGCGACAGGCTGAAGGTGGTGGGATGCCGGTTGCTGGGACACCAGGACACCGTCTACACCGGAAAGGCCGGCACACGCATCTACTTCGCAGGCTGCTACATAGAGGGCACCACCGACTTCATCTTCGGACCCTCGACAGCATGGTTTGAAGACTGCACCATACACAGCAAGGCCAACTCGTATGTGACCGCCGCCTCCACCCCGAAAGACGTGAAATACGGCTATGTGTTCAACCGCTGCCGGCTCACCGCCGAGAGCGGAATAGACAAGGTGTATCTGGGACGCCCCTGGCGGCCCTACGCCTACACGCTCTTCATGAACTGCGAGCTGGGCAGCCACATCGTGCCGGCAGGATGGCACAACTGGGGCAACAAAGACAATGAGCAGACAGCACGCTACCTGGAGTACAACAATGCCGGGCCGGGAGCCGCCACCAAGGAGCGCGCCGCCTGGAGCCGCCAGCTCACCAAAAAAGAAGTGAAGGAACTGACCGACCACTTCTTCGACCGCGCTGACAGCTGGAAGCCCTTTTAATCTTTAATCTTTAATTTACAATAGGTGGGCGTGGGCCCACCTAATTGTATTATAGCGCAAAAGAATGAGAATAATTCTTAAAATCTGTTTATAAATCTATTATAATGTTAAACAGCTGCAATTAGCCAAAAGAATGTAAAGGAAATGTCGGATGTTTTTTCTATTTTCGCATCGATTTACAAACTACACCCCATCTACGCGTGAGCGCAGCAAATCAAGAACAATAAACCTAAACCATAACATCTAATTTCAAACGTTTATGTATCTACAACTCAGGAGGGTCTCTACGACCTTATGCATGATCCTGTTTTGTCTGGCAGCCATGGCTCAGAAGACAATAACGGGTACAGTGACTGATGTTACCGGCGAACCGCTCATCGGTGCGACGGTGGCTCTGGGTGGAACCAACGGTGCCATTACCGACATCGACGGAAACTTCACCCTGACGAACGTGAACGCAGGTGCCACGATAACCGTTTCCTACATCGGCTATCAGGACAAAAGCGTGAAAGTGGGCAACCAAAACAACTACAAGATTGTGCTCGAAGCCAATGACAAGAGCCTCGACGAGGTGGTGGTGATTGGTTACGGCACCGTGAAACGCCGCGACCTGACCGGTTCGGTGTCGTCGGTGACCGGTGAGACGCTGGCCAAGAATCCTGTGGCCAACGTGGCACAGGCCCTGCAGGGACAGTTGCCCGGTGTGAACGTGATATCGCAGGACGGACGTCCCGGTGCCACCATGAGCATCCGCGTGCGCGGAGGCGGCTCGGTGACCCAGTCGAACGACCCGCTCCTCATCGTCGACGGTGTCGTGGTGAGCAGCATTGACGACATCCCCGCCGATGATATCGAGACCATCGACGTGCTGAAGGATGCCGCCTCGACCGCCATCTATGGTGCCCGCGGTGCCAACGGTGTAATCATGATTACCACCAAGAGCGGTAAGGAAGGCAAGACCACGGTGAAGTACAACATGTACTATCAGATCAAGGAGAAGCCCCAGCAGCTCGACGTGCTCGACCCCTACGACTATGTGCTGCACACCTGGAGCTACGCCACCGCCTACGGTGAGAGCTACGGCGACAATGTGGCCAAATACTTCGGTCTGGGAAGCCAGTATGGCAACCACCTGAACGAGTACCGCAACATGAGCACCCACAACTGGGTGGACGACCTGATGAGCGACTCGCACTCCTGGAACCACGACCTCTCGATGAGCGGCGGTACCGAGCGCACCAAATACCGTGCATCCATCAACTACATCGACGACGACGGCACCCGCATCAACACCGGTTTCCGCCGCTGGAACGGCAGCTTCAAGTTCTCGCACGACATCACCAAGAACCTGAAATTCGACGTCGACGCACGCTACACCGAGCTCCGCTTCCGCGGAACCCGCTTCAACACCGCCAGCTCGGCCTATCACTTCCGCCCCGTAGACAACCCGCTGGGTGAGGACAACGCCGCCTACATGGGTCAGGGCTCCACCACCGTGGAAATGAGCCAGAACCCCCTCGACTACACCAAGAACTACGACGCCTACACCGACATACAGCGCGTGAGAGTGAACACCGGCCTGACTTGGACCATCGTCAAGGGTCTGACCGCCAAGACCGAGCTCTTCCTGGGACGCAACTGGCGCGAAATCAAGGCGTGGGACGCCGGACAGGGCGACACCCCCTACAGCAGCGCACACCTGACCAAGAACAACGGCTACAACGTGAAGTGGACCAACACCCTGAACTATCAGGTGCAGGGACTGGACGAAGACCACAGCCTCGGACTCCTCGTGGGTCAGGAGCTCCTGGCCGACAAGACCAGCAGCACCACCGACATCTACGGCTACGGCTATCCCGTTGAGTTCGGCATGGACCAGGCATTCGCCAACATCGGCTTCACCGGCAAGGTGGCCGGCAGCGAGGGCCGCGACTACTTCACCAACACCTACGGCGAGCCCACCCACACTCAGTCGTACTTCGGCCGCGTGAACTATGGCTACAAGGGACGCTATCTCGTGACCGCTACTTTCCGCGCCGACGGTAGCTCGAAGTTCTCGCCCAACAACCACTGGGGCTACTTCCCCGCCGCAGCCGCCGCATGGCGCATCAGCGACGAGGCCTTCATGGAGAACACCCGCGACTGGCTCGACAACCTGAAGCTCCGCCTCTCCTATGGTACCACCGGTAGCGACGGTATCAGCGCTTCGCTTTGGCGCACCACCTGGGGCACCAAGACCGTGAGCGTGGACGGTGTGAACGTGGTGACCTACGTGCCGGGCGAGATGATGCCCAACTCTGACCTGAAGTGGGAGACCACCGTGTCGAGAAACCTCGGTCTGGACTTCGGACTGTGGCGCGGCAAACTGCGCGGCAGCATCGATGTGTACTGGAACTCGACCAAGGACATTCTGATGAAGGTGCCCTGCGACAACTCCACCGGCTATGTGTACCAGTTCCAGAACGTAGGCGAGACCTCCAACCGCGGTGTGGAGCTTGCCCTGAACTATGAGATTGTGCGCAGCAAAGACTTCAATCTGAGCGCCAACCTGACCTACAACTACAACATCAACAAGCTCGAGGAGCTGAATCCGGACCTCGACCTCAACCCCGACACCCATACGGGATGGGGCAGCTCCATGCGCAAGCCCTTCTACGACTACATCATCCGTCCGGGCTCGCCCGTGGGCACCATCCAGGGCTTCAAGAGCAACGGCTGGTACACCCTCGACGACTTTGACTATGCCAACGGCGTGTACACTCTGAAGAAGGGTGTGCCCGACACGAAGAGCATCGTGAACTATCCCGCCAACGCCTTCAAGGGCAACAAGCCCGACGACCAGACCGCATTCCCCGGTATGGTGAAGTTTGAGGACGTGAACGAAGACGGTGTGATCGACGACAACGACGCCACCGTGATAGGCCACACCATGCCCAAGCACACCGGCGGTTTCAACATCAACGGCAACTACAAGAACTTCGACTTCTCGCTGGGCTTCACCTATCAGATTGGCGGCAATGTGTACAACGCCAACGTGATGCACGACATGATGGGTAACAAGGACAACGACCTGGGCGGCAACCGCCTGGCCGAGGTGAAAGACTGCTACCGCATCTACGATGTGAACGGCAGCGGCAACCTCGTGGCCGTGACAGAGCCCTCGGCACTGGCTGCCCTCAACGGCAACGCCAAGTATGCCCTGCCCTACTCTGAGTACGGACTGGTGAGCTCCGAATTTATCGAGGATGCCTCCTACCTGCGCCTGAACACCCTGACCCTGGGCTACAGCCTGCCCAAGACATGGCTCAAGAGCGTGGGCATCCAGAACGTGCGCGTCTACTTCACCGGCAGCAACCTGCTGTTGCTCTCCGGCTACAGCGGACTCGACCCCGACGTGAACACCAACATGAACGCCGGCGGCGACGGATTCCCCACACCCTACTACGACTATCAGGCATACCCGAAGACCCGCAGCTACACCTTCGGACTCAACATCACATTCTAACAACCAAGGAGGAACAAAATGAAAAAGATACTATATATCACGATGTGTGCCGCAGGACTTTTCAGCATCACCTCCTGCAGCGACTACCTGGAGACCAACTCTCCCTCGACCGTCGACGCCGACTTCGTGTTCTCCAACATGACCACGGCCCACGCCGCCATGGACGGAGCCTATGAGTCGTGGCGCGACGTATTGCAGAACGGTGTCTTCGGCGACGGACTCTGGTATGCCGCCGATGTGGCCGGAAGCGACATCATGCGCCATCCCGAGGCCTTCTCCAACCAGCCCGGACGCCACTATCCCGAGACCTTCTACCAGAACGGAACCTACGCCGGCTCGTACGGTCTGCTCTCCTATCTGAAAGAAGACGACATCTACGCCAAGCTCTTCAAGTGTGTGAGCCTCTCCAACGCCATCATCTCCGGCATCGAGGACATGAGCGACTTTGAGGAGCGCGTGGGCAACGTGAGCGAACCCAACACGCTGAGCCAGCTCTACGGCGAGGCCGTGGCCCTGAAGGCGTGCGCCTACCGCGAACTTATCAAGAACTGGGGCGACGTGCCCTTCCAGACCCGATTCGGACAGGCCGCCAACGGTCTCACCTCGCGCGACTCCATCTACGACGTAATCCTGGCCGACCTCGTGAAGGTAGAGCCCAAGATGTTTGTGGTGGGCAGCAACCCCGACTATGCCAAGGACGTGAAGAACTACTTCTCGCGCACCTTCGTGCAGGGTCTTATCGGCCGTATCGCCCTTGAGGCCGGCGGCTATCAGACCCGCCGCGGCGACATCACACCCGTCGACGGCAGCGGCAACGCCATCACCATCGAGAAGAAGGGCACAGAGAACAACGGTGCCACCTACGGACGCCGCAGCGACTGGAAGAACTACTTCGAGATGGCCAAGACCTACTTCAAGAAAGCCATCGACAACTCCGGCACCGCCACCTTCTCGGCCGACTATGAGACCTTCTTCCTGCAGATGATGGGTGCCGACGCCGTCTACGCCGACGAGTCAATCTACGAGGCCCCGATGCAGCAGGGCGGCGGCAACGACGCCCGCAGCTATTCCTTCGGACGACCCAGCAACGGCGGTTCGAAGAACGCCTATCCCTGCAAGGCCTATGGCCAGGGACGTATCAACCCCGCCTTCTACTACGGCATGTTCGACCCGAAAGACGTGCGCCGCGACATCTCCTGCTGTGTGACCGGCAGCTCCGGCAAGGGTGTGGAAGTGCTGATACCCTTCAAACCCAACTCAAAGGCCAGCGGCGGCGGTATCTCCACCAACAAGTGGGATGAGAACCGCCAGAGCAACCCGTGGGTGGGCGCACAGCGCAAGTCGGGCATCAACCAGCCCTACATGCGACTCTCCGAAATCTACCTGGGCTATGCCGAGGCCTGCGCCGCCACCGGCAACGATGCCGAGGCCCGCAACTATCTGAACAAGATACGCAACCGTGCCTTCCCCAACGGAGGTGCCAACACCGACGCCTTCATAGCCAAGTCGGGCTCGCTCTACAACGCCATCATCGATGAGCGCGGATTTGAGTTCGCCGGCGAGGGCGACCGCCGCTTCACCCTCATCCGCTCGGGTCTGGTGGCCGAGAAGATCAAGGCCATCAAGGAGCTCACCAACAAGATGATGAACGGTCTGAAGAGCCAGGGCTACTTCGTGTTCGACAACGGCAACGTGATTTCCAACTATGTATGGACCAAACTGGTAGACGCCAAGAGCATCTACGGCTACCGTCTGACCGGCAGCACCCCCGCAGGCAAGGAGGATGACCCCGTGCTCGCACCGGGATGGCGCGGACAGAACGACAACTGGGAGGCCTTCGGCCTGAACTACGGCACCGACACTCCGGCCACCAACCTGGCCATCATGGGTCTGTTCAAGCACCTGAGCGACAGCGAGACCGCTGCCCTCGAGGCCGACGGCTACAAGAAGGAGAACTGGGGCATAGACCTGGTGAACAACGAGGACGAGTACAACAAGTACCTCTTCTACGACTACGACTACACCAAGGCTCCCATCTACCTGTGGCCCTTCACCCCAAACGTGATGGCTACCGGCGGATTCACCAACGGCTACGGCTTCGCACAGGAGTAAACCCCAAGCCCTCTATAATGAAAAAATCCGCACCAGCAGTGGTGCGGATTTTTTCATATCTATATCATGCGAGCCGGCAGCCTACTGACCCTGCAGGCCACATAGTGTCAGGTCAGGCTGTCGAGCTGTTTCTTCATCTGCTGGAGCTCATCGCGCAGCGTCATGAGGCGCTCTATCACCTCGGCACTCTTCTCGGCTCCGTCGCGGTTTTCATTGAGCATCTTGCGGGCGGCGGCTATCTTGAAACCCCTCACCTTGACAAGATTGTAGATGAGGCGTATCTGCTCAATATCCTTCTCGGTGTACTGACGCACCTTGTTGCCCGACGTTTTGGGCTTGAGGTGCGGAAACTCACGCTCCCAATACCTGAGCAGGCTCTCATTGACGTCGAACATGGCGGCCACCTCGCGTATACTGTAATAAACTTTCAGATTCTTTTCTGTACCTACGGGCATAACGATGCATTAAAGTTTAGGGCACAAAGATAGCATAAACGTGAGACAAAACAAAATAAAAGGGGGTATTTATCACGTAAAAAGTACATTTTCAGCCTCTTTTTCCTATTTTTGGAAATACATTTTGTAACTTTGCCCCGACATTGAGAAAAAGTATAAACATTTCTATAACAATATGATGACAGCAAACGAGATACGCGAATCGTTCAAGCAATTTTTCGAGTCGAAAGGGCACACCATCGAGCCCTCGGCTCCCATGGTAATCAAAGACGACCCCACTCTGATGTTCACCAATGCGGGCATGAACCAGTGGAAAGATATCATCCTGGGCACCCGCAACCCGGAGCCGCGCCGCAGGGCCGACTCGCAGAAGTGCCTCCGTGTGAGCGGCAAGCACAACGACCTGGAAGAAGTGGGCCACGACACCTACCACCACACCATGTTTGAGATGCTGGGCAACTGGAGCTTCGGCGACTACTTCAAGCAGGGTGCCATCGACATGGCATGGGAGTATCTGGTGGATGTGCTCCACCTAAACCCCGCCGACCTCTACGTAACGGTGTTTGAGGGAAGCAAGGAAGAGGGGCTGTCGCGCGACGACGAGGCTGCCGGCTACTGGGCCAAGCATGTGCCCGCCGACCATATCATCAACGGCAACAAACACGACAACTTCTGGGAGATGGGCGATACGGGTCCCTGCGGTCCGTGCTCGGAGATACATCTCGACTCGCGCAGCGACGAGGAGAAGGCCAAAGTGCCCGGCTATGAGCTGGTGAACAAGGACGACCCCCAGGTGATAGAGATCTGGAACCTCGTGTTCATGCAGTTCAACCGCAAAGCCGACGGCTCGCTGGAAAAACTGTCGATGAACGTGATAGACACCGGCATGGGCTTCGAGCGCCTGGTGCGCGCCCTGCAGGGCAAGCACAGCAACTACGACACCGACATCTTCCAGCCGGTGATACATGAGATAGAGCGCATCTCGGGCATGAAATACGGCGAGAAAGAAGAGACCGATGTGGCCATGCGCGTGGTGGCCGACCATCTGCGCGCCGTGTCGTTCAGCATCGCCGACGGCCAGTTGCCCGGCAATGCCAAGGCCGGCTATGTGATACGCCGCATCCTGCGCCGCGCCGTGCGCTACGCCTACACCTTCCTCGACAGGAAGGAAGCCTTCCTCTTCCAGCTGGTTCCCACACTGGTGAGGGAGATGGGCGGCGCCTACCCCGAGCTGCCCGCCCAGCAGACCCTCATAGAGCGCGTAATCAAGGAAGAGGAAGACTCGTTCCTGCGCACACTCGACAAGGGCATCTCGCTGCTCAACAACGCCATGGAAGCCATGAAGGCAGAAGGCAAGACCATGCTCGACGGTGTGCAGGCCTTCCGCCTCTTCGACACCTACGGATTCCCCCTCGACCTGACCGAACTGATTTGCCGCGAGAACGGCTTCACCGTCGACGAGAAGCAGTTTGCCGAGGAGATGCAGAAGCAGAAAGACCGCGCCCGCAACGCCGCCGCTGTGGAGAACAGCGACTGGACGGTGATACGCGAGGGCGAGCAGCAGTTTGTGGGCTACGACTTCTCCGAATACGAATGCCAGATACTGCGCTACCGCAAGGTGACGCAGAAGAAGAACTCCTTCTATGAGCTGGTGCTCGACTATACCCCCTTCTACGGTGAGATGGGTGGCCAGGTGGGCGACCAGGGCGTGCTGGTGAGCGAGAGCGAGACGGTGGAGATAATCGACACCAAACGCGAGAACAACCAGAGCATCCACATCGTGAAGGCCCTGCCCAAGGAGCCCGAGGCACCGTTCATGGCCTGTGTTGACACCGACAAGCGCAACGCCAGCGCCGCCAACCACACCGCCACCCACCTGCTGCACTATGCGCTGAAGCAGGTGCTGGGCGACCATGTGGAGCAGAAGGGTTCGTTTGTGAGCCCCGACACGCTGCGCTTCGACTTCAGCCACTACCAGAAAGTGACCGAAGAGGAACTGCGCCAGGTGGAGCGCATCGTGAACAGCATGATACGCGAGGACATGCCGCTCGACGAGCACCGCAACACCCCCATCAAGGAAGCCCGCGAACTGGGCGCCGTGGCGCTCTTCGGCGAGAAGTACGGCGACAAGGTGCGTGTGGTGCGTTTCGGTCCCACCTGTGAGTTCTGCGGCGGTATCCACGCCCGCAGCACGGGCCGTATCGGTTTCTTCAAGATTGTGGGCGAAGGCAGCGTGGCTGCCGGCATCCGCCGTATTGAGGCCAAGACCGGCCGCGAGTGCGAGGAGCTGCTCTATGCCCTCGAAGACCAGATGAAGGCCCTGCGCAGTCTCTTCAACAACGCCAAGGATCTGAAGGGCGTGGTGGAGAAATACATCAGCGAGCACGACACCATGAAGAAGGAGATCGATGCTTTCAAGGCCCAGAACATAGACGGACTGCAGGTGGTGAGCGCCGTGCTGCCCGTAGACCCTGCCTCGGCCAAGGACTTGGCATTCAAGGTGAAGCAGGCCCTCGGCGAGAATCTGCTCTTCGTGCTGGGCTCGCACAGCGACGGCAAGCCGCTGCTCACCGTGATGATAGGCACCGAAGCCATCGAGAGCCACAAGCTGCACGCCGGACAGATGATACGCGAGGCCGCCAAGCTGATCAAGGGCGGCGGCGGCGGTCAGCCCCACTTTGCCACTGCCGGCGGCAAGGACACCGACGGTCTGTCGGCCGCTGTCGACAAGATTGTGCAGATGGCCACCGGCAAATAGGCGGCCTGGTGTTAATCCATGACAAATTAACTTAATACTACCATACAATGAAGACGCTATCAAGACTAAGCCTGCTGATGCTGACGCTGCTGTTCAGCACAGCCCTTTCGGCAGCTCCCATCAAGCTGAAGAAAGACAAGGTGGTGGTCGACGGCATTGCCTATCTGGTGAATGCGAAGAAAGAGACCGCCACGGTGACGAAGAACCAGGAACCCTATGTGGGCGACATTGTCATCCCCAAGAAGGTGACTGTAGACAGTCTGACACTCTATGTGGAGGAGATAGGCTCCGGTGCCTTCTCCGGCTGCAGCGGTGTCACTTCTATCGACATAGCCGAGACCATCACCAAGATAGGCTCAGGTGCCTTCAAGGGTTGCGCCAGCCTCACCAGAATCACCCTGCCCAAGGGTGTGAGCGAGTTGGCCAATGGCCTCTTCGAAGACTGTGCCAGTCTGACGGAAGTGGAGTTCCCCGCTAATGTGACCAAGATGGGCACCGGTGTGTTCAAAGGTTGCAAGTCGCTGGTTGAGCTGGCCCTCCCCTCCTCGCTCAACACGGTGCCCGCCAACACCTTCTCCGAGTGCAGCAGTCTGAAGATGGTGGAGCTCCCCATTGCCCTCAAGTCGATGGGCACCGCCGCTTTCTCGCAGTGCACCTCGCTGGAGATGATGGAGATACCCACCGGTGTGTCCAACCTGGGCAGCGACCTGTTTAAGGGCTGCACCAACCTCACCACGGTGGTGCTGCCCAACAGTGTGACGGTGATTCCCGACGATATGTGTGAGGACTGTCCGAGTCTGAAGGATGTCAACATCCCCAACTCGGTGCGCAAGATAGCCAAACAGGCTTTCCACAACTGCAGCAGTCTGGACAGTATCTATCTCTCCAACTCTGTGCAGGATTTGGGCGCCGGTGTGTTCGAGGGTTGCAGCAGTCTGGTTTCGGCCAACCTGCCCAACGGCATCAAGGAGATACCGAGCGACATGTTCAAGAACTGCGCCCTGCTGGCCGCCATTGAACTGCCCGTCACGCTGACAAGCATAGGCAGCAGTGCTTTCGAGGGTTGCGGCAGTCTGAAGAGCATTTCCCTTCCCCTGTCGCTGAAAAGCATCGGCAGCAGTGCTTTCGACAAGTGCAACTCGCTGATAGATGTCTATGCTCCTGCCGCCACACCTGTCAAGATAAGCGGAAACAGCTTCTCGAAGGTGACCATGAAGGAAGGCATCCTGCATGTGAAAAACGGCATGACCGACAATTACTATCTCGACAAGCAGTGGAAGAAGTTCATCAACATCGTAAAGATGGACTAAGAAACAGCTTGATACCCATTAGCTTACGTAAAGGGCGTGTCACACTGCTTGTGACACGCCCTTTACGTATATCCGGCTTGGCATCCGTATCTTATCTCGTCATATCGAAACCGAGTCGCACCCCGTCGTAGTTCTTGCTTATCTCGCCGATGGTGGAGAGTGTGGTGTTGCCGCTCACGGCAGCCACGGTCTGGAAGATGGAGAGCAGTTTCTCCGACTCGAAGAGCAGGCTGATGCCCTGTGTGTTGGCGGTGACATAGCCAGTGAGCGAGAAGAGGAGCGTCTTGAGCACAATCTGGCCGGAGTTGGGGTCGAAGGTGTATTGTCCGCTGACATTCTTGCCGGCCACCTTGCCTGAGAAGGTGTTGTCCTGACCGAAGTTAAAGTAGGTGTTCGAGCTGCTGATGCCAAACTTCTGATACTGCGTCTGCAGCTCGCTCTTTATCTTGGCAGCAGCCACCTCACCGCCAGCCTTGGCCAAAGCGTTGTCGCTGGTGAAAGCACACCCCGGGCCGTAATATTTCCAGTTGCCCACAAGAGTCTCCTGCGACACTTTGTTGATTCCGAGCACGCTGGCCAGCACGTCGCCCACCGTATTGATACCTATACCGTTGAGAATACCGCCCAGACCTGTGGAGCCGTTACTTGTGCCTGTAGTGGTACAGCCTGTGAAAAGCAACATCATGGCTGCCATACAGAAAAGAGAAATTTTCTTCATTTTGTTGAGATTTTTAATAACTGTTTCGCTGAGCAAAAGTAAGCATTTTATTTTGATTGTCTGCAGCTTGCAGAGCATGAAAAAGCGTCTGAACAAATTTTAATAGACCAAAAAGCTTTTCTGTGCGCCACTTTCTCCTGCCGGTTAGGGTTTATTAATGTTAAGTTCGGTCTGCGTCTTGGGCCAGTTCACGAGATAGAGTTTGTCAGTGGCGCGTGTGAAGGCCGTGTAGAGCCAGTGCAGATAGTCGGGTGTGAGCATGTCGTCGGTCATATAGCCTTGGTCCACATATACATGTTGCCACTGTCCGCCCTGGGCCTTGTGGCACGTCACGGCATAGGCATACTTCACCTGCAGCGCGTTGAAGTGGTTGTCGGCACGCATCTGCTTCAGCCGGTCGGCTTTCAGGGGCACATCCTCATAGTCGGCCATCACGCCGTCGAAGAGTTGCTCGTTCTGCTCACGGGTCAGCGCTGGAGCCTCGGCGGTGAGGGTGTCGAGCAGCACGGTGGCCTGCAGTTCCATGTCGTCATAGTCGGTGAATCGGAGCCACACCTCGGCGAACCGGAATCCGTACAGTTCATGCACCCTGCGCACCCTGACCACACGGGCGCTGTCGCCGTTGGCGATGAACCCCACCGGCAGTTTTTCCTTCTCCGTCCAGTAGTAATTGTTTTTCACCACCATAAGTCGGTCGCCGGAGCACAGTTCCTCCTCATGGCCCAGGATGGTATTGCGTATGCCGAGGTTGAAGATATTGGCGCGCTTGTTGGACCGTGCGATGACGATGGTGCCATCGTGTCCTACCTGGTGATAGCTCGTCTCAAGCGCCTCAATGAGTTCATTGCCCGGCACCATCACGATATCGGCGAACCCCGCGAACCGCACTTTCGGCAGTTCGGTGGCCTGCTCGGCCACCAGCATCTGCCTGATGCGGGTGGCATTGAAGAGGATGCCCGACTGGAGCGACTGTCTGAGCACCTCGCTGAGCTCGCACACAAAGGTCTGCAGGCCGTAGGCGGCCAGCCGTGTGTTGGAGAGCGCAGGCGAGTCATCCTCGCCGATGGGCGGCAGCTGTGCCCGGTCGCCGATGAGCAGGAGGCGGCAGTTGCGTCCGCTGTAGACGAAGCGCACCAGGTCGTCGAGCAGTCTTCCGCTGCCGAATCCGCTGGGTGTGGCGCCCGAATTGGCTATCATCGAGGCCTCGTCGACCATGAAGAGCGTGTCGTGGTAGAGGTTGTCGTTGAGGGCGAACTCGCCCAAATCGGCCGTCATGGTCTTCTGCCGGTATATCTTGCGGTGTATGGTGAAGGCCTCATGGCCGCTGTTCATGGCAAACACTTTGGCGGCCCGTCCGGTGGGCGCCATCAGCACCACTTTCTGCCTGAGGGCAGCTATGGCACGCACGATGGCCGATGCCAGCACGGTCTTGCCCGTGCCCGCCGAGCCCCGCAGTATCATCACCGAGCGGTCGTCGCCGTAGGTCATGAATTCGGCGAAGGTGTTCATGGCCGCCGCCTGTTCGGGGGTGGGTGCGAAGGGAAATGCTTTCTGCTGCTGGAACAGCCACTCTTGTTCTATCATGATGCGATAAGGATGGAAAAGTTGCTACAAAAGTATTAAAAAAAAACGCCTCTTCAGCCACGGAACTCAAAAAAACGGTTTTCCCTCGCATTAATTGTCATTTTTTGCCTACCTTTGCCCGCTATGAGAGTAAGAACGCACATGTTGCTCCTGCTGGGCTGTGTGCTGTGCCTGCTGGCGGTGGGCACAGCGGGTATCATAGTGCCCCTTCATTTTGAGAAGAGGGTGGCCGACCGCGAGGCGGCCGTGCGGACCCATCTGGAGGAGATAGTACGTGCCGAGGAGCGCTATCAGGCCGACAAAGGCCGCTACACGCCCCATTTCGGCGACCTGATAGGCGGCGGCTACCTGGCCGACAGTCTGTGTGTTATACCCTACTCCCACGGTGAGCTTTTCAGTCTGACGGTCGATGTGGAGAAAGACGCCGCCGGCCAGCCCATCCAGACGGTAGACTGCAGCGCCCTGTACCGCCAATACCTGGCAGGGCT
>CACYUZ010000050.1:31340-48387 GCA_902777645.1 uncultured Prevotellaceae bacterium | reverse complement strand
ATAGACGGTCTGCTTCTTGGGATGGCTGGGGTGATAAGCGCAAAGCTCATCGATGTTCATCCATCGAGGTGATTCACTGGCCTGCTGTTTGTGTCGCAGAGTGTTTACGGTCTCCTGAAGGTTATCAACCTTCTTAATGAGGTAGCTCAATGCTCTCGGCATCTCCTCAAACGATTTAACTTCGAAATTTTCTGCCATTTGAATATATGTTTTTAATTTTTGAAAAATCTGCCTTTTATCGTTGTTTGGCGATGCAAAGTAACTCACTATTTTACGAACAGCCATAAAAACGGCATCTCCCAAGACCGATATTAAATTTGTTTGTGCTTTAAGTATGATTATTCGGCAAAAATCATACTATTAAACTTATAAACAACGATTTACAAAGAAATAACAAAGGAAGAAGAAACACATACGGAAGGAGTGGTAAAGATACAAAAAAGCCCCCGAGAACTCGGAGGCTTTATTATGATAGATTTAGGGGATTGAGGATTAGATGGCCGCTGCACTTTCTTTGGGCGTATCGACAGCAACAAGATTGTCAATGTGAATAGCATCGGCAGCATTACGCTTACTCTTATCTACGATGTGAGCATAAATCTGGGTTGTTTTCACGTTGGTATGTCCAAGCAGTTGTTTTCACGTTGGTATGTCCAAGCATTCCTTTAATGGTATAGATGTCGGTATCATGTTCAAGTTGCAGGGTAGCAAAGGTGTGGCGGGCGCAGTGGAATGTGATATGCTTCTTGATGCCCGATGCTTCAATCCATTTCTTCAACGGACGAGAAATCCATGAGGAGCCTGTCAATCCTTCAAACACTCGTTGGTTTTGCTCACCTCGTTCTCCGCATAACGAATATGCCTGTTCGCTGATGGGAAGATAATCAACCACATGAGTTTTGCGTTGTGTAAAGTCCACTCGCCAACCGCTTTGGGTTATTCCCCCCAAATGTCGCATAGGCAATCATACGAATATTTAGTCCGTATGCGTAAAATTCCTACGTAAAATACGTAAATAATTATAATTTATTTGCTTGTTTATGATTAAAGATGTAATTTTGCAGCAAATTATGGCAGAAAAGGATGATAGAAAGTATAAAGATCAATAACTTTCTCTCGTTTAAGGACGAGCAGGAAATATCGTTTGTCGCATCCCGCGAAATCAGCGCAAATCAAAGTGGCCAGGAATCATGGTATACAGAGATTGGTGGTACGAAACTATTAAAGATGTTAGTCTTCATTGGCAACAATGGTGCAGGAAAAACTAATGCTTTAAGCGCTATTAGTTACCTTCGACATATTGCAATAAGCTATTATAGCGATCCAGAGAAAAAGCCAACATATAAACCATTCTTGCTAGATGATGACTCTCGTAAACACCCTACAGAAATAACGATGTTTTACTATATAGGTGATGAAAGGTTTTCTTATCGCGTAGCCTTGAATGCCGATTATATAATTGAAGAATCGTTAATTCGTCATAATGGTCGAAGCACTGCGTCGGTGTATAAGCGCTCTTATGTAGACGGAAGAACTATTATTAATTTTGGAAACAGTTGCGATTTAAATAGTGAAGATAAAAAATCTCTGGTTGTCAATACACTGAATAATACAACAGTGTTGGCCTCTTTTGGATCCAAGAACCTTTCTAGTGAAATGCTTAGAATGCATTACCTCTATTTTCGTAGAGGAATTCGCATGGTAAACAGTACAGATTTTGATCCAACGGAACTGGTTGAGGATAATGAAGCAATGAACCAACCAACGATAAAGAAGATAATTATAAGTTTGCTTCGTAGTGTTGATGCAAAGATAAACGATTATACCCTCACGGAGCATGTGTTTGATATTCCAAAAGAACTCCTAGATGATGCTCCGAAATCACTGATTGAGCAAATCCGGAGAAATAGCGCTGATGGTAAAATCCACAAATGGGAAATGAATTTCTATCACCAAACTTCTCATGGCACATATCCTATTGATGTTGATATGGAATCAAGGGGAACGATTAGTATGATAAGGATGGTATTGTTAATCTTGGACATGATAAAGAATAAGCGTTGTACGCTCATAGATGAATTTAGCTATTCCATTCATCAGATGGCAATGAATCTGTTATTGCGAATGTATATTGCTTTGACATCCAGAAGTCAATTGATATTAACGACGCAAACAATAGCTCTTCTGTTAAACAAGAGGCTTAGACGTGACATAATTAGAATCTGTACGAAAAATGAAGATGGAGAAACACAGATTATGAAAATAAACCAGTCCAAAGTTCATAAGAACAATAACTTATATAAAGTATATGTGGATAATGAACTAGATGGACTTCCATTTGTAGAAGACGATTTTGATTTTGATGCCTTCATTAACGATATTAAAACGGTTATTGGTTAAAGGTAAATGTTTAGATTTAAAAAGCGTAGCAATACTACGCTTTTTATTGTTTATTATCCATTATTTTATTTGTTTAAATATGATTTGCGTAGAATTAATACGCAAAAAGTTCTTGAATTGTTTGGCTGTTTCATTTTTTCTCTTTATCTTTGCAGCCGTAAATCTATTTTTAAGAAAGGATAACATGTATATGTCAAAAAGAACATTAAATCTGCAAGACCAAAAAATACTACTTGCTGAAGCAGGTGGCCAATGTGAATTTGAAGGATGTCCAGAGTTTATCTATGAGGATATGCTGACGAAACAGAAGTTCAATTTCGGAGAATATGCCCACATAATTGGAGACTCTCCGGATGGTCCTCGAGGTGATATTGATTTGTCGGAAAAGTATTGTAAGGATAGAAAAAATATTCTGTTACTTTGTCCCAAGCATCACAAGATGATTGATACGATACTTGAAAGGTATACTGACAACCAACTTTTTGCGATGAAGAAACGTCATGAAGAACGAGTGCGTCGTATTTTGAGTATTGGTAAGGATAGATATTCCACGGTGATTACTTATGCTGCCAATGTTGGGTGTCAGAATTGTGTCATCAGTCCAGACGAAGTTAATGAGACGTTGCTCAATGACGGGTGGTATCCCTCTGAGTCGAGACCTATTGAACTAGGACTCGTAAATTCTTCGGTAAAGGATAAATCCCCGGATTATTGGGTGACGGAACGGCAGAACCTTGAACGACAGTTTCAATTGAAGGTCGAACAATATCTGCAA
Source organism: uncultured Prevotellaceae bacterium (assembly GCA_902777645.1). Classification (GTDB taxonomy): domain Bacteria; phylum Bacteroidota; class Bacteroidia; order Bacteroidales; family Bacteroidaceae; genus Prevotella. The sequence goes on along the minus strand of CACYUZ010000050.1, from coordinate 45,212 downwards.
GCTAACAGAATGAGCCGTTTTTCCGTGTTTGCTATAGCACCCATGCCATTGCTAGTGCTACTTGGAACTCTATTGTCAGATAAGTTTGATGCACAGGTCTATCAGCTACACAAGGAACCTCGTTCGTGGATGTGGCAAACAGACAAAGTGCAACCGTTTATCGTAAAGGAACCGGAGAAAAAGATTAACAAGCCCGTTATGGTGTTCTCCCTTAGTTCTGCCGCTATTCGTGACAGAGTTGACAGACTATATGCTGGACAAGATGTAAGCATATGGGAACTGACAATTTCCGAACCACACAATGATTACCTCCGTTCAAAAGAACAATTGGCAGATTTTCGTGTGAAGGTTAGGGCCATTTTGGAGAATATAAATCTATATTCACTAGCGGATGAAGCTATAGATGTTCATATGGCCATGTCTGTATCTTGTGCTGTAGCCTTAGGCATGGTTCGTAATTTAAAGGCTGATCGGGCTTTCAATTTGTTCGATCGTAATAATGACCAAGATCTAAAAGTAATGACTATATAAAAATGAATAATATGAACGAAAAAGAAAAAGAGCTGAACGAGATTTTAGAAGAATTGGCAAAGAATCTAGACATCACAAATACTGAAGATGCCGCTATTCGTGAGAGTTATAAGGCTGTTGGAGATTTTTTGGCTCAAGAAGATTCCTGCCTTGCTCAATATGATGTGGAAATATTTCCACAGGGGTCATTCTTCCTTGGCACTATTATTCGGCCTATTAAAGAGGGCGATGACTTAGATATAGATATCGTTTGTGAACTTAAATCCAAGGAGGAGAAGTGGACACAATATGATATCAAACAACAGGTGGGGAACCGTCTTAGAGAAAGCAAATTATATGAGAAGTTGTTGGATAAAGAAAAACGTCGTTGCTGGAGATTGCTCTATCGTGACAATGCTACCTCGACCAAACAGAAGTATCACATGGATATCTTGCCGAGTATAGTTGATAAAAACTATAAGGCGATTGTTCGTGAGATGTTTTCGGGAAAAGAACTGTCTGAATCAGATTACGATAAGGCTGCTATAAGAATAACTGACAACGAAAGTCCTGACTATAAAATCAGTCCTTTACCAATAACATGGCTGAAGAGTAATCCTTTTGGATATGCTCGTTGGTTTGAATTGCAGCAACAGAAAAATAAAGGCGAGGTGCGTTCTTTTGCCAGTGAAGATGTGAAGCCATTGCCAGCTAAACGAAAAAGTAAGACCATCCTTCAACGGGTAGTGCAACTCCTCAAGCGCCATCGTGATATTCACTATGCAGGTGATGATGATAAGCCTATCTCTATTATTATTACGACTCTTGCAGCAAGAGCCTACGATGGAGAAAAAGACCTTACATCAGCTTTCCGTAATGTTGTTGCAAAAATGAGAAATTACATCGAAACTCGCATGGTGGATGGAAAGGAAATCACATGGGTGCCAAATCCTGTCAACAGTCAGGAAAATTTCGCTGACAAATGGCCTGAGAGTCCCCGTAAACAGCGTCTTTTTTACGAATGGCTTGACAAATTGGAGGTAAATATCCAGAACATTGTATCATCTAATGATCGTTTGTTACTTGAACGACACTTTAGTGATTCGTTTGGAAAAGAAATGTCTCAGAAAACGTTTGCGGCATTAGCCAAGCAAAAACTCAATGAACGTAAATCAGGCAACTTGCGTATGAGTACTTCTGGCATTTTGTCTTCTGTTGGGAGCACTGCTGTAGCAGCTGGTCATAATTTCTTTGGAGGAGAAGCTGATGAATAAGGAACTGTCAACAATGACTCAGGCACAACAGCTAAGGTCTCTCTTTCCCTGTTGCAAATTGGAAGTTGGAAGGCGAAAACTAATATGGTGCTATGACCTTCAACCTACTGCCCATAGTCGTTGCTACACAGTGAAGATAAAGTATCATCCGAATTCTAAGGGTGTTATGACTCCTGACACCTATGTGATGTTCCCGAAGCATCTACCTCTAGCAGAGGGGAAATACAAATTGCCGCATGTATATTGTAATGAGTCCCAGAGAATATGCTTATATGATTGGCGACACAAAGAATGGAATCCTACTATGTCACTTGCGACAACGATTGTTCCTTGGGCTTCTGAATGGCTATACTTTTATGAAGTATGGGTGATGACGGGTGAATGGTATGGAGAAGGTAATCACCCAGGAGACAATAAGGAAGAAAAAGACAAATAAAAAAAGGATAAGATACTTTTATTTAGCTGAAATAATACAATCTATAGGAACAGGGGATTGATAATCGTTCTTTTACTGCGGTTGGCAATCCCCTGTTTCATTTTCTTTGCCGACAAAGACAATAAGAATAATGCAAAAAGGCAGAATAAGCACATCGAAAACATGAGCCCATAAAAAGCAAATGGCGTGTAACTCATTGAGCTACACGCCATTTGATAGTGTTTTGTTATGTCTTTACTTATGCGTCTCATTTCACCTCCTCGAAGTCGGCGTCCTGGATGTCGTCGTTCTGGTTGGTTTGGCCGCCGGCCTGCTGGCCGCCGTTGAAACCGCCCTGGTTGTAGTCGGCGCCGGGCTGACCCTGTGCGCCGGCCTGCTGGTACATCTTGGCACTGGCAGCCTGCATCACCTGGTTGAGGTTGTTGATGGCGTTGTCGATGGCAGCCACGTCGCCGCTCTTATGAGCGTCTCTGAGCTGCTGCAGGGCGGCGTCTACATTGGCGCGGTCGCTGCCCAGCTTGTCGCCGTTCTCGTTGAGGAAGGTCTCGGTCTGGAAGATCATCGAGTCGGCCTGGTTCAGCTTGTCGATGCGCTCGCGCTCCTTCTTGTCGGCCTCGGCGTTGCGCTCAGCCTCTGCCTTCATGCGCTCAATCTCCTCCTTGCTCAGACCAGACGAAGCCTCGATGCGGATGGCCTGCTCCTTGCCGGTGGCCTTGTCCTTGGCCGACACCTTCAGGATACCATTGGCGTCGATGTCGAACGACACCTCAATCTGAGGTATGCCGCGGCGTGCGGGAGCGATGCCGGTGAGGTTGAACTGACCGATGCTCTTGTTCTGGGCTGCCATGGGGCGCTCACCCTGCAGCACATGGATGGTCACCTCGGTCTGGTTGTCGGCAGCGGTGGAGAACACCTGGCTGCGGTTGCAGGGAATGGTGGTGTTGGCGTCAATCAGTTTGGTCATCACACCGCCCAGGGTCTCGATGCCGAGGGTAAGCGGGGTCACGTCGAGCAGCACGATGTCCTGTCCGGTCTCGTTGTTCAGGATGGCACCCTGGATAGAGGCACCTACGGCCACCACCTCGTCGGGGTTCACACCCTTCGAAGGCTCCTTGCCGAAGTAGTTCTTCACGAGGGTCTGGATGGCGGGTATACGGCTTGAGCCGCCCACGAGAATCACCTCGTCAATCTGGCTGGTGGTGAGCTTGGCGTCGGCCACAGCTTTCTGGCAGGGAGCCAGACAAGCCTGGATAAGACCATGGGCCAGTTGCTCGAATTTGGCGCGGGTGAGTGTCTTCACAAGGTGCTTGGGCACACCGCCCACCGGCATGATGTAAGGCAGGTTTATCTCGGTCGAGGTGGTGCTCGAAAGCTCAATCTTGGCTTTCTCGGCAGCCTCCTTCAGGCGCTGCATGGCCATCGGGTCTTGCGAGAGGTCGGCGCCCTCGTCGTTCTTGAACTCTTGGATAAGCCAGTCGATGATTACCTGGTCGAAGTCGTCGCCGCCCAGATGGGTGTCGCCGTTGGTGGAGAGTACCTCAAACACACCGCTGCCGAACTCGAGGATAGAGATATCGAAGGTACCGCCACCGAGGTCGAACACGGCTATCTTCATGTTCTTGTTGGCCTTGTCGAGACCGTAGGCCAGAGCGGCAGCTGTAGGCTCGTTCACGATACGTCTCACATTCAGTCCGGCTATCTGTCCGGCCTCTTTGGTGGCCTGACGCTGCGAGTCGCTGAAGTAGGCCGGCACGGTGATAACGGCTTCGGTCACTTCCTCGCCCAGATAGTCTTCGGCGGTTTTCTTCATCTTCTGGAGCACCATGGCGCTGATTTCCTGCGGAGTGAATTTGCGGCCGTCGATGTCTACACGGGGATAGCCGTTCTCGTTCACCACCTTGAAGGGCACGCGCTCGCACTCTTTGCGGCACTGCTCATAGGTCTCGCCCATGAAACGCTTGATGCTGTATACGGTGTTCTGCGGGTTGGTGATGGCCTGGCGCTTGGCGGGGTCGCCCACTTTGCGCTCGCCGTCTTTCACGAATCCCACCACGCTCGGGGTGGTGCGCTTGCCTTCGCTGTTGGCTATAACAACAGGCTCATTGCCTTCAAATACGGAAACACACGAGTTGGTGGTTCCTAAGTCGATTCCAATAATTTTTCCCATAGTTGTATTTGTTTTTTATTTGTTATTATTCATTAGCTTGTATGGACGATAGTCCGCCTATATTCCTACAAATGGCGTGCCAAAAGGTCTTTCAGGAGTATAAAAATGACGGGGAACGTGACATTCTGTCGCATTCCCCGTCGGCTTTTTCCTGTCTGAAAGTGTCAGTATGGGCAGCGTAAGGCTATCAGTCTTCCGTCTCGGCTGTTTCCTCGGCATCGCCCGGCTCCGGCTCGGCGGGCAGCGGGTGCCCGGTTATGGCAGCCATGATGCGTGCCTCCAGTTCGTCGCAGAGCTCGGGATTGTCTTTCAGCAGTGCCATGGTGGCGTCGCGTCCCTGTGCCAGTTTGCTTCCTTCGTAGGAGAACCAGGAGCCGCTCTTCTTGATGATGTCGTATTCCACGCCCAGGTCCACGATTTCGCCCACCTTGCTGATGCCCTCGCCGAAGAGGATGTCAAACTCCGTCTTGCGGAAGGGAGGTGCCACCTTGTTTTTCACCACGCGCACGCGGGTGTGGCTGCCGATGGCCTCGTCGCCGTCTTTCAGGGTGGTCACACGGCGGATGTCGATTCGCACGCTGGCGTAGAATTTCAGGGCGTTGCCGCCGGTGGTGGTCTCGGGGTTGCCGAAGAGCACACCAATCTTCTCTCTCAGCTGGTTGATGAAGATGCAGGTGGTCTTGGTCTTGCTGATGGTGCCGGTGAGCTTGCGCAGGGCCTGGCTCATGAGACGAGCCTGCAGACCCACCTTGTTTTCGCCCATGTCGCCCTCTATCTCCGTCTTCGGTGTCAGGGCGGCCACAGAGTCGATTACGATGATGTCGATGGCCGATGAGCGAATTAGCTGGTCGGCTATCTCAAGGGCTTGCTCGCCGTTGTCGGGCTGCGATATCCACAGGTTGTCCACGTCGACGCCCAGGTTGGCGGCGTAGAAGCGGTCGAAGGCGTGCTCGGCGTCGATGAAGGCGGCTATGCCGCCGGCTTTCTGTGCCTCGGCGATGGCGTGTATGGCCAGTGTGGTCTTACCCGACGATTCGGGACCGAAGATTTCGATGATGCGTCCTTTGGGATATCCGCCCACGCCCAGTGCGGCGTTCAGGCCGATGCTGCCGGTCGATATCACTTCCACATTCTCCACTTTCTCGTCGCCCAGTTTCATGATGGAGCCTTTGCCGAAGTCTTTCTCTATCTTCGACATGGCAGCCTGCAGAGCCTGGAGCTTGCCCTCCGGAGTGGTCAGGGGGCCAGATGTAGGATTGATTTTCTTTGCCATTTCTTATGTGTTATTACTATTTTGTCGTTTATTAGAGTTCCAGGTCGCCGTCGAATACCTCGTGCCAGGGCAGTCCCTGCTTGTTGAGCTGTTCCATGAAGGGATCCGGGTCGAAGTCTTCCACATTCCATACGCCCGGTTTTCTCCACAGTCCCTTGAAGAACATCATGGCGCCTATCATGGCGGGCACACCGGTGGTGTAGCTCACGCCCTGCATACCGGTCTCCTGGTAGGCGGCCTGGTGCGAGCAGTTGTTGTACACATAGTAGGTGCGCTCGCGTCCGTCTTTCAGTCCGCGTATGCGGCAGCCTATGCTGGTCTCGCCGTCGTAGTTCTCGCCCAGGTCCTGCGGGTTGGGCAGCACGGCCTTGAGGAACTGCAGGGGCACTATCTTCACCCGTGCGGTCTTGGTGGGGTCGTCGGCCAGGGGAGCCTCATACACAATCTCGTCGATGCGGCTCATGCCGATGTTCTGTATCACGTCGAGGTGCTTGAGATACTGCTCACCGAAGGTCATCCAGAAACGGGCCTGCTTGATGGTGGGATAGTTCTTCACCAGGCTCTCCAGTTCCTCGTGGTGCATGAGATAGCTCTCGCGCGGTCCGATGTTGGGGTAGGTGAGTGCCTTGTGCACCTCGAGCGGCTCTGTCTCCAGCCATTGGCCGTCTTTGTAGTAGAGTCCCTTCTGGGTTATCTCGCGTATGTTGATTTCAGGGTTGAAGTTGGTGGCGAAAGCCTTGTGGTGGTTGCCGGCGTTGCAGTCTACGATGTCGAGATACTGTATCTCGTCGAAGTGGTGCTTGGCGGCATAGGCGGTGTAGATGCCGCTCACGCCCGGGTCGAATCCGCAGCCCAGAATGGCGGTCAGTCCGGCCTGCTCGAAACGCTCCTTGTAGGCCCACTGCCAGCTGTACTCGAAATGAGCCTCGTCTTTCGGCTCATAGTTGGCGGTGTCCAGATAGTGGCAGCCGCAGGCCAGGCAGGCCTCCATGATGGTGAGGTCCTGATAGGGCAGGGCCAGGTTCACCACCAGTTCGGGCTGGTAGTCGTTGAAGAGCGCTTTTAGCTGCTCCACGTCGTCGGCGTCTACCTGTGCGGTCTTGATGTCCATGTTGTAGCCTTTGGCATGGATGGCCTTCACAATCTGGTCGCATTTCTCCTTGCGGCGCGAGGCTATCATGAAGTCGGTGAAGACATCGGCGTTCTGTGCTATCTTGAATGCCGCCACGGTGGCCACGCCACCTGCTCCAATCATTAATAATTTGCTCATGTTGTTGATGGGTTAATGATTTTTTATATGTTTTTTCCGGTATTTCCTTGTGTCAGAGGCCAGTCAGTTCCTCGCTTCTGATGCCCAGGGCGCTCATGAGCGAGTAGCCCAGTATCTCCTGGCCGAACTGGCCGCCGGGCATGGGCTGCATGGCCAGCAGGGTGATGCGCTGGTCGCTGTCGGCACGCCGCAGTGCCTGCCGCACACTGTCGTAGTATTGCTCATCGGGTATGAGTATGAGCCTTTTTACCTCTTTGGCGGCACAGCAAAGCTGCACGGTGCTCACGAATAGCTCCTCGCGGCTGGCGATGCGCTCCTCGCTTACGGCGCTGATCACAAACTCGCCCAGGTTGTCGCTGAAGGCCTGGCCGTTGAGCTCCGTGGCATAGTCGCCGGGGGTGAAGTTGGCCATGCCGGTGTGCTTCTTGCTGTGAATGAGCACCACCTGTGTCTGCTCCTTGCCCTCGCGCACCCCGCCGTCGAGCGCCACGCAGTCTATCCACCGTGCTGTGTCGGCCTTGGGTATGCGGCGGCCTATCATGCGTTCGAAGTTCACTGTCAGGTCGAAAGCCACCTTGTCCACGTAATCGGCGTCGGCTATGATTATGTTGTCGCAGGTCACTGCGGCGGGTGCTGTCTGTGCGTTCATAGGCACAAAGATACGCATTTTATCTGAAAAAACGTATGCCGTGTAAAAAAATCGTTGATGAAATCGTTTTCGTCGATTATTCGGCTGTAAAACTTTCGTGCACGGCGATAAATGCTTACCTTTGCACCCTGTTGGCAAACTACTGTAATAATAGAAGAAAAACATAATCATCAAAAACTGATAGAATGACAACTTTGACACTGGCGATTGTTATCGTGTTTGTGCTGGGCTATCTGTGCATAGCCTTGGAAAGTGGACTGAAAATCAACAAGGCGGCCATCGCCCTGCTGATGTGTGTGGGATGCTGGACCCTCTTCATGGTCGACCCGGGCAGCTATCTGCATGGGGCGGCCGAGAACATCACCCTTTTGGTGAGCGAGGTGCTCAAGAACCATCTGGGCGAGACCAGCGAGACGCTCTTCTTCCTGATGGGCGCCATGACCATTGTGGAGATTGTGGACAAGAACGGCGGTTTCAATTTCGTGCGCGACACGATGATGACCACCAACAAGCGTTCGCTCATGTGGCGCATTGCCTTCATGACCTTTTTCCTCTCGGCCATTCTCGACAACCTCACCACGAGCATTGTGATGATCATGGTGCTGCGCAAGCTTGTGTTCGACCGCAGCGACCGCATGAAGTATGCCGCTCTCGTCATCATAGCAGCCAACAGCGGCGGTGCTTTCTCGCCCATCGGCGATGTGACCACCATCATGCTGTGGATCAAGGGCATGATCACCACCAAGGGGGTGCTCACCGAGATATTCCTGCCCTCGCTCGTGTCGATGGTGGTGCCGGCCTTCATCATGCAGTATATGTTCAAGGGCCAGTTGGCCATGCCCAAGGGCGACAAGGAGGTGCAGAAGGCCGTGTTCTCGCAGAAGCAGCGCCATACCATCTTCTTCCTCGGTGTGGGCGGCCTTATCTTCGTGCCCATCTTCCGCTATCTCACCAATCTGCCTCCCTTCATGGGCATCCTGCTGGTGCTCGGCCTGCTCTGGTCGGCCACTGAGTGGTTCTACCGCGGTGTGCCCCAGCAGAAGGACGGCTTCTCGCAGCGTGTGTCTAAGTTGCTGTGCAATATCGACCTCTCCACCATTCTCTTCTTCCTCGGCATCCTGATGGCAGTGGCCTGTCTGGAGGAAGTGGGCGTGCTCACCTCACTGGGCAAGGGTCTCGACTCGGTGTCGGGCGGCAACCATTATCTGGTGACGGGTGTGATTGGTGTCATCTCCAGTATTGTCGACAATGTGCCTCTTGTGGCCGGATGCATGGGTATGTATCCCATTGCCGAGGTGGGCGACTTCGCTGTCGACGGCGTGTTCTGGCAGCTGCTGGCCTACTGTGCCGGTGTGGGCGGTTCGATGCTCATCATAGGCAGCGCCGCTGGTGTGGTGGTAATGGGTCTGGAGAAGATAACCTTCGGATGGTATCTGCGCCACATCACGTGGATTGTGTTTGTGGGCTATATAGCCGGTATGGCCACCTACTGGCTGTGGCGTACACTGCTGTTCGCATAATACAAACAGTTCTCACTATACTGAGAGAGGGCGGAACCACGGTTCCGCCCTCTCTCAGTATATAGAATCATAGCCTATTTGATGATGGCGGCCATACCGCCGCCGGGAGCCAGGTGCAGGTGCATGTGGTCGCCTTTGCGCACCTCCAGGTTTTGGCTCTTGTAGTCGCGTGCGTCGCGGGTGGCGTTGATGCCGTCGGTCATGAGTTGAGCCTGGTGCACGCCCTCCGTCAGGAAGTCGAGCTGCAGGGTGATGTCGCGTGCTGTCCAGTTGGTCATGCCTCCCACATACCAGGTGCTGCCCTTGCGTCGTGCCACCACCAGATATTCGCCCATCTCGCCCTCCAGGGCTATGGTCTCGTCGAAGGTGGTGGGTATCTGTGCGATGAAGTCGGTGCACTCCTGTTCTTTCTCATATTTCGTGGGACTGTCAGCCAGCATCTGCAGCGGAGCCTCGTAGGCCACATACATGGCCAACTGGTGGGCGCGGGTGCCCTGGCTCATGGGGTTGCCGTTGTTGCCGAAGAAAGCGTCTTTGTTGGCATTGACCATGGCGCCGGGGGTATAGTCCATGGGGCCGGGCAGCATGCGCAGATAGGGTGCCGTCACGTCGTAGCGCGGAAAGTCGTGCACCGGTCCTTGTTGTGTGCGGGCCTCCCACTTGCAGTTCTCCAGACCCTTTATTCCCTCAAAGTTCATGATGTTGGGATAGGCGCGCTGTATGCCGAAAGGCTTCAGTCCGTGCAGGTCGAGCAGCAGGTGGTGCTTGGCGGCGCAGGCGGCCAGCTCATAGGTGGAGCGTATCACGCGCTGGTCGTCGCGGTCGAAGAAGTCGACCTTGAATCCTTTCACCCCCATAGCCTCGTAGTGAGCCATGGCCCGCTCCATGTCGCCAATGCAGTTGCGCCAACTGCTCCACAGAATCACGCCCACGCCTTTCTGCCGTCCGTAGTCCACCAGCTGCTGCAGGTCTATTTCCGGGTTCAGGTCCTCGAGCAGACTCTCCTTGCCGCTCCATCCCTCATCGATGATGATATACTCCAGATGGTTGCGTGCGGCGAAGTCGATGTAGTAGCGGTAGGTGGCGGTGTTCATACCGGCCACGAAGTCCACCCCCGTCAGGTTGGTGTTGTTCCACCAGTCCCAGGCCACCTTGCCCGGCTTTATCCATGAGGTGTCCTTGATGCGGCAAGCCGGTGCAAGCCGCTGTGCCATGTCGCTATTCAGCAGGTCGGCGTCGTTGGTGCTCACCAGCACGGCGCGCCACGGCAGTTCGTAGGGAGTCTTGCTCTCATGGCGTGCTATGTAGTCGGCGCGGCGGGTGGGCACCAGGTTCAGCCGCCCGTATCCGCTTATCTCTTCCTCAAGGGGGTAGGGGGCGAAATCGGCTTTCAGGCTGTTGCCCTCTCCCTTGAGCAGCATCATGCCGGGATAGTCTTCCACACCGGCGTCCATCACCACCGCTTTCTTGCCGTGGGGCAAGCACACTGCCAGCGGGGTGATGGCCAGCGAGTCGGCATACATTTTTGAGAGCGGAGTCTCATCGTAGAAGCTCTCAAACGAGTAGCACCAGCGCTCGCCCGAGCGGTTGTCGTTGACATAGGGTATGAAGGCGGGGTAGTCGGCGGCGAAGCGGAACTCCGCTTTCTCGCAGGTCACGTTGAACGGCTTTCCCATCCGCGTCATGATGCGGTAGGCCGCCCCGTCGTCGTAGGCGCGGAACTGCACCGCCATTTTGCCCAGATCTACGGTCAGCGCATTGTAGTGGTCCTCCACCTTGCTCTTTTTGTAGAAAGGCGTGTCGAAGGAAAAATTGCTGCCCGAACGGGTTACTTTCATGCGTTTCACGTCGCTGGTGGTCAGCGTACCCAGTTCTACCGTCTGCTTGCCTACTTGGCACCGCAGGCCTATTTCAGAGGGAGTGAGCACGGCGTCGCCGTCGTGAGCGACGCTCCAGGTCAGACAGCCCGTGGTTCCCACGGTGATGATGAGCTTGCCATCGGGCGATGCCACCTGCAGGTCTTGCGCCAATGCGGGGGCTGCGACAGCGAGAAATGTCAAAATAGTAAAAATACAATTCTTCATAATATGGTTGGGTTAGTTGTTTGCAGCGTGCATACAAAAGTATTAAAAAACTTGCAAAACCAAGCACCCCACCCACTATATTTTTCTCTTTCAAGCTCCTTCTCACCCCTCCTGCCGGGCGGTGTTGTTCTGGTTCTGAAAGTGGTTCACCAATCGGCGCTCGTCGATGAAGTCTCTCAATCCCAGTTCGTTGAGATATTGCTGGGAAATCAGCGAACTGGCATAGAGCCGGTTCACTCTGTCGAGCACTGGATTGAACTCCTTCTTAAGTTGATGCACTTCCTCGTCGGTGAAGAAGTGTGATGGGGCTGACAATTCCTGCAGCCGCTCGTGGAAACGGCGAGCCAATTCGGCGCATTGCAGGGCCTCTTTCATGAGCCGTTTCTTTTTCAAATGGATATACAGGAATGGTGCGGCTATGATGAGAAGGGCAGCTATGATGAGGATGATTTTCATATGCGTAGTGTGGAAGAATAGTGTAATTTTCTACAAAAGTAGGCATTTTATTTGAATTATCTCTATTTTATGTCACATAATCAGAGACAGCGGTCGAAGATATAATCAAATTTTGTAATTTTGCACCCTATGAACCGTATCTTCCACAGCAGGATGACGTGGCATGCCCTTGCCGGCACCCTCGTTACAGGCATTGCCGCCCTCTGCCTCTTCTGGCAGCGGCAGGGCGCTTCCATCCTTTTGGCCATAGTCGCCGTGGCCCTCACTGTGGTGCAGGTGGAGCGCATCATCCACACCACCTATACCCTCACCACCGACGGGTGGCTCGTCATCTCGCAGGGTCGGTTCGCACGCACACGGCGTTTCCGCGTGGGCGACATCTGGCGCATGGAGCACTGCACCCGCCTCTTCGGTCTCGTCGGCTACCTGCTCATCTGCTACGGCGACCGCCACCATGTGGCCGTGATGCCCGACAATGAAGAAGCCTTCGTGCGTGAAGTGGAGAAACGACAGAACAATCCCGGACAATGAAACATATACTACTTATATGGCTGACATGGCTTGCCGCCATGCCCCTTCTGGCTCAGACCGACTACCGCAATGAATTCTCCGTTGCCGATACGGTGTTTGCCCAAGATGTATCCACCAACAGCGACAACTGGCTCCGCCAGCGCCTGGACCGTGTGACCGACGACCCGCTGCTGCAGACCGTGCAGTTGGGCATGATGGTGTACGACCTCACCGACCAGCGCCCTCTCTACCGCTGGAACGAGCGCTACCGCATGCGTCCCGCATCGGTCGAGAAAGTAATCACTTCGGTCACCGCCCTCGACATGTTGGGCACCGACTTCAAATACCACACCTATCTGCGCTATACCGGCACCCTGCAGGGCGACACCCTGCGCGGCGACCTCTACTGCATAGGCGGTTTCGACCCCACTGTGAAACGCAGCACGCTCGAGGCCCTGGCCGACAGTCTGCGCCGTGCCGGCATCAGCCGCATCGAGGGCCGCATACTGGCCGACAAGTCGATGAAAGACACGCTCATGCTGGGTAGCGGTTGGTGTTGGGACGACCCCAACCCCACACTCTCGCCACTGCTCGTCGACAAGAAAGACCGCTTTGTGCAGGAGTTCCGCAGTGTGCTGGCCAGCCGCGGCTTCACGCTCGATGTGGCCGTGGGGCAGGGGCGCTGTCCGCAGGGCGCCGTTGAAGTGGCTGACATGGCCACTCCCATTCTCTTGGTGCTCGACCGTATGATGAAAGAGAGCGACAATCTCTATGCCGAGTCGATGTTCTACCAGGTGGCGGCCGGCATGCACTCCATGCCCGTGAAGGCCGCCGACGGTGAGCGCGCCGTGAAAAATCTCATCCACCGTATGGGCTACAACGCCGCCCCCTATTCGATAGCCGACGGCAGCGGTCTGTCGCCCTACGACTTCCTCACCCCCGAAATTGTGGTGGCCTTTCTGCGCTATGCCCACGACCATCCCTCCTTCTTTCCCTATTTCTACCAGGCCCTGCCCATAGCCGGACGCGACGGCACCCTGCAGAACCGTATGAAGAAAGGACGCGAGCATGGCAATGTGCATGCCAAGACCGGAACGGTGACGGGTGTGAGCACCCTGGCCGGCTATTGCCGTGCTTCCAACGGCCACGAACTCTGTTTTGCCATCTTCTGCCAGGGAGCGCAGCGGGCTTCCGATGCCCGTGCCTTCCAGGACAAGGTGTGCGCCGCCCTGTGCCGGTAGTACAACAAACAAACCCCTAAAGACTATGAAAATAACCGAAACCGACGGTTGGATGCCCGTCATCACCACCCTTGCCGTGATAGAGGGCAGAGAAAGCGTCACTCTGCTCAGCCTTGACGAGGAGGGCGACTGGGTGGCCCTGGGCAACAGTGAGCCGGCCGACGATGACCTCGACGCCCTCTCCGTGGAAGAACTGCTCGCCATGGACGCCTCGCTGGCCGATGCCCCCGACCTGCAGCCGGGGCAATGTGCCGTGCGCGACGGCCTTCAGAGCCCTTGGACGATAGAAGAAGAGTAACAAAAGCCGGGACGGGAAGGAAAGTCTCGGCTTTTGTGTATAATTTTCAATTTTTAACGATTTGTGGCCGTTTTGTTGGTGTTATTGACGGCTAATTGTTAACTTTGCACCCGGATTCAGGTGAGACGAAGGGCGTCAGCGCCCTGAGACTTTAAAAGGGAATCTGGTGCAAAGCCAGAACAGT
>CACYUZ010000050.1:22609-31292 GCA_902777645.1 uncultured Prevotellaceae bacterium | reverse complement strand
ATCCCCGTTGTTGGAAATCCAGACACGCCACTGCACCTTGCGGGAAGGCGGATTTTCAGGGGAGAGTCAGGATACCTGCCTTTATCTTAGGTAACAGCCTCTCCGGGGCCAGGGAGGTTTTATTAACATCTTAACATTTTTCTTTTTATGAAAGCAAAAGCATTTGCTTTGGCTCTGATGAGCCTTTCTGTCGGAGGTGCCGCTGCGGCCACTTTCGACGAAGACAGTGTGATTGTCCTCAATGAGGTGTTTGTGGTGCACCAAAAGCCGTCGGCAGTGGGCAAACTGCCCGTCCCGCTTGAGAAAGCACCCCTCACGGTGTCGACCGTGGCAAGACCCAAGATTGAGAATCTGAGTCTGCGCGACCTCAACGATGCTGCACGCACCATGACCGGTATCCGGCCCATCAACTCGTATGGCGGATTCCTCTACTTCACCATCCGCGGCTTCTCCGACTTCGTGCTGCTCAACGACGGTATCCGCGATGAGCGCCACAATCTCTACCAGTCGGCACCGAGCACCAGCCTCGCCTCCGTGCAGAGCGTCGAGGTGTTGAAAGGAGCCGCTTCGGTCATGTTCGGCCATTCGGCACTGGGTGGCGTGGTGAACGTGATTCACAAACAGCCTACAGCCCAGAAACATGTCAACACCGGACTCTCTATCGGCAGCTGGGGGCGCTACTCGGTCAACGGCGGTGCAAGCGGTCAGATAGCCAAGGGTGTGAACTTCCGTACCGACTTCTCCATGAGCGGCGGCGAAGGATGGCGCCACACCGACAACAAGGCCTACAATGCCTGGCTGGCACTCGACTTCCGCCTGAGCGACAACGACAAGTTGGGCTTCACCGTATCGGCCAAGGACGACTACTACGGCACCGACACCGGACAGCCCCATTTCACGGCCGATGTGTTCGACCTGAGCGGCAACAAGCAGTGGAGCGTGGGCGAGATACCCGACGCCATCAATCCGCGCACCCGTTTCAATGACCCCAAGGACCATCTTACCGACAAGGACCTCACCGTGGCGCTCAAGTATGTGCACCAGTTCCGCAATCCCGACTGGAAACTCACCGACCTGCTGTCATACTACTACGACGACCTCGACTACTACGCCTCGGAGGGCCTGAGCTACCTCACATCGAGCGAGCCCATCTACAAGCACTACTACATGAGCGGCGACAAGAAAACCTACATCAACACCGACTCGCTCCGTCGCACGGGCTTCCTCTTTGCCTATGAGACCAACCTGCTGCAGAACCAGCTCGAGGTGAACGGAAAAGCCATGACCGGCAATATCCGCCACGACCTGCTCTTCTCGGCCAACTACTCCAATCTTTATCTGCCCCGCTGGCGCTCATCCTACGGCTCGGCAGCATCCGGCCCCGGCAAGAATGCCATCCTCTCCGTGGTGAACCCCACGCTGAACCAGGGCGACATCCACTGCCCCTGGCAGAAGAGAAGCCTGGAGTGGGAGCAGGACTACGGTCTGCACGTGGGCGACTACATCCACTTCACCGACCAGTTTACGGTGCTGGCCTCGCTGCGCTACGACTACTTCCACCGCAACTACCAGATGGTGTACAGCGAAGACAAGACCATCACGTCGAAAGACCCCAAGACCTCTGAGCACAACAACTCGCTCACCTATCGTCTGAGCGCCCTCTATGAGTTCAACGACCATATCAATGTCTATGCCTCTACCAGCAGCTTCTTTAAACCCACCCGCACCGCGGTGAGCGACGGCTACATCTATATAGACAGCGACGGAAAGAAACTCGACGGCAGTGTAAACGGCAGCATCTACAAACCCATCTCAGGCCGCCAGTATGAGATTGGCTCGCACATTTCGTTCAGCAACCGCCTGCATGCCGACTTCGCCGCTTTCTACATCATCAAGAACAATATGGTGCAGAGCCTCGGCAAGTTGGAAGACGGCACCAATGTGTCGGGACAGGTGGGACGTGCCGACTCCAAGGGCTTGGAACTGAGCTTCGTGGCCAATCCCATCGACCCGCTCACGCTCGATGCAGGCTACTCGCTCACCATCGCCAAGCTGAAAGAATTCTCCTACACCGAGTATGCCAGCAATACACAGGCCGGCAACTATCTGCAGCATGCCCCCAAGCACATGGCCTACGGATGGGCTTTCTGGGATTTCCAGCAGGCGCTGAAGGGCTTGAAGGCCGGTGTGGGCTTCAACTATTCGAGCAAGGTGTATGTGAACGCCGCCAACACCATGACTTTCGACCCCTATGCCATGTGCAACGCCATGGTGAGCTACAAGCTGAAGAACCATTGGAAGCTGCAGCTCAATGTGAACAACATTTTCGACAAGACCTACTACATGTATGCCGTCAGCACCACAGGCTATGTGCCTGAGGAAGGACGCAATGTGCGCTTCACCGCCACTTTCGAACTCTAACAGACTCCAATGAGAATAAACCGGCTTTTTATCAAGCTGCACAGGATGCTGGGCTCCCTGCTCAGCATCCTCTTCCTCATGTGGTTTCTCACGGGCATGGTCATGATGTATCACACCTACCCCAGTGTGAGCCAGAAAGATGTGGTGAGCCATGCCGAGCGGATAGAGGCCGGCTCACTGCTCCCCGTCGACAGCCTTCCTGCCCGTGCCGAAGCCATCACCCTGGAGCGGAGAGGCAACACCGAGGTGTACCGCATGCGTATGGCCGATGAGGAGCAAATGGTGGAGGCACATACGGGCACGGCGGCACAGCCGTTGAGCGAGGCCATGCTCCGGCAGACGGCAGCGAGATGGGGCGGGGTGCAGCCGCAGCTACTCGACACCCTTCATGCCATCGATATGTGGCTCATAGGCGCCATGCCCTTCCAAGAGTATCCCGTCTACCACTATTCGCTGGGCGACGCCCAGAAGTCAGAGGTCTATGTGTCGTCAAGAACAGGACGCGTGTTGCAGTTTACCGACCGCAGCAGCCGCTTCTGGGCTTGGGTGGGAGCCATTCCCCATTGGATTTACATCACCGGCCTGCGTGCCCATGGCCGTCAGCCGTGGACCGATACGGTACTCTGGATTTCCGGTTTCGGAATAGCCATGGTAGCCTTAGGCCTCGTGGTCGGTATCCGCTCCATGGTCGTGGCACGCCGTCGGCGTCGGCTCACTCCCTATGTCAAGTCCGCTTTCAAGCTGCATCATGTGTTCGGCCTTTTCTTCGGCCTTTTCGTGCTCACTTGGATATTCAGCGGCTATATGTCGCTGGCCGATGCGCCGAAGGCAGTGTGGCCGGTGCACGATGACCATTCCGCACGACAACTCTATGCCGACACCCTGCACACCAGCCTGTTTACCCTCGACGTGAACCATGTGGCGGCTGCCTACGATGCCAGATGTGTGGAGCTGATGGAGATGGGCGGCCGACCCTTCTACCACGTATGGACGGCCGATGACGACTTCCTGGTGGATGCCGCCGACAGCACGGTGCGCACGGTGGTGCTCGACACCGCTTTCTGCCGCGGAGTGGTGGAGCAGACCCATCCGTCCTCGACCCCTGTCAAGGGCACGCTGATGGACCGTTATGACAATTACTATGTAAGCCAGAAACAGGCGCTCCCGCTTCCGGTGATAAAAGTGGCTGCCGGCGATGCCGATCGTTGTGCCTACTATATCAATCCCTGCAACGGCTCCTGCCGCTATTACAACACCAACCGGCGGGCCGGCAAGTGGATGTATTCGGGGCTCCATGCCTTCAACACATCGTTCTTTGCCAGGCATCCCCTGTTGCGTAAGAGCCTGCTTTGGCTGTTGCTGCTGGGCGGCACCGTGGTGAGCGCTACAGGGGTGATGCTCACCCTGAGGCGACTGCGCAGGAAGAAAGGTAATTGAAATTGATTGGATACGAAGAGGGCTCCTTTCACCACCCATAATTATGGTGGATGGAAAGGAGCCCTTTCCTTATACGAAGTTGAGAAGGCTCTGCAGCCGGGTCTGCACTTTTGTCAGCACCCGTGCCGTCTCACCGCTCTCGTCATGGCCCTGCTTGTCGAGCAGGGCGATGGCGCGCTTGATGAGTTTGCAGTCATCGAGCGTGAGGGGCATCTCCGTGATGGAGTAGTCGGGGTCGGCATACCGGTAGTAAATCTTGTCGTACACCTCGATAGGGGCGTTGTAGCCCAACTTGTCGGACCGCATGATTTGGATGTCCATCTGCACGGTCCGGGCGCACACACCCTTGGTGATGCCCTCCATGTCGTAGAGGGCGTCGGAGCAGGCCTCGACAAGATCGTCGAGGGTCCATCTCCTGTACCTGTTTCTCAGGCAGTTGTCAATGGTCTTGTACCTTATTAAGGCATTTTTGTTGGCAGGCATAGCAATAATTGGTTTTAGGCATAAAAAAAAGTTGGATTGTGTCCCGGGTAAAGGATAATCCAACTTACATGTTTGCAGTTTCTTCTATGAGCGCCGAGGCGTGTCAGGCGTCTGGATAGAGAAAAAGTTGTCTATAGTGGAGTCCTATATCCCGATCGTACAGTGGTTCGAATCCGGTTTTGTCACAAAGCAGGCGCTCAAAGTTGCGGTAACTCCGAGTTGGTGTCGATGCTATGTGATTAAACTGTCTCATTTTTACAGGATACAGGTGGTTTGAAAATGCCTTTTTCAGGCAATTGCGCTGCAAATATACGTTTTTAGTACGAAATCTTTTTGCGTAGGAGAAGAAAAAATCAAGAAAAATGCAAAAAAAACGGCCATGGACTTAGCATCGTCCATGGCCGGCCTATTCCAGTGTAAATAAGAATGCTTATTCCTGACGGTAGGCGTCGAGGTCGTCGGCCTTGTAGTTCTTCACGAAGGCGAAGTGGCCGGCGCAGTCGGCCTCGGCATGGCGCACGTACACCTGGGCGCTCTTGGCGAAGAGCTCGGGAGCGCGGCTGGCGTCGAGCAGGATGAGCAGCGACATCACGATATCGCCGGTCATCTCATACAGACGGCGGGCCAGGAAGTCCTGCATCTCCTGATTGCCGGCTTCCTTCACCAGGGCCAGCGCCTCCTCATACTGGGCCACGAGTGCCTCCACACGCGTCTTCAGGGGCTGCATCTCGGCCGATACCTCCTCGGCCAGCATCTCCTTGATGATGTTGAGGTAGGTGCCGTTGGTGATGTAGCGCACGGCGGCCACCACCTGCAGCTGCGTGGTACCCTCGTAGATGGAGAAGATGCGGGCGTCGCGGAACAGACGCTGGCTCTTGTACTCCATGATGAATCCCGAACCACCGTGAATGCTGATGGCATCGTAGGCGTTCTGGTTGGCATACTCCGAGTTCATACCCTTGGCCAGCGGGGTGAAGGCGTCGGCCAGACGGGTGTAGCGCTTCAGTTCCTGACGCTCTTCGGCGGTGAGCTTGCGGTCGCGCTGTATGTCCTCAAGGCATTTGTAAATGTCTACATAGCGGGCGGTCTGATAGAGCAGTGAGCGGCCGGCGTCGAGTTTGGCCTTCATGCGGCTGAGCATGTCGTAGACGGCGGGGAAGTGGATAATCTTCTGTCCGAACTGTGCACGCTCGCGGGCATACTTCAGACCCTCGTTGTAAGCTTCCTGCTCCACACCCACACTCTGGGCAGCGATGCCCAGACGGGCGCCGTTCATCAGGGCCATCACATACTTGATAAGTCCCAGGCGGGTGCTGCCGCAGAGTTCGGCCTTGGCGTTCTTGTAGGTGAGCTCGCAGGTGGGGCTGCCATGGATACCCAGCTTGTGCTCAATGTGGCGCACGTTGACACCGCCGTTGCGTTTGTCGTAGATGAACATCGACAGACCGCGGCCGTCCTTGGTGCCCTCCTCAGAGCGGGCCAGCACCAGGTGGATGTCGCTGTCGCCGTTGGTGATGAAGCGCTTCACGCCGTTCAGGCGCCAGCACTGCTCCTTCTCGTCGTAGGTGGCCTTCAGCATCACACGCTGCAGGTCGCTGCCGGCGTCGGGCTCGGTCAGGTCCATCGACATGGTCTCACCGGCGCACACGCGCGGAATGTACTTCTTGCGCTGCTCCTCATCGCCGAACTCATAGAGGGTGTCGATACAGCTCTGCAGGCTCCAGATGTTCTGGAAACCGGCGTCGGCGGCCGAGATGACCTCTGAGAGCATGGAGAAGGTTACGTTGGGCAGGTTCAGACCACCGTAGCGGCGGGGCATCGAAACGCCCCAAAGGCCGGCCTTGCGGGTGGCGTCGAGGTTCTCCACCGTCTTCGAGGCGTAGATCATGCGGCCATTCTCCAGGTGCGGACCTTCCAAGTCTACACTCTCCGAGTTGGGCTCGATGATGTTGGCGGCCACATCGCCTGTTATCTCCAGTATCTGCTTGTAGTTCTCGATGGCATCCTCGTAGTCTACGGGTGCATCGTCATGCTCTTTTGCATCGGCGTAGTCCTTCTCTTTCAGGTCTACGATGCGCTTCATCAGCGGATGATCCAGGTGAAACGCTATCTCGGGATGATCGCTATAATAGTTTGCCATAATTCTTTCTTATTTGTTTTCTTGATTCTTCTTTTTAATTCTCCCTCCTAATCTTCCTCCGAAGATGCAGCCACATATTGTTGCACAAAGTGACATGAGAGAGGCTAATTCTATATTGCCTGCCGAATTAACGAAATAACCAGCAACAAGAAATGCCACAGCCCCTAAAAGGAGGAGATAATCCAATGCTTTCACCTTACTTCGAGTTCTGCTTATAGTATTTAATCAACTTTGGAACGACTTCCTCCACGGTGCCTACAATCACATAGTCGGCAATCTTGTTGATGGGAGCATCCGGATCGCTGTTGATGGAGATGATGATGCCCGAGTCCTGCATGCCGGCGATGTGCTGAATCTGTCCGGAGATACCGCAGGCGATGTACACCTTAGGATGGACGGTGACACCCGTCTGACCAATCTGACGGTCATGGTCCAACCAGCCTGCATCCACGGCGGCACGGCTTCCGCCTACCTCACCATGAAGTACCTTAGCCAACTGGAACAGCATGTCGAAGTTCTCCTTTGAGCCCATGCCGTAGCCACCGGCCACTACGATGGGAGCACCCTTCAGGTTGTGCTTGGCAGCCTGCACCTCATGGGTGAGTACCTTCACAACGAAAGCTTCGGGAGAAACATATTTGCTGACTTCGGGATAAACCACTTCTTTCTTGCATTCGCCTTCGTATATAGCCTTCTGCATCACGCCGCTGCGCACGGTGGCCATCTGCGGACGGTGCTCGGGATTCACGATGGTGGCAACGATGTTGCCGCCGAAGGCAGGACGAATCTGATAGAGCAGGTTGTCGTATACCTTTCCTTCTTTCTTGTTCTCGAAAGAACCAATTTCCAATTCTGTGCAGTCGGCTGTAAGGCCGCTGGTGAGCGACGAGCTCACACGGGGACCGAGGTCGCGACCGATAACGGTAGCGCCCATAAGGCAGATCTGCGGCTGCTCCTCCTTGAAGAGGTTGACGATAATGTCGGTGTGAGGAGCCGATGTGTAGGGAAACAGTCCCTCGCTGTCGAAAACAAACAGCTTGTCAACGCCGTAGGGCAGAATCTGATCTTCCACCTTGCCCTTGATGCCGGTGCCAATGACCACGGCATGGAGTTCCACATTCAATTGATTGGCCAACTTGCGGCCCTTGGTCAACAGTTCCTGGGAAACTTCCTGAACCTGTGTGCCTTCAATCTCGCAATATACAAATACGTTGTTCATATTTTCGTTTATTAGCCAATAATCTTTTCTTCGAGTAATTCCTTAATCATTCCCTCCACGTCGGCATCGCTGCTGGTGAGTGTCTTCGACTCCTTGGCCTGGAAAACAATGTTCTTCACGGCCTTCACCTTCGTGGGCGAACCGGCGAGACCACACTGGTTGGGATCTCCGTCCACATCGGCCACCGACCACTGGTTCAGCGTCAGATAGGGGCGCTCCTCATAAAGGTAGTCGTAGGCTGTGCCTTCGGCGGGTCGTTCCATCGGGCAGGTAGCGCGCTTGTACTTCATCACGAGCTTGGCGTTCTGCGGACGGCAGGGCGCAGCGCTTCCGTTCACGGTAATCACCACGGGCAGCGGAGCCTCCACGGTCTCCACGCCACCGTCGATGACGCGGCGAATCAGCGCCTTTCCATTTTCCACCTTGAGGATTTCCTCAGCGTATGTCACCTGGTTCAGACCCAGTTTCTGAGCCACCTGCGGACCCACCTGGGCGGTATCGCCGTCGATGGCCTGACGGCCGCCAATCACGATGTCCACATCGCCAATCTTCTTGATGGCAGTGGCCAGGGCATACGAGGTGGCCAGTGTGTCGGCACCGGCAAACAGACGGTCGGTAAGCAGCCAACCCGTATCGGCTCCGCGGTACAGACCCTGGCGGATAATCTCACCGGCACGGGGAGGACCCATCGTGAGCACCCCCACGGTAGAACCCGGATGCTGTTCTTTCAGGCGGAGCGCCTGCTCCAGTGCGTTCAAATCCTCGGGATTGAAGATGGCGGGCAGTGCGGCGCGGTTGACGGTGCCTTCGGCAGTCATGGCATCCTTGCCCACATTTCTGGTGTCGGGTACTTGCTTGGCAAGCACAACAATTTTCAAACTCATAGAAATGATATTAATAATGTAAAGTTTATATCACTAAATACAAAAGCGATGACGTCATCGCCTTTACCAAAAGCGGTGCAAAGGTACACTTTTTTCAGT
>CACYUZ010000050.1:0-22583 GCA_902777645.1 uncultured Prevotellaceae bacterium | reverse complement strand
GGCTTCCGATGTGCACATTTTCGCTCTTTTGTGCAATGAGAAAGGGCCGATAAATGCGTTTTCTGCACTTTTTTTGCCCTTTTTCATGGCATTGTGGGCTAATATCCGTATTTTTGTAGTTTAGAAATGATAGACAGAGCCACCATAGACCGGATTATGGACACCGCCGATATTGTCGACGTGGTGTCGGAGTTTGTGTCGCTGCAGAAGCGCGGCACCAGCTATAAAGGACTTTGCCCCTTCCACGACGACCGCACCCCCTCCTTCTCCGTGTCGCCCTCAAGAGGCGTTTACAAGTGCTTCGCCTGCGGCAAGGCCGGCAATGCCGTCAACTTCATCATGGAGCACGAGCAGATGACCTATGTGGAGGCGCTGAAATGGCTCGCACGCAAGTACAACATCGAGATAAAGGAACGTGAGCTCTCCAGCGAGGAGAAGAAGCAGCAGAGCGAGCGCGAGAGCGTGCTCATTGTCAATGAGTGGGCCGCCGACTACTACGAGCATATCCTGCACAACGACCCCGACGGGAAGGCCATCGGTATGCAGTATTGGCGCTCGCGCGGCTTCCGAGACGATGTGATACAGCGTTTCCGTCTCGGGTTCGCCCCCGTGCGGCGCGATGCGCTGCCCAGGGAGGCACTCGCCAAGGGTTACAAGGCCGAGTATCTGACGGCCAGCGGACTGTGCGGCCAGCGTGAGAACGGCGAGCTCTACGACCGTTTCGCAGGCAGGGTCATCTTCCCCTGGTTCACCGTGAGCGGCAAGGTGGTGGCCTTCGGCGGCCGCCTGCTCGACGCCCGCACCAAGGGCGTGAGTCAGAAGTATGTCAACTCGCCCGATTCGCCTGTCTACCACAAGGACCATGAGCTCTACGGCATCTATCAGGCCAAGAAGGCCATCGCCAAGTACGACTGCGTGTACATGGTGGAGGGATATACCGATGTCATCAGCATGCACCAGTGCGGCATTGAGAATGTGGTGGCCAACTCGGGCACTGCGCTCAGTGTGCACCAGATACGGCTGCTGCACCGCTTCACCTCCAACATCGTGCTGCTCTACGACGGCGACGAGGCCGGTATCCATGCCGCCATGAGGGGTACCGACATGCTCCTGGCCGAAGGCATGAACGTGAGGGTGCTGCTGCTGCCCGACCAGGAAGACCCCGACAGTTTCGCCCGCAACCATACGGCGGCCGATTTCAGGGCCTACATCGAGGAGCACCAGACCGACTTCATGGAGTTTAAGACCCGTGTCATGCTACAGGGCGTGACCGACCCGGTGAAACGCTCCGAGGCCATCAACAGCATCGTGAAGAGCATCTCCGTGATCGACGACCCCATCAAGCGGGCCTCGTTCATCAAAGACTGCTCACAGCGCATCGGCATCGCCGAGCAGACGCTCATCCGCCAGATGAACCGCTTCATCCTGCAGGGCAAGGAGCAGGAATACCGCGACAAGCAGCGCAGGGAACGCATGGAACAGCCCGCCGTGACCGGTGCTGTCCAGACTCCATACACTCCTGCAGCTCCCGCTGCCCCGGCGTCTCCTGCTGTACCTGCCGTCAACCAGGTGGAATATATGATTGTGCAGGAGGTGGTGAGACATGGCGAGCAGGTGATATTCCACGATGTGGAACTCGACGACGGACGGGTGGCCAACCTGACACTCGCCGAATATGTGAACGAAGACCTGAAACTCGACGGACTGCAGCTCAACAACGCCCTCTGCCGGCAGATGCTGAGCGAGGCGGTGGAGCATGCCCACGAACCCGATTTCGTGGCCTCGCGCTACTTCTCTCTCCATCCCGATGTGGAGGTGAGCAAACTGGGAACGCAGATGGCCACCGACCAGGTACATGTGTCGGAGAGTCTGAAGCTCAAACCCACCGAAGAGCAGATAGCCAACCATATACAGCACATGCTGAGCGACTTCAGGCTGGAGTTTGTGAACCAGCGGCTCAAAGAACTGAAAAACGCCCTGCTCACCACCAAGG
Source organism: uncultured Prevotellaceae bacterium (assembly GCA_902777645.1). Lineage (GTDB taxonomy): Bacteria > Bacteroidota > Bacteroidia > Bacteroidales > Bacteroidaceae > Prevotella. The sequence continues at coordinate 20,590 of CACYUZ010000050.1, read as the reverse complement.
ATGAGCAGCAGCTCAAGCAGCTGCAGGAAGAGTATATGAAAGTGCTGCAGCTGAGAACCGAATTTGCCAAACGACTCGGACGTATCGTCTGAAAAAACCAATGCCTGTTATGATGGATTTTCTCAATAGAAAGAAACGAAGCGGACACGATGCCAACACACTGCCCTACGGCAAGGAGCACACACGCCGCATTATGGCGATAGCCAACAAGGTGCTGCGCAATCTCAACTGCCAGGGCAAGTGGAGCGACGTCGGCAACAACCGTGTGCTCGATTACGTGTTTCAGGCCGGCAATTTCCGACTCTATGTCAACGAGTCGTCGCCCTATGCCAATCTCACCTATCCTGTGTTCTTCTCCACACCGATGGAGAATCTGAATCTTATTCGCTCGCTGTGCAACCAGACCAACATCAATACCGACCAGACCAAGGTGATTTACACGCTCAACGAGGAAGACTCTGAAATCGACGTGCACATTGTCTCCTCGGTCTATCTGGAAGAGGAAAACGCGCAGGCCGTGCTGGTGAGGAACATGACCGACGCTTTCCAGTGGCATACCGCTTTTGTAAGAAAATTCGAGTCGATGCTCGACGAACAGAAAAAAGCCAAGACCGACGACCTGGAGGCCTCCAACAATGAGTTCAACCGCGAACTGTTCCTTCTCCGGCAGCAGGAGATGCGGCGACAGCCAGCCGGAGAGTGGAGGACTAACGATACCGGCCGCATCACGTTGGGGCAGTTTCTCGACAAAGCGCTGTCGATTATCGGCATCACGCCTGTGTCGCTGCGGCTCTTTGCCGACGACACCACCGAGGTGTACACCGACGATGCCCTTGATTACGACCTGGCACATGCCATCTGTCCTCCCGATGGCCCTGTGAGGAAAAAGGCCATCCTGAGCCTCGTATACACCGGCGAGGCCCAGCCCGGCAAGGAGCAGTGGCTCACCCTGCAGCTCAACTTCGAGGGCGACGACCGCCACACCGTGTGGTTTCGCGTGGCTTGCTCGGCGGCCCCTCTCGGTGCCGACCGTCAGCACCATGGTCCACAGTTCAGTCCCGTCAGTGTGCTCATGGCCTACGACAGGGTGTCGGTGAAGCAGTGGACCGATGAGTTCAACTATATGTGGCAGGATGCTGCCGACAAAGCCGCCAAAGGCGACACCGACGCGCTCTCCGAGGAGCAGAAGCTGATATGGATGGTCGAGGAACCCAAGTTGGCAGAGTTGCTCTACAGAGGACACAAGTTTTTTGTGGCGGGCCGTTACTACGAGGCACTGCTCTATCTGGAAAATGCCTACTGGCGCATACAGAACACCTATGATAGTCTCACCTCGCAAAACCGCGATGCTTTCTTCGAGGTGGGCTATATGGTGGGCTTCTGCTACAGCGAGCTGCACCAGTATACCCGTGCCCACTACTATCTGGAGATAATCGACCACCTTCACCGGGTGAAGTATACCCAGGAATATGTCAATGCCATGGTCAACATGGGCGACTTCCGTGCTCTCAGCATGGTGGAAGACCTGCTCAAGAAGATGGAGGAACGGCTGCAGGACGACGAAGAGCCGGAGGGTTTCCTCCTCTCGTTTGTGGCCTTCCTGCGCAGAAGGAAAGCCTATCTCTTGGTGGAGCACCAGCGCCTGGAAGAGGCCAAGACACTTCTCAACACTTTGCTCAACGACCCGGCCTGCCATGATTTCGCCATCAATGAGCTGGCTTATATCCAACGGTTGGAAAAAAAAGAATAGAATAGAAAGATGGTGCTCGACTGGTTTGGTATATTGTCTATCCTGAACATGGTGTTGGCCTTCATGGTGGCCATCCACCTGCTCATGGACAACCGTTCGCCGTCGACCACGTTGGCATGGCTGCTCGTGCTCTCGTTCCTGCCTTATGTGGGCATCGTCATCTACTTCTTCTTCGGCGAGAACACACGTAAGAAGCGTATCATCAGCAAGAAGAGCCTCGACCAACTGTCGCGGCGCTCCATGCTGAGCTATGTGGAGCAGAAAGACCTGAATGTGCCCGACGACACCCAAACCCTGACCCGGCTCTTCTTCAACCAAAACTATGCCCTGCCCTTCAGAAACAACCAGGTGGAGGTCTTCACCAGCGGCTATGAGTTCATCGCAGCCCTGCTCCAGACCATCGGCCGGGCGCAGTCGCACATCCACCTCACCACCTACATCTTCGAAGACGACCCTCTGGGACGCCTCGTGGCCGATGCCCTCATAGAGAAAGCCCGTCAGGGGGTGGAGGTAAGGGTCATCTACGATGCCGTGGGCAACTGGCGGGTGCCGAGCCGTTTCTTCGAGCGGTTGCGCGAGGAGGGGGTAGACACCCATGCTTTCATGCCGGTGCGGTTTCCCGCCTTCACCCGGCGCATCAACTACCGCAACCACCGCAAGATATGCGTGGTCGACGGGCATACGGGCTTTATCGGCGGCATGAACATCGCCCTGAGGTATGTGAAGGGGCAGAACGGCACTCCCTGGCGCGACACCCACCTGATGATAAAGGGCAGCGGGGTGTACGGGCTGCAGTGCGCCTTCCTGGTCGACTGGTACTTTGTCGACGGCACCCTCATCAGCAATAAGAACTATTATCCCGCCATGCCCTGGCAGCCCGGCAACAATTGCATCGCACAGGTGGTGACGAGCAGTCCGCTCAGTCCCTGGCCGGAGATGATGCAGGGCTATACGAAAGTGATACTGCAGGCCCGCCGATATGTGTATATCGAAACACCCTATTTCCTGCCTACAGAACCTGTGCTCACCGCCCTGCAGACCAGTGCGCAGGCGGGAGTCGACGTGCGGCTCATGATACCCTATGAGCCCGACTCGCGCATCGTGGGTCTGGCAGGCAGGTCGTTTGTGAACGAGGCTGCCGAGGCAGGGGTGAAGGTGTTTTATTATAAGGAGGGATTCAATCACTCCAAACTCCTGGTGGTGGACGACAAGTTGTGCAGTTGTGGCTCAACCAATGTCGACTTCAGGAGTTTTGAGAACAATTTCGAGGCCAATGTCTTCTTCTACGACGAGGCACTGACCGTGAGGATGAGAAAGGTGTTTGAGGACGACATCACCCGGTGCGTGGGCGATGACGAGGTGATAGACGACCCGTCGTTCCTGAGCCGTATCACAGCTTCAGTGGCTCGGCTCTTCTCGCCCTTGCTCTGACGCTTCGGCCTCGGCCGTAACGTCGTCGGCACGGAACAGACTGAAATTGACGCTGCCGTACTCGCGGTGCTCCACAAACTGCGGAAGTTGCGAGAAGTCGTTGTGTTTGCCGTGTTCGAATACAAACACACCGCCGGGCGCAAGCAGGTGGTTGTCGAGAATCAGGGAAGGAATCTCCGGCAACCGCTCCAGCGCATAGGGCGGGTCGGCGAAAATGAAGTCGAACTGCTGGTGGCAGCTGCGCAGGAACCTGAACACATCGCCACGTATGGCTACGCAGTTGTCGCACCCAATCTTCTTCAGACATTGCTTGATGAAAGCGTGGTGGTCGCGGTCGGCCTCCACACTCACCACCTGTGCGCAGCCGCGCGAGAGCAGTTCGAGCGTGATGCTGCCGGTGCCGGAGAAAAGGTCCAGGGCGGTGGCGTTCTCAAAGTCGAGATAGCCGTTGAGCACATTGAACAGGTTCTCCTTGGCAAAGTCGGTGGTGGGACGAGCCTTGAAGGAACGGGGTATGTCGAAGTGGCGGCCTTTGTAGCGGCCTGTGATGATTCTCATGTGGTTCTCAGGGTTTGAGGTGGGCGGCAGGGTTCAGTATTCCAGGTCGGCCAGTGCCTGCACGTCGGCGGGCAGCGGCTTGCACGAGGCGGCCATCTTGCCGGCCAGCGGCTCGATGGTGTCGAAGAAAGGTCGGCGCAGATACATCCGTATGCGTTCGCTGAGCCATCGCCGGTTCAGCACGTCGCCTATCATGTGCAGTTCGTCTTTCTCGCTGTCCAGTTTCATCTGGCTCCAGGTGTAGAGGATAAAGTAAAGGGCATCGTGCTCATTGTCCACCTTGAAGTTGTTGGCGAAGACAAAACGGTTGCGGCTGAAGGAAAAGACATCGATACGCTCGTCGTGGAAGTAGGCGAAGAGTTTGCGGCGGTTCTTGCCCTGCTCATGGCGGTGCAGGTAGCGCCATACCGGTACCGTGGTGGGCAGTATCTGGTAGTGGTCGGTGTGGTCGCCTATTACGGTGAGGATGTCTTTCTCAATGGCATAGACTGCCGAGCAGTGCAGCTCAGGCAGGTCGATGTGGGCCTTGAGATGGTGCTCATAGCCTTTGTACACATGGTCGAACAGTGCGGGGCTGTCGGCCTCGTGCTGTTCCTCTTCGGGCACGAGCATGGTGGGGGTGTCGGCCAGCAACTGTATGCCGGTGAAGGGCTGTTGCAGGAGCGGGCACGTCTTGAAGGCCTCGCGCAGGTTGGCCGTGGCCGACATGCCGCTCTTACGGATGAAGGTGGCTGTCTCGGCGGCGGTGATGCGTTCGGCATAGGGTTGCGAGATGAGAATCTCGCTCGTTCCGATGCGCAGCAGCAGGGTGTCGCTGCGGGGGGTAATGGAGGTGGATGGTGCTGCCATGTCTTTTCTGTTTCAAGCTGCAAATTTAGTCATTTTATCTCGTATGGCCGATAGGTTTTTGAAGAAACTTGCAGTTTTCCCGCTCAGCGAAGTCCGGCGGCCTTTTCCTTGAAGGCTATCTCCACGATGCGCAGCTCGTTGCGGCTGTCCTGTCCGTTCTTGGCCTTGAAGAGGTCCAGTTCGCCGGCTGCCGGCTCCGCCACCTCCACGATGCCGCCGAAGGCATCCTCATCGTGGCTGCTCCCTTTCAGCCGCAGGGTGAGGGATTGCGTGCTGACGGGGTTCACCTTCAGGTGTATGTATCCAAGGCTCTTCTCGGTGTCGCCGCTCCAGATGAGCTGGTCGCCGGCGTATATCTCGAGCGGATAGCTGCGCATGCGCCATCCGGTGAGCTTCATGCAGATTTCCTCGATTGTGGCGGGCCGCTCCAACTGGTAGGTAATCCAGGCGGTGGCGGCACGGCCGTCGTTCTTCCATTCCGACAGCTCGTTGTCGTCGTAGCTGTTGGAGGCATGGGCGCCATCATAGCCGGCCTGGGCCGAGGCGATGGGCACATCGGTGTAGAGATCGGTATAGGAGGGAGTGGAGGGTGTCTCGCCGCGGTCCAGCCGTCCCTTCAGTGTGAGCTGGGGCAGATAGAGGCTCAGTCCGTCGCGCTGGTCGATGGGGTAGGTGTGCAAGGTAAGGCTGGCGGCAGGCAGGCCCTCGGCGGTGGCGGTGAGGCGGATGTCGCCGCTGCGGGTGGTGGACCGGAGCAGGATGCGGTTCACGCCGCATTCCACGGGCAGTGCCGTGGCCCCCACATAGTTGTCGGAGATATTTTTGGTGGCGGCGGCATCGAGCAGGCCGGTGCGGGGGTCGGTGTCGGGTCGTTGCAGGGCTTTGTTGTCGCGGGTGGCGATACCGCCTATCCACTGCCCCTCGCCCTGCAGGGAGAACTGCACAAGGCGGTCGTCGAGCGGACAGCGGCGGCCTTCACGGTCCACCACCTCCACTTCCACGAGCACCATGTCGGCACCGTCGGCCTTGGTGCCCTCCGGATTCTCGATGGCGTGCAGCCGCAGGGCATAGGGCTCGCCCGCTGTCTCCAGACGGTGGCTGCTGCCATTGGAAGCCACTGCCTCCAGCAGCCCCGGCTCGTATCGCACGCTGTCGAAGGTGAACAGGTACTGATACTGCCGCTTTCCCTTGCCCAGTGAGCGGCCGTTGAGCCGCAGTTCCACCTCGTCGGCATTCGACACCACGTAGACGGGCTTCACGGTGCCGTCCTTATAGTTCCAGTGCCCTATGATATGGGTGTGCGCCTTTTCGGGCTCCACCCAACCGTCCCACATCACCTGGTGGGCAAAGAAGGCGTCCTTGGCTATGCGCATGGGGTCAGTCACACCGCTCATGCGGTAGTTCGACTCGCCGCGGTGGTGGGTGTTGGTGTCGGAGAACACGATTTTCACACCGCCGTTGCTCACGCGCGTGCCTGTTCCGGGGCGCTCCCGCCAGTAGTCGTACCAGCGGCGCACCATCTCGATGGCCATTTGGTCCATGTTGTGGTTGTATTCATGAGCCGGCTTGCCGCGGTAGAGCGGTCCGTCGCCCTCGGCATGGTAAGGGTAGCTCCACTCGTCCCAGTATTTGCGCAGTCCCTCGTCGCGGCAGTACTCCATGGCCCACATGGGGTGCTTGTGCGACTTGTTGATGTAGAGCATCTCGCCGCCATATTCGGCTTCGTCGATGTCGAGCATCTCGCGGCTGCCGATGGCACGTCCGCCGTGGGGGTCATAGGTGTCGCGCAGGCCTCTCATCTCCAGCATGTGCTCGCGCGAGATGCTCTCGTTGCCGCACTCATAGAAAAGGATAGAGGGGTTGTTGCGGTTGTAGATGATGGCGTCGCGCATCAGGGCCACACGCTGCTGCCAGCGGGGGCCCTCCACGTCTTTCTCCGCATCGCCGGCCGGCATGGCCTGGATGAGTCCCACGCGGTCGCACGACTCGATGTCTTGTTTCCAGGGCGTGACGTGCATCCAGCGCACCAGGTTGCCGTTCGACTCCACCATGAGTCCGTTGCTGTAGTCGCTCAGCCAGGCCGGCACGCTCAGTCCCACGCCGGGCCACTCGTTGCTGGTGCGCTGGGCATAGCCGTGCATCATGAGCACACGGTCGTTGAGCCAGGTCTTGCCCTCGCCAAACCGGGTCTTGCGGAAGCCGGTGCGGATGACGACCTCGTCGTCCGAAGCGTTGAGACTCAGAGGCTTCTGGTCGGCATCGCCCTCGGTCTCGGACAAGAATGTCTTCACGGTATAGAGATATCCGTAACCCCAGGACCAGAAGTGCAGGCCCTGCAGCTTGTCCTTTATGTGCACGGTACGGGTTTCGCCCGGTTGCAATGTCACGGGCTGGCCCGCTATGATGGCTGTCAGTGTGTTGTCGGCCGTCAGCACACGGGCGAAGAGACGGAAAGTGCGCGGCCGCGCATCCTCATTGCGCACCTGCGACTCGATGTGTACCACGGCCTTCCGGCCGGGGATGTCGTAGTCGGTGGCGTAGACATAAGTGCCTGTGGTGCCGAGGGTGCTGTAGAGAGGCAGGGTCTGATAGAGTAGGCCAGTAATGTGCAGGTAGAGGTTCTTGGGCAGTCCGCCGTAGTTGGCATTGAAATTGCGGTCGTTCCACTGGTAGGGACTGTCGTACTCCCTGGAGCGGTAGCGCCAGTTGTTGTCGCAGCGCACAGCCAGCACATTGTCGCCTTTTTTTACAAAGGGAGTGAGGTCGAAACCGCAGGCCATCACTCCGTTCTCGGTGAAGCCCACCTGGTGACCGTTGAGGTAAACCTCGGCACACTGGCGGGCACCCTCCATTTCGAGAAACACCTTGCGGTGGCGGATGTCCTTCAGCTTGAAGTGCTTGCGGTACCAGCACACGGTGTCGGTATGGTCTACAATGTCTCGTCCGAAGGCCTCGTGCCCGTTGAAGGCGTAGGGCAGGGTGACCTGCTGCCACCGACTGTCGTCAAAGCGGGGCTGTTTTGCTTCGGGGGTGTCGCCGATGCTCAGCCGCCATCCGCTGTTGAAGTTGTATTTCTTGCGGTCTACGGCATGGCCTGCCGCTATGCCAAGGAAAAGGAAGCAAATAAGGAGGAAGAGCGTCTTTCTCATATAAAAATGGTTTGTCTACAAAAGAATCATGGTTTGACTGCAAATGTACAAAAATATCCTAAGTTCGTACTCTTTTCGTACCTCAAACTGGATGAGCAATCAAAAAACATAGCTATTTTTGCAAAAAATTAAAACATAGCAATATGAAAAGCATAAGAAATTTTTTACTTTTTGTTGTTCTTATAGGAATGACCGTTGCCGCACAGGCGCAGAACGACCGGGAAATCATTCCAGTAGACTGGACAGAATTAGAACAACTGGCCAAGACGAATCCGGAGAAGATAAAGGAGCAGGTGGCAAGACTCTCGGCGCAGCAGCTGGACACTACCATGACTTGGGAGGACCGCATCGTGGCCTATTACGGACAATCGTATCTCACTCCCTTTACCGACCATAATGAAGGTCGCGTCCTTGACAAACTGTATGGTGACAGTAAGTATGAAGAATGCCTGGCGGCCTCGAAAAAGCTGCTTGAGAAGAACCCCGTGAGCATGAAGGCACTCTTCCATGCCGCCATGTCGATATCGAAAATGCTGAATGACTCGACCTGCCATTATGATGTCACACTCGAGGAAGGACAGGTCTACTACAACCGTCTGTGGCGTATCTTCAACACCATCGCCACCACGGGCTACGGCACCAAGGAGCATCCCTTCTATGTGACAGCCGTTTCCGACGAGTACATGTTCTTGCGCCACTATCTTGAAATCTGGGAAATAAAGTCGCAGTTTCTGGCAGGCACCTGCGACGGATTTGAACTGGGTGAGATGAGCGAGTACTACACGCGCCCGGACATATACTTTGAGATAACGCGTGTGCTCCAGTTGGAGAGAGGCCTGCTGCAGGGCAAGTAGTCAGAGAGAGTGCTTTCTAAACTTTTTCGGCAAAATCTTGCATATCTCGTTTTTTTTTGAGAACTTTGCGTGGATTTTGCCGTCCTGCCAAGGAGGGTGTAAAGTTTTAGAAAACATTATACAAACTGACAAAAGAAAATGACACAGACTATTCTTGCTATTGCCGGCCGACCGGGCCTCTACAAACTGGTCTCGCGCGGCAAGTCTAATTTTATTGTCGAGTCGCTCGACGAGTCGCACAAACGCATACCCGCATTCGCTACCGACCGCATCACCAGCCTGGCCGACATCACCATGTATGCCGAGAGCGACAACGTGCCCCTGATGACGGTGCTGGCCTCCGTGCGCGACAAGGAGGAGGGCAAGGTGTGCTCCATCGCCTACAAGAAATGCAAATCTGCCGAGCTGAAGGAGTATTTCGCTCAGATCCTGCCCGACTTCGACCGCGACCGCGTGCACGACAGCGACATCCGCAAACTGCTCAGCTGGTACGACATCCTGGTAAAGGCCGGCATCACCGACTTTGAGGAGGAGATGAAACCCACTGACGGTGACAATGTGGACGACCGCCTGAAAGAGAATGAAGAAGCCTGATTAATCTGAAAACCCCATATACCATGAATATCGTAGAAAGATTCCTGCAGTACACCAAGTTCGACACCCAGTCGAGCGAGGAGTCGCAAACCGTGCCCAGCACCCCGAAACAGCTCGTCTTCGCCCAGTATCTGAAAGAGGAGATGGAGCGTGAGGGGCTCACTGATGTGGAGATGGACGAGAAGGGCTATCTCTACGGCACCCTTAAGGCCAATACGAAGAAGGAGATACCCACCATCGGCTTTATCTCCCACTACGACACCAGCCCCGACTGCAGCGGTGCCGGCATCAAGGCGCGTGTGATAGAACACTACGACGGCGGCGACATAGAGCTCTCACCGGGCATCATCTCCTCGCCTGCCAAGTTTCCCGAGCTCTCTGCCCATAAGGGGGAGGACCTCATCGTGACCGACGGCACCACCCTGCTGGGCGCCGACGACAAAGCCGGCATAGCCGAGATTATGCAGGCCATGTGCTTCCTGCGCGACCACGATGAGATAAAGCATGGCGACATACGTGTGGGCTTCAACCCTGACGAGGAGATAGGCATGGGCGCCCATCACTTCGATGTGGAGAAATTCGGTTGCGAGTGGGCCTATACCATCGATGGCGGCGACCTGGGCGAGCTGGAGTATGAGAACTTCAATGCCGCCGGTGCCAAGGTTCGTTTCAAGGGCGTGAGTGTGCATCCGGGCTATGCCAAGGGCAAGATGATCAATGCCAACCGGGTGGCCGCCGAGTTTGTGTCCATGCTGCCCGCCGACGAGACTCCGGAGACCACCGAGGGTTACCAGGGCTTCTACCACCTGCTCGGCATACAGTCCAATATCGAGAAGGCGCAGCTCTCCTACATCATCCGCGACCACGACCGCGCCCGCTTCGAGCAGCGCAAGGTGTTCATCCGCGAGTGTGCCGAGAAGATCAACGAGAGGTATGGTGCCGGTGTGTGCGAGATAGAGGTGAACGACCAGTATTACAACATGAAGGAGAAGATAGACCCCAACATGCATGTGATAGACCTCGTGCTCAAGGCCATGCAGGAGTGTGGCGTGCCCTCGAAGGTGATGCCCATCCGTGGCGGCACCGACGGTGCCCAACTGTCGTTCAAGGGACTTCCCTGTCCGAATATCTTCGCCGGCGGTGTCAACTTCCATGGACCTTATGAGTTTGTCTCCATCCAGGTCATGGAGAAGGCCATGCAGGTGATAGTGAAGATATGTGAGCTTACGGCCGGCTACAACGATTAAGCGAAACAACAGACAGACTGCTCTCCTTCACCATCGAAGCGAGGGCAGTTTTTTTATAAAAAAGGAAAAGAGAAATTTATGGCAGACATACCTCCCATTGTGATAGACCTTGCCCAAATACTGGTAGTGGCGGGCATAGTGACCATCGTGTTCAAAAAACTGAAGCAGCCCCTGGTGCTGGGCTATATCGTGGCGGGCTTTCTCGTGAGCACTCACATGCCCTACACGCGTTCGGTGGTGGATGCGGAGAACATCGAAATATGGGCCAATATCGGTGTGATGTTCCTCCTCTTCTCACTCGGACTGGACTTCTCCTTCAAGAAGATTCTCAAGATGGGAGCGGCGCCGGTAATTGCCGCCTGCTCCATCATCTTCTGCATGATGTCGCTCGGCATCGTGGTGGGGCATCTCTTCGGGTGGAAGCAGATGGACTGTATCTTCCTGGGAGGTATGCTGGCCATGAGCTCCACGACCATCATTTACAAGGCCTTCGACGACATGGGCCTGCGCCAGCAGCAGTTTGCCGGCATGGTGATGAGTGTGCTCATACTGGAAGACATCCTGGCCATCGTCTTGATGGTGATGCTGTCGGCCATAGCCGGCGGTGGCAATCCCGACAGCGGCGAGATGCTCCTCAGTGTGCTCAAGATTGTCTTCTTCCTGGTGCTGTGGTTCGTGGTGGGCATCTTCCTCATCCCGCTCATCCTGCGGTCGCTGCGCAAGTTCATCAACGGCGAGACACTGCTCATCGTGTCGCTCGGCCTGTGCTGCCTCATGGCCGTCATCTCCACCAAGGTGGGATTCAGCAGCGCCTTCGGCGCCTTTGTCATGGGCTCCATCCTGGCCGAGACGGTGGAGGCCGAGAAGATTATCAAACTGGTGGAGCCGGTGAAGAATCTCTTCGGCGCCATCTTCTTCGTGTCAGTGGGCATGCTGGTGGACCCCGTGCTGCTGGTGAAGTATGCCCTGCCCATTCTGGCCCTGGTGCTCACCATCATCATCGGGCAGGCCGTGCTGGGCACCATGGGTTTCCTCATCAGCGGCCAGTCGCTTCGCTCGGCCATGCGCTGCGGATTCTCCATGGCGCAGATAGGTGAGTTCTCGTTCATCATCGCCTCGCTGGGCATGTCGCTCGGCGTGATAGGCGACTTCCTCTATCCCGTGGTCGTTACGGTGTCGGTCATCACCACTTTCCTCACCCCCTATATGATAAAGGCCGCTGTGCCGGCCTATGAACTGTTGGAGCGGAGGATGCCCCGCAAGTGGATTCGCCGTCTGAACCATCTCACCCTGAGTCAGCCGGCTGCGAAGGGGGAGACCAGTAAGTGGCGGTCGCTGATTATAAAGATGGGTGTCAACACTTTCATCTACACCGTGCTGTCTATGTCGGCTGTAGCCATCATGTTCACCTTCTTCCTGCCGTTCGTGCGTAGGATGATAGTGCAGCCTTGGGCATCGGCGCTGTGTGCCGTGCTCACCATCCTGCTCATATCGCCCTTCCTCAGGGCCATCGTGATGAAGAAGAACCACAGCGACGAGTTCCGTGCCCTCTGGACGGAAGACCGCATGAACCGGCCGCCGCTCGTGTTCACCATTTTGGTCAGGCTGGTCATCGCCCTGGCTTTTGTGTTCTATATCCTGCACCGGCTCACCCGTTTCTCCAGCGCCCTGCTGGTGTGCCTGGCCCTGGCCGCTGTCGTATTGATGATTATGTCGCGTTCGCTCAAGAAGAGGAGCATACGCCTGGAGCGCATGTTTGTGCAGAATCTCAGGTCGCGCGACATCGAGGCACAGGTGCATGGACACCGCCGTCCGCTCTACGAGGGCCACTTGCTGGACCGCAATGTTCACATAGCCGACTTTGATGTGCCTGCCGACTCGACGTGGGCCGGCGCCTCGCTCATGGAGCTCGGTTTGGGCCATAAGTATGGTGTGCAGGTGAGCAGCATCCTACGTGCCGGCCGCCGCTACAACATACCCGAAGGCGACGCCGTCATCTTCCCCGGCGACCGCCTGCAGGTGATAGGCAGCGACGACCAGCTGGCCACCTTCGGCAAGGCGCTCGAGCACGATGTGTATGAGGAAGACTATGAGTTGGAGAAGCGTGAGATGAAACTGCGCCGCATGGTGGTCACGGGCTCGAGTCCGTTTTTGGGAAAGACACTACAGGAGAGCGGCATACGCCATCGCTACAACTGCATGGTGGTGGGACTGGAAGAAGGCAAGGAGAATCTCTCTATCGTGACGGCCTCCTACCTGTTTGAGAAAGGCGATATCCTCTGGGTGGTAGGCGAGGAAGAGAATCTGAAGCAGCTGATAGGGTAGGCTAATACCACTGCACGGCATTGCTGTAACCGCTGCGCTTGTCGTATTTCAGTGCGTCGGTCAGGGTAGAGGCGTTGCAGCGGAAGGTGAAGTTGTAGCTGGTGTAGGGCGCCAGCACCACCGAGCACGACATGTTGAAGCAGTGCAGGTCGCGCGAGAGCGATGCCGTGGTCATCGACATCTTCTTGTTCTCGAAGTCATAGCCGGAGGAGAAATTGATGTTCCATCCCTCGCTGAGGCGGATATTGCCGCTCACGTTCAGTGTCTGCGTGAACCGGTAGGGATAGCGCATGGTCTTGGTGTTGAATTTGCCGGAGGTGTTCTCGCTCATGGTGATACCGTAGCCGAAGGTGAGCGACCAGGGCATGTTGAACAGCATGTAGCCGTCGTCGTCGGTCTCGGCCTTGTTGCCGCTCTTTTTCCTGGCTGCCCGCTGTCCGCGCACCATGTCGTCGTCGATGTTGCTCTCTATGTCGGTGTCGATTCCCTCCTCGTCGTTGTCGTCTTCCTCCTCGTCATCGGAGCCGCCGCCGAACCACTTGCGCAGCTTTTCCGGGTTGAGGGTGAAGGAGATGTTCTGCGAGGTGCCCTGGAAGCGTCCGAAGCGTCCGTAGCCCCACTCGGTGTGGTTGCCTATGTAGGGATGGCCGTTCTCGTCGAGTTCGTAGGCATAGGTGCTGAACACGGCATTCATGTTGAAAGTGTAGTGCTTCCACCACTTCAGGCGGATGCGCATGCTCAGGTTGCTCCACGGCCGGTTCTTGTCGGCCATGTTGTACGACATGCTGGCTCCCAGTTCGTCGATGATGCTGATTTTCTTTATGCCGGTGCTGTCTTTGTCCGACTTCACCTTCATCTCGATGTTGTTGGAAATATCAAACGATACGTTGCCCACACGGCCCGAACTGGGCGGCGCATAGAGACCTCCTGAGAAGGGGGAGTATTTCACCAGGCTCACATTGCCCTGGGCGTCGGTGCGCTGATAGGTGTCGTAGTAGCCGTAGCGGTCGGAACTGAAGTCGGGCGCATAGCTGAAGCTCACCGATGGGGTGAACACGTGGCGTATGGCGTTGATCTTGTCGCCGAAGATTTTGCGGTTGGGCAGGAACATGCCATATACCTTGGTCGACAGCGACATGCTGGCGTTCCAGCTGTATAGGTTGTAGAATCCATAGGTGGTGTCGCGCACCTCCTCATAGTTTTCCTCGTCCCACGAACGGTTTATTTTGTTGAAGGTCATCACATCGTTGAACGTGATGGAGGGATTCACGTTGATGTAATTGAACAGGGTGAAGTTGGCACTTATGGGAACGGTGTGTTGGAAACCGTTGCGCCAGTCCTTCACGATGTTGGAGTGGAGCAGCAGGTCTTCCTTGGTGTTGATGGAGTTGCTCATGCGGCCGGTGTAGGAGAGCGATATCTTCTCATACCAGCGCTCCTTGCCTGCGCTGTGCTTGCGCTTGAAGGGATAGAACCGGCTTATGGAGAGGTTCAGGTCGGGCAGGGTGAGCTCAACGGTGGTGTCGCGCATGTTCTGGGTCACGTTGGTGTTGAGCGTCAGGTTCATGCCGATGCTGGAGAACTGTGTGCTGTAGCCCACCGACGATGTACGCGTGCTCTGCGTCATGGCCTGCGGATTGTACATGCTGTTCAGGTTGTTGCGCTCGTAGCTCGACGTGGCGAAGTTCACACTGGCGGTGAGGTTGCTGAAGGGGTTGGCCTTGGGGTCCTGGCGGTGGCTCCACTGTATCTTGAAACTCTCCTGCTCCTGGTAGTCGGGCATGCCCTTGTCGCCGTTTTTCGTGTTTTGAAAACTGGCGAAGAAACTTCCGCTGTAGCGGTAGCGCTTGCGGTAGTTGCTGGCTGCCGATACGCCCCATGACCCTTTGGTGTAGATTTCGCCGAGCAGTTTGAGGTCCCATTTGTCGTTGATGGCAAAGTAGTAGCCGCCGTCGCGCAGGTAGAAGCCCCGTGAGTTCTCATCGCCGTAGGAGGGCATGATGAAACCGCTCGAGTAGCTCTTGGTGAAGGGGAAGAAGCCGTAGGGGATGGCCAGCGGCAGGGGGACGCCTGCCACCACCAGATAGGCGGGTCCGAACACCACATCCTTGCCGGGTCTCACCTTGGCGCGCGAGAGGGCGATGTAGAAATCGGGGTCGTCGGCGTCGCAGGTGGTGTATCGGCCATGCTCCAGATAGAGATTGCCTTCATTGTCGCGCTTGGCGTGCTGGCTGCGTATGAATCCGTCTTGCTGTGCCGTGTACACATTGTCAATAAACCCTTTCTTGGTCTTGAAGTTGTAGAGGATGGTGTCCAGCTCATACTCATCCTGTCCCATGGTCACCACGGGCATGCCCCGCTGGCCGCTCTTCTCCGTAGAGTCGGGGGTGCCGGTGGCATATACCAGACTGCTGTCCAGGTTCATGTAGATACGGTCGCTCTGCATCTTCATGCTCTCATAGTCCACCTTGGCCGAGCCGTAGAGGTAGGCGCCTTTGCTCTTGGCGTCGTAGACCAGGGAGTCTTGGGCGGAATATTTCACGGGAGCGTCGATGCCCGACGACTTGGCACGGTTGAGGGAGTCCTGGTAGATGGAGTCGTCGATGTGCTTGTTGTAGCGGTAGATGGAGAGCTGGATGGAGTCCATCTGTGTGGTGTCCATCTCTGTGGTGCCTTCATCATCCATCGAGATAATGTCGATAGAGGAAAAACTGTCTTCGGGTTCCGGTACCAGAATCTCGGTCCATGTGGGCTGAATGGAGTCGGTGTCGGAGCGTAGGGCCGTCTGCATGACTTTTTTGCCTGCAGACTTCTGTCCTACAGGCATACTCTGACCCGCCATCGCCGTAATCAGGATGGCTATCACCACAAATAAAATCGTTCTCGACTTCATTCAGCCTGCAAAATTACGAAAAATCGAGTGCAAAGAGAAGAAAATAACATTTTTTCGTATCTTTGCCGAGATGGAGTAATTTCGGCGCAGCCAAAATCGCTTTATAAATCAAACTTCTCCGCCCATTGTCGGAACCGCTCCACCCCCTCTGCCCCGAATTTCTCCAGACTCCGTGCCGCCTGCTCAATGGTCTTCTCCCGCTCAGGGTGCGACTTGGAGTAGAACTTGTCGGCATAGCAGATAATCTGCTCCTCGATGGTTTCGGGCACCAGGTCCATATGCGGCAGAGGAAGATTCTGGGTCGTGATGTCGTGAATGGTGAGTCCGGTGCCGGTGTGCCGCTCGCACACGCGCGCATGACGCTCCAGCCCCTCACGGCGCAGCATCTCGGCTCCTATGATGCCATGGCGTATGTAGGGCTCGGTGCCGTGGCAGAGGATGCCCGGGGCATCGGTGCGTATGATGCCGATGTCATGGAGCAGGGCCGCCTCGGCTATGAATGCCACATCGGCTCCCAATTCCGGATGGCGCCGGGCGATGGAGACCGCCTTCCGTGCCACCGCCTCACTATGAATAAGGAGGAGCTGCCGCAGGGCAGGCTCCTCCTTGTAATATCGGTCGATGATGCTTATGCAATCCATCTGTCGCTTTCTTTATTCAGCGTGCGGGCGCTCGATGTAAGCCAGGATCTCGCCACGCTGCACCTTGGCACCCTGCTTGGCGTTGATCTCCACCAGTTTGCCGCCCAGGTCGGCGGGCACGGTGACGATTTCGCCCCAAGGAGCCTGGATGTAGCAGAAGGGCTCACCCTCGGTGTACTCACGGCCGATGAAGGGCTCCACAGCAGGAGTGGCCTCGCCGTCGCCGCTGAACTCCCAATAGAGCTGTCCCTTCACGGGAGCCACGATAGGATCGGCCTTGGCATGCTTGAAGGCGGAGATTTCCTCTGCGCTCATCTTGGTGCCCAACTTGGCGTCCTTGGCCTTCTGCAGGTCGGCCAGGAAGTTCTTCTTGGCCTGTCCGCTCTTGAAGTTGCGGTACTGCTCGGGGTGCATGGCGAGCTCATAGAGCTCCTCGTCGTCCTGACCATAGTCCCAGCCGTTCTCGTCCATCTCCTTGCGGAAGTCGTCGAGGGCATTGGGTATAAGGGTGTGAGGATCGGCGGTGGTGAATTCGCGGCCCTGCTTGGCGGCCAGTTCCTTCAGTTCGGGATCGATTTCTCCAGGAATCTTTCCGCTCTTGCCCAGAATCATGCCCCACATCGAGTCGTCCATCATCACGAAGCGGCCCTTGCCCTGAGCCATGGTGAGCAGGTTCATCAGGGCGATGTTCTTCACATACTGCGAGAACGGCGTCACCAAGGGAGGATAACCCACGCGCGGCCATACATAAGCCACCTCGTCGAACAGCTTCACGAGCATCTGGTCGGTGGTGAGCTCGGGCTCGCCCTTGGCCTTCAGCGTGTTGTTGATCACGTGGTGTATGCCGGCCAGGTCGGCCATCATACTGCCCATCATACCGCCGGGGAGTCCGCAGCCCAGAAGCAGCGAGCTCATGTGCTTGTTGCCGGGGTTGATGAAATAGCCGAGCCAGTCGTCGATAAACTCCTGGGTGAGCGAGCGGGCCTGCATGTAGGCATTCATATTGATGTCTTTCACCTCGAAGCCCTCATTCTTCAGCATGCTCTGCACGGAGATGATGTCCGGATGAACCTTACCCCAAGACAGCGGCTCGATGGCGGTGTCGATAACGTCGGCGCCATTGTTGCACACCTCGAGGATGCTGGCCATGGAGAGACCGGGGCCGGAGTGGCCGTGATACTGTATGATGACATCGGGATGCTTGGTCTTGATCGACTTGGTAAGAGCACCGAGCAGAGCGGGCTGACCGATACCGGCCATATCCTTGAGGCAGATTTCCTCAGCGCCGGCAGCTATCACCTGGTCGGCTATCTCGGTGTAGTATTCTACGGTGTGCACAGGGCTGGTGGTGATGCAGAGGGTGGCCTGAGGGGTCATGCCGGCAGCCTTGGCCCATTTCACGCTGGGAATGATGTTGCGCACATCGTTCAGACCGCAGAAGATACGGGGTATATCCACACCCTGGGCGTGCTTCACTTTGTACTGCAGCTCGCGCACGTCGTCGGGCACGGGATACATGCGGAGGGCATTCAGTCCGCGGTCGAGCATATGGGTCTTGATGCCTACCTCGTTGAAAGGCTTACAGAAGGCACGGACAGCGCCGTTGGGGTTCTCGCCGGCAAGCAGGTTCACCTGCTCAAAGGCACCACCGTTGGTTTCCACTCGGTCGAATACTCCCATGTCGATGATGGCGGGGGCAATACGCTCCAACTGGTCCTTGCGGGGCTGGAATTTGCCAGACGACTGCCACATGTCTCTATAAACGAGACTGAATTGGATTCTCTTTTTCATATTTATTAAATTTAATCGTGTTGAAAAGGCTTTAGTGTTTTTCAGAGGATGGGCCTCGCTCATGTGCCTGAGCATTGATTCCGCCTCCTTTTTGATATAGCGGTGCAAATATAGAGAAATATTTTCCAATTGCAAAGTCAAGAGGCCGTTTTTTTTCGTGAAGACAAAATATTTTCTTTTCTGTGGCTTTTTTGCGCGGTTACAAACTCTTGCCAGAATGGTGTGAATACATTTTTTTTCCTTAATTTTGCACGCGGATAGTTCTTGGGCGAAATGGCGCGCGGCATAGTCCGGGCACCGAAGAGCTGCCTCCCTTAAAAATAAAGAATGATGAATCTATGCGTAAAATAGCGGTTTTTCTATGGTTGGCCGGCTTGGCCCTGTTCTTTGCCTGTGGCAACAATGGCAACAGTGAGCAGACCGGGAAAGAGAAGGAGTTGGTGAAGAGCTATGTGGCCAAGGGCGACTCCACCCTCTACGGCCTGGTGTGCGACGGTGGCGATGACACCCACCTGGTGGTGTTCTTCCCCGAATCAGGACACGACCCCGATACCTTCGACATCACCGAGGCGCGGATGGAAAACAAAGTGTTCGGCTTTCCTACCGTGGGCGACAAGTATGCGCTCGTGGTAAGCCCCGAGGACAAGAAAAAGGTGGTACTGGCCATCAATCTGCGCGAGCTCATGGGCACCTGGGTGTACAACCAGTTGCCCCATCTGCGTGAGGACATCGACTTGGATTTACTCAACCAGGTGAGCCGTGAGGAAAAAGCCCGTTTCGATTCGATTGTCGACTCGCTCATGATACCGCGCGAATACGGATTCACCCTCAAAGTGGACCAGCAGCTCGTGCCCACAGGCATGGGCCGCGCCACCAAGATAATGGGAAAGGAGAGTCCCGTGGTCTATCCTCCTGTGAAACGATACACCGAATGGCATATCTTCAACGGCGATATCATCCTGACTTATGCCGTATCGGGTACCGACATCACCAAGGAAGCCGAATCGAGAAACGACACCGCCCAACTGGTGTATCTGCGCTCCGACACCATGGCGCTGCGTTTCGGCGATGTGGTGCAGGGGTATCGGCTCCGTCCCGACACCCTGAACCAGAATCAGAAATAGCTGATGCTGATTCAGGAAGGAGTGTCGTCTCTTTTATAAATCGTGCCGCATGAAGCGGAACTGTGCCATTTCCTCGTATTTGGTGCCGGGCTGGCCGTAGTTGGCGAAAGGATAGATGCTGATGCCGCCGCGGGGCACAAAGATGCCCACCACTTCTATGTATTTAGGCGACATGAGGTGGATGAGGTCTTTCATTATCGTGTTGACACAGTCTTCGTGGAAACTTCCGTGGTTGCGGAAGCTGTGCAGGTAGAGTTTCAGACTCTTGCTCTCCACCATCAGTTCGTCGGGGATATACTGTATGCGTATCTCGGCGAAGTCGGGCTGGCCTGTGATGGGGCACAACGTGGTGAATTCAGGGCAGTTGAAGCGCACCCAATAGTCGTTGTCGCGGTGTTGGTTGTGGAAACTCTCCAATACCTCGGGGGTGTATGTCTTGGCATATGCGGTCTTGGAGCCGAGGGCCTTCAGCCCTTCCTGTTTGCGGTCGTTGTCCATATTGTGAATGTATTGTGTTGTATGGTTCTTTGTGCTGAATCATCAGTCCAGACGGAAAACGTTGTAGTTCACGTCATGGTCGTATACGTCGAGGCCTTCGGTCTTTTTCACCCATTTCACCACCCGTATTGTCACGGGCAGTGCAATCACCTCGTAGAGCGTCTTTGTGATAACCTGCCAGAACATGAGTCTCAGCAAGGCGTCGTCGGGCACCACACCGTAGAGGGCGAGGGGAAAGAAGATGACGGAGTCGGCGCTCTCTCCCCATACCGTGCTCATGATGGCGCGCCATGAGAAATGACGGCCTTTGGAACTGATTTTCATGCGGCTCATCACGTAGGCATTGACAAAACTGCCCACAAGGAAGGCGATGAACGAGGCACCGGCAATGCGCGGTGTGAGGCCAAAGATGGCGTGAAAGCCCTGCTGGTTGTCCCAATAGGGAGCTCCTGGTATGGCATCACTCAAGGCGCCTACTGCCACAAAAAAGAAATTGAGGATAAAACCGTTCCAGATGAGCGGCCGTGCCTTGCGGTAGCCCCACACCTCACACACGCAGTCGTTGATGATGTACGACACGGGGAAGACCAGCAGTCCGCAGGTCAAGTCGATACCAAACACATCAATCTGTTTGGTCTCAAGAATATTGGCCGTGATGAGGCAAGTGCAGAAAAGCATGCTGAACATCATGAACAGCACGCTCACTTTTCCTTTCAGATAGTTCATTTCCTTGTTTTTTAAGAGGTTTCCAAGCACTCTGTAAAATAAAAAGCAGAAATCTCCGCTTTCGCCTGCAAAGATAGTGCAAACCGAGCGAAATGCCAAATTTATTTGAGCATTTCCGAGGTGCCGCCTATCTTCGGCTTCAGCCAAAGTGTGCAAACCG
>CACYUZ010000049.1:0-23249 GCA_902777645.1 uncultured Prevotellaceae bacterium | reverse complement strand
TTCTGTACTTCGGGGTATGACAAGGTTGTCAACTGTTTCTGTCTCAGGTCGGATAGGAACACCACCGTAGGTCTTCACAAGGTTGAAGTAGAAGAATGCGCGCAAAAATTTGGCCTGGCCATAGATACGTTGTATCTGCTGGTAAGCATCATAGGAGTGGGTCGACATCTGTACGCGGTTGATGTTTGCGATGACGTGGTTGGCGCGATGTACACCGATATAGTTGACTTCCCAACGTTGACGAATCCAGACGTTCGAGGTATTGAAACGGAACATCACGAGTTGCCCCATTTCTGACCCCAGGCCTTCGTCCACGCCAAGTACATTGTCTCCCATGGCTTCACCGAAGCGCCACTCCTGGTTGTTGTAGTCATCGCGTTGCAGCACGTCGTAGACGGCATCAAGTGCCGACTGAAGTTTATAGGGCGTGTCATAGTAAGTCTCGTCAGTGGCATTGCCTTGAATATCCTTGTCCAGGAAGTCGCTGCAGGAAGTGATTAGCAACATGGATAGAGAAAAGAGCAACGTGGAAAGAGAAAGTCGGAAATATCTCTTGGTAATCATAATCATCTATTTTCAGTTATCAGTTCTCATTTTAAAGTCCAAATTTCAAGCCCAACGTGAATGAGCGGGTCTGAGGGTAGTTGCCATAGTCAACACCCATGTTGAGATTGTTCCCCTCAGTGCCGACCACACGACCTACTTCAGGGTCAAAGCCATTGTAGCTTGTGAAGGTCAGCAGGTTATAACCTGTCAATGAGATAGCCATACTGTTGAACCCGATTTTCTGGAGTATATGCTCTGGCATGGTCCATGTCAGTCGCATTTCTTTCAGACGTACGTAGGAACCATCGTGAACGAAGAAATCACTGGCTCGGAAATTCTGGTTGGGGTCGCTGTCACGCAGGTCTGGGATAGAGGCATCTGTGTTCAGAGGGAAGAACTCACGCCCTTCTATCAGCTGGCCCGACCAGTGCTTCTCGCGCAGGTCAGCACTCACGTTATGCATGCCGGCAGCATTATAGAGGAAATTGTCCATCACATTGAACACCTTGTTGCCAGTCTGTCCCTGGAAGAAAATATTCAGGTCGAAATTCTTGTAACCAACAGCCATGGGAATACCGAAGACAAATTTGGGCAGCGGTGAACCAAGGAACGTTCGGTCTTCGGCCGTGATCTTGCCGTCGCCATTGAGGTCCTTGAAGCGGAAATCACCGGGCTTGGTGGTCTGTTCCCAATAGTTCTTACCAAAGTCATATTGTGCACTGGCACGTACCTCCTCAAAGGTTTGGAAGATGCCATCAGTGACATATCCATAGAAAGCACCGATGGGCTGGCCTACAACGGTCTTGGTGACGGGATCGCTGAGAGCCAGGTTGACGGTATTGCCCCAAACAGGCTCGTTGCCAGTACCGAGACTGGTCACCTCGTTCTTGATCCAAGAGAGGTTGAACCCCACTTCGTAGCGGAAGTTCTTGCCGATGTTGTCGCGCCATTTCACGTCGTACTCCAGACCGTAGTTCTTCACAGCACCGGCATTGGTCATCGGCGCGCCTGCGGCATTCAGTCCGGCAGAGAGAACGGTAGGAACACGCAACAGCATGTCTGTGGTCTTGCGGTTGAAATACTCTACAGTCAGCATCAGACGATTACTCAGGAAGGAGAAATCAATACCGATGTTCTTTGACTCACTCTTTTCCCACTTGATGTCATCATTGCCAAGCACGGTGGCTGTTGAGCCTTCCCACAATGTGTGGTTACCCACGCCATACGGATAGTTGTATCCTGATGACAGGTAGGTGTAACGCGCCATTTCGTCGATACGGTTGTTGCCTAAAAGTCCCCAGCCGATACGCAGTTTTCCCAACGAGAGCCAGGAGAGGCTTTTCAGGGCAGGGAGATTGGAGAATTTCCAGCCGACAGACACTGAGGGGAACACACCCCAGCGATTGTCTTTGGAGAACTTCGAGGAGCCATCGGCACGTATATTGGCCTGTAGCAGGTAGGTATCGTCGAAGGAATAGTTGATGCGCCCAATCCAGCCGATGGCTGTCCAGTCACGGGGAAGGCCATAAGTCTTGTCACCCGTGTAGGCGCTGGAGAGATAGCGGAACACATCCTCATTACTGGGCGTGCCCTTGCGGTGTGACTCCTGGAAGTCGTATTTGTAGCCTTCTAATACTTGGCCGCCCAATACGGTAAGACTGTGTTTCCCTGCTTCCAGCATCCAGGTAAGCAGATTGTCCACTTCCCATTTGCCGACATTGTTCTGACGCTTATATACTTCTGTCAGTGTGGTGGGCATCACGAAGTCTTCATTCAGGCCGAAGTACTCGTAGAAGTTTTCGTTGGTTTCACGATTGTTGTAGTAAGATGCCTTGAACTGATAGGTAAGTCCTTTCAGCAGACGGGCATCCAGGCTGATGTTCATGTCGAAGCGCTGGTTGCTCACTTCTTCGTTGTCGCGGTCAATGATGGCCACGGGATCTTCTTCATAGTAATAACCCACATTGTTATGGGCATAGACGTTGGGGCGCCATTGCAATGCCTTGCGCAGCACACTTTCGCCGCCCTCAGGCACAGGGTTACGATTATCGGCAGTAAACGACATGTTGGTGGTCATTGTCAGCCATTTTGTCAACTGTGCCTTCACGTTCATGCGGGTATTTAGGCGCTGGTAGTCGGATGTCTTCACGATACCTTTCTCGTTAAAGTAACTGGCACTGACCAGATATTGCAGTTTGTCATTGCCCCCTGACACACTGACGGCATGCTGCTGCTTGGTGCCTGTGCGGGTGATGGCATCCCAGTAGTTGCCGACACGGTTATGGCGTATGGTATCCAGATCATGATATTTTTTCTCATCATAGATAGGGGTCCCATTTGCATCAGGTGACATATATAGTTGTCCTTTGTAGGAATAGTCGCTGCGCCCAGAGATATAGTCGCGCATCAGAGTGTAGTCTTCAAGTCCCATCACATCGATAGTCTTCCATGGATTGGAGAATCCGAAGTAACCATCATACGTAACACGGGTCTTGCCTTCCTTGCCGCTCTTGGTGGTGATGACTACCACGCCATTGGCAGCCCTTGAGCCGTAGATGGCACTTGACGCTGCGTCCTTGAAAATTTCCACGTTCTCAATATCGTTGGGGTTCAGGTAGTCGATATTGTCCACCACAAAGCCATCCACCACATAGAGAGGGTCGGCATCGTTCACCGTTCCTGTGCCACGCACCTTGATAGTGGTCTTGCCGCCAGGGGCTCCGGTATTCTGAATCACGTTCACACCCGCAGCCCTTCCCTGCAGGGCCTGGAGTGCACTGCTGACAGGCACGTTGTTCACATCCTTGCCGGCAATCGATGAGATGGAGCCTGTGATGTCGCTCTTCTTCTGGACACCATAACCAATGATTACCAACTCGTCGAGCAGTTGTGTGTCTGACACCATTGAAATGTCAATCTGTCGACGGCCAGCCACGCGCTCCGTGTGCTTCTTATAACCCATATAGGTGAACTCCAAGGTGGCTCCGGCATCAGCGATGATTATGTAGTGTCCATCGAAATCAGTAATGACCCCCGTGTTCTGACCTACAACCTTCACTGTGACACCGATGAGCGTCTCTCCATTCTGCTTGTCCGTGACGGTTCCCGTCACCTCAGTCGTTTGCGCCCAGGATGTGGCTGCCAGAATGAGAGAGAGCAGCAGGACGGCAAGCCTTGGAATATGATTGTTCCTGTTCATGAATAAAATGTTTATAGAATAGATAATGATTAGGAATCAGGGAGATTTCTCCCTGATTCCTAATAAGTTTAGCGTACAACGACTTTCTTGCCGTTGACGATATAGACACCTTTCTGAAGCTTTCCGCTTACGCGCATACCATTGAGGTTGTAGATGCCATTGTTACTTGCCTCTGCCTCTCTCACTTCAGTGATACTGTCGAAGTTGCCAAACTCAGGCTCAATGTAACCGAAGTCGCTCACGCCGTCCCAACCTTCTTTGGTGTAGTTGTCCACATAGATCTGGTGGGTTTTGTCGGAGGCGAAGATGATGGTACCATTAAGGTTGCGCAGAGAGTGGCAGAAGTCACCAGTCTCATCGAGATGGGTTACAACAACAGGTGTTGCTTCTTTGCTGTCCAGACGGTAGAGGGCTCCAGTGTAGGCTCCCACTGCAGGGGCGCTGACCTCATTCCACCAATACATCGAACCTCCAGCCACGGTCTGCTCCTTGATCCAGTCGCAGCCATTGCCTGGAACGAAGTCCATCTGCAGCTGAACCTTTTCGCCGTCGAAATACCACATTTCACCACCTATATGTGTATCAATGGCAGCATCGAATCCGTGGGCGGCACAGAACATATATACACCATCGAACACACACCCTGGGTCAGAGAAAGAGTTGTGGTCCCAAGAGGGCTCTTCCTGCCATACGTCATAGTATACCCAGTCGCCACGTTTGTTGCCATATCCGCCAAACTCCTGTCCACCATCGGGAGAGAAGGCACGGTACCAAATCTTGTCCTTGTAAACCTCAAAGCCATAGCCGAAGGGATTGCCGCCGAAGCCGATACCATTCTCATTCTTGCCGGGGTTGGTGTCCTTCACCAAGAATGTGTGGTCGTCACCATCGCCACCAGGATCGTTGGCATTCTCTGCCTTTGTTCCATCAGAGTACCAAGGCTCATTGCCAAAGTCGGGTGTCCAGCACTTGAACACGACGCCCTCGTTTTTGTAGTTCTCCAAATTGTCGATGGCACTGCTACGTGTAAAGCCCTCTGCGTAGCCCCATTCGCCTTCTGGCCAGCGCTCCCAGTTGATGTCCATTACCAGATAAGTGCCATTTTCTGTGCCATCGGTCACCCAAAGTTCTTCACCTGTAGTACCGTCAATGTCATCGGCCTTGAAGAATACCCGACGGCCTGAGCGCACATAGGCCGTATGAAGGGTGGTATTGTCCTGACCCGGCCACTTCAGATCGACGGCCTTTACGCGACGGGTACCTTCCACCGTACCATCGGTCACCCAGAGCCAGCGCTGCGGGCCGCGGTCGGGGTCGTACTCGGCGCTTTCTTCGTCGTAGGCAGCGAAGATAGCCTGTGTCTCGTTCATCTGAGTGAAAGCCACAGGACTGGCACCTGTACCCGGTACGATATTCTCTGTCAGTTGCTTCGTTCCTGCTTCCGTACCATCCGAGACCCATACCTGCACCTCATCCAGGTCGGTGTAGGCAGCGAAGAGAACCTTGTCATTCAGACGGCCAAGGTTGCTTGGATTGGAAGAGCCCACCCCCGGCACGATATCCTTTACAAGGTGAGTGCCCTCCTTGGTGCCGTCAGTCACCCAAAGTTCCTCTCCGTTGGCATTATCGGTGGCAGCGAAAAATGCTTTGTAGCCTTTCTCTGGCGAACCGGCCACCACCAGGTTCTTGGCTTTGTCCTGCTTACGCTCAGGATTGACGTTGGCCTGAACGCCGTCGGGCAGCAGGGCCACCACGTTGTCTGTCTGTGCCATTGCCTCGCCTGCAAGGGTCAGCATGGCTGTCATGAGTAGAAATGTACCATACTTCATAATTGTTGTGCTTTAAAAGATATTAATTAAAATAATAATGATGTGAACTATCTCCTGTCGTTGAGCATCTGCTCAACTTCTTTCTTGGCTTGCTGTCGGCTCTTGGTGAAGATGCACTTGATACGCTCCATGTCAAACTTGCGCTCACGGTCGTAGGTATAGATGCCGTTTTTCTCCAATTCCACATCGACAATCTGCGTGTAGCAGAAGCCACAGATGTGGTCTATGCTTAGCACCACGTTCACCTGGTCTTCCAGACGACGGTAGAATTCCTCTAATGATTCGGGGTCCTTGCCATATCCCCAAAACTGTCCCTCTGGCGCGACCTCCTCGGCCTGCATTTTCTTGACCCATCGTATGCCGCCAAACTCATCTATCATATAGGCCTCACCTTGATAGGGAGCGCTCTCGCGGGGATGATGCACATATACACTGCCGTCTTCTTTCTCACGCAGTTGTTCATAGAGTTCCACGGGATCCTGCACATAGGTGTGCTCGGCGTATATGTCGGTAAAACCGGCATGATATCCGCCACTGGCCGACACGACGGGCCGGGTGCGGTCCAGACGGTGTGTGATGAAATAGAGGTCGTTGGTGAGACGGGCCCTTTGGGCATCACGGTCAGGACACCATGTCTCGTTTAGTGGTGACCAAGCCACGAGACATGGCTCATTGTAGTCGCGCTCCACGCATTCTTCCCATTCGGCTATCATATTGCGTGCGGCTATCTGGTCGGTCCAATCCAGCTCCCAAGAGGGTGATTCTCCCCAAGTTAGGTAGCCCAATTTGTCGGCCCAGTAGAAATAGCGCTGCTCAAACACTTTCTGATGCAGGCGTGCGCCATTGAAACCGGCTTCCTTGGCCAACACGATGTCGCGTTTGAGTTGTTCGTCGGTGGGAGCAGTCCACTGACCATCGGGGTAATAGCCCTGATCGAGAACCAACCGCTGGTAATAAGGCTCGTTGTTCAGATAGAATGTGCGGCCACGTAGTTCTGACTTGCGCATACCAACGTACGAACTGACATGGTCGATTATCTGGCCGCTGTTGTCTTTAACTGTGTATTCCACATCGTAGAGGAACGGATGCTCAGGCGACCATGTCTTCACCTTGCTGATTTTCGCTGTCAACGTGGCATTGTCACTGGCTTTGGTCTCACCGCGCCATACTGTTTTTGAACCGTCACGGATAGTGACGGTGAGTGTCTTGCTTCCGTCTGTCTCATAAAATACCGGCTCTAGTACAAATTGGCTGTTGTCCAGGTCGGGCGTAACGCGAACCTTCTTCAGTCCCCCCATGGCAACAGGCTCCAGCCATACTGTCGACCAGATGCCTGTCACACGGGTATAGAAGCATTCATAACTGTTCAGTCTACGGCTCTGTTTGCCGCCAGGCTGCAGTTGCGAGCGCACGTCATCCTCTACATAAACAACCAAATTATAACTATTACCTATTTTTACATATTTTGTTATATCCACATCGAACGAGGCAGCACCGCCGTAGTGGGTGAACACGTGCTTGCCGTCTATGAAAATTTGAGATTTATAATCCACACCTCCGAAGTGTAGTATAATATGACTGCCATCCCACGACTGAGGAATGCTGATGGTGCGGTGATACCAAAGTGCATTGATAAAATCCTTGTGGCCGATACCTGAAAGCGGGCTCTCCGGACAGAAAGGGACAACAATCTTGCTGTCGAACCCCGTACTCTGTTGAAGACCCTGCTCCAGACCACTGCGGCCGAAATCAAACTGATAGGTCCATTCACCGTTTAGGCAAATCCAATGCTTGCGCTCAAATTGAGGCCGGGGATACTCTGGCCGTGGAATGTCGGCTCCATATATGTAAACAGACATTAAAACTAAAAGAGCAGTGAAATACTTTCTTATACTTTTCATTTTTCAGTGTTTTATTTGTGGCTTCAAAAGTACTTTGTATGCAGTAAAGCGGTCTGCAAATTCGTCCATACAATCTGCATTTTTGTGCTTTTGGATTATTTTACCTGATAATAGAGGATATTCCTTACCAGGATTTGTTGGGCTGTGTCACTGAAGAGCCCAATACGTGTGGCGGCTGGTTTGTTCAGACTGAGGGTGGCCTGTTCTGAATCATCTACAAAAACGTGGATGGTCTTTCCCCGCTTGTCGATACGGAGTTGGTTGGTGGAAGCGAAGTCATGCTGGGTCTCTATACGGTAGAGATAACGGTTGTTCGATTGGGGGTCCTTATTGATGAAGCGAAGTGCTTGGGTCTTGATCTGGGGAAACATAATGGTCTGAAGTTCATCGTAACCCGAGGATGCCTGCTGATACTTCAGCGGTCGCCAGTTGTCGCCGTCGAGCCAGTCTATATGCTGTGTTGATGCCATATCCACACGCAGCTGTCTTGACCCTTCTTTTAGGCTGAGAGCGGATGCGTAAGGGTCATTGTCAGCATCATATTTGGGCATGGTGATGGCAGAGAGGTATGTAGGGCTGTCGAAACGGTATTGTTTCTCATACGTATCTGAGTATTTGATGTCCGGATAATGCACCACACTTCTGGCCAGCGGCTTTTCCATACGCCTGATTTTTCCTTTCTCGCATTGTTCAACAACTAACGACTGACGAGGGGCGTCGATGGTTACGCGCACGTAGTTTCGAGAATCCTGCCAGGCAGCATAGACACCATAGACTCCACTTTCAGGATGTATGTTTTCAAACATCACACTCAACTCATAGTCATCGGCTGCCTTGCCTTTAAAGACAGCGCCCTTTGGGAGAAACAGACCGTCAGCAGTTGTGTTAGAGCCTTCCCAGCCGCTGAAATGGCATCCCCATTCGTCCCATCCGTTGGTGTAACTGACATACTCCACATCAGACTCTTTTTGTCCACCCAGCCAGGACATGCCGTCTCCGATGACTGCCACGTGGTCTTCCACCAGGACATCGTCAATCCATACGGTTAATAAAGTGGCATTGCGTTCGATGCGCCATTGATGGCTCACGTCGGTACCCATTTCTTCAGGCAGCAACAGACGGTGATTCCCTATGAGGATGCCACAGGAAGGGGTGGTTGGCTTGAAAGTCAGCTCCAGAAGATAGGAGTCAGAAGGACTGATGCCTTCGAGTGACGTACCACAGTATTGTGGCAGCGATGGGAGAGGGTGAAATCCCTCCGAAAGTTTGTCGGTGATACCGTCAACCGTGAGGCGGTTGTTGGTGAAGTGAATGCGATCAACATACTGGTCGCGGTATCTGCCCTTATTGGCCATATAGACGAGCCACCACTCCCAGCCATTGGGTCCTCTGACAATGTTGGGCTGTCCAGGGGTAAAGAGACTGTCGTTCTCGTGGCTGACATACATATCCCACAAAGAATGGTCGGCTTTGGGACCTACAACGGGATGGCTGTACTTACCGCCGGGATTGAAGCCAAGGGGGCTGTCGGCCTCACATACCCCAAGGCGGTAGTTGCCAAATGTGTGTGCTGTATGGTTGGCATTATACATCATATAGTACTTGCCACGATATTTTACCACAAAGGGTCCTTCTGCTACTCGGTTGTCGAGTGTCTCCCAAGTGCCAGGCTGTGAACTGAACTGCTGTACAGCCTCTCCACAGAACGAGAAGTCTTGGTTCATCGGTCTGCCCCAGATGGTATTTCCATCGGTGAACTTTACCATATATAGATAAAGCCGACCGTCTTCATCGCGAAAAACTTGTGGGTCTATGCGGTTTTCAAACCATTGGTCATCTCTCACTTCGCGGAAAGGGCCTGTAATCGTAGGCGACGTGGCATGGGTGATATGCACGATATGTCGGTCTGGTCCCCAATAGTTGACACTGAACAAAAGATGAAACTGACCATTGCTGTAAGTAATATCGTCGGCATGAACTTGATTGTTGCGGGCACCCGTTCCGTGCGTCCACTTATTGTCGAGGTCGAACACATGGAGGCGCTGATTCCAGTGTATCAGATCACTGCTGACATAAAAGTCACCATAGGTGGCCACACCGCCAAGGTAATACTTACCGGCATATTTCAACACACCGGAATCGGCCACCCTCTTGATTACCGGATTCTCGCGATTCTGGCCAGATGCTGTCATTACTGAAGCCAGAAGTAATATCACAAAACAATTTCTCATATCATTTATGTTATAAGCGTTATGTCACACGATTTCGCCATCTGTGGGCATTAATTAGGAACTTTCATTAACCATATCAGCTACTACTTGATGAAAGATTTTCAATCACAAAAGTAAAAACATGAACCAACTTGAGTCTGCATTATAATCCCAATAATATGGAATATTGTCTATTTGACAATAAAATAAGCTGAAACTTTGGGTCGAGGCATCCAAGCCGTAGGCTGGACCACTCGTAATTCGAGGCATTGTTTGTGCACCATCCCAATCAGTCTTTCGGAAGTGAAGACGTCAAAATTTGTGAGAATAGAAGATTTTTCGTAATTTTGCGACAAAGACACGAAGTTGTTTGATTTCGGTATGGAGAAAGCATTTCTTTAGCTTCAAGTCAATAACTACCATTTGCAGGATGAAGAAAAATATATACAAACATTCGTTTGCACGCCGACTGACACGATGGCTCATGTTGGTGTTGTTTGTCATGATGGCGGGTCTAGCATACCTTATCTACGAAGTAGTGAAGATGAGTATGGTGGAAATCGTGGCCCTCTACTTTCATGACAACATGGAGATGTCGGAAAAAAGCATTTGCAATGCCATGTCGGATGTCAGCGTGGCTGTGGAGAACAATATTTTCTATATCGAGCGTAACATCGGCCAACCCGCCGAAATGCAGGCCGTCATGGAGCGTATAGTGGCCCAGAATCCGCGGATGCGCAGCTGCGGCATCAGCTTCATCGAGAACTACTTCCCGCAAAAAGGACGCTACTTCTGCCCATATGCCTGGCAAAAAGACAACTTGCAAGTGGTGGGCCAGCCGATACAAGGCTCCGATGCTTCTTATCACGACATCCAGATGTCGATGCTGCCAAGGCGCTTTTTCTTTGTTCCGTCGCAGTAACGGACGATGTGTGCAAAAGTAATACAAGCCAATATTCAATGAAAATGACCAAATCGTGGTTGGTGCTTGCATGACACCAGACTTAAGAACATCATTTGGGTTAAATAAATGTAATTATATAATGATTTATGTGTTTTATTTTTCTGCAATCATACTTTTTCGTATTTTTGCAGAAAAATAAAAGCAGGATTACTATGAGTGGTATTATCGGAAGAAAGAAAGAAATAGAAGAACTTTTGGAGCTTTTTCGAAGCGACAGGGCAGAGTTCGTGGCAGTGTATGGAAGGCGTCGCGTAGGCAAGACCTATCTGGTGGATGAGACCTTAGGACGACATTTAACTTTCCGTCATGCCGGACTCTCTCCTATTGATGACAACGGCAAACAGAATATGCTCAAAGACCAGCTGCAGCATTTCTATCACTCGCTGCTCCGTCAGGGCATGAAGAAGAGTCACCAGCCCACTTCTTGGCTCGAAGCCTTCTATATGTTGGAGATGCATCTTCAGCGTATAGACAACGGCTCCCGACAAGTAGTGTTCATTGACGAACTGCCCTGGATGGACACGCCGCGGTCGAAGTTTGTCATGGCTTTGGAGGGATTCTGGAATGGGTGGGCATGCCATAGGCATAACCTGATGCTGGTGGTTTGCGGAAGCGCCAACTCATGGATGCTGGACAATCTGGTCAACAACCATGGTGGTCTTTATGGTCGCGTGACCTATGAAATCAAGTTGTCCCCTTTCACACTTAGAGAAAGTGAGGAGTTCTTTCGAAGCCGGGAAGTCAAACTGTCACGCTACGACATCGTCCAAAGCTATATGATGCTGGGAGGTATTCCCTATTATTTGAATTATTTCAAACGAGGACAAAGTTTGGCCCAGAACATCGACCGACTGTTCTTTGCCCCTAATGCGATACTGCGTGATGAATACGACCGGCTTTTTGCATCTGTCTTTAGCAACCCTGAAGAGATGAAGCGAATAGTGAAACTTTTGAGCAAGCGTCATGCTGGATATACCCGCCAGGAGATACTGCAAAAAACCAACATTGCAGACAGTGGCTCAGCCACAAAGATGCTCAACGCTCTGCAAGCCAGCAATTTCATATTGAAATACCAACCTTTTGGCAAAGGCAAACGTGAGGAGTCTTTTAAACTGACCGATCATTTCTGCTGGTTCTATCATCACTGGGTGGAAACACATGGAAACATGGCCGCTGATTTCTGGATGCAGAACATCCAATCGCAGTCGGTGACAAGTTGGAGAGGAATTGCTTTTGAGGAGGTATGTATGGCTCACATCCAACAGATAAAGGCAGCACTGGGCATTGCTGGTGTATCCTCTGAACAGTCAGCATGGGCAGTAAAGGGTGACGATGAAAAAGAAGGAACACAGATAGACTTGCTTATCAATCGCAAAGACAATGTTGTCAACATGTGTGAGATGAAATTCTATGCTGAGGAATTTACTGTTACCAAGTCATACGAGCGTAAACTCACTCACCGCCAGATATTATTATCTGAGAAGGTCAATCGGCGTACAGTCATACACCCTGTGTTGATTACCACCTTTGGACTGACTTATAACGAATACAGTGGAGTTTTCAATCATACAATAACAATGGATGACTTATTCGAGAAATAAAGCGCCCACATCGTTTTACAGACTGAATTTACATCTTTCCTGATATATTGAATGATTGGCATCATTGTTATACTGAATGGACGAACTACGCTCAGTTGCTTCTAAGTATGAACTCATATGACAACATACTAATAACAAAAAAGGCGCGGCATAAACCATGTATTGAAGATACCAATCTGCCTCATGAGCCATGAAAACCTCTTGCTGATGGAGAAAATCAAGTGTACCATTGACCACATCACCTACCAGAACCAGGAGAACGGCTATTCCGTCCTTCAGGCTTCCGTCAAGGGTTATCGCGACAAGCAGACCCTTGTAGGGACGTTCCATGAGGTGACGGTAGGAGCCTGTCTCGTTGTCGAGGGTGAGTGGAAGGTGGACAAACGCTATGGTAGGCAGTTCGCCGCCCAGTCATGGGAAGAAGAACTGCCGGCCACCATCGTCGGCATCGAGAAATACCTTGGCAGCGGCCTGGTCAAGGGCATCGGCCCGAAGTTTGCCAAGCTCATCGTCTCACATTTCGGTCTGGAGACTTTCGAGGTGATTGAGAAAGACATAGACCGATTGCTTGAAGTCCCGGGTATAGGGAAGACACGTGTCGCTTTGATCCGAACCAGTTGGGAGAAACAGAAGGACGTGAAGGACATCATGGTGTTCCTCCAAGGGCATGGTGTCAGTTCCACTTTCGCTGCCAAAATCTATAAAAAATACGCCAAAGAGAGCATTGAAAAAGTCAGTGACAATCCCTATTGCCTGGCCGATGACATCTGGGGCATCGGTTTCAAGACAGCCGACTCCATCGCAAAGAACTTGGGCTATACCAACAACGACCCGCGCCGATGCCGGAGCGGAATCCTCTATACCCTTGGCAAACTCTCTGAAGACGGTCACGTCTATGCAGAGAGGGAACAGTTGCTGAAGACGGCCAAGGAATTGCTGCAGGCCGACGAGGAACCCATCACCGCCACGCTCGACCAGATGATAGAGAAAGAGGACCTGGTCATCGACGAGGGCGCCATCTTCCTACCACCCTTCTACTAGGCGGAGTGTGGTGTGGCCAACAAACTCAAACGGTTGATTAATACTTCCTCTAAAGACCTCTTTGAAGAAGACGTGAACATCGGAAAGATAGTCCAACGAACGGGCATCCATTACGATGACGTGCAGGTGGCCGCCATCAAGCAAGCCGTACAATCCAAGGTCATGGTTCTGACTGGAGGACCGGGGACTGGCAAAACCACCACAACCATCGGAATCATCGCCGCCTTGCAGTCCATGGGACTGCGCATCCTCCTCGCTGCCCCCACGGGAAGAGCCGCCAAGCGAATGAGTGAGGCCACTGGCAAGGAGGCGAAGACCATCCACCGGCTTCTTGAATACAACCCTGCCGAGGGATATGACCGGAATGACGAAAACCCCTTGGATGGCGGTGCGCTCATTGTTGATGAGTGCTCCATGATAGATGTCATTCTGATGAACTCCCTGCTGAAGGCCATTCCCATCGACATGCGCCTGATACTTGTAGGCGACATCGACCAGTTGCCCAGCGTCGGAGCCGGAAACGTGCTCCGTGACATCATCGACTCCGAGAGGATTCCCGTCGTGCGTCTCACCCGCATCTTCCGCCAGGCAATGAGTAGCCGTATCATCACCAATGCCCACAGAATCAACCAGGGCTACTTCCCCGACATCAGCAATGGAAAGGATACCGACTTTTTCTTCATCCAAAAGGAAGACCCGAGTCTGGCCGCTGCCGAGATAGTCAACATCGTGAAGAACCGCATCCCCAAGGCATATCATATCAGCACCAACGACATCCAGGTGCTCACCCCTATGCAGCGCAGCGTGGTCGGAGCTGCCAACCTGAACGTCATCCTTCAGGAAGCCATCAACCCCGAGGGAGAGTCACTCAATCGAGGGGGATTCAAATACCGCCAGGGCGACCGGGTGATGCAGATACGCAACAACTACGACAAGGATGTTTTCAATGGCGATGTGGGCTATATAGAGAGTGTCAATATGGATGACCGTTCCCTAACTGTCCGCTTCGAGGAAAGGCATGTGGAACACGAGGACTCGGAACTTGACGAGCTGACCTTGGCATACGCCACAACCATTCACAAGTCACAAGGCTCTGAATATCCCGTGGTAGTCATCCCCTTGTTGATGACCCATTTCGTGATGCTTCAGAGAAACCTTGTCTATACGGGTATCACCAGGGCAAAGAAAATCTGCATTATCGTTGGCACCACCAAGGCACTGGCCTATTCCATCCACAACATGGTCGTGCAGAAGCGGAATACCAGAAGCGTGCCGCCACCGTGCTCCACACCTTCGGTCGCTCACGCCCCAACAGCCGCGGCCTCTACTTCCGCGAAGGTATTCACGAGCACATGCCCATACCTCAGAACGAGATAGACATGTCCAACGGTGTGGTAGAACAGAACCCGGGATATTGAGGATGGAAGATTGAGGATGGAAGATGGAAGATGGAAAAATGAAAAATCAATTGCAATAAAGGAATGAAAACAACGTTATTTCTTATGAAGAGACACGTATTATTGGCAGTGTGAGCCTTGCTGACGGTAGCCTGTGCCAACGACAACCAGGAGGCACGCACACCCCAGGCCATGGTAGAGGTAGACAAACAGCACCTGGAGGTGAACGAGTCGATGACCATCCGCTTCACGGGCGTGGCCGACCAGGTGGTAGTCTATACAGGCGACAAGGACCACCAGTACGAGCTGCGCGACTCGAGCAACACGGGTCTGGTAGTGAACCGCGGTGTGCTGACCTACTCCTACGCCGTGCCTGGCACGTTCCATGTGGTCTGCGTGGCTACCACCTACGACACCTACATGGGCGGTGGGCTGAAGACCGACACCACGGGGCTGGACATCGTGGTGTACGACGACGTGACGACGATAGATGCCATCTATGTCACGGTGACGCCCAATGTCTATGTGGCCGTGGCCACGGGCGACGATTGGGTGATGTGCCTGCCTGAGAAACAGCTGTACAACGGTCGCGAGATGACGGTAAACGCTGCCCGCCAGCGACTCAGTATCGAGGCTGGCAGCGACTCGGCCAAGGTTTACATAGACGGCGAACTGTACGTATCGAAGAACTACTATGCCCTGAACGCCGACCACGAGATACGGGTGGTATCAGGTTCGGGCACAGAGAAGGTCTACCGGTTCTACGGTATGATCTATCCTGAGTTCAAGACGCTGACCATCGGTGGCGGCGAGGCAGTGCTCACCCGCTCGGCCTACTAT
Organism: uncultured Prevotellaceae bacterium; assembly: GCA_902777645.1. GTDB lineage: Bacteria > Bacteroidota > Bacteroidia > Bacteroidales > Bacteroidaceae > Prevotella. Next base: position 7,721 of record CACYUZ010000049.1, on the reverse strand, counting down.
CAGGACCTGCTGACCTACCGCGGCACGGGCACCACGCTGGAGTTCACGCTCGACGACGACGTGCGGCTGCTGGCCGACGGCAAGGAGGTAGCCTCGGGCAGTACGATACGAAGCGACGCCACCTATACGCTGGTTCGCACACATCCACACAACACTGGAGTAGTAGCTATCACAAGAGTAAGTTTTGAATAATGAGAAAAATTGTATCTTTGCTTTTCTGTCTGTCGGCACTCTGCGCCTCGGCACAGGTGAGCGGTTACAGCTTAGAGCAGGCTGCTACGCTTTTGCGTCAGGGCATCCGTATTACAGAAGTGGCTGGGCGTGTGGGATTTACAAGCAGCAGTTACTTCGCAAAGTGTTTCAAAAGCTGTTTTGGCGTATTGCCAAAAGAGTTTGTCTCACGATGAACAGCATTTTATAGCGTATGTCCACCATCGCCCCCTTTTCCCACCCGCTTTATGTGATGGCCAAGCCAGTAGGCAGTCTTTGCAACCTGCATTGCAAATACTGCTATTATCTGGAGAAGAAAGAACTGTACAAGGCTCACCATTCATCAATGTTGATGGATGACCATACACTTGAGACTTATATCCGCCAGTATATTGAGGCACAGACGCAGCCGCAGGTGCTCTTCACATGGCATGGAGGCGAGCCCCTTCTGCGTCCGCTGAGTTTCTACAAGCGTGTGCTGGAATTGCAAGAACCCTATACTCGTCGGGGCTACATCATCGACAACAGCCTGCAGACTAATGGTACGCTGCTCACTGATGAATGGTGCGCTTTCTTTCGTGAGCACAACTGGCTCATTGGCATCTCCATTGACGGGCCGCAGGAGTTGCACGATGCCTATCGCCGTGATTGCGAAGGCCAGTCCTCCTTTCACCAAGTGATGCGTGGCATACGCTTGTTGCAGAAACACGGCGTGGAGTGGAACGCGATGGGCGTGGTGAACGACTACAACGTCGACCATCCTCTCGATGTCTATCACTTCTACAAGGAAATAGGCTGCAAGTATATTCAGTTTACCCCTATCGTTGAGGGGCGTTCGGCGGTGGATGTTCCTATGGTTCGCCCCTTTCAATATGCCCATTTCTGCTGTACCATCTTCGACGAGTGGGTGCGTCACGATGTGGGGCAGGTGTTCGTGCAGCTGTTCGATGCCACCCTGGCCTGCTGGGCTGGTGAGCCACCCGGCCTTTGCTCCATGTGCCCCACCTGTGGCCATGCAGGGGTGATTGAGCACAATGGCGATGTCTATTCGTGCGACCACTTCGTTTTTCCCGAGTACCTGCTGGGCAACATCCACCGCGACACTATCACCTTGATGATGTACAGCAAACGACAGTTGCAGTTCGGACACGACAAATATGAGCGCCTTCCTCATCAGTGCAAGGTCTGCCAATGGCGCTTTGTCTGCAACGGCGGCTGTCCTAAGGACCGTTTTTGTCAGACAGCCGACGGCGAGCCTGGCCTGAACTATCTTTGTCAGGATTATCGGCAGTTCTTCGCCCATGTTGCCCCTTACATGGACTTTATGAAGAACGAGTTGCTTCACCAGCGTCCCCCCGCCAACGTCATGAAATGGACGCTTGAGTAATGGAAATGACATTTGGTGCTCTACCTGTTCCCCAAAAAAGTAACCACGTGGGTTACTGCCTGTAACCATGGTGGTTACTGACAGTAACCCACGTGGTTACTAAAATTTTCTTATTTTAACTAATTGCCGGGACGTTGTTGGCTGATTATCCTTAATACCCGATGAAATATCGGCTGCCCGGCAGGAATGATAACAGCTTTGTGGTGATGATGCAGCAAAGGTAGCTGAGCAAGGCAATGACGGGGATGGCCAGCCAGACAGGCAACAGTGGGTTTGAAGGGTCGCCACCAATAATGAGGCCTGCGATGGGTGCGAGGAAAAACATGTGCATGAGATATATGCCGAAGGACAGCTTCGACACTTCAGTCACCACTGCCGGCGCCTTGCCTTTCTTGGGTTCTATGCAAGAAACAGCAGGAAGAGGCCGAAGGTGGCACACAGCACATTGGGCGTGCAGAACTCCCAACTCCACTCCAGCAGAGGCGTCTCGATAGGCTGGCCGGGAACTCCCTTCCACCAGAACGACCAAGCCGTAAAGGTAGCTCCGACGAGAAAGAACAGCGTGCCGAGGCGCAGGCGGCGCTGGCGCGACCACTTCAGGTGCACGCGGATGTAGTGAGCCATGACAAGGTAGTCTAAATAACCCGAGCAGTACCAGAAGGCCGTAAACTGATTCCAGAAACACTCGCCCCACAGCTCAGGCGACACGAAGAGGTGGAACCAGGGAATGAGCGTGGTAAACGCGAAGAATCCGAGGAAGGTCAGCTCCTCGCGGGCTGTAGCTTTCTGCAGCCAAGGTGAGATGACAGGTATGATGATATAGAGGCTGATGAGCGGATACATGAACCACAGGTGCCCAGCCATCGAGGGGAAGTTGAAAGGCAGAAGCTTCAAGTCGTTGAGCGACTGCTCCCACGTCATGCCTCCCCACAAAAGGGGCAGCAGCGAATAGAGCAGCAGGAAGCAGATGAATGGCGGCAGAATGTGCATAAAGCGGCGACGATAGAAGCTGCTCATAGTCTGATCCTCCTTCATGGGTGCAAGGAGGAAAGCGGGTCGCGCATCTTCTGGGACACGGCCTCGCGGCGAACGGTGTTCAACGGTGGCGGCTATGCCCGCATCATCGAATTGCAGGACGGCCGCCTGATGGCCGTCTGCGAGAGTGGCGGCATCAAGATTGCCTTCAGCCAGGACAAATGCCGGCCTACATCACCCGCACCTGCATCCTGCAAGGCCGCAGCAACGACCAGGAGGAGTGGCGCATGCTCGACATGATTGACAGCAACCGCCAGAACGATGTCGACCGCAGCTTCCTGCCCGTCTCCGTGCGCTACGTGCGCCTCTATGTCGTCAGTCCCACCCAGGCCGTCGGCATGGATGCCACCCGCATCTACGAGTTCGACCTGTGGTAATGAAATCAAAACAATAATACTGATAATAAGTACAAAATTCCCGATGATTATTCCAATTTGATTCTACCTTTGCCGACAGAAGTAAAAAAGTATGAGAATTATGAAAATGAAATGGCTGTTTTTTCTGCTGGCAGTTCTATATGGACACCTGCCATTTGCCCATGCCTTAGAGCCATACAGCGGGTCGCGCATCTTCTGGGATACGGCCTCGCGGCGTACGGTGTTCAGCAGTGGCGGCTATGCCCGCATCATCGAGTTGCAGGACGGGCGTCTGATGGCCGTGTGCGAGAGCGGCGGCATCAAGATTGCCTTCAGCCAGGACAAAGGCTCTACGTGGGGTTCGGCCACGAAGATTGTGAGCAACCCCGCGGGCATCAGAGAGTGCGTGCCCGACCTCATACAGCTCAGCGACGGCACCATCATCGTGGCCTACAACCCGCGGCCCACATCGCCCTATTCCGAGGAACGTAAGTTCGGCATACGCTGCAAGCGGAGCACTGACGGCGGACGGACCTGGAGCGACGAGATATTCGTCAACGACGCCCTGCACACCTTTGCCGACGGCTGTTGGGAACCCTCCATGCTGGAGCTGCCCTCGGGCGAGCTGCAGCTCTACTTTGCCGACGAGGGACCCTACACCTCGAACAACGACCAGCAGATATCGCTGTGCCGGTCCATGGACGGAGGACACACATGGAGTCAGGCCGAGAAGATATGCTACCGACAGGGCTCCCGCGACGGCATGCCCGTGCCGGTATTGCTCAAGGACGAGTCACAGATAGTCGTCATCATCGAGGACAACGGATGGGGCTACGGCGACTTCTTCCCCACCACCGTGCGCACCTCGCTGCAGAACAACTGGCACAACAACTACTGGGTCAATGCTACCGACCCGAACCGCGAGAAGACACTTAACTTCAACTTCTGTCCCACGGCCACCGGCTGCCGAGCCCTGGCACACGCTGACCATGTACAAGAACGTGGATCGTCTGCACGTGATGCTCGACGAATTCAACCTGACCATTGACGGTGATGCCGTGATAGGACACAGCGGCGCTGGAACAGTAGGACTGGTGGCCTCGTCGCCGACAGTGAGTTTTGATGCCATACAATATACTGCGGGCTGGGACGAATGGAACAGTCATGTGCTGGGGTGGACGCCCCAGGGTGGCACGTGGACAGTGGATGACGGCGGACTGTCGCAGCAGTCGACGGAAGCTGTCGAGGCCCTCGCACTGAAGGGCGACCCAGCATGGAACTATGAGTTCTCTGCCTATATGACTACCGACGGCCTGGCTACGGCTGGCGAGGCAGGCTTCTATCCTGTCTATGTCGATGGACAGAACTATGTGCGTGCTACCATCAATTACGGCAAGAAGGCACTGGACATCACGTCGTGTGAACAGGGCATAGTCACCAGCCAGCAGACGGTTCCATTGAACCATAAGACCATGCGGCAGTATTCGTTCTCGACATCATCGGCCTATCCCACCAACTCGTACATCTACGAACTGCGTAATGAGACGGAGGTGTCGGGTATCGACGTGCTGTGGCTGGAAGGACCCTATCCCTACCTGAACCAGACATTCGACCTGCCCACAAAAGTGATTGTGATGGCAAGGGAAGGCAGTTCGTGGAAGCAAGTGGAGGCAACGCTGCAGGGCGAGCCGAAGCTGGGCGTGATGAACACCTACACGTTTGCACCAGTGAAGACCTCGGCAGTAAGACTGTACCTGACGCCCATGTCGGGAACGCATGCACGTCCGTTCTGCATCTATGTACACGAAGACGTGGCGGCGGGCTATCACCTGAGGGCACGGCGTGAGCGCGACGGCGTGAGAATCATGGTTGACGGCCAGCTCATGGCCACGGTACCGGGCAACTGGCAGCCGTCGGTGCCCGCACTGGCAACGAAGGGCCTGGCCGCTCACTTCAACAACATGCTCTGCTACCAGACAGGGGGTGTCAGGGTGGAAAGCATCAGCATAGCCGAGACGGGGTGCACTGTAGGCAAAAGCCAGCAGCTGAAGGCCACCATCCTGCCTGCCGATGCCACTAACACGATGCTAAGCTGGGTGAGCAGCAACCCCGACGTGCTGTCAGTCGATGACAACGGCATCATCACCCGCCATGCCGAGGGGGCAGTTACCATCACTGCCTATGCTGCCGACGGTGGTTCGGCCAAGGGCAGCGTGGTCGTCGGCGATGCCACGAAGGTGGAGAGCGTGATGACTGTCCCCACCTGGCACAAGAGGGCACTGATCTACAATCTGGCAGGGCAGCGTACGGCGAAAAGAAAAGGGTTATTCATCGTTGACGGAAAAATAATCATTATAAAATGACAAGCAAAAAGACAACGCTATTCTTCAAGACTGGCATGCTGGCCGCCATGCTCATGGCATGGCCTGCGGCCTCGGCACCGACCATCGGCGACGCCCCCTACGGACAGGCACGCACCGCCGACCGCCATACGCGCCTGCCACTGGCCACGGAGCCCGTGATGGACTACTGGATGCGCGACACATGGATGACGCTGGGCCCCGACGGCTACTACTACATGACGGGCACGACGGCCGACCCCACAAGGGTATTTCCCGGTCAGACTCACTGCTGGGACTGGAACGACGGCATCTACGTGTTCCGCTCTAAGGACATGAAGGAGTGGACACCGTTGGGCCGCGTGTGGTCGCTCGACGACAACGGCACCTGGCAGCGTGAAGCCAAGGTGTTTGGGGAGGACGAACGCTACCCAAAACGCTCGCTCAACGGCGACGTGATGGACAACCGCTTCCGAGCTGTGTGGGCACCCGAGCTGCACTACCTGAAAAGTCAGAAGTGCTGGTTCATCGTGGCCTGCATGAACAACTCGAAGACGGGCGGCAAGGGCTCGTTTGTGCTCAGGAGCACGACGGGCGGCCCCGAGGGTCCCTACGTGAACATCGAGGCCAACGAGGAGGAACCGCTGTTCGACAATATCGACGGCTCGCTGTTTGAAGATGAAGACGGAACGGTCTATTTCATAGGCCACAACCACTATATAGCCAGGATGAAAGCCGACATGTCGGGGCTGGACGAACCGCTGCGCAGGATGCAGGAGACACCCTATCATCCTGAACCTTACATCGAGGGGGCCTTCATCTGCAAGGAAGGGGGCCGCTACCACCTGGTGCAGGCTATCTGGTCGCACCGCCTCGACGACGGGACGGCCACCTACTGCCCTGCCGTGGACGACAACCGCACACGCTACAGCTACGACTGCATCATCGCATCGGCCGACAATATCTATGGTCCCTACGGGCCCCGCTATAACGCCATCACCGGCGGCGGGCACAACAACCTGTTCCGCGACAAGCAGGGACAGTGGTGGGCTACCATCTTCTTCAATCCGCGGGGCGCCCAGGCCAAGGAGTACAAGCAGACATGCCGACCCGGCGTGGTGCCTATGAAGTTCAGGAAGGGACGCTTCGCCATCGACTATAAGAGAGTAACGAAAAAAACACAATAATATGAAGACAAACAAATGTTTTACCGCTGTAGTGCTGACAGCACTTATGGCCACAGGCATCCAGGCCCAGAACCATAGTGTGACCATCACCACGGCAAAGGCAAAGAAGGTGTCGCGCATGATCTATGGCTGGCACTATGAGGAGATAGGCAACATCGGCGAGGGCGGACTCTATGCCGAGATGGTACGCAACCGTGGTTTCGAGGAAGCCAACCTCCCCGGAGGACTTGTCATCGAGAACGGACAGTATAAGGACGTGCCCAATCCTGGGCACCCCAACAAGCGCGTCTATCAGATAGACCCGCTGGTGGGATGGGTTACCACACCGCTGTCCAACAGTCCCATACGCATCACCTGCACCGACCGACACCCGCTGAACGACCAGAACCCGCACTCGATGGCTGTCAACGTCATCAGCAACGACCTGGGACGTGCCGCCATCCACAACCAGGGCTACAACGGCATGGCTTTCAAGCAGGGCGTGGCCTGCCGCCTGTCGTTCTATGCCCGTAGCGAGGGCTACGAGGGTACCGTCGCCTTCCGACTCTCCGACGAGGAGGGACGGGCCGTGTCGGAAGCTAAGTCGTTCACCATCGGGAAAGGACAATGGACGAAATACGAGTGTGAACTCGTGCCGACAAAGAACATTGCTGCCGGCATGCTCACCATCGTTCCCTCGCAGCGCGGACGCTTCCAGTTAGACATGGTGTCGATGTTTCCGTCGGACACCTACGACGGCGGACGCTCAGTGTTCCGTGCCGACGTGCTGCAGAACCTCATCGACTACCGTCCCCACTTCCTGCGCTTCCCTGGCGGCTGCATCGTCCATGGCGTTAACGAGGAGACGATGTACCACTGGAAGAAGACCATCGGCGACATAGCCCAGAGGCCTGGACAGTGGTGCAAGTGGGAGCCTCACTACCGTACCGACGGACTGGGCTACCATGAGTTCTACGAGCTATGCGAATACATGGGCTGCGATGCCATGTATGTCACCCCGACGGGCATGGCCTGCACGGAATGGGTGCACCGCGACGACCAGCGTCATTTCTTCCACAAGGAGACCGACGTGAACTATTATATCAACGACCTGCTCGACGCCATCGAATATGCCATAGGGCCTGTCGACAGCCGATGGGGAGCCGAGCGCGCCAAGAACGGACATCCCGAACCCTTCCCGCTGAAGTATGTCGAGATAGGCAACGAG
>CACYUZ010000048.1:0-30637 GCA_902777645.1 uncultured Prevotellaceae bacterium | reverse complement strand
CTCATGTGTCATCGAGAAGTCTACCGACCACGGAGCAACGTGGAGCGCATTCTCGACAATCGACATCTCCTCTCTCGCTGCCGACACCCTCTATCCCGAGGATGGCGAGGACTGGGTGAGAGTCGACCTGTGCGCCACGAAGACCTACGGAATGTATCGGGCGCATCTTGAAGGAGGCGGTGCGACAAGCGGCTACACCCACTGGGAGGTTATTGACAACACTGCAAGCATCATCAAAGAATCGGGTGCGACTAATGCGACTATTTCCTTCGCTAATGACTACTGCAATCCCTACCTTGTCCAAAGATGCAGAAGAGCCAATGCCTATCTGCCGTATGGCGAGGCGAGATTCCCGACCATGCTGGAGAAGGGGACTGGCAAAATGAGTGTGGATTGGGTGTACAGCGAGAGCCTCGACACTTGCGCCCGCATCTTCTGGCGTGGTGACTACGGAGTGGTCTTTGCTGATGTAGAACTTCCAACATCATAAGCTATGGCAAGAATAATCAAAGGGCGGCAGATGTCTGCAAGATATTACAAAGGCAGGGAAGTGCTCAAGGAGTACAAGCAGGGGAGGCTGGTCTACGAAAAGTCCACCTCCATCCCCGACTACCTATGCTTCACGGCCTTGGAGGCTGGGCAGTTCACCTTGACCATTCCTGCTGCGGTGACTGCCACCTACTTGTCGTATGTGGAGTGGAGCAAGGACGGAAAGACATGGACACACACCGACAACACATCGGAGGCGGTGACCATTGATGTGCAGGTGGCGCAAGGGGAGAAGGTGTATTGGAGGGGGAGTGGAAATTCTACTGCCATGGGTGTAACCGTGGGTACACAAAACTCTCAATTCTCATCTTCTGCACGGTTTGATGTGAGCGGAAACATCATGTCGATGTTGTTTGCTGATGACTTTGAGGGGCAATTAGTGCTGCCTAATGTAAGATATTCCTTCACGGCATTGTTCCGTAATTGCAATAAACTCGTATCTGCCGAGAATCTGCTATTGCCAGCAATGACACTTCGTGTAGAGTGTTACCGCAATTTGTTCTTGAGTTGTTCCAACTTGGTTAAGGGAATCAAGGTTTTGCCTGCAATGCAACTAATGCAGAACTGCTACTTGCAGATGTATGGCGCGTGCACATCGCTTGTTGAAGGCACGGAAATCCCTGCGACAACGGCAGTATCTCAATGTTGCTATGGTATGTACACGGGATGCAGTTCTTTGACCATACCTAAGCCAATACTCTTTACGAATACTGCCTCTTACTGCTGCTATCAGATGTATAGATTTTGCACATCTTTAGAAGTTGCTCCTGACCTGACTCAGGCGACACTTGCTGACAACTGCTTTAGGCAGATGTTCAAAGGTTGCACGAAACTTAAATATATCAAGTGTCTTGCCACTAACATAAGCGCAACTCAATGTCTGCTTGAGTGGTGTGACGGAGTCTCCTCCACAGGCACATTTATCCAAGCCGAGGGCGTCACCTGGCCGAGAGGTGCAAGCGGAATACCTACGGGGTGGGTGGATGTAGAGAAGAGGACTATGCCGAGTGGGTACAAGCAGGTGGAGTATGTTGCCAATCCTAACTATGGCTACATAAATATCAATCGGGCATTGAATCTGAATAGCGAGAAAGTAGAGATTGCATTTGTCAAGATGGCAAGCGGAAATAGTTGCCCGTTGGGAAATCCCACCTATAACTACCGCTATGGCTCATTAAAGGTGATTAACATATCATCAGCGCTCACCATTCGCGTAGGTGTTGACTACGATGACCAAGTGTATAAGCAAGTCTCTATTTCCCCTGTCACGGCTGACAATCCTCATACTTTCCAATATGTAGGTAATTCAAGCGGTTTTCAACTCTACTTTGATGGGGCACTGAAAAGCACAGAAACTTGTGCGTGGGATGCAGTTTCCCCGTACCAAAGCAATCTGCTATTCTCAGCAAACATGAATGCCGCTTCATCACCTGCATCATTCCACACCAACCCAATCTATTACCTAAAGATTTGGGATAGCAACAATGCCCTTGCAGTGGACTATGTTGCAGCCATAAGGGAGAGTGACGGAGTGGCGGGATTTTACGATATGGCGGCTAACACATTCCACAAGTCAGACAATGCAAACGACTTCACAGCAGGCGAAGAAATATAACCCCATAAACCCAAACAACATAAATCATGCGACAAGAACTGAGATTATACCGTACAGCCAAGGCCATCGAAATCGAGGCCGAGGGCAAGGTCATCGCCACAATACCGATGTGCGATAAAGACGAAGAGCAACAAGTGAATGAACCCGACGAACCGAAGGCTATCATCTGCGACTTCAAAACATGGAATCCTCAAGTAACAAAGAGCAGGCTTGTGGAACCAACGATGGACACTTGGGCGGTGCTTCATGGAGTCAGCGAAAACAGGCAGAGCATTAACAGCCCCGAAAACGTGAGCAACCCTGAAGGCATCCTGACTCTGTGGAACAGACAGAAAACAGCAGTCATCGAAGGAGAGACAATGACTTTTACTACAGCTTGCGTCTACTCACAGAAATTATTCGGAAAAGGTCGTATTGACATACGTGCGAACCTGGCCTGCGCCATGGACACAAAAAACACTATTTGGGCTACAACATCACCAATGACGGATCCGAGATCTGGCTTGAAATACTTGTTTGAGTTCGACATCGTAGAATATACTCCTGCTGATACGGGTAGAAATAACACATCTCGTGGCCTGTGGGTGTGGCAGGAGAACAAACAATCAGTGGACCCGGCTACAAGACTTCCTTATATTGATTTCGCTGAAAAAACATCATATTCACCAGGCCGGTGGTGGTGGACTGGTAAGGCTTGGTATCAGTGGACACTTTGCCCGGTGTGCATCAATGGTAACCGTTTAAGAGGAACGAATGGCAAATATTATTTCGTAACCAACAGAGGGCGTGGTGTCAACATTGACAGCCAGGACCTGACTTGGGTGCGTGAGGATGGTGTGGAAGGCAAGGGGCTTGATGGTAACAAATACTTTGTCGCTGATTCTATTCCAATCGGTGGCGCAGTCAAAAGCACTTTTCTTGACGGGAAAACTCCAGTTGGGGGCTGGCACACATGGAGTGTAATTGTGGAGGATGACCATATAGCTTATGAGTGCGATGGAAGAGAATATTACCGTATCACAAATGAGGACCTACACGGTCTAATAATTCAGGATGGAATCTCTTTCAATCTCATCTTCACTAACCCACATCTCAATGTGCAGAATGTTACAGGTGAACAGAAAATGGAAATAGAGAAGGTGACCTACACGCCTATAAAATAATGAAAGGGGTTGAATGGTGTTTGAATGCCATTCAACCCCTTTTAGAAACGCATTTGAAGATACGTTTCGTTTTACGATTTTGAACGTTTCGTTTTGTTTTTTCGGAACATTTCGTTTTGCGGATTATACACTGCTCGGCATAGCGGGCAGTGCCGCCGCTCAGGGCACCGACGGCATCTCCATCGATGACGTGACGGTGATGCCCGGCCAAAGCCAGGCGGTGAGCATCAGCTACTCGCTGAACGAACTGGTGTACTATGGCTTCGAGATTACCCTCCAGATGCCCGACGGCAGTCCGGCGCACATTGTGAAACTCGCCGACGACGGCCAGGAACAGCTCTCCTGCAATCTCTCCGAAGCCCTTGGCGCCACCGGTGCCGAGTTCACGCTCTATTCCTTCGACAACGGCTCCGGCAACTACCTCTTCAGAAGCCTGAGTCTGAAGTCGAATGCCATCCCGTCGGGCGAGGGTGAGCTCCTGACGTTCAACATCGAGGCCGATGCGGCCGCCGCCATCGGCGAGTCGTTCGAGGTGGAGGTGACGGAGGCCCGCTTTGCTTACCTGGATGAAGCCACTGACAAAATGGCTTGGAAAGTTTTCAATCCCTTCACCTTCACCGTGACCGTTTCCGACCGGGTGATTCTCGACGAGAACTCGGCGAAGGCTCCCCAGGCGAGCGACGGTGCCGTGGATGTGACGGTGCTCCGCACCATCAAGGCCAATGAATGGAGCACCCTCTGCCTGCCCTTCAACATGACGGCGACGATGTTCAGTACCGTTTTTGACGGCTTGGACGCCAAGGTGGCGGAGTTCACGGGTTTTGAGACCCTCTACTCCAGCGATGATGACACCTCGCCCGATGCCATCAACGTGCAGTTCACCACCTTCACCCCAAACGTCCGCAAACCTCTCCGCGCCGGCACTCCCTACCTCATCAAGCTGGGCACTGCGGTTGAGAGTTTCGATGTGGATGGCGTGACAATAAACCCTGCCTTGAGTTCGGTGAACAAGGCCGACGCCGACGGCCTTCAGGGCTCGTTTATAGGCACGCTTGCCAAAACCGTCGTCCCCGCCGATGCGCTCTTCATCAGCGGCAACAACTTCTGGTACAGTACGGGCAAGACCAACATCAAGGCCTTCCGCGCCTGGTTGGAACTTGAGCCTGTGGTGGGCAAGGACCTCAGCTTCACCAATGTAGGCTTCCTGGTCGACGGCGACCCCACGGCGGTTGAGAATGTAGACGTAGCTGTGGGCCAGCCCCGCGGTGATGTCTTCACGGTGCAGGGTCAGCTTGTGGGCCGCGGCATCGACCCGACCACCCTGCCTGCAGGCATCTATATTGTCAATGGTAAGAAACTGTTCATCAAATAAGAAGGAGGCTACGGAAATGAAAAAGACATACATGACCCCACAGATAAAGACACAGGTGGCCTTCGAAGAGATACTCCAGGCGGTAAGCGGTGTGAAAGGTAAGGTAGACGGCAGTGTCGACATCGGCACGGGCGGCACCGATACGGATGGAAGCCTTGACCCCGCAGCCAACGGTTACGGCTTGAAATGGGACGACGATACCTGGGACAAGTTCTGACAGCAGGCGTCGGCAACGGATGGAGCAGCTAAGCCTCCATCAGCAACAAAGACACGGAGGGTGGCTTTTCCGGAAGCGGAACGGCCACCCTCCGTCGGGTTTTGCATTATTCTGGGTATGCTTTGCAATAATAGTTCGTTTCAGACCGGCTTATTGCCTTTTTCTGGCTTCATCCATTTTTTTCTCTGCTTTCAGCAGCTGCTCGCTGATGAATTTATTCAGGTCTTCGGGTTTTTTGGCCACGCTTTCCTGATAATGGGTGGGCGAGGTTCCTACCTTTTTTTGGAAGACATGCCCCATGTGTGAGGTGTCGGAGAAACCGCACATGTAAGCCACGTCACCTATCGTGTACCGGGGGGTCATAGCCAGCAGTCTTTTCGCTTCTTTGATACGGATTTGCATCACAAATTCAGAAATGGTGATACCTCTTGCCGCTTTTACCCGGCGGTTGAGCTGTGAAGAGCTCAGTGACATCGATTTTGAGATGTTCTTGATGCTTACGTCACCATTCCGCATCTCGCGGAAAATGATACTGACAAGAAGTTCGAACAAATGTTTGTCACTATAATTTTCACACTCATAGGGCTCAGTCTTTTGGTAAGTATTTATTTTGACAAAGGTACTTGATGAGCGATAAGGAATATTGTCTATTTGCGCTATTTGATTGTTTATTTAATTCATTTATATTGTTTTATTTCCTAAATTTTTATTTTTTATCTACTTTCATACCCATTCTAAGTGTGAAATATTGGATTTTGGACTTTGCGGCCATTGGTTTTTGTTGGCTGTGGAAAGGGATTGTACGAGGATATACAGGTGAGCGTTTTTTTCATCTTGCAGTATGGGAAATTTTTGCTAACTTTGCATCGCTCAAAACAATCATTTCTTATGGCCAAAAAAGAAAAGGGGCTGACCCCTATGATGCAGCAGTTTTTCAGCCTGAAAGCAAAACATCCCGATGCGCTCATGCTCTTCAGGTGCGGCGACTTCTATGAGACGTATTGCGAGGATGCGGTGGCCGCCTCCAAAATATTGGGTATCACCCTGACCCGACGGAACAACGGGGCGAGCACCGGCACGACAGAGATGGCAGGATTTCCGCACCACGCACTCGATACGTACCTGCCCAAACTGATACGCGCCGGACGGCGGGTGGCTATCTGCGACCAACTGGAAGACCCTAAACTCACCAAGAAACTGGTAAAAAGGGGTATCACCGAACTGGTGACACCGGGTGTGGCCATGAGCGACAATGTGCTCAACTACAAAGAAAACAATTTTCTCTGTGCTGTTCATTTCGGCAAGACGGCATGCGGAGTGGCTTTCTTGGATATCTCCACCGGCGAGTTCTTCACCGGCGAAGGTACCTACGACTATGTGGAGAAACTGTTGGGCAACTTCCAACCGAAAGAGGTGCTCTACGACCGTTCCAGGAAAAATGACTTTGAACGCTACTTCGGCAACAAACTGTGCATTTTCGAACTAGACGACTGGGTGTTCACCGAAGCCACTGCACGGCAGAAACTCCTGAAGCATTTCCAGACCAGGTCGCTGAAGGGCTTCGGGGTGGACCATCTGCGCAACGGCGTGGTGGCCGCAGGGGCCATCCTGCAGTATCTCGAGCTCACCCAGCATACCCAACTGGGCCATATCACGTCTATCTCCCGTATCGAGGAAGAAAAATACGTGCGGCTCGACAAATTCACCATCCGCTCGCTCGAACTGCTGGATACCATGCACGATGAGGGCTCTTCGCTCCTGCAGGTAATCGACAAGACGTCGACCCCCATGGGAAGCCGACTGCTGAAGCGCTGGATGATGTTCCCGCTCAAGGATGTGCAGCCCATCACCGAGCGCCATGAGGTGGTGGAGTATTTCTTCAAGGAGCCCGATTTGCGCGAGTTGCTCGATGAGCAGTTTCACCAGATGGGCGACTTGGAACGTATCATCTCGAAAGTGGCCGTGGGACGCGTGTCGCCGCGTGAGGTGATGCAGCTCAAGGTGGCGCTGCAGGCCGTGGAGGTGGTGAAAAAAGCCTGTGAGCAGACCGACAACGAGGTGCTGCTACCGGATACAGCGCGAGCTAAAACCCGACCTTCCCCTGCTCGTGAACAAGGGCAATGTGATAAACAACGGGGTGAACGCACAGCTCGACGAACTGCGCTCCATCGCCTACAGCGGTAAGGACTATCTGCTCAAGATACAGGAGAGAGAGTCGGAACTCACTGGCATCAGTTCGCTGAAGATAGGCTACAACAATGTGTTCGGCTACTACCTCGAGGTGCGCAACACCTACAAGGACAAGGTGCCGGCCGAATGGGTGAGAAAACAGACGCTGGCGCAGGCCGAGCGCTACATCACACAGGAACTGAAGGAATATGAGGAAAAAATACTCGGTGCCGAGGACCGGATTCTGGCGCTCGAGACGCAACTGTTCAACGAACTGGTGGTAGCGCTGCAGGACTATATCCCGGCCATCCAGACCAATGCCAGCCTCGTAGCGCGCATCGACTGCCTGCTCTCTTTCGCACTGGTGGCCGAACAGCACCACTATGTGCGGCCCGTCATCGACGAATCCGACGTAATTGATATCGTGCAGGGACGGCATCCGGTCATCGAGACCCAGCTGCCCATCGATGAGCGATACGTGCCCAATGACATACGGCTCGACAGCGACAACCAGCAGATTATTATCATCACGGGCCCGAATATGGCCGGTAAATCGGCTCTGCTGCGACAAACGGCCCTCATCGTACTCCTTACCCAAATAGGCAGCTTCGTGCCCGCAGAACGCGCGAGAATCGGTTTGGTGGACAAAATCTTCACCCGTGTGGGCGCCTCCGACAATATTTCACAGGGTGAGTCGACCTTTATGGTGGAAATGACCGAGGCGGCCAATATTCTGAACAATGTGTCGCCGCGATCGCTGGTGCTCTTCGATGAGCTGGGACGCGGCACGTCGACCTACGACGGCATCTCAATAGCCTGGGCCATCGTGGAGTATCTGCACGAGCACGCGCGGGCCAGGGCACGTACGCTCTTTGCCACCCACTATCATGAGCTGAACGAGATGGAGAAGCATTTCGCCCGTATCAAGAATTATAATGTGAGTGTGAAGGAGGTGGACAACAGGGTAATCTTCCTGCGCAAACTGGAAAGAGGCGGTTCGGAACACTCTTTCGGTATCCATGTGGCGGAGATAGCCGGCATGCCCAAGAGCATCGTGAAAAGGGCCAACACCATCCTGAAGCGGCTGGAGGCCGACAGCAACGGTGTGGGCGCGGTGGGCAAACCGCAGGTGGACAACATCGCGCAAACGCGCGAGGGCATGCAGCTGAGCTTTTTCCAGCTCGACGACCCTATGCTCAGCATGGTGCGCGATGAGCTGCTGGGTATCGACATCAATAATCTCACGCCGCTTGAAGCACTCAACAAGCTGCATGAGATACAGAAAATAGTAGGTAAGTAAAATGAAATGAGCGATGAAGGGAGTGATTATTTTTTCACTCCCTTCATCCATTTTCCGCCTATCATGCACACAATTCCGAGCACGATATAGGGAATGCTGAGCAGCTGACCCATGTCGAGCGGCAGACTGTTCTCAAAATCGACCTGGTTGATCTTGGTGAACTCTATGAAGAAACGGGCCGTGAAGATAAGGGTGAGGCAGAGACCGAAAAAGAATCCCGTGCCTACCTTCTCAGGACGCTTGCGGTAGAGATACCATCCGATAAAGAAGAAAATGAGATAGGCGATGGCTTCGTAGAGCTGACCGGGATGCCGCGGGTCGACACCCAGTTCTGGACCGGCGTTGACAAAGTAGAAGGCCCAGGGCACATCGGTCACCTTGCCTATTATCTCCGAATTCATCAGGTTGCCCAGGCGGATGAAACAGGCCGTCACGGGCGTGGCAATGGCGATGTTGTCGAGCACGGTCCACAGGTTGAGATGGGTCTTGCGGTAATAGAGATACAGGGCGATGATAAGGCCCAGTGTGCCGCCGTGTGAGGCCAGACCCTCATAGCCGGTGAATTTCCAGGAGCCGCCAATCTTATGAATGGGCAGGAACATCTCAATGATGTGCTCGCCGCTGCTCAGGAAGTAGCCGGGTTCGTAGAAAAGGCAGTGGCCCAGACGGGCACCCACCAGAATGCCGAGAAAGCAATAGATGAAGAGGGGGTCGAAATATTCTTCCTTTATCTTCTGCTCTTTGTAGAGCTTGTGAACGAGCAGATAGGCCAGCAACAGGCCGATGAGCCAGCAGAGTGAATACCAGCGGATGGAGAGCGAGCCCAACTGCAGGGCTGTCTCGTCAGGATTCCATACGATATAGAGCAGTTGACTAATCATGAATGGGGGTGTTTGGGTCTATACATTGAAGCGGAAGTGCATGATGTCGCCGTCCTGCACTACATATTCCTTGCCTTCCACCGACAGCTTGCCGGCCTCGCGCACAGCAGCTTCTGAACCGTAGTGGATATAGTCGTCGTATTTGATGACCTCGGCACGGATGAAGCCTTTCTCA
Organism: uncultured Prevotellaceae bacterium; assembly: GCA_902777645.1. GTDB lineage: Bacteria > Bacteroidota > Bacteroidia > Bacteroidales > Bacteroidaceae > Prevotella. The sequence goes on along the minus strand of CACYUZ010000048.1, from coordinate 21,196 downwards.
AAGTCGGAGTGTATCACACCGGCGCACTGCGGGGCTTTCCAGCCTTTGCGGTAGGTCCAGGCCTTCACTTCCATCTCGCCTGCCGTGATGAAGGTCTGCAGGTTGAGCAGGGCGTAGGCTTTCTTCGTGAGGCGGTTCACACCGCTCTCTTCCAGCCCCAGCTCGTCGAGGAAGAGTTTCTTGTCTTCATAGCTCTCAAAACTGGCGATGTCTTCCTCGGTCTTGGCGGCTATGACGAGCACCTCGGCACCTTCTTCCTTGGCAACGGCCTCCACACGGCGGGAATAGTCGTTGCCGTCCTTGGCCGACGACTCGTCAACATTGCATACATACAGCACGGGTTTGGCGGTGAGCAGGAACAGGTCGTGGGCGGCCTGCTGCTCTTCCTTGCTGTCGAAGGTCACGGTGCGGGCGTTGAGGCCTTTTTCCAACACTTCCTTGTAGGCCTCGAGCACCTTGAGCTCTACCTTGGCATCCTTGTTGCCGGCGGCTGCGGCCTTGGCCTGGCGCGAGAGGCGCGACTCGATGGTTTCCAGGTCTTTGAGCTGGAGCTCTGTGTCGATGATTTCCTTGTCGCGTATGGGGTCGATGGTGGCATCTACATGGGTGATGTTGTCGTCGTCGAAACAGCGCAGCACATGGATGATGGCGTCGGTCTCACGGATGTTGCCCAGGAACTTGTTGCCAAGACCTTCTCCTTTAGAGGCGCCTTTCACCAATCCGGCGATGTCCACAATCTCGCAGGTGGCGGGAACGATGCGTCCGGGATGTACAATCTCAGCCAGACGGCCCAGTCGCTCGTCGGGTACGGTTATCACGCCCACATTGGGCTCAATGGTGCAGAACGGGAAATTGGCGGCTTGTGCCTTGGCGCTCGACAGACAATTGAAAAGTGTGGATTTGCCTACATTGGGCAAGCCCACGATACCACATTTTAATGCCATTTTTTGTCTTCTGTTGATTTTTCGCTGCGAAGTTACGCATTTTTCTTCTAATATGTGTCTGAAGAGGTGTTATTTTGTGCTAATCGCCTTTTTCTAACGGCTTTTCACCCAATGGGTCCCCTCCCCTACCCTATTGTTTTGTATTTTTTGTTCAAAATCTTTAAGCCTCATGATGAAAAATATATCATCATAAGGCTTAAATAATTGAAAATCAGATTGTTAATGAATAATTTAATGGGCTTCGAGCCAATTGTCCCCCCACCCTGCATCGGCTATGAGGGGCACCCTGAGTTCGCAGGCTTTCTGCATTTCTTCCAGCACGATGCGTTCCACCATTTCCTTTTCTTCCGGATAGACGGAGAAGTTGAGTTCGTCGTGTACCTGCAGGATGAGTTTCGAACGGAGGTAGGCGTCTTTGAAGCGGCGGTGTATGCGTATCATGGCCACCTTGATGATGTCGGCAGCTGTGCCCTGTATGGGGGCGTTGATGGCATTGCGCTCGGCAAAGGAGCGCACTGTGTTGTTGCGGCTGTTGATATCGGGCAGATAGCGTCTTCTGTGATACAGGGTCTCAGCATAGCCCAACTGCCGGGCTTTTTCTTTCGCCGCCTCCATGTATTCCTTTACCTGGGGGAAGGTCTCGAAATAACCGTCAATGAGTTGGCGGGCTTCGGCGCGTTCTATGTCAAGGCGTTCGGCCAGTCCGAACACGGTGATGCCGTAGATGATGCCGAAATTGGCTCTCTTGGCTTTGGTGCGCTCGTCTCGGCTCACCTCCTCTATTCCTTTCTTATATATCTTAGCGGCGGTGGCGGCATGTATGTCGTAGCCTTCGCGGAAGGCTTCTATCATGTTCTCATCACCGCTCAGATGGGCCATCACGCGCAGTTCTATCTGGCTGTAGTCGGCCGAGAAGAAAAGGCATCCTGGTTCGGGTATGAAGGCTTTTCTTATTTCCTTGCCGTCCTCTCCCCTCACGGGTATGTTCTGCAGGTTGGGATCGCTCGATGACAGGCGTCCGGTGGCGGTGACGGTCTGATTGAAGGAGGTGTGTATCTTGCCGGTCTTGGGGTTCACAAGTGTGGGCAGCACATCGACGTAGGTGCTCAGCAGTTTTTTCAGGGCCCGGTAGTCGAGTATCTCGTTTACTATTTCATGCTTGTGACGCAATTGTTGGAGCACTTCCTCCGAGGTGACATATTGTCCTGTCTTGGTCTTCTTGGCTTTTTCTATGATTTTGAGTTTGCCGAAGAGTATGTCGCCCACTTGCTTGGGCGAGGAGATATTGAAGGTTTCGCCTGCCAGTTGGTAGATGCGCTCTTCTTTTTCGTGCATGCGGAGGGTGAACGCTTTCGAGGTCTCCTGCAGGGAGTCGGTGTCCAGGCATACGCCGTTGCGCTCCATTTCGGCCAATACGGGCACCAGGGGCATCTCCAGTTCAAAGAACAGTTTTTCGGCTCCCACCTCTTTGAGTTTTGCCTCCAGCACATTTTTCAGCCTTAAGGTGACATCAGCGTCTTCGGCGGCATATTCGTAAACGGCACTGGGCGGCAGGTCGCGCATCGACTTCTGCTGTTTTCCACGGGGGCCTATCAGTTCGTCGATGTGGATGGTCTTGTAGTGCAGGTAGGTCTCCGCCAGGATGTCCATGTTGTGTCGCATTTCGGGCTGGATGAGGTAGTGGGCTATCATGGTGTCGAAAAGTGGTCCCTTCACCTCGATGCCGTAGTTGGCCAGCACCTTCATGTCGTACTTGATGTTCTGCCCCACTTTCAGACTTTCTTCATTTTCATAGACGGGTCGGAACAGTTCGACGGTTTTTTTGGCTTCCTCTCTATTTTCGGCGATGGGAACATAAAAAGCCTCGTCTTCCTTCACCGAAAAGCTCAAACCGACCAATTCTGCCGACATGGAATCGGTCGAGGTGGTCTCCGTGTCTAGACTGATTATTTCGTTTGTCAATAAATAATCACATAATTTTTTTATATCTTCCTTATTTTCAACCAATTTGTAAAGATGGGGCCTCGATTTTAGGTCTTCAAAACTCGAATTTTTTTCTTCGCCCGCCCCTTCGTCTTCAAATTCTGCAAACAAATCAAGTTGTTGAACCTGATTTTTTTTAATTTTTTTATTTTTATTAAGAAATTTGTCGATGAGGGTCTTGAACTCCAGTTCGGTGAAAATTTTCTCCAGTTCGTCGGCATCGGGTGCTTTCAGGGTGAGTTGTTCCAGGTCGAGAGGAATAGACAGGTCGGTCTTGATGGTGGCGAGGGTATAGGAGATCTTTATTTCTTCGGTATGCTCCTCTACTTTTTTCTTGATGGCTCCTTTCAGTTCGTCGGTACGCTCCAAAAGTTGATCTACGCTGCCAAACTGGTTAATCAGTTTCACGGCCGTCTTCTCCCCTACCCCGGGACATCCAGGGAAATTGTCGGCCGAGTCGCCCATGAGTGCCAGTAAGTCTATCACTTGCTTGGGTGTGCTGATACCATATTTCTCTTCTATCTGTTCGGGACCGATGATGTCGTAGCCTCCACCGTGTTTGGGTTTGTACATGCGCACATGGTCGCTCACCAACTGTCCGTAGTCCTTGTCGGATGTCACCATATAGGTGTCAAGTTGTGCCTCGCCGGCTTTTGTAGCAAGGGTTCCTATCACATCATCTGCCTCAAATCCGTCGAGTACCAAGGCCGGAATTTTCATGGCTTTCAGTATCTCTTTGATGATGGGAACAGCCGTTCTGATGTCTTCGGGTGTCTCTTCGCGTTGTGCTTTATAAGGTGCGTAGAGCTCACTTCTGAAGGTGGGTCCGTGTGGATCGAAGGCCACGCCGATATATTGGGGCTGCTCTTTGCTGATAATCTCATGCAGTGTGTTGCAAAAACCCAGTATGGCCGATGTATTCTGACCTTTTGAATTGATTCTGGGATTTTTGATGAAAGCATAGTAAGCTCTGTAAATCAGGGCGTATGCGTCTAAAAAGAATATTTTCTCCATGTTTTCAAAATTTCTGCGTAAAATTACTTATTTTTTCACGATTTCTGAGATAAAAATATTATTTTTGTGCTCAAAATAAATTTTTTATGGATTTTCTTTCTATCATCAAGAAGCCAATTTCCAACGAACTAAACGATTTTGTCACTCTTTTCAACAGTTCGCTAACCTCTTCAGAACCCGTTTTATCATCTGTTCTGGAGCATATCCGTCAGCGTGGCGGCAAACGCATGAGGCCTATTCTTACCCTTCTCACTGCCAAAAATTATGGTGCTATCAATGAGACCACACACTATGCAGCCATGGGGTTGGAATTGCTCCATACGGCGAGTCTGGTGCACGACGATGTGGTGGACGAGAGTTCTGAACGCAGGGGTCAGCCGTCGGTGAATGCGAGTTATAATAATAAAGTAGCCGTTCTGACGGGTGATTATATTCTCTCCACAGCGCTGCTCAATGTATCGAAATCTAAAAACATCCGTATCATCGAGGGACTTTCCCTTCTTGGCCAGACATTGGCCAGTGGTGAACTCCTGCAGATGAATAATTTCTCCGAAGAGGGTATTTCTGAGAATGTTTATTTCGATGTGATTGAAAAAAAGACTGCTTCTCTCTTTGCAAATTGTTCCGAAAATGGTGCTATTTCTGTTGGCGCCAGCGATGACGAGATAGCTGCCTCACGCGATTTTGGACTCTGCGTAGGCAAGATTTTCCAGATAAGAGATGATATTTTCGACTATTACGATTCAAAAGAAATCGGTAAACCTACCGGCAATGATATGTTGGAGGGAAAATTGACGCTTCCGATTATCTATGCACTGAAAACCACACCACTTGATTCGATGAAAACCCTTGCCAAGAAGGTTAAGAATGGTACCATCAATCAAGATGAGGTGGCTGTTTTGGTGGAGTATGCCAAAGTGAGCGGCGGCATTCAGTATGCGGAGAACAAGATGGATGAGTTGTCGAATATCGCCATGAAATATATCGACCGGCATGTCAAAACAGCTGAATTGAAAGAAGCTTTTACTGCCTATCTGCAGTTTGTTTCGCAACGGAATTTATAGACTGAATCAACCCATCATACTAAAAAAGTCCAAATCAAAGCAGATTGATTTGGACTTTTTTAGTATGAAGATTTCTTTTTAGAAGAATTTCGTTTCTTTACCCAATACTTCGCTCAGCAGCATGTTGGCCAGGCGGCTGGTGCCCAGGCGAAGCCATTTGTTGGTGAGCCATTTCTCGCCCAATATTTCCTTCACGATGGTGTAGTAGATGATGGCGTCGCGCACGGTGTTCAGTCCGCCTGCAGGCTTGAAACCTATCTGTATGCCGGTCTTCTCATAGTATTCCTTGATGGCCGTACACATCACATAAGCGGCCTCCGGTGTGGCAGCGGGAGAGAGTTTTCCAGTGGAGGTTTTGATGTAATCGGCACCTGCGTACATGCTCAGGATGGAGGCTTTCTTGATGTTGCTGGCGGTCTTGAGGCAGCCGGTTTCCAATATCACTTTCATGGCTTTGTCGCTGCAGGTCTCCTTGAGCTCGCTGATGTCGTCGCATACGCCTTCGTAGTCGCCGGAGAGGAATTTTCCTACAGGCATGACGATGTCGATTTCGGTGGCGCCGTCTTTGACTGCCAGAGCGGTTTCGGCCACTTTTACCTCAATCAGCGCTTGTGAGGAGGGGAAACTGCCGGATACGCAGGCTATTTCCACGCCGTCTACTTCCAGTGACTGGCTTACTATCTTGGCGAAGCAGGGGTAGACACAGATGGTGGCCACATGGGGTAGGGTGGGGTACTCTTCATCAAACTGGTTCACCTTTTCGGTGAAAGCGAGTATTTTCTCGTCGTTGTCCGTCGTGTTGAGCGAGGTTAGCTCAACACTTCCCATGAGGAATTTCTTCACTTCGAGGGTGTCGTTTTCCGGCACTTTCTCCTCAATCAGTTTGTCTACTGCTGCTTTTATTGCAACGTCGTCGAGCTCGGTCTGATAGAGACTGAGCACTTGCTCATACTTGCTTTTTAAGTTCTCTTCCATATTATTTATTATATTTTATGTTGTCAGTTTTTTGTTTTCTATGTGTCGCAGGGAGTCGCGTCGGGTCTTTTTCTCGATGGTTTTCTTGAATTCCTCTGTCAGGTCGACACCGGTTTGGTTGGCCAGGCAGATGAGCACCCAGAGTACATCGGCCATTTCTTCTCCTAAGTTTTCTTTCTCACCGGCTTTGAAACTCTGGTCGCCATATTTACGGGCCATCACGCGGGCCAATTCGCCCACTTCTTCCGTCAGGCAGGCCATGTTGGTGAGTTCTGAAAAGTATCTCACCCCATATTCTTTTATCCAGCGGTCCACACTTTTCTGGGCTTCTTTCAGGGTCATGGCTTCAATCGATATTTTTGGTGTCTATGCAGATGGTTACAGGTCCGTCGTTGATGAGTTCTACCTGCATATCGGCGCCGAAAACGCCAGTTTGGATGGGTTTTTGCAGTCTTTCCTGCAGTTTCTCGCAGAAAGCATCGTAGAGGGGAACAGATATATCCGGTTTAGCGGCTCTGATATACGAGGGGCGGTTGCCTTTCTTGCACGAGGCGTAGAGGGTGAACTGGCTCACGGCCAGGATTTCGCCTCCCGTTTCTTCTATGCTTTTGTTCATGACTCCCTGTTCGTCGTCGAAGATGCGTAACTGGGCTATTTTCTTCACGGCCCAGTCAAGGTCCTGGTCGGTGTCTTCATTGCAAAAGCCCACCAATATCATCATACCGCGGCCGATACTGCTTTTCAGCTCTCCGGCTATGGTGACAGATGCTCTTGTGACTCTCTGAATGACTACTCTCATGTTCTGTGTTTTTGGGTGTTTTCCGTGTTTGACAGCTTTCTTGCAAAGATAATGGATTTAGGATGGAATAGCAAATTATTCCATCTTTTTTTCTTCTTTCTGCTCGAAATGCTCCTTGATGATTTTGGCTTTTGCCGCACCTACTACGTCGCTCAGTTCGTCGAGGGTGGCCTTTTTCAGGCGGGCCATGGTCTTCCAGCGGGCGGTGAGTTTGTCTTTTGTCACTTTTCCGATGCCTTTTATCTCGTCGAGTTCGCTGTGAAGGGCGGCTTTGCTGCGCTTGTCGCGGTGGAAGGTGATGGCATAGCGGTGCACCTCATCCTGTATGTGGGTTAGAATAAGGAAGAGCTCGCTGTTGGTCTTCATGCCTATTACTACTGGAGGAAAGCCGAATAGCAGTTCGTTGGTGCGGTGATGGTCGTCTTTGGCCAGTCCGGCAATGGGAATGCTGAGGTGCAGTTCGTCTTCTACCACCTGCCTCACCGTCTCCATCTGTCCTCTTCCGCCGTCGGTGATGATGAGGTCGGGTAGGGGAGTGCCTTCCTCCATCATGCGGCTGTATCTGCGTCTCACCACTTCCTGCATAGAGGCGTAGTCGTCGGGTCCTTCCACCGTCTTGATATTATACTTGCGGTAGTCCTTTTTGCTTGGTTTCATGCCTTTGAACACCACGCATCCTGCCACGGCATTGGTGCCGCTGATATTGGAGTTGTCGAAGCATTCTATGTGGTAGGGCATTTTCTCCATCTGCAGGGCGGCCTGCAGTTCTTTCATCAGGCGGGTCTGCTTCTGCTCGGGGTTCAGTTTCTCGGCTTGTTTCAGCCGGTCTACCTTGTACTGCTTGCCGTTCATTTCCGACAGTTCCAAGAGTCTTTTCTTATCGCCCTTCTGCGGCACGATGAATTTCATATCGCCCATTTCCCATTCTATCTCGAAGGGCACGATGATCTCGCGTGCTTTGCTGTCGAACCGCTCTCTTATCTCGGCGATGGCCTCGAGCAGCAGGTCGGCATCGCTCTCGTCGAGTTTCTTCTTGTATTCGAAAGTGAATGCCTGGTTGATGCTGCCGTTCTTCACGTGCATGTAGTTGATGTAGGCGTTGCTGTCGATGGTGTCGTTGACGATGGAGAAGACATCGATGTTGTTGATTGTGTGGCTCACCACCTCGCTCTTGGCGCAGTAGCCCTCCAGCACTTGTATCTTCTGCTTGATTTCCTCTGCTTTCTCAAACTCCATTTTCTCTGCCCTGCGCATCATTTCCTGCTCCAGATAGTTGAGCATCTCGCGCGTGTTGCCCTTCAGAATCTCCCTTGCCTGGCGGATGTTTTCACGGTATTCTTCCTGGCTGATGTCGGCCACGCAGGGGGCGTCGCACCGCTTCAGATGGTATTTCAGGCAGGTCTTGTACTTCTTCTCCCGCACTTTCTCGGGCAGGATGGGGGTGTGGCAGGTGCGCGGTTTGTAGAGCCGGTTGATCACGTCGAGCATGGCGTACATGGTCGAGATGTGGGGATAGGGTCCGAAGTAGGTGCCCCACTTCTTGTTGATGTTGCGGGTGCTGAAGATACGGGGAAACGGCTCGTTGGTGATGCAGATGCTGGGGTAGGTCTTGCCGTCTTTCAGCAGCACGTTGTAGCGGGGATTGTATTTCTTGATGAGGCTGTTCTCCAACAGCAGGGCGTCTTCCTCGGTCTTCACCACCGTGTAGGTGATGTCGCGTATCTTGCTCACGAGCACCTTGGTTTTGTAGCGGTCCACTTCCTTGTGAAAATAGGAACTCACACGGCGCCTCAGGTTCTTCGCCTTTCCCACGTAGATGATAGTGCCCTTGTCGTCGTAGTACTGGTAGCTGCCGGGCTGCTCGGGCATGTTGCTCACGATGTTCTTGAGTTTGGCCTCCAGTTGTTTCTTTTCCTCGCTGTTCATAGGATGGTGTTATCTGACAGCAAAGCCGTGTTTCACGTGAAACACGGCCCTGCTGTGGTTGTCTGTCGGTTGTTAAATCTGAATAAGTGAGGTAATCTCCACCTCATCGCCGAAAGCCTCGCGGCCGTTCAGTCCCTCGTTCACCAGTTCGATGATGAAGTTCATGTAAATGGCCTTGGGGTGGAATTTCTTCACCAGTTCCAGGGCAGCCTTCATGGTGCCGCCAGTGGCCAGGAGGTCGTCGTGGAGCAGTACCACGTCGTCTTCGCTGATGGCGTCCTTGTGTATCTCGATGGTGTCCACGCCGTACTCCTTGGTGTACGACTCCTGCACGGTTTCGGCGGGCAGTTTGCCGGGCTTGCGGCAGAGCACGATGCCGGCGCCGAGTTTCACGGCCAGGGCGGAGGCCATGACGAAGCCGCGGCTCTCGATGCCCACGATTTTGGTGATGCCCTTGTCTTTGTAGAGCTCGTAGAGTTCGTCTTCCATCACCTGCACGCACTCGGCGTTCTTGAACAGGGTGGTCACGTCGCGGAAGTTCACTCCCGGTATGGGGAAGTCGGGAATGCAGCGGAGGTTCTTCAACAGTTTCTCGTTGTTCATTTCTTTGATAGGGTATTTGTTTTAAGGGGTTTGTCCTTATGGTTTATGATTGTTTTGTTCCACGTGAAACATAAAAATATTTTACAAATTTTATCTTCCGAGCATCACCAGCAGTACATTGATGTCGCTGGGCGATACGCCCGGTATCCGACTGGCCTGCGCCAGGGTGTCGGGGTCGATTCTCACCAGTTTCTGCCGTGCCTCGGTGGAGAGTTGGTTGATGCTGGGGTAGTCGAACCTTCCTTTGATATGGATGTCCTCCAGCCGGTGCATCTTGTCGGCTATCATGCGCTCGCGGTCCACATAGCCTTTGTACTTCATTCTTATCTCGGCGGCCTCGGTGATTTCCTCCTGCCGGTTGGGCGCATGGTGCAGGGCCTCTTTCATGCCGGGTATGAGTTCGGCGAGCACCTGCAGGTTGATTTGCGGCCGCCCTATCAGGTCTATCACCTTGCAGCCGGCGCGCAGCGGGGTGGTGCCGAGTGCCTCGAGGCTGCCGTTTATCTCGGCCGCCTTGACGGGGGTGTCCTGGCAGAACTGTATGATGCGTTTTATCTCTTCCTCCTTCTGCAGCCACCAGTCGTAGCGCTCGCGGGTGGCGAGTCCCATGCGGTAGGCTTTCTCGGTGAGCCGCATGTCGGCGTCGTCCTGCCGCAGCAGGATGCGGTATTCGGCTCTTGAGGTGAACATGCGGTAGGGCTCGTCGACACCCTTGGTCACGAGGTCGTCGATGAGCACTCCGATGTAGCTCTCGTCGCGGTGCATCACGAAGGTGCTGTCGCCGGCGCAGCGCAGGGCGGCGTTCACACCGGCGGCGAGTCCTTGTCCGCCTGCCTCCTCATAGCCGGTGGTGCCGTTCACCTGTCCGGCGAAGAAGAGACCGCCCACCAGTTTCGACTCCAGCGTATGGGTGAGCTGGGTGGGGTCGAAGAAGTCGTACTCTATGGCGTAGCCGGGTCGGTACACGCGCACGTCGCGCAGGGCGGGTATCTTGCGCAGGGCGGCCACCTGCACCTCGGCGGGCATGCTCGAGGAGAAGCCGTTCAGGTACATCTCGTTGGTGTCTTCGCCCTCCGGCTCCAGGAACAGCAGGTGCTGTCCGCGCTCCGGAAAGGTGACCAGTTTGGTCTCTATCGAGGGGCAGTATCTCGGTCCGATGCTCTCTATCTGTCCGTTGTAGAGGGGTGAGTCGGGCAGGGCGGCCGTCAGGATGGCGTGCACCTCGGGATTGGTGTAGCAGGTCCAGCAGGTGAGCGACCGCAGGGCGCTCTTGCTGCCCATGAAACTGAACTGGTGGAAGTCGTGCTCACCCTCCTGTATCTCCATGTCCTCGAAGTGGACCGACCGCTTGTCGATGCGCACGGGGGTGCCCGTCTTCATGCGGGCCGACCGGATGCCGAGGCGGGTGATGCTTTCGGTGAAGTGCTCCACGGCGGGCTCCGCCACGCGTCCGCCCGCCACCTTTCTGCGCCCTATGTGCATGAGGCCGTTGAGGAAGGTGCCTGCCGTCACCACCACACAGCGGGCATGGATGGTCATGCCCCAGATGGTGCGCACACCGCACACCTGACCCTGCTCGGTGAGCAACTCCTCCACCTGGTCCTGATAGATGTCCAGGCCTTCGGTATGGTCGAGCACACTGCGCCACTGCCAGATGAACTTGCCGCGGTCGCACTGCGCCCTGGGGCTCCACATGGCGGGACCCTTCGAGCGGTTGAGCATGCGGAACTGGATGGAGGTGGCGTCGGTCACCTGTCCCATGTGGCCGCCCAGTGCGTCAATCTCGCGCACTATCTGGCCCTTCGCAATGCCGCCCACGGCGGGGTTGCAGCTCATCTGCGCTATCTTGTTCATGTCCATCGTCACCAGCAGTGTGCGGGCTCCCATGGCGGCAGCGGCGGCAGCGGCCTCACAGCCGGCATGGCCGCCGCCCACCACCACCACGTCGTAGGCCATATGGCCGGCCTGCGGTGCGGAGAGGGCGGAAGATGCTGCGGGATGGTTGGATGTTGTGTTGTTTCCGTTCATTGTGTAAAATGGGGCCGAAGCCCAACTTTTCCGCAAAAGTAATCATTTTTTTTGGGTTTTTTATGGAAATGCTTTGAATTATCACCAAAATATACTATTTTTGCAATCAAAAAGCAAGGGCACCTTACCTATTTGTAGGTATATGCGCTTCAACAACCTCTTTTAAATCCATACTATCAAACATTTGGAAAACATTCAATTTTACAAATAATCAATTAAATCTCAATCATTTATGTGGTTAATCAATTCATCTATTGGTAGAAAAGTGGTGATGTCGGTGACCGGTGTCGCACTTATTCTTTTCTTGACGTTCCACTGCTGCATGAACATAGTGGCGCTGTTCTCGGGTGATGCATATAACATGATTTGTGAGTTGCTCGGTGCCAACTGGTACGCCGTTGTGGCTACCCTCGGTCTGGCCGCCCTCGCAGTGATTCACATCGTCTATGCTTTCATCCTGACCGCACAGAACCGCCGTGCACGTGGCAACGAGCGTTACGAGGTGACCAGCAAGCCTGAGAAAGTGGAGTGGGCTTCCCAGAACATGCTCGTACTGGGTATCATCATCCTCCTGGGTCTGCTGCTGCACCTCTTCAACTTCTGGTACAACATGATGTTCGCCGAACTGGTGGGCATGGAGGGACTGACTCACGGACCCGCTGACGGTTTCGCCTGGATTCAGGAGACATTCGCCAACCCCGTCTTCGTGGTGCTCTACATCATTTGGATTGTGGCCATCTGGTTCCACCTCTCACACGGTTTCTGGAGTGCTATGCACACCCTGGGCTGGAACGGCAAGATCTGGTTCAACCGCTGGCGCGTCATCGGTCTGGTTTATACCACCCTGCTCATGCTGGGCTTCCTCATCGTGGTCCTCGCATTCGCTTTCAAGTGCGCACCCAGCCTGTGCTGCTGTCTTTAGTATCGAGTCATACTTCTAATCTTTGAAAAAACATCAATATTATGGCTAAGCATATAGATTCAAGAATTCCTGAAGGCCCCGTGGCCGAGAAATGGACCAATTATAAAGCTCACCAGCGCCTGGTGAACCCGAAGAACAAGCTCAAGCTCGATGTCATCGTGGTGGGTACGGGTCTGGCCGGCGCCAGCGCAGCAGCCAGCCTTGGCGAGATGGGGTTCAACGTGATCAACCTCTGCATCCAAGACTCTCCCCGCCGCGCTCACTCCATCGCAGCGCAGGGCGGTATCAACGCCGCCAAGAACTACCAGAACGACGGCGACTCCGTGTACCGCCTGTTCTACGACACCGTGAAGGGTGGCGACTACCGCGCCCGTGAGGCCAACGTGTACCGCCTGGCCGAGGTGTCGAACAATATCATCGACCAGTGTGTGGCACAGGGCGTGCCCTTCGCACGCGAGTACGGCGGCATGCTCGCTAACCGCTCTTTCGGTGGTGCTCAGGTGTCGCGTACCTTCTATGCAAAGGGACAGACCGGACAGCAGCTCCTGCTCGGTGCCTACTCCTCGCTCTCCGCACAGGTGCAGGCCGGAAAGGTGAAACTCTACACCCGCTATGAGATGGAGGATGTGGTGATTGTCAACGGCCGTGCACGCGGTATCATCGCCAAGAACCTCGTCACCGGCAAGCTGGAGCGCTTCTCCGCCAATGCCGTGGTCATCGCCACCGGCGGTTACGGCAATACCTACTTCCTCAGCACCAACGCCATGGGCTGCAACTGCACGGCCGCTATCCAGTGCTACCGCAAGGGTGCCTACATGGCCAACCCCTCGTATGTGCAGATTCACCCCACCTGTATTCCCGTTCACGGCGACAAGCAGTCGAAACTGACCCTGATGTCGGAGTCGCTCCGCAACGACGGACGTATCTGGGTGCCCAAGAAGCTGGAAGACGCCAAGGCACTGCAGGCCGGCACCAAGCAGGGATGGGAAATTCCTGAGGAAGACCGCGACTACTATCTGGAGCGCCGCTATCCCGCCTTCGGCAACCTCGTGCCGCGCGACGTGGCCTCACGTGCCGCCAAGGAGCGCTGCGACAAGGGCTATGGTGTGAATAACACCGGTCTGGCCGTGTTCCTCGACTTCTCCGAGTCAATCAACCGTCTGGGTCTCGATATCATCATGCAGCGCTACGGCAACCTCTTCGAGATGTACGAGGAGATTACCGATGTGTTCCCCGGTGATGTGGCCAACGAGATCAACGGCGTGAAATACTACAAGCCCATGATGATCTATCCCGCCATCCACTATACCATGGGCGGTATCTGGGTAGACTATGAGCTGCAGACCAGCATACGCGGTCTCTTCGCCATCGGCGAGTGCAACTTCTCCGACCACGGTGCCAACCGACTCGGTGCCTCCGCACTGATGCAGGGTCTGGCCGACGGCTACTTCGTGCTGCCCTACACCATCCAGAACTACCTGGCCGACCAGGATGTATGGCCGCGCATCAGCACCGACCTGCCTGAGTTTGAAGAGGCCGAGAAGGGTGTTCAGGCCGAAATCGACCGCCTCATGGGCATCCAGGGCAAACGCTCGGTCGACTCCATCCACAAGGAGCTCGGACACATCATGTGGGAGTATGTGGGTATGGGCCGCACCGCAGAAGGTCTGAAGACCGGTATCGAGAAGATGAAGAAACTGCAGAAGGAGTTCGACACCAACCTCTTCGTGCCTGGCTCGAAGGAAGGACTCAACGTGGAGCTCGACAAGGCTATCCACCTGCGCGACTTCTTCACCATGGGTGAGCTGGTGGCTCACGACGCTCTCTCTCGTAATGAGTCGTGCGGCGGACACTTCCGCGAGGAATACCAGACCGAGGAAGGCGAGGCAAAACGCGACGACGAGAACTACTTCTATGTGGGCTGCTGGGAGTATCAGGGACCCGACAAGGATCCTGAGCTCATCAAAGAGCCGCTTGAGTATGAGGCAATTAAGGTACAGACCCGTAACTATAAGAATTAATTGATTTATGGCTAAGAATATAAGTTTTACGATTAAGTTCTGGCGTCAGAACGGACCGCGTGAGAAGGGTCACTTCGATACACACCAGATGAAGGATATTCCCGATGACACCTCATTCCTTGAGATGCTCGACATCCTCAATGAGGAACTCATCAACGAGGGCAAAGAGCCGTTCGTGTTCGACCACGACTGCCGCGAGGGTATCTGCGGCATGTGCTCGCTCTATATCAACGGTACACCCCACGGTAAGACAGAGCGCGGTGCAACTACCTGCCAGCTCTACATGCGCCGCTTCAACGACGGCGACGTCATCACCGTGGAGCCCTGGCGCTCTGCCGGTTTCCCCGTGATCAAAGACTGTATGGTAGACCGTACCGCCTTCGACAAGATCATGCAGGCCGGCGGCTACACCAGCATCCGCACCGGACAGGCTCAGGACGCCAACGCCATCCTCATTCCCAAACAGGATGCCGACGAGGCCATGGACTGCGCCAGCTGCATCGGCTGCGGCGCCTGCGTGGCTGCCTGCAAGAACGGCTCGGCCATGCTCTTCGTCAGCTCCAAGGTGAGCCAGCTCGCCCTGCTCCCCCAGGGACGCCCTGAGGCCGCCAAGCGCGCCAAGGCCATGATGAAGACCATGGAGGAACTGGGATTCGGCAACTGCACCAACACCCGCGCCTGCGAGGCTGTGTGCCCGAAGAACGAGTCGATTGCCAACATCGCCCGCCTGAACCGCGAGTTCATCAAGGCCAAACTGAGCGACTAAGTTTTTACCTATACTTATAGTAAAGGCCGTCTGCCGTTTTGCAGCAGACGGCCTTTATTGTGTTTCCCCCATAGCGCAAAAAGACGAAAATGAACGCAATATTTTGCCATTTCGGGTAAAAACCGTAATTTTGCACGGTATTATATACGTATGTTTCCACCCCGCTAACTGACAATAGGGGAGAGGCTTTTCGTTTTTATTATCCTTACTCGATAAAAAGATTTATTTATGTCGGCAGTAACCATAAAAAAAGTGGAGTCGCGACGCGACTTGAGAAAATTCATCGATTTCCATTATACCCTCTATAAAGGCAATCAATATGATGCCCCCAACTTGTTCAGCGACGACTGGAACACCCTCAGCAAAGACAAGAATGCAGCCTTCGAGTTCTGCGAGTCGGAGTATTTCATGGCCTACAAGGACGGAAAACTCGTGGGGCGCGTGGCGGCCATCATCAACCGGAAAGCCAATGAGAAGTGGAACCGCCAGTGTGTGCGCTTCGGATGGATCGACTTCATCGACGATATCGAGGTGAGCACCGCACTGCTCAAGGCCGTGGAGGACTACGGACGCCAGAAAGGCATGACCGAGATGGTGGGACCCCTCGGATTCACCGACATGGACCCCGAGGGCATGCTCATCTGGGGCTTCGACCAACTGGGCACCATGGCCACCATCTACAACTATCCCTACTATCCCGAGCACCTGGAGCGCATAGGCGGATTTGAGAAAGACAACGACTATGTGGAGTTCAAACTCTTCATTCCCAAGGAGGTGCCCGATAAATACGCCAAGATAGCGGCCATGATAGAGAAGCGCTACAACCTGCATGTGAAGAAACTCACCCGAAAAGAGGTGTTCGAGCAGGGCTACGGAAAGAAAATATTCCATCTCATCAATGAATGCTTCAAAGACCTCTATTCCTACTCCGAACTCTCCGACAAGCAGGTGGAGCAGTATGTCAACATGTATCTTCCCATGGCCGACCTAAACCTCATCACGCTGATAGAAGACTGGAACAACGACAAGCGCCTGGCCGGTGTGGGCATCACCATCCCCTCGCTCAGCAAGGCGCTCCAGAAGTGCTGGAGAGGTCGCCTGTGGCCCTTCGGATGGTATCACCTGCTCAGGGCCATCAAGCAGCACAAGACCAACATCGTAGACCTCTACCTGGTGGGATTCCTGCCCGAATACCGTGCCAAAGGCGCCAACGCGCTGCTCTTTACCGACCTCATACCCCGCTACATCGACTATGGATTCGAATGGGGCGAGACCAATGTGGAGATGGAAGACAATGCCCATGTGCAGAGCCAGTGGGGACCCATTGAGCGTGAACTGCACAAGCGCCGCCGCTGCTTCAAGAAAGTGATAAAATAGACCCAAAACATTGCTATAAATGGCTGACGAACTATTCGACATACAACAACCGCAAGAAACGGTCAACTATACCGACGACAACATCATCCACCTCTCCGACATGGAGCACGTGCGCACGCGTCCCGGCATGTATATCGGACGTCTGGGCGACGGCTCACTGGCCGAAGACGGCATCTATGTGCTCCTCAAGGAGGTGATAGACAACTCTATCGATGAGTTCAAGATGAATGCCGGCAAACGCATCGAAATAGATGTGGAGGACAACAAGCGCGTCACGGTGAGAGACTATGGGCGGGGCATACCGCAGGGCAAGCTCATCGAGGCGGTCAGCGTGCTCAACACAGGTGGTAAATACGATTCGAAAGCTTTCAAGAAGAGTGTGGGACTCAACGGCGTGGGCGTAAAGGCGGTCAATGCGCTGAGTCTCCACTTCGAGGTGCGCTCCTACCGCGAGGGACAGGTGCGTACCGCAGTCTTCGAGCGTGGCAACCTGCTGAGCGACCAGACGGCGCCCACCGAGGAGGAAACAGGCACCTTCATCGCCTTCGAGCCCGACGACACGCTCTTCAAGAACTATTCGTTCCACAACGAGATTGTGGAGACCATGCTCCGCAACTACACCTATCTCAACACAGGCCTCATCATCATGTACAACGGCCGGCGCATCCTGAGCCGCAACGGACTGGAAGACCTGCTCAACGACACGATGACCAATGAGGGCATCTACCCCATCATCCACATGAAGGGAGAGGATATCGAGATAGCCTTCACCCATACCAACCAATACGGCGAGGAATACCACTCCTTCGTCAACGGACAGCACACCACACAGGGCGGCACCCACCAGAGTGCCTTCAAGGAGCATATCGCCAAGACCATCAAGGAGTTCTCCGGCAAGAATTTCGAGTATGGCGACATACGCAACGGGCTCGTGGCCGCCATTGCCGTGAATGTGGAGGAACCCATGTTCGAGAGCCAAACCAAAATAAAGCTCGGCTCCCTCACCATGAGCCCCGACGGCGTATCGGTCAATAAATATGTGGGCGACTTCGTGAAGCAGGAGGTGGACAACTACCTCCACAAGCATGCCGATGTGGCCGAGGTGATGCTCCAGAAGATTACGGAGAATGAAAAGGAGCGCAAAGCCATAGCCGGCGTGACCAAACTGGCCCGCGAGAGGGCCAAGAAAGCCAACCTGCACAACCGCAAGCTGCGCGACTGCCGCATACACTACAGCGACGTGAAAAACGAGCGCAAGGAGGAGAGCAGCATCTTCATCACCGAGGGCGACTCGGCCAGCGGAAGCATCACCAAGAGTCGCGATGTGAACACCCAGGCGGTGTTCTCGCTCAGGGGCAAACCGCTCAACTGCTTCGGACTCACCAAGAAGGTGGTCTACGAGAACGAGGAGTTCAACCTGCTGCAGGCGGCCCTCGACATTGAGGACGGACTCGACACGCTGCGCTACAACAAGGTGATTGTGGCCACCGACGCCGATGTCGACGGCATGCACATCCGCCTGCTCATCATCACCTTCTTCCTGCAGTTCTTCCCCGAACTCATCAAGAAAGGCCATGTCTACGTGCTGCAGACACCGCTCTTCAGGGTGAGGGCCCGCCGCACGAAGATAAAGAACAAGCAGGTGATAGCCGAGGCCGACGCACGCCTGGCCAAGGGAGAGAAGAAGGGCGACTACATCGTGCGCTACTGCTACAGCGATGAGGAACGCCTCGAGGCCATCAGCCTGCTCGGTCCTGACCCCGAAATCACCCGTTTCAAGGGTCTCGGCGAAATCTCACCCGATGAGTTCGTCCATTTCATCGGACCCGACATACGCCTCGAGCAGGTCACCCTGCACAAGACCGACCAGGTGCAGAAACTCTTGGAGTATTACATGGGCAAAAACACCATGGAGCGGCAAAACTTCATCATCGACAACTTGGTGGTGGAAGAAGACCGCCCCGAGGATTACGAAAGCTGAATCCAATAAAGAAAAAGCGAAAAATGACATTCATGACAAAGAAAATCATCATACCGGCCCTGCTCCTGATGGCCGCCGCCTGCGCCCACGCACAGCTGCGCATAGGCGGCAATGAGCAGATGGCCAAACTGCGGATGGCCGAAATGGCCATCACCAACCTCTATGTCGACTCCGTAGACGAGCCGAAACTGGTGGAAGACGCCATACGCGGCATGCTGGAGAAACTCGACCCGCACTCCTCCTATTCCACCGCCAAGGAGGTGAAGTCGATGAACGAGTCGCTCCAGGGCAATTTCGAGGGCATCGGCGTGCAGTTCAATATGCTCGAGGATACCCTCGTGGTGATACAGCCCGTATCCGGCGGACCGTCGGAGAAAGTGGGCATCGTGGCCGGCGACCGCATTGTGCTGGTGAACGACACAGCCATAGCCGGTGTGAAGATGAACAACGAGCAGATTATGAAACGGCTGCGCGGACCCAAGGGTACCAAGGTGAAGCTGGGCATCGTGCGCCGCGGCATCAAGGACATCCTCAACTTCACCGTCACCCGCGACAAGATACCCATCTACTCACTCGATGCCTCCTATATCATCCGCCCCGGCATCGGCTACATCCGCATCAACAACTTCGGGGCCACCACCTACGATGAGTTCTGCGAGGCCATGGCCAAGCTCAAGGCCCAGGGCATGCGCGACCTCATCATCGACCTGCAGGAGAACGGTGGCGGATATCTGCAGGCAGCCGTGCAGGTAGTGGACCAGTTCCTCAACCGCGGCGACATGATTGTCTATACCGAGGGACGGAAAGCACCACGGCGCGACTACCGCGCCAACGGCGGTGGCGACCCGTTCACCGGCAAGGTGTGCGTGCTCATCAACGAACTCTCGGCCTCGGCCGCTGAGATTGTAACAGGAGCCATTCAGGACCAGGACCGCGGTATCGTGGTGGGACGGCGCTCCTTCGGCAAGGGACTGGTGCAGCGCCCCATCGAGTTCGACGACGGCTCCATGATGCGGCTCACCATCGCCCATTACTACACTCCCTCGGGCCGCTGCATCCAGAAACCCTATGAGAAGGGAGGCAAGGATAATTACAACCAGGACCTGGAGAACCGCCTCAAGCACGGTGAGATGACCTCGGCCGACAGTATCCACTTCGCCGACTCCCTGCGCTATTATACCCTCGTGAAGCACCGCACCGTGTATGGCGGCGGCGGCATCATGCCCGACTATTTCGTGCCGCTCGACACCACCCGCTATACCAAGTTCCACCGCCAGCTCGCTGCCAAGGGACTCATCGTGCAGACCAACCTGAAGTATATCGACGCCCACAGAAAACAGCTCAAACGCTCATATAAGACGTTCAGCGACTTCAACGAGGGCTTCACCATACCCCAGTCGGTAGTCGACGAAATCGTGGCTGAGGGCGCAAAAAAAGAGGTTAAGCCGGCCGACGACGAGGAACTGCAGCGCACGCTGCCTTACCTCAAGATGCAGCTCAAGGCACTTGTGGCGCGCGACCTGTGGGATATGTCGGAGTATTACCAGGTGATGAACGAGCAGAATCCTATCGTTCTGAAAGGTGTGGAGATGATAAGCCAATAGGCTTACCTGCGTTTGGTGCAGAACAGCAGCCGGTGCTCCCCACCGACTGTGGTGGTGCCGAACAGATATACATCGCCGCCCTCGGCTATGCGCAGACGCTTGCGCAGCTCAGGGGCACTGAGGGGAAAGTTGCGCACGGCGATATTAGCTCTTTTTATGCGCTGCAGCACCGGCTGCAGCGCTTTTTTGTTCAGACTCGTGATATGGTCGATGGTGAACTCCCGTCCGGGGAAACCGTTTTGAGGCCGTGTAGCCACCAATAAATGGCTGTTGGGGCCTATCAGGGGCATGCCGTAGCGGTGCGAGAGCTGCTCAAAGCAGCCTGCCTTCATGATGGCGGCGTTGGGCTCGTAGAGCAGGCCGCCTTCCTCGGGCTCGGCATAGCGGGGCGGGACGGCCTCTTCCAGCGGATTGTAGCTGAAGAGCTGGCCGTCGTTCACGCACGTCACGGTGGGGCATTCGCTGCCGTTTTGCGGCGTGACGAGCAGCAGCAGTTCCTTGCATTCGTTGCCGGTGGCCACTATGTGCACCTCGCTCACCACAGGCTTGTCCAGCCCTTCGTTCAGGTCGCTCACGGCTTTGTGCCAGTCGAGCATGGGCGAGAGTTTGATAAGGGTGTGGCGCGCTTTGTTCAGCCACTGGTGGCGGTGTGCCAGCAGGTCGGGGGTGCAGTCGGCTATGCCGAAGGTGCGCCGTCCTTGCAGGTCTCTTCGTGCGGGGTCGGCGTAGAGCAGGGTTTGGGGTGGCAGCGTGTCGAGCAGCTCCATGCTGTCGCCTTCTTGTATGGTGACGGCATCGAGGCCCAACAGACCGAAGTTGTGGCGGGCGGTGGCGCAGAGTACCGGCTGCCGCTCTATATAGGTGCTGCGGTCGAACCCACGGGCCATGAAGGCAAAGTCTACCCCGTAGCCGCCGGTCAGGTCGGTGAGCAGGGTGGGCTTTGGGCAGTGTGCGGTTATCCTCCGGCAAATCTCCGCCTTGTAGAGGGCGGTCACCTCCGATGAGCATTGCTCCATGGAGAGTGGGGGAGGGTAGAGCAGCCCCTCGCAGGCGGCCCAGGAGGGCAGTTTGCGGCGTGCTTTCTGCCAGCCCTCTATCTGCTGCAGCGCCAGGGGCAGGTCCACATCTGTGGATGCGGCATACTTCAGGGCCAGGCGGTGGATGTCTTCCTCGCGGTGCTGGCGGATGA
>CACYUZ010000047.1:0-24606 GCA_902777645.1 uncultured Prevotellaceae bacterium | reverse complement strand
TGGCCACCTTCACGCTGAAGGGTGGCGCAAGTAAAAAAGCGACCGGACTCCCCGAAGGCATTACATACGAAGTAACGGAAACAGACTACTCTGCAGACGGATATGTCACCACGAAGACAGGAGATACCGGAAAGATCGTCGCTAATGGGACGGCAACGGCGGACTTCACGAATACCAAGACTACAACACCGCCGCCCCCGGATAACCCGCCAGATAATCCGCCGGATACGCCCCCAGTCACTCCGCCTGATACACCCGAATACGGCAGTCTGACGGTGAAAAAGACCGTAACCGGTGATCTGGCGAATAAAGATCAGTATTTCACCTTCACGATCACCTTCAATGCGTCCGGCAGCTACAGCTATACCGGAAGCAAGAGCGGAACGATAAAGAGCGGTGAGGCCGTACAGCTGAAACATGGTGAGAGCATCACGATCAGTGGTTTGCCAGCCGGAACGACCTATGCGGTAACGGAAAGCGGACACAGCGGTTACCGGGCATATGCCAGCGGCAATACCGGTACGATCGCGGCAAACAAGACGTCTACCGCAGCCTTCACCAATGCAAGGAGCAGCGTACCGCAGACGGGCGACGACAGCAATCTGCTGCTCTGGCTGAGCATGGCAGGAGCAGCAGGCATAGGAATGGTGCTGACGGCCATTTTTGGAAAGAAACGCAAAGGCAAACATATCGCTGCGAGGTAAAGCAATAGAAATGGGGGCAGAAATCAATTCTGTCCCCATCTTCATTAAGGAGTATATGTATGTATCGTGGGCGACATCCAAAAAGAACGGCTATGAGAAACGTCCGTGAAATAGTGAAATTATCTCTTTTCTTTGTATTTGGTATCGCTTTTGTCACGGGCGCGTTTATGGCGGGAAAAATCCTGATTGAACAGAAAAAAGCGTCAGACGCTTATGACAGCATTCGGCTAAACAGGCAGAATATTCCCGTAATTACACCTGAAGAAACAGGTGAAAATACCGTCGAAGATAACAGCATAGAGGTTATAGAACCTGAACCCAACATGGAAAGCACCCCGCAGCACATCATATCTATGGATTTCAGGCCGCTGCAGGAGATAAATACAGAAATCGTCGCATGGCTGTTTGCAGAAGGAACGCCCATAGATTACCCTGTTCTGCATACAGACAACAACAGTTATTATCTGAACCATTTGTATACCAGAGAATCCAATAAATCCGGCTCCCTGTTTCTGGATTATCGAAACACGGGACGCTTTACCGAGCGCAACACCGTTATCTACGGTCACTATATGAATAACGATACCATGTTCGGCTCTTTGAAACTATACAAGGAGCAGGATTTCTATGAAGAATATCCCACTATGCTGCTATACACGCCGGAGGGTGACTATCTCATTGAACTAATCTGCGGCACGGTCGAGGACGGAAAATATGAGTTTGTGCAGTTTGAGTTTGAGGATGAGGATGCTTTTGCTGAGTATGTAGATGCTTTCCGCAGCCGGTCAACCTTTCAGAGCAATGTAAAACTGGAACCGGGCGACCGCATTATTTCTCTTTGTACCTGCTCCTATGAGTGGAACAATGCAAGATATATGGTAATCGGTAAACTCACGCCGGTCATGGGAACAGGTATTTATACGACGCTAAATAGGACTCCCTGAAACCGGCGATTGGCACACTGATGTTCTGTGCGGCAGGGCCTCTGTTGATTTTTGGCTCCCTTTTCCTGCTTCTGATAAGACAGCGAATGAAACAAAAAAGTGGAATCCTATTGCGAATGGAAAAAAGGCAGACATAGCTATTTGCTCTGACCGCTTTAGCTATGTGGATTTGCCGCGCAGATTTAACCTTTTTTCTCCTCACAACGATAAAGCGGCGACAAGCGCCCAAACGAAGTTATTTCGTTTGGGCGCTTTTTTCTATCTCCGGGATCGCTTATTCATCGGGTGTCGCTCTCCGCCCGATTATTTGAAACAGAAGACCATTACTCAATTAAGGGGGTAGACATTATGTCTGCTTCGTAAAAATTCATATTTTTTTCGTTATATTTGGCCAAAAGGCCACCCGTCACCGTAGTAGTGGCGAAAGGGGATGAAAGAATCACCCGCCTTTGCGGTTTTGCGAAGGGAGGTGAAATAACGAAATCTCATTCGCACGAAGAACACATACGGCACGCCTTTGATGCGTTTTGCAAAAAGGTGCTGCGGAATGAAGCAAGGGACTACTTTGACGAGCTGGCACGGCGAAGGCGCCGAGAGATCAGCTTTTCGGAACTCCCGGTGGAGGTCATGGAGCAGCTTTCGTTTTGTGATGATTACTTTGCCGAGGATCGGACATTTGATATTCTCGGCTACATCGTTCAAATCACAAGCGACGAGTTGGCAGAGGCGATTGCCTCCCTGCCAGCAGAGAAGCGCAACATTATCCTGCTGTCATATTTCCTTGAAATGACGGACAAAGAGATCGCCGAATTGCTGAACATGGTGCGCAGCTCCGTCACTTATCGCAGAGCTGCAACGCTGAAACTTCTGAAGGAATGGATGGGAGAAAAAACAGATGACAGCTAAAGATAATGGCGTGCGTCTGCTACCCTACGCAGTTATCCAGAACGCGACAAGCGGTGATGTGGAAGCGATCAACGCAGTTTTGAAGCACTATGAAGGGTACATTGCCAAATTATCCATGCGCGAGCTATACGACGAGTTCGGCAATCTGCGCCTGGGCATTGACGAAGAACTGCGCCGCAGGCTTGAAACCAAGCTCATTACCAAAATCCTTACTTTTCGGGTGAACTGAACACCCGCAGGCCGGACAAGCATATATTTCCCCCTTTCTGCTGTTCCGGTTTCTTGTACCTTGACAAACATACCCGCAAGATAACGGCGGCGTATCATAGGGCAAATGAACACATCCCTTTTGCGCCGAGCCGTGCGGCGGATGCGCCATGACACATATCCGGGAGGATATGCCGAGCGACAAACATCCGACGTAAAGCAAGCGTGGCATCTTGCGGGCGAGGACGCGCAAAAGGAATAATGGTACTCCCTTGCAGCCACAGTCCGAGCGTTCAAAGCGTCGCAGGCAATGGGCAGGGCTCCGGCAGACCGTCGGAGGGGTGGAACTCCCGTGGAGCTGCGCCAGCAGCCGTTCTGTTTGCCCATATCCTTTTTTAATCTTTACTAAGGGGGATTTATTTCTATGAGTGAAACAGCAAATCAGAAAACGACTGCCCCTGTTGTACGGGAGTACGAGATCGGGGGCGTTACCTATATTGTAAAGGCCGTCGCAAAAGACGGCGCAAAAGAGGACGCCGCGACAAAGATACGCCGTCTGATCAGAAATGATCTACAAAAGGCACGGAGCCACAAATAATTAACATCTTGCCTACTGACGGCGACGGCGGGTTATGGTATAATATCCATAACCTGTTTGTCCGGCTGCCGGAACAGGAGGTTATTTATGAAGCAGCCAGACAAGATGATCGCATATTACTACCGTGCGGCAACGGAAACAGATTTGCACCTTGACAATCAAATGCACCGTTTACGCTGCAAGGCTTTGAAAGGCGGTGAGCAGGCATGACAGAAAGCGCTTTCCGTTTTCAAGCTGTTCAGCCACAAAGTGCTTTGAGCGACGAGCTTCGCAGCGTGATCCGCGACAATGTTCTGCAGTTCTATGTGCAGGGGCAGGAACAAGAGCCGGAGGAAGAAGGTATCAACGCCTTGTACGTGCGGCTTTCACATGAAGATAAGTTAGAGGGTGAGAGCAACAGTATTGCCAACCAAAAAAAGATTTTGGAACGCTACTGCCGCGACCGTGGAATTACCGCCTACCGTTACTATGACGAGGACGATGGTTATTCAGGGACAAACTTTAACCGTCCCGGCTTCCAGCGGATGCTTGCCGACATTAAGGCAGGAAAGATCAAGCGCGTCATCGTAAAGGATATGAGCCGGTTAGGGCGTGACTATCTGCAAGTAGGAATGTACACGGATATTGTCTTTCCTGAATTTGGCGTTCACTTTATCGCCGTTAATGATGGTGTGGACAGTACACGAGGCGAGAATGAGTTTACCGCGATCCGGAATGTCTTTAACGAAATGTACGCCCGCGATACTTCCAAGAAGATCCGCGCCACATGGCAAAGCAAGGGCAAGTCCGGCGAACACCTTACGACCATCCCACCTTATGGGTATATGAAAGACCCAGAGAATAAGAAAAAATGGATCGTGGATGATGAAGCCGCTGCCGTCGTGCAAAAGATATTTCGTCTTTGCGTTGACGGTTTAGGACCGACGCAAATTGCAAGCCAACTTGAACGAGAAGGTGTTATGACTCCGACTGAATACTATCATTCCCTCGATAAAAAAACGGGCATTATGCTTCCTATAAAGCCTCACCTATGGAAAGACTCATCTATTGAGCATATTCTTTCCAATCGGCAATACACCGGGTGCGCTGTAAATTTCAAAAGCACAACTATCAGCTACAAGGTACACAAGACGGTTTACAACTCTGCCGAAGATCAGCAGATCATCCCCAATATGCAGGAGCCGATTGTTACAGAAGATGTATGGGAGCGTGTGCAAGTGTTACGAAGCAATAAACGCAGAGCGACTGCAACGGGGCGAAAAAGTCTTTTTAGTGGGTTGGTATACTGTTCGGACTGTGGCGCAAAACTGCATTTCTGTGCCTCTAAAAGTCTGAGACGAGATCAAGAATTTTTCCGCTGTGCTAATTACAAAAGCGGGAGGGGTCTATGTAAAATCCATTATATTCGTGATGTGGTGCTTGAACAAATCGTAATGGAAGCTGTCAGTGATATTTCAGATTTCATCCGTTGTTATGAGAATGACTTTCTGAATCTGATCAAGATGAGGAACGCCGTCGGTAGAGAAAGTGATATTCAGTCTCTGAAAAGCACTATTCTCAACGGCAACAAACGCATCAAGGAAATTGACCGCAATATTTCCAGTCTGTTTGAGAAGAACGTAAGCGGCGTGATTTCCGACGAGCGCTTTATGACGATGACGGCTGACTACGAAGCGGAACAAAACACTTTGAAAAAGTCCATTGCCGAAGCGGAAGAGCAGCTTTCCAAAGCAGAGCAGAATGCCGTCGACGTGCTGAACCACGAGTTTGCCAAGGAGATAGAAGAGGGCGCCATGTATCCCATGCAGGTAGAAACCGACCTTGCCACGGTGGCCATCGTGGGTGAGAACATGAAGCACACCCCCGGCATTGCCGGCAAGCTCTTCGGCACCCTGGGCCGCAGCGGCATCAGTGTGATAGCCTGCGCGCAGGGCGCCTCGGAGACCAACATCTCCTTTGTGGTGGAGAGCAGGCTGCTTCGCAAGTCGCTCAACGTGATACACGACTCCTTCTTCCTGTCCGAATACAAAGTGCTCAACCTGTTCATCTGCGGCGTGGGCACCGTGGGCAGCAAACTCATAGAGCAGATAAAAGACCAATACGAAGAACTGAAGGAGCATAGCAGACTGAAGCTCAACGTGGTAGGCATAGCCAGTTCAACTAAAGGTATATTCACCCGCGACGGCATCGACCTGAACCACTACCGCGAGCTGCTGGCCGCCTCGGCGCCCAGCGACAACCGCCGGTTGCTCAACGAGGTGGTGGGCATGAACATCTTCAACAGCGTGTTTGTGGACTGCACCGCCAGCCGCGAGGTGGCCGCCCTCTACCCCACCCTTTTGGAGCACAACGTGAGCGTGATAGCCGCCAACAAGATAGCCGCCTCGTCGGACTACGACAACTACCTGCGGCTGAAGCACACCGCCGTGGCGCGCGGTGTGAAATTCCGCTACGAGACCAATGTGGGCGCCGGTCTGCCCATTATCGGCACCATCAACGACCTGCGCAACTCCGGCGACAAGATACTGAAGATACAGGCCGTGCTGAGCGGCACGCTCAACTTCATCTTCAACGAGATAAGCGCCGACGTGCCCTTCTCCGAGACCGTGCGCCGCGCCAAGGAGCAAGGCTACAGCGAGCCCGACCCCCGCGTGGACCTGAGCGGCACCGATGTGGTGCGCAAACTGGTGATACTGACCCGCGAGGCCGGCTACAAGGTGGAGCAGGAAGACGTAGAGAAGCATCTCTTCGTGCCCGCCGACTACTTTGAGGGCAGCACCGACGACTTCTGGCGCCGTCTGCCCGAGCTCGACGCCGACTTCGAGCGCCGCCGTGCCCGCCTCGCCGCTGAAGGCAAGCGCTGGCGTTTCGTGGCCACGATGGACCACGGCCGCACCAGCGTGGCGCTGCAGGAAGTGGAGAAAGGCCATCCCTTCTACAACCTGGAAGGCTCCAACAATATCGTGATGCTCACCACCGAGCGCTACAAGGAGTATCCCATGCTCATACAGGGCTACGGCGCCGGTGCCAGCGTCACCGCCGCTGGTGTGTTCGCCAACATCATGTCGGTGGCCAACATTTAAACCCCACGCATCATGAAACATCTCATCATCTTAGGCGACGGCATGGCCGACCATGCCATAGACCGCCTGAACGGACGCACCCCGCTGCAAGCCGCCCACAAGCCCAACATCGACCTTCTGGCCCGTGAGGGGCGCACCGGCCGTCTCATCACCATACCCGAGGGGTTCTCACCCGGTTCTGAAGTGGCCAACACCGCCATCCTGGGCTATGACCTGCAGGAGGTGTACGAGGGCCGCGGACCACTCGAGGCCGCCTCTATAGGCTACGAGATGCGCCCCGACGACATGGCCGTGCGCTGCAACCTCATCACCCTGGCCGACGGCCGTATCCTGAACCATCACGGCGGCCATCTGACCACCGAGGAGGGCACCCGACTCATCCTGGCGCTGAACGAGGCGCTCGGCGACGACCGCGTGCAGCTGATACCCGGCATCCAGTACCGCCACCTGCTGGTGATACGTGGCGGCAACAAGCACATAGTGTGCGCCCCCCCCCACGACCACCCCAACGAAGCATGGGAGCCGCTCCTGGTGAAAGCCGACCCGGCCTGGGAGGGCCCTGACGAGGATGGCCGGCTCAGTGCCCAGGAGACCGCCGACCTTATCAACCGGCTCATCCTGCGCTCGCAGCAGCTGCTGAGCCAGCATCCCTTCAACCAGCAGCGGGAGGCGGAAGGCCATGTGCCGGCCAACTCCATCTGGCCATGGAGCCCCGGCTACCGGCCCCACATGCAGCCCCTGAGCGCCACCTATCCCCAGTTGCGCCGCGGTGCCGTCATCTCGGCGGTAGACCTCATCAAGGGCATCGGCCACTATGCCGGCCTGCGCATCATCGAGGTGGAAGGCGCCACCGGCCTGGCCGATACCAACTACGAGGGCAAGGCCGCCGCCGCGCTTGAGGCCCTGCGCACCGACGACTTCGTGTTCCTGCACGTGGAGGCGAGCGACGAGGCCGGCCACGACGGTGACCTGGCCCTGAAACTGCGCACGATAGAGAATCTGGACAGCCGCGTGGTAGGCCCCATCTACCGCGAGGTGAGCCGCTGGCAGGAGCCCGTGAGCATAGCCGTGCTCCCCGACCACCCTACCCCTGTGGAGATACGCACCCATGTGAGCGAGCCCGTGCCCCTGGCCATCTGGCACCGGGGCATAGCGCCCGATGAGGTGCAGACCTTCGACGAGGTGAGCTGTGTGAGCGGCAGCTACGGCATGCTGCGCCTGCAGGAGTTTATGCAGACATTTATGAACGACGAATAAAAAGACATCAGTATGAGATACTACAGCACCAACCATCAAGCCCCCATGGCCACCCTCGAAGAGGCCGTGGTGAACGGTCTGGCTCCCGACAGGGGCCTTTACATGCCCGAAACCATCCACCGTCTGCCCGACGAGTTTTTCCAGGGTATCGAGCACCTGCGTTTCCAGGACATCGCCTGTGTCGTGGCCGACGCTTTCTTCGGTGAGGATGTGGAACAAGACGCCCTGCACGAGATAGTGTGGGACACCCTGCAGTTCGACTGCCCCGTGGTGGAAGTGACCCCCACCATCTACTCGCTGGAGCTTTTCCACGGCCCCACCCTCGCCTTCAAGGATGTAGGCGCCCGCTTCATGGCCCGCCTGCTGCAATATTTCCTGACCTGCCGCGGCAACAACGAGCGCATCAACGTGCTCGTGGCCACGAGCGGCGACACCGGCTCGGCCGTGGCCAACGGTTTCCTCGGTGTGGAGGGCATCCACGTCTACGTGCTCTACCCCAAAGGCAAGGTGAGCCCCATCCAGGAGTGCCAGTTCACCACGCTGGGGCAGAACATCACGGCCCTGGAGATAGACGGCGTGTTCGACGACTGCCAGCGGCTGGTGAAGAGCGCCTTCATGGACCCCGACCTGAACCGCCACATGCGGCTCACGAGCGCCAACTCCATCAATGTGGCCCGCTTCCTTCCCCAGGCCTTCTACTACTTCAACGCCTATGCCCGCATGAAGGAGCTGGGCAAGGCCGACCGCCTGGTGGTGTGCGTGCCGAGCGGCAACTTCGGCAACATCACCGCCGCCCTCTTCGGCCACCGCATGGGGCTGCCCATCAACCGCTTCATCGCCGCCAACAACAGCAACGACGTGTTCTACCAGTATCTGCAGACGGGTGAGTATCATCCGCAGCCCACCCGCCAGACCCTGGCCAACGCCATGGACGTGGGCGACCCGAGCAACTTTGCCCGTGTCATCGACCTCTACGGAGGCTCGCACGAGCGCATCGCCTCGCTCATCGGCGGAGCCGCCTACACCGACTATTCCATCCGCGCCGCCCTGCGCGAGTGCTACGATAGCCACCACTACCTCTGCGACCCCCACGGCGCCTGCGGCTACCAGGCTCTGAAAGACCTGCTACAGCCGGGCGAGACCGGCGTGTTCTGCGAGACCGCCCACCCCGCCAAGTTCAAGGAGAAGGTAGACGCCACGGTAGGCACCGACACCGCGATACCCGATCGTCTGGCCGCCTTCATGCGGGGCACGAAACAGAGTGTGGCTCTTGGCAAGGACTTCGGCGACCTGAAGGAGTATCTGCTGAAACGATAACGAAAGCGACACGATTTTTTCGTCGGTGTCAAAAAAAGGCGCCAAACCCTTGGCCATATCGCCATTATTGGCTAACTTTGCGGCAACAATCCGACACCGGACGAAAAACTATGAAATACATCTCCCTGCCTGATGAGCAACAGCGTCATCTCAGCTTCTACCTGGCCATGGAAGAATATGTGGCCAGAGAGATGGACTGCGACGACGCTTTTTTCATGTGGCAGGTAGACCCGACGGTGATTTTCGGGCGCAACCAGGTGATGGAAAACGAGGTGAACGTAGACTACTGCCGCCGCCACCACATCGAAATCGTGCGCCGCAAGAGCGGGGGCGGCTGTGTGTATGCCGACCGCAGCAACGTGATGTTCTCCTACATCACGAAGGAAGACAACGTGAACTTCACCTACAACCGCTACATCAACATGCTGCTGCTCGTGCTCCACGAGCTGGGCATAGAGGCCCGGTCGAGCGGACGCAACGACCTGCTCATCGACGGCCGCAAGGTATCGGGCAACGCCTTCTACCACCTGCCCGGCAAGAGCATCGTGCACGGCACCCTGCTCTACGACACCAACATGGAGCACATGGTGGGCAGCATCACGCCGAGTGATGCCAAGCTGGTGAGCAAGGGGGTGAAGAGCGTGCGGCAGCACATCGCCCTGCTGAAAGACTACACCACGCTGAGTCTGGAGCAGGTGAAGCACGCCTTCCGCAGCCGTCTGTGCGACGGCGAGGAACAGCTCGACAGCGCCGCCGTGGCCCGTATAGAGGCCATGCGGCAGGAATACCTCACCCCCACGTTTCTCTATGGCCGCAACCCCGCCTACACCCTGATGCGCAAGCAGAGGATAGAAGGTGTGGGCGAACTGGAGATGCGGCTGGAGGTGCGCCATGGAGTGATACGCCATGCCGACCTGACCGGCGACTTCTTCCTGGTGGGCGACATGGAGCGCGACATCATCCAGCCCCTCATCGGCACCGACTATGAGCGCAGCGCCATAGAAGCCGCCCTGCCCGACCGCCCCGGCGACACCATCCTGCATCTGACGAAGAAAGACTTGACCGACATTATCATCCAATAACCATCATAATTAAAGCTAAGAATTATGGAAAACAAGAGAACCTGTCTTTATGACCGCCACGTGGCGCTGGGCGCCCTCATCTCTCCCTTCGGCGGTTTCGACATGCCCATCCAGTACTCATCCATCATCGAGGAGCACAACGCCGTGCGCCAGCACAGCGGTGTGTTCGACGTGTCGCACATGGGCGAGGTACGCATCAAGGGTGCCGACGCCGAGCGCTATGTGAACCACATCTTCACCAACGATGTGAAAGACGCCCCCATCGGCAAGATTTTCTACGGCATGATGTGCTATCCCAACGGAGGCACTGTAGACGACCTGCTGGTGTACAAGATGGGTGAGAACGACTTCTTCCTCGTGATCAACGCCGCCAACATCGACAAGGACGTGGCCTGGATGCAGGAGCATCTCGAGGGCTACGACGTAGACTTCGCCCACTGCTCCGACTACTACGGCCAGGTGGCCGTGCAGGGTCCTGAGGCCGAGCAGGTGGTGGAAGAAGTGCTGGGCATGAAGGTGAGCGACCTGGTGTTCTACACCTGCAAGACCATCGACACCGACGGTGAGACCGTGATTGTGAGCCGCACCGGCTACACCGGCGAGGACGGTTTTGAGATTTACGGCTCGCACGACTTCATCCGCCGCCAGTGGGACCTGCTCATGGAGAGCAAGCGCTGCCTGCCCTGCGGACTGGGCTGCCGCGACACCCTCCGCTTTGAGGTGGGTCTGCCCCTCTACGGCGACGAGCTCTCCGACGAGATATCGCCCGTGATGTGCGGTCTGAGCATGTTCTGCAAGTTCGACAAGCCCGAGTTCATCGGCCGCGACGCCCTGTTGGAGCAGAAGACCAACGGTGTGGCCCGCCGCGTGATAGGCATCGAGCTGGAAGGCCGCGCCGTGCCCCGCCACGGCTACCCCGTGCTTCACGACGGTGTTCAGGTGGGCGAGGTGACCACCGGCTACAACTCCATCTCCACGGGCAAGAGCGTGTGCATGGCCCTTGTGGAGACGCCCTATGCCAAGCTGGGCACTCCTCTGGAGGTTCAGATCAGGAAGAAGACCTTCCCCGGTGTGGTGGTGAAGAAGCGTTTCTACGACAAGCACTACAAGAAATAAGCAAACAAAATTATCCAACAAACCCAATAAAACAATTTTAAGACTATGGCAAAAGTGATTGAAGGACTCTACTACTCAGAGAGTCATGAGTATGTACGCATCGAGGGTGAATTCGGCTACATCGGCATTACCGACTATGCACAGCACGCACT
Source organism: uncultured Prevotellaceae bacterium (assembly GCA_902777645.1). Classification (GTDB taxonomy): domain Bacteria; phylum Bacteroidota; class Bacteroidia; order Bacteroidales; family Bacteroidaceae; genus Prevotella. The sequence goes on along the minus strand of CACYUZ010000047.1, from coordinate 13,240 downwards.
GGGCAACGTGGTATACGTAGACATGCCCGAGGTGGACGACGAGGTGGAAGCCGGTTCTGAATTCGGCGCCGTGGAGAGTGTGAAGGCCGCCAGCGACCTCATCTCGCCCGTGAGCGGCACTGTGGTGGAAGTGAACGACGCCCTGGCCGACACTCCCGAGCTGCTGAACAGCGATGCCTTCGCCAACTGGATTATCAAGGTGGAACTCTCCGACAAGGAAGAGGTAGACAACCTGATGGATGCCGCCGCCTACGAGGAATTCTGCGCCAAGCAGTAAGAAGGAGCCCCCCTCATATAATACAAAAACCAGCGAAAAGACATGTACAAATATTTTCCGCATACCCAGGAAGACCTTGAGGTGATGATGCGGGCCACCGGCATCGAGAAGCTCGACGACCTGTTTGCCGAGATACCCGAGCAGATACGGTGGCACGGCGAGTACGACCTCCCCTCTGCCAAGAGCGAGATTGAGATACGCCAGCTCTTCGCCCGCCTGTGTGGCGAGAACCAGCGGCTCACGGTGTTTGCCGGCGCCGGTGTCTACGACCACTATACTCCCTCTGTGATACCCAGCATCGTGGAGCGCTCGGAGTATCTGACCAGCTACACCCCGTATCAGGCCGAGATCTCACAGGGCACCCTTCACTACATCTTCGAGTATCAGAGCATGATGACCGCCCTGACCGGTCTGGCCATCTCCAACGCCTCGATGTACGACGGCACCACTGCCACGGCCGAGGCCGTGCTGATGGCCGCCGCCCAGTCGAAGAAGGCCAACAAGGTGGTGGTGTCGAAGACCATCGACCCGAAGACCCTTCAGGTGGTGCGCACCTACGCCCACTTCCACGGTGTGGAGCTTTTGGAGGCCGCCGAGAAAGACGGTGCCACCGACAAAGCCGACGTGGAGCGCCTGCTCGCTGAGGGCGGCGTGGCCGGTGTGGTGGTGCAGCAGCCCAACCGCTACGGTGTGGTGGAAGACTTCGGCGGCATGGCCGATGCCTGCCACCAGCAGAAAGCCCTCTTCATCATCAACAGCGTAGCCGCCGACCTGGCTCTACTGAAGACCCCCGGTGAGTGGGGTGCCGACGTGGCAGTGGGCGACGGCCAGTCGCTCGGTCTTCCCATGTCGTTCGGCGGTCCCTACTTCGGCTACATGTGCTGCACCGAGAAGCTGATGCGCAAGATGCCCGGCCGCATCGTGGGCATGACCCGCGACAACCGCGGCCAGCGCGCCTTCGTGCTGACCCTCCAGGCCCGCGAGCAGCACATCCGCCGCCAGAAGGCCACTTCCAACATCTGCTCCAACGAGAGCCTTATGGCCCTCTACGCCACCATCTACCTCTCAGTGATGGGCAAGGAAGGCTTGAAAGCCGCCGCCCAGGCATCGTATGCCGGCGCCCACTACATGATGGACCGTCTGGTGGCCACCGGCCGTTTCCAGCCCGCCTTCGACCAGCCCTTCTTCAACGAGTTCTGCGTTCGCTACGACGGCGATGTGGACCGTCTGCTGGAGCGTCTGCTCGCCAACGGCATCCTTGGCGGTGTGAAGATAGACGACCACACGCTGATGATAGCCGTGACGGAGAAGCGCACGAAAGAAGAGATAGACCGATTCGTAACACTAACTGAGGAGGACGCCAAATGAACAGCAAACTATACGGAAACCTGATTTTCGAACTGTCGAAACCCGGCCGTGAAGGCTTCAGCCTGCCCGCCAACGAATATGGCGACTATGCCGTGCCCGAGGAAATGCGGCGCAAGGCCGATGCTCCCCTGCCCGAGTGTGACGAGATGACCGTGGTGCGCCACTACACCAACCACAGCGGCAACAACTTCGGTGTGAACAACGGATTCTATCCGCTGGGCAGCTGCACGATGAAGTACAACCCCGTGATCAACGAGGAGACCGCCAACATGGCTGGTTTCAGCGACCTGCACCCCCTGCAGCCCGACTGCACCAGTCAGGGTGCGCTGGCCGTGTACTACCACCTGCAGAAGAGTCTGGCCGCCCTTACGGGTCTGAAGGAGTTCACCCTGAATCCCTTTGCCGGTGCCCATGGCGAGCTGACCGGTCTGATGATAATACGCAGCTACCACGCCGAACGCGGTGATGCGAAACGCACGAAAGTGATTGTGCCCGACAGTGCCCACGGCACCAACCCCGCTTCTGCCGCCGTATGCGGACTGGAAGTGGTAGAGGTTCGCAGCACCCCCGATGGTGTGGTCGATGTGGAGCACCTGCGCACCCTTCTCGACGACAGCATCGCCGGCATGATGATGACCAACCCCAACACGCTGGGTCTCTTTGAGCCCCAGATACCCGAGATAGCCGAGATGGTGCATGCCTGCGGCGGTCTGATGTACTACGACGGTGCCAACCTGAACCCGATGCTCGGTGTGAGCCGTCCCGGCGACATGGGCTTCGACGTGATGCACATCAACCTGCACAAGACCTTCTCGACACCTCATGGCGGCGGCGGTCCCGGCAGCGGCCCTGTGGGCGTGCGCGAGGGCCTGGAGCATCTGCTTCCCCGTCCGAAGGTGGTGCTCAACGACGGTGTGTACAGTGTGGAGCGCGACGACAAGAGCATCGCCGTGGGTGCCTATCTGGGCAACTTCGCCGTGGCCGTGCGTGCCTACACCTACATTCTGTCACTGGGCCGCGAGCACATCAAGGAGGTGGGTCCGCTGGCCACCCTCAACGCCAACTACATCAAGGAACGTCTGAAGGACGTGTATGAGCTGCCCATCGACACCATCTGCAAGCACGAGTTTGTGTTCAACGGTCTGAAAGACAAGTCGACCGGTGTGACCACGATGGATGTGGCCAAGCGTCTGCTCGACTACGGATTCCACGCCCCCACCATCTACTTCCCGCTGCTCTTCCACGAGGCCCTTATGATAGAGCCCACCGAGAACGAGAGTCTTGACACCATCGACAGTTTCATCGATGTGATGCGCCAGATAGCCAAGGAAGCCGCCGAGGAGCCCGACACGGTGAAGAACGCACCGCTGCGCACTCCGATAGGCCGTGTGGACGACGTGCTGGCCGCCAAGCACCCGATACTGACCTACTGGCAGCTGCTTGCCGACAAAGCCGACAACGCATGACCAGTACCGACCTTATTATAATAGGAAGCGGTCCCGGCGGCTACCGTGCCGCCGGCGAGGCCGCCCGCCTGGGCCTCCAGGTGACCGTTGTGGAGAGCGCAGAGGCCGGCGGCACCTGTCTGAACCGCGGCTGCATCCCCACCAAGACCTGGTGTCATGAGGCCGAGGTGATGAGTCTGCTGCGCGAGAAAGGCATTGACTCCCCTGTCGACTTCGCCAAGATACTGGACCGCAAGAATCAGGTGGTGAGCCAGTTGCGTCAGGGTGTGGAGACACTGCTCTCCTCGCCCGGCATCACACTGGTGCGAGGAAAGGCCCGCTTCACCGGTGCCCACACCATCGCTGTGGGCGACGAGAGCTACACGGCTCCCCACATCATCATCGCCACCGGTTCCGACTCCAAGCTCATTCCCGTGCCAGGCATCGACCTGCCCCATGTGGTGACCTCGACCGAGCTGCTCAACATAGACCATGTGCCGGCGCGCCTGTGCATTGTGGGCGCCGGTGTGATAGGCATGGAGTTTGCCTCCATCTTCAGCAGTCTGGGCAGCGAGGTGACCGTGGTGGAATTTCTGAAAGAATGCCTGCCCGCCCTCGACAGTGAGGTGGCCAAGCGGCTCCGCACGCTGCTCTCCCGCCGCGGTGTGGACTTCCGCATGCAGGCCGGCGTGAAGGAGATTACCCCCGAGGGAGTGGTCTACGAGCGCAAGGGCAAGACAGAGACCGTGGCCGCCGACGTGGTGCTCATCGCCACGGGCCGCAAGCCCTGCATCGAAGGGCTCGACCTTAAGGCTGCCGGCATCGCCTACACCCGTGGCGGCATCACCGTCGACGACGAGCTGCAGACCAATGTGGAAGGCGTCTATGCCATCGGCGATGTGAACGGCCGCATCATGCTGGCCCATGCCGCCACCTATCAGGGGCTGCATGTGGTGCACCGTCTGGCCGGCCGCACCGACAGCATCCGTCTCGACATCGTGCCCTCGGCCATCTTCACCAACCCCGAGGCCGCCGGTGTGGGCATGACGGAAGACCAGTGCAAAGAAAGCGGTGTGGTGTACACCTGCAAGAAAGGTCACTACCGTGCCAACGGCAAGGCGCTGGCCATGGAAGCCACCGACGGCATGCTGAAGCTGATGGCCGACGGCGAGGGCCGCCTGATAGGCTGCCATGCCTACGGTGCCCATGCCTCGGACATGGTGCAGGAAGTGAGCTGTCTGATGACGCGCAACGCCACCGTGGCCGACCTGGCCGACATGATTCACATCCACCCCACGCTGGGTGAGATACTTGCCGAGACAGCCCAGATGTTCTGACCGCCGTCTATGGTACTAAAAAGCAGGAGGATGTGCCTTTGAAAGGCACTTCCTCCTGCTTTTTATCTACTCAGAACCACCGGCGCCTGGCATAGCGGGCATAGGTCTTCAGCATGCGCCACAAGAAGGTTGTGCAGAAAATACGCCGGCCATTCTCGCTGAGCGTGGCATCGACATGAAACGAGTGGTTGAGCATCTGGCGGTCGGTAACCAAAGCCGTTCGGCGCCGGAGCAGAATATCGTTCATCACATTGCGCGGATGCACACACTCCATCCACATAGGCGTCTCCTTGTCTTCCACTGAATGCACCTTATACTTCTTGTCTTTGAAGATAAAGGCATGCGAGCTGCAGTAGGTAGTGAGCACACGGCACTGTTCATCGGGCACCTCGACGAACGAATTGAAATGGTTCTCCCGATAGCGCACCCGGTTGGCGATATTGAGGTCGGGAAAATACTGCAGACCATAATAGAACGTGATATAAGTCTTGTCGGAGAGATTGACGGCCAACTGCTGTATTCTTTCCACATAGAGCTTGTTAAGGGCATCGTCGTTGTCCAGATAGGTTGTAACGACCTTCTCAACACGCTTTCCCTCCCCCTGCAGGGCCTTAAGGTCTCTTTCGATAAACTGCTGAAAAATCAACTGAAACATGTAGCCGGCATCCGGTCTAACAAAGACTGGAAAGAACATGGGGCAAGATTTTTTATATTCTTCCACCTTATCTTTATAATGTTGAGGTGTGTCACGGTCGAAAAGGACTACCCACAAAAAGTCCTTCACCGTCTGACCGGCAACACTGGGCAGGCAGTACTTCTCGAAGAGTTGAAATCTTTCATCGAGCCATTCACGGCATAGCGTGGCATGGTTGTTTTTGTCTTTTCTCCAAAGGCGGAGATTGAATCGGGTAAGGATATAATGTCGTAGCATATCATACAAAAAACGATTTACGAAACGATTTATTGCCACCCGGAGCAAATAATCCAAATCCTAAGAAATAATAAAAAACACGGGATTGTTTGGCACATCACCAAGAAAGTGGTAACTTTGCAGCAGACTTGAAAGAGTCGGGGCCGTATCGGTTAGATCGGGATACTCATCAAATAATTCAAGAAAACCGAGAAAGCATCTTTTGCCAATGGCGGGCCACGCCCCTCGGGGTAGCTGAAAAGCCGGTGGATTACAAAGGCGGAGAGCTCTCAAATCATATATGCTCGGAGTTTCATCACATCACGGTACGGCCCATTTTTATGTTTATCCAACCAAGAATAATTCCTATCAGACATGTTTTCCGGCATTGTAGAAGAGATGGCCACCGTGAGAGCCATTGAGAGAGAGGGCGGCAATGTGCACTTCACACTGACCTGCTCGTTTGTAGACCAGCTGAAGATAGACCAGAGCGTGAGCCACAACGGCGTGTGCCTGACCGTGGTGAAGATATCGGGCGACGAATATGTGGTGACCGCCATGAAAGAAACCCTCGACAAGTCGAACCTGGGTCTGCTGCGCGTGGGCGACCGTGTGAATGTGGAGCGCTCCATGCTGATGAACGGCCGTCTGGACGGCCACATCGTGCAGGGCCATGTAGACGGCACCGCCGTGTGTACCGCCATGACCGATGCCGACGGCAGCACCTACTTCACCTTTGAGTATGATTTCGACCTTGGCATGGCCTCGCGCGGCTATTTCACGGTCGACAAGGGCAGCGTGACGGTGAACGGCGTGTCGCTCACCGTGTGCAATCCCACCCGCAACACCTTCGAGGTGGCCATCATCCCCTACACCCGCGAGCACACCAACTTCTGCGACATCAAGGTGGGCACCGTGGTGAACATCGAATTCGACATTCTGGGCAAGTACATCGCCCGTCTGCAAGAGTTGCAGAAATGATAATAAGCGGCCCGTTTAGCGGGCCGTTTTTTTTGCATTATCAGTCCATGGCCCTCATTCCACGGCCTCCCGCCATTTTACGTCCGAGAGGGGAAAAACAGAGAAAAAGCATGCTTTTTATGTGCCCATTCTTGAATTGTCACATTTCTACCCCCTGTTTTTTCCTTTTTTTGTAGAAAATTACCTAAATTTGCGGCTATCAATAACGCCTTGTCAACCATTCGTCAACACGCCCAATCCGTTCATTTATGAACAGACGTGGATTCGAGCGAGCGGACAAGAGGCTATGCTCCGGCAAAAAGCAAGATGAAAAAAACTTTGTTGATCATACTGTCATTCCTGTTACCAGCCATCCAAATGCTGGCCATCCCGGCCACGGGCAAACTGACAGGCCTCTTCAAGACCGAGAAAGGCGACAGCCTGCTTGTCAGACTCGAGGGCGATGAGCACCTGAGCTATTGGCAAGCCGACGACGGACGATGCTACCGCCTCACCCCCCAAAACATACTCCAAGAAATCGACCTTCAGGAAGAAAAGACGCTGTGCCGGCGACGCGCCGCCCTGCACAGGAGCCCCAGTCTGGGCGACTTCAAGCACTACGAGGGTCAATACCGCGGACTCATCATCCTGGCCAACTTCACCGACCTGAAGTTCAAGGAGGGTCACGACCTTGCGCTGTATGACAACGTGGCCAACACGGAGAATTTCACCAACAGCATGGGATTCAAGGGCAGCGTGCGCGACTACTTTCTGAGTCAGAGCCGGGGCAAGTTTGATTTCTCCTTCGATGTGGTAGGCCCCGTGGAACTGTCGAAGAGCTACAAATACTATGGCGAGGACGCCGCCGACGGCAGTTCGCGCAACCTTCATGCCGGCGAGATGATAGCCGAGGCCTGCCAACTGGCCGGCGAGGGTGTGGACTGGAGTCTCTACGACTGGGACGGCGACGGCGAGGTGGAGCAAGTGTTCGTCATCTTCGCCGGCGAGGGCCAGCACAACAGCACCGACACCTACACCATCTGGCCCCACAAGCACAGCCTGTCGCTCAGCGACTACGGTGAGACGCTCCAGGTGGGCGGTCTCACGGTCGACCAGTATGCCTGCAGCAGCGAAATGTTCACCAAGACCATGATTTCGGGCATCGGCGTGATCTGCCACGAGTTTTCCCACTGTTTCGGTTTCCCTGAACATTATGACGCCGCGCTGGGTTCGGCCGGCAATTTCGGCATGAGCCAATGGGACATCATGGGCTACGGCAACTACAACGGCAACGGTTTCGTGCCCGCCGGCTACACCAGCTACGAGCGCATGGTGCTGGGCTGGCTCGACCCCATAGAGCTGAAAGACGGCGATGTGCAGATAGACGGCATGCGCCCCCTCTCGGAAGACGGCGACGCCTACATCATCTACAACGACGGCAACACGAACGAGTACTACCTGCTGGAGAACCGCCAGCAGACCGGTTGGGACGCCTCTCTTCCCGGCCGCGGCCTGCTCATCCTGCACGTAGACTTCGACAAGGCTATCTGGGAGGCCAACGGTGTGAACGTGGTTCAGACAGGCGGTGTGTTCAAGAACGACCACCAGCGCATGACCATCTTCCATGCCGACAACGATGACCAGACGACCGACTTCTCGCTGCAGCGCGACCCCTACCCCTACGGCAAGCGCGACTCGCTCACCGACCACTCCTTCCCCGCCGCCGTGCTCTACACCCCCGACCTGCGCGGCAACACCCGCATGGGCAAGCCCATCACCCACATCACCCGCAACGCCGACCAGACCATGAGTTTCCACTTCAGCGGCTCGAACGGAGAGAGCGGCATCGGCACCACAGTCCGCATAGAGGAGCCGGAGCGGCAGCTGCTCTACCGTATGGGCGAGACCCGGATATGGTGGGAGCAGCAGGCCGGGCAGCAAGGCGGCAGCCGCAAATATATGGAGCGCCAACCTTAAGACAACGAAAAAAGAGAATTCAATATCATCTATTATTCACTAACAATCACGCTTATGAGAAAACTTTTATGCTTAGCATGGAGCTTGTGTGCCGTGGTGCTGGTCAACGCCCAGTTGCCCGTGAAACCGAGCCCCGTAACCGCCGGTTCTCCCTACAGCCAAATCAGCAAGGAAGACCAGCAGCAGTTGGAGAAGATGGTGCCTGCCAATGCGAAGGCCACCCGCCCCGCTCCCAAAGCCAAGAAACGCGCCTTGGGTGCCGAGTCGACCGACACGGTGAGCTACTTTGTGGCCGCCCAGAGCACCAAGGCCAACTACTCCTACGTGCCCGAGGGAGGCGACATTTTGACCTATGAGATGGGTATTGTGCGCGACGGCAACACCGTGACCTTCCACAACTTCTTCAATCTGTACAATCCGGCAGACTACTCGCCGAGCCTTGACATCGACTTCAGCGGTGTCTACGACGAGGCGACCAAGACCATCACCATCCCCACCTCGACCGTTTTTGAGAACGGTACCGTGGCCGGTTCAATCTACAACTACTATGTGGGTCTGCTCTCCTGCGGCCAGCTCACCGAGACCGGTACGCTGATTCCCGACGACGAGCTCGTGTTCCACGTAGAGGGTGACTTTGAGAAACTCACCACCGAGCAGGTGGTAGGACTCTCCGAGTACATGCCCAGCGGCGGCCAGTCGTACGGTCTGGTCACCTCCTACCGCCGCATCGTGATCTGCATCCCGAGAGAGAGCGGCGACCTGGTGTGTTTCAACGACGCCGTCGACATGGGCAGCACCTTCCCCAACACCCCCGCCGTTCAGAAGAGCATACCGCTGGTGAACATCGGTAAGGGCGAGGTAGACTTTGCCGTTGAGGTGGAGAGCGACCCCGAGGGTGTGATCCGTAGCGAGGCAGCCGGTATTATTCCCGGTCTGTCGTACCAGATGATTACCTTCGAGATGTCGGCCACCGAGCCCGCCGAGGAGGTAGAGGCCAACGCTGTGGTTTACTACGACTGCGGCACTGATGACGGCAGCTTCGTGGTGTCGATTACCGGTGCCATTGACCCGCTGCCCGACTATTCGGCCATTGTGAAGAACGGCGACCTCACCTTCAACACCTCCGTGGACTATCCCTTCGAGATGGGTGAGCTCGACGGCAAGACAGCCGCCGTCTCCGGTCTGAAGGGTGCCGCCGGCACCTCCGACCTCTTTGTATATATGACCGTGCCCGAGGGCAAGCTCGGCAAGCTGAGCTTCGAGGGCTACCACAAGAACGACCCCTCCTTCCGCTATTCATGGGGTGTACTGTCGGGCTACTTCGTTGACAGCGACGCCGCTGCACTCGCCGTGACCCAAGAGGGCGAGATGAACGGAACCATCGAGCTGGCCCCCGGCGACCACTTCGTGCGTTTCCAGCATCAGAGCATGTACTACTCCGGCATTGAGAGCAACGGTCTCTATCTGACCAGCCTGAGCCTCGACTTCGAGGACCTGCCCGCCGATGCCGCCGAGGTGAAGACCGAGAGCATCGACTTCGGCAACTTCATTGTCGAGTCGGGCTATAACGTGAGCGGCACCCAGAACATCGTGATTCAGAACCGCGGTGCCAATCCTCTTACGCTGAACAACATCAGCAGCGACAACGACGAGTTCAAGGCCGACGTGAACGACGTACAGCCCGCCACCTCGCTCAACGACATGATTATCCCCCTCACCTTCTCGAGCTCCACTTCCGGCAAGAAGACCGCCACCATCACCGTGGAGACCTCTGCCGGTACCTACACCGTGGCCGTGAAGGCAAGAGTGTATGACATGCCCGACTTCAGCCAGGTGGTAACCGAGGGTCTGGAGTACATGGAGATAACCACCGACCCCAGCTATCCCTTCGTGGTGGAAGACGGTGTGGCCTACAACGCCAACTGGGAAGACGGCGACCTGGTAGAAGCCACTTCCTCTCTGAACATCAAGCTCAACATTCCCGAGGGCAAGATTGGCTATCTCACATGGGAAGGCCACACCTGGGGTGCCCCGAGAACCGAGAATGAGATTGACTACTGGTACGATGACAAAGCCCAGGTAGACTTCCAGTGCAACAACAGCTCCGGTTGGGTATATCTGTTCGGTCAGGACGAGGACGCCAGCTCCGACGCTTTCAAGGCCTACAGCGGCGGCTCCTATGCCAAGTTCCTCACCTTCATTCCTCCCACCCAGGAATGGTTCGGCAACCATGTATACTTCCAGTTCTACCAGAACGGTGACGGTGTTACCCACGGCAAGCACCGCTTCGAGGTGAAGAACATCCGCCTGCATGTGGAAGACTTCGCCGAGCACAATGTGGAACTGCTCACCCAGGGCACCGTGAAGTTCGACTCCACCTATGTAGGTCCGAACCACTACACCACCGCCACCGTGCAGCTCTACAATGCCGGCAGCGCCGTGCTGAGCGTTGACTCCATCAAGGCCGAGATTGACGGCGACCCGTTCTACGGTGTTGTTCCCGAGGGCTGGTACAACCAGGTACAGTTCCAGGGCACGATGGACGTGACGCTGTGGTTCTATCCCAGCGAGCCCTGCGATGAAGACAAGACCTACAGCGGCTATGTGATTATCTACACCACCGGTGGTGAGGTAGTTGTTCCCGTGGAAGGAACCGTAAAGGGCAGCAAGGGTATCATCTATGCCGGCGACATCGAGGACGACGCCTATGGCTGGAGAATCTTCGACCGCGACATGGACGGCGACTGCTGGAAACTGGGTTGGAACCTGTGGGGCGATATGCCCGCTTACGTGCTGAGCGGCCACGAGTGCCTTGGCTCCGCCTCTTCGAGTGCCTACTACGGCGCCTACACTCCTGACAACTGGACCTTCTCGCCCGCCATCGAGGTGCCTGCCGACGGTGCCAAGCTGAGCTACTACATCAGTGCCTTCCATCCCGACCTCTATGCCGAGCACTACAGCTTCTACGTAGTGGAAGACATCTCCTGCCTGGACGAGGGCAATGTAGACCCGATTCTCGCCAACTATCAGCCGCTGGTGGAAGAGACCATCAACATCCCCAGCGACTACAATGCCGACCATACCATGGTGGGCGGCTGGATCAACCACATTGTCGACCTGAACGACTATGCCGGCAAGACCATCTACCTGGTATACCGTCACCACGACTGCGAGGGTCAGTATGTGCTGCGTCTGGACGACGTGTTCGTCTACACCAACGAGAAGTTCGACGAGCTGGGCATCAGCATGGCTCCCGCTATGGAAGATGTGGCCAGCCAGGAGTACTTCAACATCGACGGTGTGCGCCAGAACGGCCCCACCAGCGGTGTGAACATTATCCGCTCTACAATGAAGGACGGTTCTGTGAAGATACAGAAAGTCATTCTGAAATAATTTAAAGTGAAGATGAAGAAATTCATATTCAACGTTTTGGCGTTGCTCGCTGTTTGTACAGCGGGCAACGCTCAAATTGCGGGCCTCAACATCGGCTACTGCAACGGCGAGGTGTCCACCTCCATCCACAAGGAGTTCTGCTCGCAGGAGAAGGACGTGTGGGTGAGCGGCGCCATCTGGCTGCCTGCCAGCGACATCAATGTGAACGCCGGCAATGAGCTCAGGGCCATCCGCGCCGGACTGGCCCAGAAAATCGGCATCGACACCATGAGCGTATGGGTAAGAGAGACGCTCGACGGCGCCAACATCGCCGAGGGCGGCATCGCCAAGTCCAGTGTGAAGAAAGGCTGGAACGAGATAGAGCTCAACCAGGCCATTGCGCTCGACGGCACCAACACCACCGGCTACTACATAGGCTACTCCTACCACCAGACCTCTGTGAACCAGGGGCTCTCCGTTTTCCTGACCCCTACCCCCAACGCCCTCTTCCTGAAGCACGGCGACGGTGAGTGGACCGACCGCTCGGCCGAGGGTCTGCTCTGTGTGGAAGGCCTTGTCTACGGTGACAACCTTCCGAAGCTGAACCTGCGCCTCATCTCGGTCGACGCCCCCGAATACTACATCATCGACAAGGGCAAGATGACCGTGGAGGATTTCCTCTCGGCTCATGTTGCCCTTATTGTTTTGGCGTTCAATCAGCCGGAGGTTACCACAGAATCTCTTGAAGAGAACTTAGAAATTGCTGATGTGGTTCCGATGGCGCGAGAACTCTTTCAATGGTTGCAGGCACAGACCTTTGCCAAACTGGTGAATCTCCCAAACGGGGAAACGGAGGCGGGGGAGTAGACCTGTCTCCGTACCAGAATCTGCTGCTGTATTATGAGCGGTTGCAGCAGTCCTACGGCTGGACGATGCAGGAGGTGGATGAGCATGACATAGATTTTTTACTTGATCAGCTGACCGTACTCAGCCTGACGGATGGCAGACGCAATCAGAAATACATTGACGATGTCCTGTAGGAGGTGGGCAGATGGCAAAGCGTGGACAGCAGATAGATGAACTGTATATCAGCCTTGGCCTGGATATTGCCCGGCTCCAGTTGGACTTCGACACGGCGGGGAAGACTGTATCCCAGGCAGTGTCCAGGCTCAATACGAGAACGAACCAAATCAAGCTGAAGATGGATGTTGACCTCGCCAAGCTGGAGGGCGTTGGCTCGGAGCTGGATAAGCTGAAAATCAAGCATGAAGCCATCAACAGGCAGCTGGACATACAGCGGCAGAAAGAAGAAATTCTCGCTGCCGTTCTTCGTGATGCTCAAAAGACCAACGGCAATGACAGCGAGGTGGCTCAGCGTGCTCAGACCAATCTGCTGAGACAGCAAAAAATAGTTGCTCAGACAGAGGCAGAAGTCCGCAAGCTCAATGCGGAGATGAACAAACTGGGCGGTACCATAACACAGACTTTCGGCAAAGCAGGAACCTTTGGAACTGCCATGGCGGCTGGTATCAGCAAGGCAAAAAGCGGCGTGGACAGTCTGACTGGCGGATTCACCATGCTGTCCGTCAAAGCG
>CACYUZ010000046.1:0-35816 GCA_902777645.1 uncultured Prevotellaceae bacterium | reverse complement strand
TTTGCTTATCTCGAGCACCTCAAAACCGTCGTTCACCTTCTTCTCGTACATGCCGCCCGGCTTGCGGAGCCTGTCTTTGGGCAGGGTGGTGGTGCTGATGTCGAAACCCGACTCGATGATGTCTTTGATGCTCTGCGAGAGGCTCTCCCAACCGCCGCCGAAGTTGCGGTCGAGCACCTCGATGAGTTTGGCGGCCGTGATGTGGCGGATGTTCTCGTAGGTGAGGTCGGTGACACGCAGGATGGGACGTTTCTTCACCGCCCATTTCACCTTGGTCGACTCGTCGGTCCTTACGAACCCCACCTTGAAACCTCTTGCCTCGTATTTCTTTATTATTTCTGGCTTGTCTATCTTTATCTCCTCTATATCGAACGCACTCCTTACAATGTCGCTGTAGTGGCGCATGTTGTCTTTAAGGTCGGCGTCTTTCTCGGCACTCTCCCAAAGGCGGAAAATGTCGTTCTCTTGTAAGTCCCAGACATTGCTTTTGTTCAATGTCTTTAAAGTCAAGGCTCTTCTGTCTTTCATTACTTTAATTATGTTCTGTTTTTTGTTAGTCTCTATCGTCAAGTACACGGAATTTACTCCGGAATGAAACAATGTCGGCCGCATCCACCTCAGCGCTGACGGCAGTGACGGCGCCCGTGCGCTCTTCTGCCAGTACTCTCCCCTTGGCGTCGATCACCGCACTGTGGCCGCAATAATCGCAGTAGGGGTCTTTTCCCACACGGTTGGCACCCACCACCACGGCCTGGTTCTCCAAGGCGCGTGCCCTGAGCAGCGTATCCCACACCGCAATGCGCGGCACAGGCCAGTTGGCCACATAGATGATGCCGTCGTAGTCGCCGCGGTAGCGGCTCCATACGGGGAATCGTAGGTCGTAGCACACAAGCAGAAGCCATCTTATGCCACCGTATTCCACCACGGTGCGTGTCTGGCCGGCGGTATAGTGCTTTTGCTCGCCGCCATACCCGAAGAGATGCCGCTTGTCGTAGAAGTCCACGCTTCCGTCGGGTTTTGCGAAGTAGAAGCGGTTGCGGTATTCCTCTCTGCTTCCTTCGCCCGTCTGCACGGCCACGCTGCCGCAGATTGCGGCTCCCGTCCGCTCTGCCGTGCGTCTCATCCATTCGAGCGACCATCCGTCTGTCTCCGCCATGCCCGTAGGGTCGGTGGCGAATCCTGTGCTCCACATCTCGGGCAGCACATAGAGTTGGCTGCCGGGTGCTTCGGCCATGAGCCTTTCGGCCTCGCGGGCGTTAATCTCTCTCTGACCCCAGCTGATGTCGGTTTGCAGTATGGTTATTCTCATGCATGCTGTGCAGCGGTCTGCTGCCATCTTGTCTGCTGCAAAAATAAGTACTTTATCTCATGTATGCAAGATTTTCAAAAAATTTTTTGTTATATTCCTTTTTTGCCATATTTTTGCCGTATGAATGCACCTTTAGCCGAGAGAATGCGTCCCAGAACCCTCGATGACTATATAGGCCAGCGGCATCTGGTGGGTGAAGGCGCCGTGCTGCGCCGTATGATAGAGTCGGGACGCATAACCTCTTTTATACTGTGGGGCCCTCCCGGAGTGGGGAAGACCACGCTGGCACAGATTATAGCCCATAAACTGGAAACGCCCTTCTACACGCTGAGCGCGGTGACCAGCGGCGTGAAGGATGTGCGCGACGTGATAGAGCGGGCACGCAACAACCGTTTCTTCAACCAGGCATCGCCCATCCTCTTCATCGATGAGATTCACCGCTTCAGCAAGAGCCAGCAAGACTCGCTCCTCGGGGCCGTGGAGAAAGGCACCGTCACCCTGATAGGCGCCACCACCGAGAATCCTTCGTTCGAGGTGATACGCCCCTTGCTCTCCCGCTGTCAGCTCTATGTGCTCAAGCCGCTCGAGAAGGACGACCTGCTCCAACTGCTGCACCGTGCGCTGACCGAGGATGTGGAACTATCCAAACGCAACATACGTCTGGAAGAGACCGGTGCCATGCTGCGCTACAGCGGCGGCGATGCACGCAAACTGCTCAACATCCTGGAACTGGTGGTGGAGGCTTCGCCTGAAGGTGAGGTGGTGATAACCGACCGCATGGTGGAGGACCGCCTGCAGCAGAATCCGCTGGCCTACGACAAGGATGGCGAGATGCACTACGACATCATCTCGGCGTTTATCAAGAGCATACGCGGCAGCGACCCCGATGCCGCCCTCTATTGGATGGCGCGTATGATTGAGGGTGGAGAGGACCCCAAGTTCATCGCACGCCGACTGGTGATCAGCGCCGCCGAAGACATCGGACTGGCCAATCCCAACGCGCTCCTGCTGGCCAACGCCGCTTTCGATACGGTCATGAAGATAGGGTGGCCCGAGGGACGCATACCGCTGGCCGAAGCCGCCGTCTATCTGGCTGCCAGCCCCAAGAGCAACTCCGCCTACCTGGGCATAGATACCGCCCTGGCCAAGGTAAAGCAGACGGGCAACCTGCCCGTACCGCTCCATCTGCGCAATGCACCCACCCAACTCATGAAGCAGCTCGGCTACTCCGACGGCTATAAGTATGCCCACGACTATGCGGGCAACTTCGTGCAGCAGCAGTATCTGCCCGACGGAGTCATGAACGAGCGGTTCTGGCATGCCCAGCACACCCCCTCCGAAGAGAAACTCTACCAGCAGATGCTGCGCCTCTGGGGCAAGAGATACGAACAGTAGAGCTGCCACAGTGGGGGCTTCGCACCAAAATCCCGCCCAGTCTGCCCTAAAAAGCGCAAGAAAAACGAAAAATACCGCTTTTTTTGAAAAAAGTGGCAAAAAAATTTGGTGGAACCGACAAAATGCCCTACCTTTGCACACGCAAAACAAAAAGGCTCCCTAGCTCAACTGAATAGAGCATCTGACTACGGATCAGAAGGTTGCGGGTTTGAATCCCTCGGGAGTCACACAAGAAAGGCCTCAAACGAAAGCTTGCTTTCAGGTTTGAGGCCTTTCTTGTGTGTTGCCCAGCCTGTGGCAGGGTAGGGATGGATGAAATCAATCCCTCGGGAGTCACTTGAAAATCAAGGAGTTACAAAGATGTAACTCCTTTTTGTTTTGCCTTTACGATACAAATCTGATACAAATTTCGGGGGTTAGAGGTCTTTTGAAAGGTTGTGAAAACAAGACCTTGATGCCAGCTTTGTGCAGTGCGTCGATGATGCGGTCCATCCATGCGAACTCAAACTGTCCGTCCTGCGGCTCGAATAGCGACCATGTCGATTCGCCCACGCGCACCACAGTGAGATGTGCCTCTTTCATCAGCTGGATGTCCTCGTCCAACCGGTTTGTTGGGGTGTATTCTGCATAGTAGGCTGCTCCATACAGCGGTTTGTCAAACTGGTAAATCCTTGTCTCTTTTTGGGCAGATGCCGCCATACAGAGCAACCATCCCGCCATCATCAACATTATTGTTCTCATAGACCTAATTGATTTTATTGCCAATCAAGGATAAAACCATAATGGTAAGGCTTGTTAGCATCGATAGTGTATTGCGGAAGTGTGGGCTGTCCCCAGGAATCGACGCCACCGACACCATGGATGTTCAGGTCGATATTCAGGTTGATGAAACGGCCGCGCTGGATTTCATGGGGATGACGGACGCCTTCAAGGTTTTCTTCGCCGTAGTCCCATGCTCGTATGCAGAGAGGCTGCAGACCTTCGATTCGAAGGGTCTTCTTCCCATTGGTGATACTGAACCATCGCACATCGGTCCGGCAGCCATTGTCCTGCGGGTGGACGTATTCGGTCTCATATTCAGCCAGTGGCATCTTGTACCGCCCGAGGAAGGCGCTGCGCTTGCGGTCAGGGTAGTTCTCCCATGGTCCACGTCCATAATACTCGATGGTGGTGAAGTCTGCCGGCAGGCGCATCCGCATGCCCAGTTTGGGGAGCAGGGGCTTGTCGGTGCCAGAGGGATGGTAGTCCAATTCCACGAGGATGCTGTGGTCGTTGATGGCTGTGTATTTTACCGTGACATCGGTGGCCTCCTTCCATACGGCCGAACTTCGTGCGAAACCTGCAGCATGTTGGTTGTCGTTCTCGGGTTTCCAGAAATAGGGCTCGAGTGGCGCCTGCAGCATCTCGCAGCCATTGATAATCCAAGAAACGAGATCGTTCCCATCGATAGAGGCACCCTTGGCAGCAGCCTTTTCATCTGTTTTGACCACCTTGGGGAAATCATAGGGCGAGAGCACAAATTGTTCGCTGGCCACAACGAAGCCTTTCTTGGCCCAAGGTTTGTCTTCCTTCAGCCGTGCAGAGACATTCAGCAACCGTTCTCCGTCGATGACGGTGGTGTCGCAGACAATGCCGTACTCACTGACGTCGGTGAAGAAATCGCGGTTGACGATGCGCAGTTGGTTGTCATGGAGTTCGAATTGGAGAGGCTGATACACATGCTGCACTTCGTAGTAGTGAGGATGCGGCTTGCGGTCAGGAGCCAATAGTCCGTTGATGCAGAAGGCGTCGAGGTTGGGCTTGTCGCCGTAGTCGCCACCATAGGCGAAATATTCCACTCCGTTCTCTTTCTTGATAAGTCCCTGGTCCACCCAGTCCCAGATGGCGGCACCTGCGATGCTGGAGTCGGCATAGATGACGTCCCAGTATTCCTGCAGGTTGCCCATGGAGTTGCCCATGGCATGGGCATACTCACGTGCGATCAGCGGCTTCTCCGTTTCCTTCTCAGCCTCTCTCTTCAGCACCTCGGGAGTGGGATAGCCGAAGTCGTGGAGGGCAGAGTAGCGGGGATGGCAGTCATAGAAGGGCAAACGGGTGGAATCGAGTTGACACACCTTGTCATACATCGCTTGGATGTTCGGTCCTACGCCGCCCTCGTTGCCCAGGCTCCACAGGATGACACAGGGGTGGTTGAAGTCGCGCTTCACCAGCGACTCGGCACGGTCCACATGGGCGTCGCACCAGGCAGCATCGTGCCCCATTTCCTCGTTGGCATAGCCATAGCCGTGACTCTCCTGGTTGGCCTCGTCCATCACGTAGAGGCCCCAGCGGTCGCAGAGTTCGTAGAGGTATTCGCGGTCGGGGTAGTGGCTGGTTCGAAGGAAGTTGATGTTGGCCTGCTTCATCAGGCGGATATCCTCTTCGTAAGTGGCGTCGTCCACGTAGCGACCGGTCAGCGGATGGTGGTCGTGCCGGTTCACGCCGCGCAGTTTCACATTCTTGCCGTTGATCTTGAACACCTCGCCCACGCACTCCACGCGTTTCACTCCCAGATGGTAGTCGAAGTGTTCCGCCACGTTGCCTTTCTTGTCCATCAGTTCAATGGAGAACGGATAGAGGTTGGGCTTCTCTGCCGACCACAGTCTGGGATGGTTGATGCGGTAAGTGAGCCGGATGTGCGTCGTGTCGCCCGCTGCAAGTTTTTTCAGTTGTCCTGCAATGGCCTTTCCGTCGATTTTCAAGACAGCCTTCATTTTCTTGGCGCTCTTGCCGGCAGTGTTGCAGATGGCGATGTCGGCCGTCACGTTGGTCTGTGTGAAGTCCTTGTCGGGCACGGCAGTCACATGGTAGTCGGCGATGTGCACCAATGGGCGCACCCACAACTGCACCTCGCGGAAGATGCCCGAAAGCCGCCACATGTCCTGGTCTTCCAGGTAACTGCCGTCGCACCAGCGATACACCTCCACGGCGAGTTTGTTTTTGCCCTCCCTGACGTATTTCGTCACGTCAAACTCAGCGGGTGACATTGAGTTCTGGCTATAACCCACTTTCTGCCCGTTGACCCAGACGTAAAAGGCTGAATGCACACCACCGAAGTGCAGAATAAGATTTTGAGAGCGCATTTCTTTCGTCACGTCGAAGAAAGTCACATACGACCCCACCGGATTGCGGTTCTCGTAGGCCGTCCAGTCGCGTGGCGGTTCGCTCGTCACGCTGGGGCGGTTGCGCTTGAAGGGGTAGTCGATATTGGTGTAGATGGGCGTGCCGAAGCCTTGTGTCTGCCAGTTGCCCGGCACTTTTATTTTGTCCCAGCCGCGCACATCAAAATCCTCACGGTAAAAGTTTACTGGTCTTTCCTGAGGATTCCGGCTCCAATGGAACTGCCATTCGCCGTCGAGCGAGATTATCTCCTTACACTCCTTCCATTTCGAAGGCAGTTGCAGCGTGGCGTGATAGGGTAGTTTGTTGATGCCCAGCACGGCGGGGTTTTCCCAATCGGGTGCAGCCAATCCTGTCGTTCCGTTGTCGGAATGAAGGTTTTGCGCTTGTGCAGAGATGGCCAGCACGGAGGCAATGAAGACGAGGTATCTTCTCAATAATCTCTTCATACACATCTATTTCGTTTCTATTTCTATGTCACCAAAGGCCATGCGTTCTCCCGAGGCCAGTCGGTCGGCGTCGAGACGTAGGATTTTGGCTTTGACGGGTTGGAACCTGATGGTCTGCCAGATAGGGTTGTTGACGATGTTGGAGAATTCGCCTGAAGCCACTTTTTTCCAGTTCGACCAGTCGGTGGATGCCCAGAGGGTGTAATGGGTGACAGTGCCTTCGCGGGTGTTCTGAGGTGGCAGGTAGCGGAACGAGGTGATGGTCTGCTCTGCGTCCCAGTCAATCATCATCTGCTTGGGGTTGCTGAAGAAGTAGTGGAGGTTGCTGCTGCGCTTCTCCCCACTGTCGGGGATGTCGGCTGTCAGCTCTGGTGCCAAATAGACAGAGGTGCGCTTAATGATGGGGGCGCATTTCGTGTCGAGAACGGTGAAACGGAGTTTGGTGGCAGAGAGGGTGGGGAAGCAGATGATGCGGCGATGACCGATGGTGGTCAGTCCGTCGCTATCCTCTACGAGTGCATCCTTCAGCGAAATCCACTTGCCGTCAACAAAAGCCTCGAGCGAGAATTTCTTCACACGCTGGCCGTAGCGGATGTCTTCCTCGGCTACGAAACGGTTGAACGCTGTCGTCTTCTTGAATGTGATAAGGGTCTCGTTACCCCGGGTTTTTATCTTGGATTTTCGGGCGAGGTCGTTTTTGAACACCTCATCAATCATTTTCTTAAACGCGATGCCCCGCAGGCTGTCGGTGGGATGGATGCGGCCGTTGGGAGCAATGGGGAAATTGAGCAGCAGGCAGGAGTTGCGGCCAACGCTCTTGTAGTAGGTGTCCATGAGTTTCGACAGGCTTTTCACGTGCTCGTTCTCCGTCTCATGGTAGAACCACCCCGGGCGGATGCTGGTGTTGGTCTCGCCTGCGCACCACACGTCGCCGTCCTCCACACCGTAGTGCAGCATGTGCCATGGTGTGTCACCCTTGGCGGGCATCAGACTCCAGTTGGTCTCGCCCACATTGCCGGCTTCGGTGCCCACCCAACGCAGGTCACCGCGGTCGCCACCGTCGTTCCAGATGACGGCACCAGGCTGCAACTCCCGTATCATGCGGAAGGTCTCTGCCCATTGGTAATAGGTCTTGCCATCGATGCGCCGGGTCTCGTTGGCGCCGCCATACCAACCGTCGCCGCCATTGGCACCGTCAAACCACACCTCGAAGATGTCGCCGTACTGGGTCAGCAGTTCGCGCAACTGGTTTCGGAAATAGGTCACGTATTCTGGTTTGCCGTAGTCCTTGTGGTTCCTGTCCCATGGTGAGAGATAGACGGCGAACTTCAACCCCTCTTCACGACAGGCATCGGCCAGTTCGCGCACCACGTCGCCCTTGCCGTTTTTCCATGGTGTGTTCTTCACCGAATACTCCGTATATTTCGATGGCCACATGCAAAAGCCACAGTGGTGCTTGGCGGTGAAGATGATGCCCTTCATGCCAGCCTGCTTGCATACGCGTGCCCATTGACGGCAATCCAGGTCAGAGGGATTGAACAACTCCAGCGGCTCGTTGCCGAAGCCCCATTCCTCATCGGTATAAGTGTTCATCGAGTAGTGGATGAACGCATACATCTCCATATCCTGCCAACGCAACTGGTTTTCATTTGGCACAGGGCCGCAAGGCGCCCTGTCAACTTGCGCATGGGCAGACAATGTCAACATGGCCATCAAGATGGCTACAACTGTCTTTTTACTAGAAACCATCATCAATCTGTTTTGACTGCAAAGTTATACATTCCCCTGAAAAATACAACGATTAAGGAAGAAAAGTGAGATTCGACTTTTCCTCGTTATCTGAAAAACCTCTTTTTCCCATCAACAATCAGCAGTCCCTTCGTGCCCGCCGATACCCGCTGGCCAGTCAGCATATAGCGCTGGCCTGTGGGTTGAGCGTTAATAATGGAACGACTGATACCAGCTGTTGGACCTCCCCATGTCGCTGCAGACGCCAGACAACAACCGCTATAGTTATTTCGGTGCTGGTTTTCCGTGGAAACAAGAAAAGTAGCACAAAGAATGATGTTCCATCAAGAGCACTTGCATAATTCGTTTAGCCATCCGAACTTGCTCGAAGATGGCCCGTTATTGGTTCACCATCCATCCTCGCGGACCGTTGGAAGGGCTCTGGAGAAAACTGACATGGATTTAATATAACAATCACATCGTCACGGGTTATTCTCACATTTTGTTTTTCGCATTCAAAGCAACGTCATAGTCACATCATCTTGCTATTCGTTTTTCGACTTGTAATACTGGCTAGGGGCGACGCCATAGAACTTCTTGAAGAGGGCGGAGAAGGAGGTGGGGCTTGAGAAGCCGCAGGAATAGGTGACTTCCGAGACGTTCATCTTGCCGCTGGCCAACAATTCGGCGGCCTTCTTCAGGCGTACCTTGCGGATAAAATCATGTGGTGTCTGTCCTGTCAGGTCCTTCATCTTGCGGTGCAGGTGGACACGGCTGAGGCCTACTTCACTGGCTATCAAGTCCATGGTCAGGTTTTCATCATCCAGGTGGTCATTGATGGCCTTCATGATGTTGGCAAGGAGTTTTTCGTCGGGCGACTTGACACTCTTGGGCGTTGTCTTTCCCTCCAGCAGGTCGGTATGCTCATATTTCAGGCGCAGGGTGCGTGTCCGCTGTATCAGGTTGACGATGGTCTGGCGGAGAATATCCATGTTGAACGGCTTGACGATGTATGCATCGGCACCCGTAGTCAGTCCTTTCAGGCGGTCTTCGTCCATGCTCATGGCCGTCAGCATCACGACAGGTACGTGGCTGGTTGCAAGGTTTGAGCGCAGACTCATGCAAAGCGTGTGTCCATCCATGTCGGGCATCATCACATCGCTGAGCACCAAGTCGGGAACGGTGCGGATGATTTCAGCGAAAGCCTGCCTGCCGTCAGCAAAGGCTTTTATCTCATAGTCTGCACAGAGTTCCTGCTCCAGGTAATCACGGATTTCCTCATCATCCTCGGCAATCACCAGCAGAGGCCGCTGACGGGTGGGCGCCTCAATAGGTTCTTCAGTGGTCTCGTCAGTATCTTCTACTTCTGCCAAAGTCAGTTGCTCAGCAGTCTCCACGTCGGGCTCAGTTGCCATCTCATCGGCTTTCAAGTGCTCACAACCTAATGGCAGTGAGATGACGAACTCGCAACCTTGGTCCAAATTGTGGGCTGAGATGGAGCCATAATGCAACTCCACCAACGAGCGTGCAAGGTCAAGACCAATACCAGTACCAGTTTGCTGACCATTCGTTTTATTCTCCGACTGGTAGAAACGTTCGAAGATGCGCTCCAACTGGTCCTCGGGAATCTTCTCACCATTGTCTCGGATGGCAATAATGGCATTCTGCTTGTCGTGGCTGACGCGGATGGCAATCTCTCCACCCGTCGGTGTGAACTTGAACGCGTTGGACAGCACGTTGACGATGACTTTGTCGAAGTAGCGACGGTCAATCCATACCGGCAACGTCTCAGAATCATGGTCATACAGGAAACTGATTTGCCGGTTATGTGCCTGGTGCTCAAACAGTGAGTATAATTCCTGGATAAATCCCACGAGATCGGTCTCCCTCATGCGCATTTGCATCTGTCCCTTGTCAATCTTGCGCAGATCCATCATCTGGTTGATAAGTCCCAGGATGCGCTCGGCATTGCGGCGCATGATTTCATAGATGCCCCTCTTCTGTGGGTCGCCCTCGCGCTTGATGAGCGAGAGCAACGGGGTGACGATAAGCGTCATGGGCGTGCGGATGTCGTGGCTGAAGTTCATGAAGAAGCGCAGTTTAGCCTCGCTCAGTTCCTCGGCGTGGATATGCTCCTGCAGTTTCATGCGCTCGCGCTCACGATTTCGGCGGTAGGCGATGTAGCGCCACACGATGAGTGCAAGCAAGGCAGCATAGAGCAGATATGCCCACCACGAGCGGTACCACGGGGCATGCACCACGACGGTAAACGTGCGCTCGGCTGTCTCAGTACCCTTGTAGGATGCCTTTACGCGGAAATGATAGGTGCCGGGAGCCAGACGCGAGAACGTGATTTCATTCGTTCCCTGCTGTAGTGCCACAAACGGGTCGCCGTTGATGCTGTACAAATAGGTGATGCGCTCGGGTGCATCGAATGTCAGTGTGGAAAAACTGACGGCAAACGAGTTGTCGCTGTAATCCAGTTCAAAGTGTTGGCTCTGGGCGACGAGTGTGTCGGTCACCAGGTAACTGCCCGAATGTGTGGTTTGGTCGACAGGCACGCCGTTGATAGTGAATGCCGTCAGGCTGACGGTGGCGTTCCATTCCCGCAGTGCGATGTCGGCCGGGTTGAACCAGGTGATGCCGCCCGTGCCGCAAAATAGAAGTTGGCCGTCGGGCATGGCCCATGAGCCGCCCGTAGTGAAATAGTTGGCCTGCAAGCCGTCCTCCACATAGTAGTTTTGGAACCGACCGCTCTTTACATTCATGCACGAGAGTCCCATGTCGGTGCCTAACCAGAGTTGTCCCATCAGGTCTTTCTCGATGGACGCGACATTGTTGCTGGGCAGTCCGTGTTCTCTGGTATAAAGTCTCAGTTCCCGTTTGCGCAGGTCGTAGCGGTACAATCCGTCGTTGGTGCCTATCCAAAGTACATTATTGAATTCTCGTACCATGTTGACATTTGCTCCCGGCACCAGGCACTTGCCGTCAAAGATGCCGTTCCATCTCATGTTGTCAAGTTCCAGACAGTTCAGTCCGTTGTCAGCAGCCACATAGAGACGATGCCCGTCGGGCGACAGCGACAGTTGGGAAATGTAGTCATGAGAGAGTCCTTTTCCTGTGCCGTCAGTCGAACGGTATTGCCGGATTTCCTGGCCACCCTTGGTGAACATCAGCAGCCCTTGGCCCATCGTTCCTGCCCATATCCGTCCTTGGCTATCCATGGCATAGTCGGTGATGCTGAGGAAATTGTTTTGCTGGCTTTTCACAGGATGGTATTGCGATGTCCGTGGGTCAATCCATCCGCCACCTTCACCATAAGAGCCAATCCAAATGCGGCCCTCGGCATCCTCGCTGATGGTCAGTACTGTCGATGGGAAGCCTTCTGCATAGTGCCTGACGAGATGGCCATCCTTGTCCAGGCAATAGATGCCGTCCTTGTCTGTGCCAAGCCATGTGTTGGCTTTGCTGTCTGCAAAAACGCAGCAGATATTTGCGGTGCCGATCACGTTCTTTGCACCCGCCTTATGTCCCATATAGCGGAAGCCTGATGATGAGGGAGGCTGCTGGAAAATCCCTTTCTCGCTCAGTCCCAGCCAAACGTTTTCGTTGCCGTCCTCTATGATGGCATACACCTTGCTCTTCGACAGCTCCACCTCATGACTATAGTAAGAATTGGCTGTCAGTTCGCCTGTTAGTGGGTTATAGATGCTCATACCCTTGCCGTCGAAACCCACGAGAAGGTTGCCCGTATGGTCAGTATAAAGGGCAGATACAGGAATGTTGCCCGTTTCCGCCACGTGGACGAACTGCTCACCCTGCTTGCGGAAGAGTCCTCGGTTGGCCGTTCCTACATAAACGTTACCCGACATGTCGGTGCATACGCAGTAGAACTTCATGCCGTCGCCATCGTTCATGTATTGCTTGACACGCTTGCCGTCGTAACAGAACACACCATTTTCTGCGACAATCCAAAGTCGGCCGGCATTGTCCTCCGCCATACTACGGATTTCCCCGCATCCAGGCAATTTTATGTTCATCTGGCGGGCAGTGCCATCGTTCTTCACCAATAGCAGTCCATCTGTTGAGGTTCCCGCCACCAGTTCCCCATTCTTGCGCTCAAAGAGGCAGTTCACGTTGCCATAGACGGACTCGCCCTTCCCGTTCAGTTTCTTCACGTCGCGGAACTGCACGCCGTCGTAAACTTGCAGATTGGCGTATGTGCCAAAATAGAACAGTCCGTTGCGGGCTTGCGCCATGCAGAGCACGTGGTTGTTGCCCATCCCTGCAGCGTTCTTCTGCCCTCGCTTGAACACTTGAAACTGGTAGCCGTCATACTGCACGATGCCGTTGCTGGTCACTGCCCACAGGAAACCGTTCCTATCGATATATAGTTGGTTGATAAACAACCCCGACCGCAAGTGGTCTATATCGAAGAACTTTCCTGCCTGTGCTCTTGCCGTCAGTACGGCAAAAGCCAGGAGCATGGTCATGGATATCAACAACCGTTTTCTCATTTTTCTTCTCCGATGACGACACCCCAGGGTTCAATGGTGATATTCTGCCCTTGTGCCAGTTTCTGGCTGTCGAGCAGTGACCGGCTTGCCGGATAGGGATAGGCGACTGTTTTCGGTTCGTAGGAGTAGTTGAAAAGATAGTGCAGTTTGCCACCCTTGTCATTGATGCCTGAGCGGAGGACGATGGGAAACCGGTACTGTCGCTCCACGGTGGCGATGCCCTTTCGGTCGGTAGCGCGGGCAATGAGCCGATAAAGAATGTCGGTGGAAGGCACGGTGCCTATGTAAATGAGGTGGCCCTTGCCATACTAGTTCTCCGTGATACACGGCCATTGTCCGAAGAACTGGTGCTCTACGGTGGCCAAGGGCTGAGCCGTTGTCGGTTGCAGGAACTCCATCCAGGTGTTGACGGTATTGTCTGAGGCACCGATGCTGTTGGGCTTCAACGGCAGCGTGTTGATGCTCGAATACTCCTGATAGGTGAAGCCGCAGGCTTCGGCAAGCGGGCCTGGAGCCAGTACGGGACGTACGGCATTGTCGTAGTCGGTATAACCGCTCTTATAGAGCATCACAACCTCGCCACCCTGGCGCACGAAATCGCTGATTTTCCGCAACAATTCGTCGGTAGCTACATAGAGCGAGGGCACTACGAGCATGTCATATTGCGAGAAGTCCTGCATCTCGGGCTTGTCGACTGGCAGGATGTCGCATTCAATATTCTGTCGGTAAAGCGCGTCATACATCATGTTCACCTTGTATTGGTCGCGGTTGGTATAGGGCATGAAGTCGAGGGCGTGCTTTGAGTCGTGGCTGAACAGTAGGGCCACGCGGTTTTTCTTTTTCAGATTCACCAGTCGGTCACCGATTCTGTCCAGCTCCTGGGCACCTTTCTTGAACTCACGATAGACACGGTTGGGTTTGCCGTCATGGCCGAGGATGCCACGCCAATAGGTTTCCTGACCATAGTGCAGCGTGCTCCAGTGCCAGTATTCCACCATGTTGGCGCCACCTGAGAGGAAGGCATACATGCTCTGCCGCAACTGCCCGTCGTAGGGCGGCCACTGGTTCTGGCTCGACCAGCCCGTGCCCTGGGCATTGGTCTCCGTGATGAGAAAATTGTGGCTGCGGCTGACGGTGCGCATATAGTCGCATGAGTAACTGATCCACTGACCGTCCTGTCCGTTCTGCATGGTGTAATAGACATTGATGGCGGGGTACTCCATCTGTCGGAATGCCTCCACCTGGTCGATGTCGTGGAAACTGGGCATGAAGCAATGCATGATGAACTGGTCGGGGCGTTTGTACTCGTTCACGATGTCGGCCTGCCAGTTGAGGAAGTCGGCCGTCGCCTTGCGGTTCCAGCGTTCCCACCAAACTTTATATGAGGGGTTCGTCACGCCCTTGCGGTCGTAGAAGTCCTCCCAGCGGTTGATGTTCATACCCCAGTAGTTCAGTCCCCAGCGGCGGTTCAGTTCCTTCAGGTTGCCGCCAAATTCCTGCTTGATATACTCGCGGAAGCCCTCAAAGTAGTCGGGATTGTCAATCTTTCGCGCCTCCACCTCGTTATCTACTTGATAGCCGATGATGGCGGGGTGCTGGGCGTAGTGCTCCATCATCTTGCGGATGATGCGCTCCGAATAGCGTCGGTATGTGGGGTTCAGCAGATCCATGTTCTGACGGATGCCGTAGTGGCTCTGTCCGCCGTCCCATGTCTGCGACAGCACCTCCGGATGTTCTGCTGCCAGCCATGAGGGAATGCTGTAGGTGGGTGTGCCGAGGATGACCTTGATGCCAGCCTTGTGCAGCGCATCGACGATACGGTCCATCCATGCGAACTCAAACTGTCCGTCCTGCGGCTCAAACAGCGACCATGTCGATTCGCCCACGCGCACCACAGTGAGATGTGCCTCCTTCATCAGCCGGATGTCCTCGTCCAACCGGTCTGTCGGTGTGTATTCAGCATAGTAAGCAGCCCCATAAAGTGGCTTGTCAAACTGGTAAACCTTCGTCTCTTTCTGGGCAGATGCCGCCATGCAGAGCACCCATCCCGCCATTATCAGCATAACTTTTTTCATCGTCTTTGACATTTTATAGCGCAAAGATACTATAATATCATCCGGTATCCAAACGATTCCAAATCTTTCCTTTCGTCTTGATACAAATGAATAGCCATGCGTTACAGATGGAGAGTTGACACCAACTTTGCTCCATAGGGAAATGCACATCATGAATGGCAGATTCAGGTTACAAAATAGTTTTGTATTGATGCAAATGAATAGCCTTTTGTTACGTTTGGATATGTCCATATGCGAAATATAGACTATCTTTGCACTGAAATGCTACATGAAAATCGATGTGTAAATAATTAAGGAAAAAATGAAAAGGATTTTGAACGTATTGGTACTTCTGTTGGCAATGACATCAACCACCAAGGCTGCCGAGGATATCACACTTTCGGTCAGCGACATCGTCTTCGACTGGGGTGGCTGGGGTGGCCAGGCCAACGCCAGCGAGAACAGCATCACCTTCCCCAACTGGGCAAACAACTATTGGGTCATCGACAACCTCAGCACCGACGAGTACACGCGTCTTGACATGGTGTTTGCCCAACCCGTGAACTACTATCGTATGGTGGTAAAGGCCGTCTATAGCGATAATGGCGAGACAGAGAGCGTGGTCAACTATGGTGCCATGAACCACAGTCTGAAGTTCGAAAAAAACAAGACGCTCGTCAAGATTGTGATGTTCCAAGGCGATTGGGAGGGACTCAACAAGGTAAACGGCGAAGACGTGACGGCCAAGGTCTACTTCGAGAGCATCACCATCCTCACCAAGGAGTCCGCCGACAGTTCCATTATCAAGACAGTGGTCACCTCTCCCAAGTTAGGCACAGGCATGGCCAACCCTCTGTTGGACTTCCAATTCTGTGCAGACCCCACGGCTGTGGAGCATAACGGCCGTCTCTATGTATATGGCACCAACGACCATCAGCAGTATGATGAGGGAGCCGAAAGCAACACCTACGAGCGTATCAAGTCGCTGGTGATGATGTCGACCGACGACATGGTGAACTGGACCTACCACGGTCTGATTCCGGTGGGCACGGTGGCACCCTGGATCATGGCCTCATGGGCACCCAGCATCATCAGCCAGCAGCAAGCCGACGGCAGCACCCTCTTCTCACTCTACTTCTCCAACAGCGGATGGGGCACAGGGGTCATTCAGGCCAAGTCGCCCGTTGGTCCGTGGACGTCACCACTCAACACCAGCCTCATTGATGGTAATAACGAGACGGTGAAAGGCAGCGGTGCCATCTTCGACCCGGGTGCCGTCATCGACGACAATGGCGACGCGTGGCTCTCCTTCGGCAACTCTCAGGGCTGGATAGCCAAACTCAACCCCGACCTGCACTCTTTCGCTGAAGGCCCCGTGAAACTGCTGTCACCTTATCATTTTGAAGCCAATGAATTGAACTATATCAATGGCACATACGTCTATACCTACAATAACGACTGGAGTGAGCACACCCCATGGAACTGGGGCGGCGAGAAGCCAACGCAGTGCAGCATGAACTATTTCACGAGCAAGACACCGCTTGTCACCGACTCATGGGTCTATGGGGGCAACTACTTCAAGAACCCCGGCGACAACGGCATGGGCTACACCAACAACCACAGCCACCTGCACAAGTATCAGGGCCATTGGTATCTGTTCTACCAGACCAACTTGCTTGAGCCTTCATTAGGTTCCAAAGGCGGTTTTCGCAGCATATATGCCGACGAGATGGAAGTGGATGAAGAGAATGTCATCCTCCATGAGTGCATCCCCACGAAAAAAGGTGTGAGTGCCATCAAGGACCTCGACCCATATACAATGCAGTACGCCGCCACCTCTGCCGCCACCCTCGGCATCCTCTATCAGCAGACCGAGGAGCCCGGCCACATGGTAGCCACGGTGGGCACCACCTGCATCACCGCCGATACACCAACCGAAGGCATCATCGAGGTACGCAATGTGGCGTTTACAAACGGCGCCAACACGATGAAGTGTCTGGTAAAGGGAGAAGGCAGCGTCACATTGCGACTTGACGACAAAGATGGAGCCGACTTTGCCACCATCAGTAGCACCGGTGATGGCTGGCAGGAAAAAACTGTCAACACATCCAGCACCTTGAGCGGCACACACGACATCTACCTGATTCTGAAAGGCGACGTGCAGTTCGACACCTGGCAGTTCGTTGGCTCGCCAGACGGACTGGAGAGCCTCACTCCCAGTTCCTCTCTGAAGCGCGGAGAGAGGATATATGACCTTCTGGGGCGCCGGCTCTCCACAACATACCCCAACAACATCTGTATTGTGGACGGTAAGAAATACCTGTCCAAGTGAATGAGAAAGGAATGAGACGGATTCTATCAACCTTCATCTTGCTTTGTGCAGTCGCCATCAGTGTGGCGACTGCACAGACTGCTTATTGGATAACTGCTAATGACTCACTGCGCAATGAACCGAATACGTGGATGGAGTTCCGCAAGGATTTCACGCTGAAAAAGAGACCGAAGAAGGTCGAGGCACGGATTGCAGCCGACTCGAAATACTGGCTGTGGGTGAATGGGGCGTTAGCCGTGTTCGAGGGAGGGTTGAAGCGGGGCCCCAACCGCACCGACACCTATTATGACGCAGTTGACCTCTCACCATATCTGAGGAAAGGGCACAATGATGTGCGACTGTTGCTGTGCTACTTCGGCAAGCCAGGCTTCTCGCATGTCAGCAGCGGAAAGTCTGCCGTCATCGTTGATGCCTCGTCCATCGGACTGGTAAGCGATGCCTCATGGCAGAGCCAGCGGTTGAAAGCCTATCAGACTTGCGGCGAGCCATACACCAATTTCCGTCTGGCAGAGTCGAATATACGGTATGTCGCGAGGATGGAGGGACAAAACGACCTGAAACCATCGCTCGAAATCGGCACATGGGGTGATGGCGCTTGGGGCAAGTTGGCTGTGCGCCCCATCCCCCAATGGCGCGATTACGGCGTAAGAACCGCTCACTACGACTCGGCTGAAGATGACCAAGGCAATGTGGTGCTCTCCGTCCGACTGCCCTACAACATGCAGATGACACCTTGCATTGACGTGACCGATGAGGCCGAAGGCACCTGCATACGCATTGAGACCGACCATGTCAGGGGCGGTAGTGACAACTGCGTGAGGGCAGAATACATCACCCGCAAGGGACGGCAGCGGTATGAGTCCTTGGGCTGGATGAACGGCGACGTGCTGCGCATTAT
Source organism: uncultured Prevotellaceae bacterium (assembly GCA_902777645.1). Taxonomy (GTDB): domain Bacteria; phylum Bacteroidota; class Bacteroidia; order Bacteroidales; family Bacteroidaceae; genus Prevotella. The sequence continues at coordinate 17,975 of CACYUZ010000046.1, read as the reverse complement.
CTACCCTAAGTCGGCACGGCTGACCGTTCACAGCATCAGTTACCGTGAAACAGGCTATGACTGCGATTTCGAGGGGACTTTCACTTGCTCCGACAGCATCATCAACCGCTTCTGGCAAAAGGCCATGCGCACACTCTATGTGAATATGCGCGACAACTACTTCGACTGTCCCGACCGAGAGCGGGCACAGTGGTGGGGCGATGCCACCATCCTGATGGGTCAGAGTTTCTATCAACTGTCACCACGTGCCAACGCTTTGGTGCGCAAGGCTATCCACGAATTGGTGGATTGGCAGAAGGAGGACGGCACGCTCTTCTCGCCCATCCCTGCCCAGAACTGGGACCAGGAACTGCCTGCACAGTCGCTGACCTCCATCAGCACCTATGGCTTCTGGTACTACTATATGCACACTGGCGACCGCGAGACGATGGCGTATGTCTATCCCGCCATGCGCCGCTACCTCTCCTTGTGGACGCTCGATGACGACGGACTGACCTATGAACGGCAAGGCGGATGGCCCTGGGGCGACTGGGGTACCGACGTGGACATGCGCCTGATACTCGCCGTATGGCATTATCTCGCCCTGCAGTCGGCCATCAATGTAGCCGAACTGACCGGACACGAGGAGGATGTCTCCGATTATAAACAACAAATGCAGTCGGTCAAGACCGCCTTCAACCGTTGCTGGAACGGCTACGCCTACCGGCATCCTACCTATCATGGCGCCACCGACGACCGTGTGCAGGCGATGGCCGTGGTCAGCGGACTGGCCGACAGCACGAAGTACGAGCGTATCTTCGAGACCATTCGTTCGCAGGAATATGCCAGTCCATATATGGAGAAATATGTCTATGAAGCCTTGATGCGAATGGGTCTTGGCGACTATGCCCTGGAACGATTCAAGAAACGCTTTGGACAGATGATTGCCGACACCTGTCACACCACACTCTATGAGGGCTGGCAGGAAGGCGGCTATGGTGGAGGCTCCACCAACCACGCCTGGAGCGGTGGCATGCTCACCGACATCTGCGAGCAGATCCTGGGCATACGTCCCACCGTTGCAGGTTGGAAAGAGGCCATCATCCATCCTGCTGTCAGTCCCATCCATGAAGCCACCATTGCCATCCCGACAGTCAATGGCAAATTGATGTATGGTTTCAAGGACGAAGGCAACATTTTCCATGCCACCATCAGCATCCCCAAAGGCATGACAGTCCTCTTCATCGCCCCTGATGGCTACGCATCAAACAATGGGCATGAAATGTCGTTGAAATCAGGGACACACGAACTCGTTTTCCACAAGCAATCACCGTAAACGACACACATTCTGCGTTTTGTTACAGATGAATAGGCATATGTTGCAGATGAATATGCCCACACATGGTAGAAAGGCTACTTTTGCAGCAAAATACTATTTCATCTCAAAACAAAACGTATATGACACTAACAAGAATTAAAAGACGAACCGACCGTCAGCAATGGAGAGTGGTACTTGCCGCACTATTGTTGGCGGTCGGCTTTGTGACAGCCTCGGCACAGGACCGGACTGTAACAGGCAAGGTGACCGATGCCGCAGACGGGGAACCTCTGATTGGAGCCACCGTGACGGTGAAGGAAACCAAGGCGGGTGTTGTGACCGACCTTGACGGACACTATTCGACGAGCATCGCCAGAGGGCAGACACTCGTAGTATCGTACATTGGCTACGACACGAAAGAAGTCAGGTACACAGGACAGCCGACCATCGACGTGGCACTCTCTGTCGATGCCGGCACGCTCGACGAAGTGGTGGTTGTGGGCTATGGCGTGATGAAGCGCTCCGACATCACCGGTTCGGTGGTGTCAGTCGGAGAGAAGGACATCAAGAAATCGGTCATCACATCGGTGGACCAGGCTCTTCAGGGACGTGCCGCCGGTGTGCAGGTGACACAGAACTCTGGTTCGCCCGGTGGTGGTATCTCCGTGGCCATCCGTGGCGTGAACTCGCTCAATGGCAATGAACCCCTCTATGTCATCGACGGTGTGGCCATCGACGGTCAAACCAACGGCAACAGTTCGGCACTGTCGAGCATCAACCCCTCGGACATCGTGTCGATGGAGGTGCTGAAGGATGCTTCTGCCACGGCCATCTATGGTTCACGAGCTTCCAACGGTGTGGTGCTCATCACCACAAAGAAGGGCCAGGCAGGCAAACCGACCATCGGCTACGAGGGGTACTATGCCGTGCAGAAGATTCCCACGAAACTCGAGACAATGAACCTGCGCGAGTATGCCGTATTATATAATGAGCGCGTAAAAGCATTGGGATGGGGAGAGCGCGAGGAGTTTGCCGACCCCTCCGTGCTGGGCGACGGCACCGACTGGCAAGGTGAGATCTTCCGCAGTGCACCGATGCAAAACCACCAGGTGTCGGTTAGTGGTGGCAGTGACAGCGGCCAGTACCTCATCAGTGGCGGCTATCTCTCGCAGGACGGTATCGCCGTAGGGTCAAATTTCAAGCGTTTCTCGTTCCGCATCAATGCCGACTCGAAAATCAACAAATGGCTTCAGGTGGGCGTGCAGAGTTCCTTCTCACGCACAAAGAAGACCAACACCATTGACAACGGAAATGTGATTGAGACTGCGTTGAAGCAGTTGCCTGAAATGCCAGCCCGCAATCCCGACGGCTCATGGGGCTATCAGGAGACCAACCAGTTGGCCACTTACTATTCCAATCCGCTGGCCGATGCATTGACCCGTGAGAACTACGACAAGGGCTTGCAACTGCTACTCAATGGCTTTGCCAATGTAACCATCTGCAAGGGTCTGTCGCTGCGCATGGAATATGGTGGCAGTTACAACTACGGCAACGGATATTATTTCCAGCCCAACATGACTTTGGGCAGTTGGTCGCAGACCAGTTCGGGCAGCCGCAGTTCGTCGAACAGCACTTATTGGTCGTTCAAGCAGTACCTGACCTATATGAACACCTTCGCCAAGAAGCATAGTCTGAACATCATGGCGGGTCATGAGGCTCAGGAGTCGGAATGGGAGAATTTGTCGGCTGGGCGCACCGGTTATCTCTTCAACAGCGTACATGAACTGAACGTAGGCGACGCGAAGACAGCCACCAACAACAACCAAAAAGGCTCGTCGAGCATCGAATCGTACTATGGTCGTCTGAATTACGCCTTCGACGAGCGCTATCTGCTGACAGCGACGCTGCGTGCTGATGGCTCATCGACATTCGGTTCGGACAACCGGTGGGGCTGGTTCCCCTCGTTGGCTCTGGCCTGGCGCTTCAAGCAGGAGGCATTCCTGAAAGACGTCGGATGGTTGTCTAACGGCAAGTTGCGTTTCGGCTGGGGTCTGGTAGGCAATCAGAACGCCGGCGCCTATGCCTATGGCGCTACGATGGCCAATGTGCCTACCGCCTACGGCACAGGCTTCTATCCCAACAATTTTGCGAACAGCAAACTGAAGTGGGAACAGACAAAGGCCTGGAACATCGGTTTGGATTTGAACTTCCTGAACAACCGCATCGAATTCATCTTCGACGCCTATCTGAAGAATACCGACAATCTGCTGATGCAAGCCGCCTTGCCCACGTATGTCAGCGGTGTCATCAGTTCTCCCTGGGTGAACTCCGGAGCCATGCGCAACAAGGGATTCGAGTTCACGCTGAACACCGTGAACATCTCCAACAAGAAATTCGAGTGGACCACCGGCATCACCTTCTCACTGAACCGCAACAAGGTGACACACCTGTACACAGAGAGCGCCGGCATGCAAGGCAACATCGGCGGACTGACATACACCTACACCACCGTTGGCGAGCCTGTGGCTCAGTTCTACGGCTATCAGGTCATCGGAATGTTTGAGAAGGAGGACGATTTCTACCAGAAGGACATCAACGGCGACTACCTGCTCGATGCCAATGGCGACAAGATGATGGTGGCACTGCCTGAAGGGAAGGAAGTGAATGAGGGCACAGGCGTCTGGTATGGAGACTACATTTACAAAGACTTGAACGACGACGGCGTCATTGATGAGCAAGACCGTTCCTTCATCGGCAACCCAGAGCCAAAGTTCACCTTCGGCATCAGCAACAACTGGCGTTGGAAAGGCTTCGACATCAATCTCTTCATCACTGGTTCGGTGGGCAACAAGGTGTTCAACTACCTGGCTCAGCAGCAGTCGAACCCGACAAACAGATGGGTGACGCTGAAGTCGGTGTGCGACTTTGCCAAATACGACTTGATAGACCCCGATGGGGAGCGCACTTTAGACAACATGCGGATGACGAACCCGGGGGCAAGCACCTACCGCATCGACCAGGCAACGGCCAATGAGAATGCCCGCATGAGCAACATTTTCATAGAGGATGGCACATACGTGCGCATCAAGAACCTGGCCATCGGCTATACTTTGCCGAAGACGTTGCTTCGGAAGGTGGGCATCGAGAACGTGCGCGTCTATTTCAATGTGCAGAATCTCTACACGTTCACCAAGTACAATGGTTATGACCCCGAGGTGGGTTCCTACAACCAAAATGTGCTGCTGCGTGGTGTTGACTACGCCCGCTATCCCTCACAGCGAATCTTTACGTTTGGTCTCAATCTGAGTTTATAATCCTTTAACAGACAAACAAATGAAACACTTTCCATATATCACTATTGCCACGGCGCTGCTATTGGCGATGACCGCCGTCTCGTGTGGCGATGATTTCCTGGACAAGACACCGGAGGGAGAATATGTAGAGGACAACTTCTACGATTCCGACGAAGCCATGTATGCCTCCACGGCTCCACTCTACAACCGTGCCTGGTTCGACTATAACACCCGCGGCATGTTGCTGCTCGGAAGCCTGAGAGCCAACGATGCCTACTCTCCCTATAACTGGCCGGAATATGGCATGTTCACCGTCACGGCACTTAACGAATACCTGAGCGACATCTGGGCAGGCTTCTTCTCCGTGGTCACCATGGCCAATGCAACCATCGACAACATCGAGACCAAATCAACCGCCAATGTCTCCAATGAAGCCAAGGCGACAGCCATCGGTGAAGCCCGCCTGATGCGTGGTGTGGCGCTGTTCTATGCCATGCACGTGTGGGGACCCCTGGTGTTGTTTGAGCACAACCAGGAGGTGGTCGACAATCCCGTTCGTCCCCGCAACCCGGAGGAGGATGTGTTTAGGTTCATCATCAACGACCTGACGTATGCAGCGGAAAACCTGCCCGACAAACCCTTTGCTGACGGCCGCGCCACATGCTGGAGTGCCAAGGCGATGCTGGCAAAGGTCTATCTGGCACGCTCGGGCTGGGACAAGGCGCAGCGCGACGAGGCGGATCTGGCACAGGCCAAGAAGTATGCTCTCGACGTGATAGAAAACAGCGGTGCCAAACTGCTCGACGATTATCACAACCTGTTCAAATACCGTTACAACAACAACGAGGAGTCGTTGTTGGCCTGCCAGTGGTACAAATCGACCACCATGCAGTGGTACGTCTGCAACTGCACCATCTCTGACCTCTGCGCCGACAGCAAGATGCTGGGGGGCGTGATGTGCTGGAGTGCGCTGAATGCCTCGCCCGACATGCTCATGCAATATCGTTACAAGGGTGCAAACGGTGCCTACAAGTGGGAGGTGACACGTCGAGACGCATCCTTCTGTACACATGGTGTCTATTATGACTATATCTGCAAAGCCGACGGCGGCTATACCTATGAGGGAACGGCTGCACCCATCAAGAAAGGCGTGGTGGGCGGACCCGATGATGACAACGACGGCTATGTGGCGATGATGTGCTCGCCGCTGAACACCTATATCATCCGTCTGGCCGATGTTTATCTCATCTATGCCGAGGCCTGCTTGGGCAACGATGCTTCGCTGACAGGAGAGGGTCTGCAGTACTTTAATGCAGTGCGCCGACGTGCGGGCATCGACGAGGCCAAATCCATCACTTTTGAGGACATCATCCGCGAGCGACGTGTGGAGTTCGGCATGGAGTTCCTCAACTGGTACAGCATGCTGGAGTGGTACAAGTGGAAGCCCAACTACATGCTCAACTATCTGAACAACCAGTATCGGGGCTGCACCTACAACGAACTGAGGGTAGGGGACAAGAACGAACTGTCGTTCTACCACAATCCCGACAACAGTTGGGAGAACACCGTCAGCACCGAATTCGGAGAACTGGTGTTGCCCGACGTCACACCCACCATTACCAATGACAATATTTTCCTGCCCTATCCCGAGGCCGACGTCATTCAGAACCCGTATCTGAAGCGCGAACCGGAACATTACAATTTTAACGAATAACACCCACCAGTATGATGAACATATCAAAATATATCCCAATATGTCTGGTGTCGCTGATGGCTGTCTGTGCCACCCTGACTCTGACAGCATGCAGCGACGATGACAATGAGGGTGGACAACCCGTCATTGAGCGAGTTCGTCTGACCGACCCCGAAAAGGCCGACTCCGCCTTCACGGTGGGCAGGCTTGGACAAATGATTCTCATAGAGGGTCACAATCTGGGCCACGCCTTGAACATCTATATCAACAACCAAGACTGCTACTTCAACGCCAATTACAACACCGACACGCATATCATCATGACCATCCCGTCGGACCTGATTGTTTACGGCCAGGACAACACGCTACCTATGGAAATCCGAGTGGAAACGACGCATGGCACGGCAGTATATGCTTTCCACGTCATTGCAGGCGTGCCTTCCATCGATTTCTACAAGGCCGACATGGTAGAGAACGAACAGGGAATACCAGAGATACAGCCTGGACAAATCATGGAACTGCACGGTTCGTTGTTCCACGAAATCCAATCCATTTATGTGGCAGGCCTCGACACCATGAAATTGGCCGACTGCCCTTCATGGGAAGTGAACGACAGTTGCACGGTGGCGTATGTGAAGATGCCCAATGTCATTCCTGCCAACGGAATCATGGTCATGGAATGCTTCTCTGGAACAGCCTACTGCGGATTCTCGAAGTCGCCCATGAAACCGGAGCTCTACGACATATCGTCCGACATGCCTATCCCAGGGCAGACCATCACCCTCTTCGGCAAATACCTGGCCGACCTGACCAGCATCAATATCGGTGGTGAGATTGACATCGACATCAACACCGTTACCGTAAGCGCAGAGATGGACAAGGTGACCTTCACCATGCCAGATAAATTGCCCTCGACCGCAGCCAACGGCACCATCAGACTCAAGACCTTGGGCGGAGTGGCCGAACTGCCTTTCTATCGCTACGACTGGATATTGGAAGACTTCGACGGCAACGGCACCAACCAGAACTGGAACTGGGGTACCGACACACGTGGCGGTTGGTGGGATGCTGCAACGTTCACCGTCTCGCCTGTGTCAGGCAACTGGCTGGGCTTTGAGAACTACACAGGCTGGTGGGACCACAATGTACAATTCAACGGCAAGCAGGCTCCCAAGGGCATCGATGCCAGCACTCCGCTCTCCGACCTTGAACTGCGCTACGAGGTCTATCTGCCAGAGATACCCTCTGCCACCTGCTACAGCAAGATTACGTTCATGGGTGCTGAGGTTGACAAGATTGCCATAGCCGACCGCATCACAGGTCAGACAACCGCTGGCGAGTGGATGAGTGTGGCCATCCCGCTCACACAGTTTGGTACGGGCACCTATGGCGACCTCGTAGGTTCTGCTCCCGGCGACGACGGCAACTTCAAGATTTACCACAGTTACGACGAAATCGGCATCTGGTTCTCCATCGTCTATGACAACTTCCGTATTTACCAAATCAAGTAAGCCATATGAAGACATTTAAATACATGCTATTAGCAGTTGTCGCCATCCTGACGGCAACTGCATGCAGCGACGACGACATCGAGAGTGTGACCAATCCGAAGGTGCAGTTCTGCGTTGTCAACGACACGACCTCCGCCATCAGTCAACTGACATTCATGAACTGGCAGGGTTTCCAAATGGTGGATGTACAAGCCAACACCAACTGGCAGTTGAGTTGCAACGCCGACTGGATCACGCTCTCCAACCATTCCGGAGTGCCTATGACGGGCAAGACACTTCACCTGAAAGTGTCGGTGGCAGAGAACGCGACGGGGCAGGACCGCACGGCCGACATCATCCTGACGGGTAGCGGACTGACCTCCAAAATCACCGTGGTGCAGAAGGCGGCCTACATAGATCCCAGCGGATGGATTTCTGCCGAGGATGCCAGCAACGCCATGAAGATAGGCCTGAACTTATACAACACTCTTGATGCTTATGGAACATGGTTTGACTGGACGGACGACCCTATCGAAACGTTTCAGACCTGCTGGGGCAACCCGCTGGTCACTGCCGACTGGTTCAATGCCGTGAAGGCCAACGGCTTCAATGCGGTGCGCATACCCGTGACATGGTTCCCTCACATGGACGAGAACAACCAAGTGAGCGAGAAATGGATGAACCGTGTGGAGGAGGTGGTGAAATACGGACTGGATGCCGGACTCTTCGTCATCATCAACGTACACCACGACACGGGTGGGGAGTGGCTGGCAGCCGACCTGAACAATATCGAGTCAATCAGTAAGAAGTATGTCGCCCTGTGGACGCAGATTGCCACCCGCTTTGAGAAATATGGCGACCACCTGATGTTTGAGAGTTACAACGAGATTCTCGACGAGAACAAGCAATGGGTGAATGCCAAAGGAGATGCCTTCATCGCTGTCAATCAACTGGCGCAGGCCTTCGTCAACACCATCCGTGGCCTTGGCGAGAACAACCAGCACCGCAACCTTATTGTCAATACCTACGCTGCCAATGGCTCGCATGAGATGCTCGACCCATTCGTCATTCCAACTGACGTGATTCCCGAACACCTCATGGTGCAGGTACATAACTATGACCCTGCCGCTTTCTGCAAGATGACACAGGAACTGAAAGACGGTGAAGAGTTGCCAGTATGGACGGAGGCCTACCAGAATGAACTGGCAGCTGAACTGGATATCTTGATAGACTATTACAACACCAACCATGTGCCCATCATCATCGGCGAGTTTGCCGCCAACGACAAGATTGCCGAGGAAGAACGTGCCAAATATGCCGAGTTCATGGTGACCTACTGCCGACAGCATGCCAACATATCCCTTTTCTATTGGAACGAAGTCATCAGCCGTACCACCTTCCAACCCACTTATCCGCTTCTGATGAATGCCCTTCTGAGGGCAAATGCCTATTAAATGGTGGAGAATCAACTGTTATACGATGACCTACTTATTGAAAAAAGGCTTAACTTTGCAGCAAAAACATGAATATATGAAGAAACTGATTCTGATATCCTTTGCATTAGCACTCTCATTCGGGGGTGCTAATGCCACCGACCACTACCGCAATCCGGTAATCCCCGGTTTCTATCCCGACCCTAGCATCTGCCGTGTGGACAGCGACTATTATCTGGTGAACAGTTCTTTCGACTACTTCCCAGGCGTACCCCTGTGGCACAGCCGCGACCTCGTGAACTGGGAACAGATAGGACACTGTCTTACTCGCAAGAGCCAGGTAAACTTGAAAGGAACCCTCTCATGGGGTGGCATCTACGCCCCCACCATCCGTTACAACGACGGCACGTTCTATATGATTACCACCAATACGACCAACGGCGGCAACTTCCTCGTCTATACCGACAACCCGCGTGGCGAATGGTCCGACCCCGTGTGGTTGGAGCAGGGCGGCATCGACCCGTCGCTCTTCTTTGAGGACGGTCACTGCTACATGGTGAGCAACCCAGATGACGGCATCTGGGTCTGTGAGATCAACCCCAAGACAGGAAAGACATTGTCGCCATCGCGCCGCATCTGGAACGGTACTGGCGGACGTTATCCCGAGGGACCTCACATCTACAAGAAGGACGGTTACTACTACCTGCTCATCTCTGAGGGCGGCACGGAGCATGCCCACATGATTACCATCGCCCGCTCGCCCAATATCGACGGTCCGTACATCGGCAACCCCTCCAACCCCATCCTGACGCACTGCAATCAACTGGGACAAAGCAGCCCCATCCAGGGGACGGGACATGCCGACCTGGTGGATGCCCCCGACGGTTCATGGTGGATGGTCTGCCTGGCGTTCCGTCCACAGACGAACATGAACCACCTGACAGGCCGCGAGACCTATCTCGCTCCCGTGCGCTGGGACACGAACGCATGGCCCGTGGTGAACGGCAATGGTACCATCGCCCTCGACATGGCAGCCAACTTGCCAGCCAAGCCCGCTCCGCAGAGGGATTTCTCCAGCGACATCCGCTTCAGCAACAAACAGTCGCTCGGCTTCGAATGGATTTATCTGCGTAATCCGTTGATGGAAAACTATCAACTGACTTCGAATTCCCTGCGTCTGACCGGCACATCAGCAACGCTAAACAGTCCCGACCTGCCCACATTCGTAGGACGCCGCCAACAGCATATCGGCTTTGAGGCCACCACGCAACTGAAACTCACCGAGGGCAATGCAGGCGACATGGCAGGACTGACCGTGTTCATGGACATGTTCTCCCACTACGACATCTCCCTGCGCCGTGAAGCCAATGGTGGGAACACCCTCGTTGTGGAGTACTGGCTGAGCAGCATCCACCACGTGGCAAAGGAGATTGCCTTAAAGGGCGGCAAGCCTTACCTGCGCGTTACCGGCACACGCGACCACTATCGCTTTGCCTATTCCGAGGACGGGAAGACTTTCACAGAGGTAGGCGTGGCCGACACCCGTTATTTGAGTAGCGAGACGGCAGGTGGATTCACAGGCATCATCCTCGCCCTTTTCTGCCAGTCTGGCAGTGAGTCCTCCAAGCCCCAAGCCGATTTCTATTCATTCATGTATCACCCTGCAGAATAATCATATCTATGAGAAAGAGCATTCTTTTTATGATGCTGGCGGCCACAGTCCTGTGCCAGGCCAAGGATGTCACGGTGAAGTCGCCCAATGGCGCATTGGAGGTGACGGTGAGCAACAACGACGGCCGGGCTACGTATGCTGTCACACTCAACGGGAAGACGGTGCTCCGCGAGTCGGCACTGGGCCTGAGGACGAGCATCGGCGACCTGACGCAGGGACTGACGTTGGCCGACACACAAACGACAAAGGTGGCGACGCACTACGACATGCAGAAGACCAAGGCCAGCCACAGCGACTATGAGGCCAACGAACTGACAGCCATGTTCAGAAATGACAAGAAGCAGGTGTTGAAGGTGACGTTTCGCGTATCCGATGACGATGTGGCGTTCCGCTACAACATTGCGGTGGAGCATCCCGAGCGTGACCCCGACCTGCAGCGGACGCTGATATACGGCGAGGCCAGCAGTTTCAATTTCCCCGAGGGCACCACGACCTACCTTTGTCCGATGGCAGCACCAGGCATCCTTTGGGCGCACGCCCGACCGAGTTATGAGGAGGTCTATACGCCCGACGCACCGATGACGGCGAAGTCGCAATTCGACCACGGCTACTCATTCCCCTGCTTGTTCCGTCAAGGCGACACGTGGGTGCTCGTCAGCGAAACGGGCACAACAGGAGCCTACTGCGGTACGCACCTCTCCGACTATGAGGCGGGCAAGGGCTACACCATCGCCTTCCCCGACGAGCAGGAGAACGGCGGGGTCGGCTCGGCCTTCGTCGGCTGTCAGTTGCCGTTCACCACGCCGTGGCGCACCATCACCGTCGGGCCGCTGAAGACACTCGTGGAATCGACTACGGCCTACGACCTTGTGGAGCCGCGCTTCGAGGCGAGCACCGACTACAAGCCCGGCCGCTACACGTGGAGTTGGCTGGTCTGGCAGGACGAGTCGGTCAACTGGGACGACCAGGTGCAGTTCATCGACCTCGCCGCCACACTGGGATTTGAATACTGCCTTGTGGACAACTGGTGGGACACGCAGATAGGACGTGACCGCATGCCCGAACTCGTTCACTACGCCAACCAGAAGGGTGTTGACCTACTACTGTGGTATAGCAGCAATGGCTTCTGGAACGATGCGCCACAGACACCGCGCAACTGCATGAACACGGCCATCGCCCGTGAGCGGGAGATGAAGTGGCTGAAGAGCATCGGCGTGAAGGGCATCAAGGTGGACTTCTTCGGCGGTGATAAGCAGGAGACGATTGGGCTCTACGAGGACATCCTCAGCGATGCCAACCGCTATGGTCTGCAGGTCATCTTCCACGGCTGCACCCTTCCGCGTGGCTGGGAACGCATGTACCCCAACTATGTGTCGAGCGAGGCCGTGATGGCCAGCGAGAATGTCTATTTCACCGAACCTGATGCCGAGCGCGAGGCCTTCGATCTCTGCATGCACCCCTTCTGCCGCAATGCAGTGGCCACGATGGACTGGGGCGGCGTCATCCTGAACCGCCACCTGAGCCGCGACAACAAGAGTCGTCACACGCGTAAGACCACCGACATCTTCGAACTGGCATCGGGCATCACCAACCAGAGTTACATACAGTGTGCCGCCCTTTGTCCTAACAACCTCACAGAGGTACCGCAGTTTGAACTCGATTTCCTCCGCGGACTGCCATCGACATGGGATGAGACTCGCTTTATAGACGGTTACCCAGGCAAGTATGTGGTGCTGGCACGCCGTCACGGCGACCAGTGGTACATCGGCGGTCTGAACGCTCTGAAAGAGCCGCTGAAGTTGACGCTCGCACTGCCCATGCTGGCTGGCAAGAAACTGAATTGTCTGGTGGACGACAAGCAAGGCCGGCCCACCAAAACCTCGCTGAAGGTTGACAAGCAGGGTCGCGCCAAGGTCACCATACAGCCCAACGGTGGCATCGTTCTTGTTGAGTAGGCAAATGGTTGAGCCAATCAAGCAGGCACCACCTCTGAACACACTCAGCGGCAAGACCAGCACCAAAATACAAAAATACTCTGATTCGTTAATGGCAACAAGGATAAAATTGCGCTTCACCTGCCATTATCATAAAATTGTCCTATTCTTGGATTATATTTTCAACTACAGACAGCCATTTTTTTTGTACCTTTGCAGATAAATTGCGACACATCATTTTACAATCAATGAATAGAAACAGACTATTGGCTGTCATCCTCGTGACAATAACGATAGGATCGGCAATGGCGCAGACGGAGAAATTCTGCATCGCGTGCGAGGGTAAGACTGCCTCCATCATTGTGGATGCTGATGACTGGAAAGGTGTTATCAGGGCCGCCCGTGACCTGGGCGATGATGTCCGCAAGGTAACAGGTGTCGCCTCACAAGTGGACCTACAAACACCCAACTCCGCAGGCTTGCTGCCTCACGAGCGCAAGAACCTCCAGTCTTCCATTCTTGTTGGCACCATCGGCAAAAGTCGGGTTATCGACAATCTGATGAGACAAAAGAAGATTGACGTAAGACAGGTAAAAGGCCAATGGGAATCATATTTGATAGACATTGTCGATGGCAAACTGGTCATCGCCGGAAGTGACAAGCGGGGCACCATCTATGGAATCTACGAAATATCCAAACGGATAGGCGTGTCGCCCTGGTATTGGATGGCCGATGCACCCATCAGGCATCAAGACGAAGTGTATTATGACGGAGGCCGCATCGTACAGCCTTCGCCAAAGGTGAAATACCGCGGCATCTTCATCAATGACGAATGGCCCTCATTCGGAACATGGTGCACCAACCATTTCGGCGGAGTCAATGCCAAGGCATACGAGCATATCTTTGAACTGCTGCTGCGTCTGAAAGCCAACTATTTCTGGCCTGCCATGTGGGCGACTGCTTTCAATGAGGATGACCCCGATTGTCCACAGTTGGCCGATGAGATGGGTATCGTGATGGGAACCTCGCACCATGAACCCATGATGCGGTCGCATCAGGAGTATCTTCACAGGAAGGATGCCGTAGGTCCATGGGACTATGCTTCGAACAAGGAACGCATCGACAAGTTCTTCCGCGAGGGCATGGAACGCAACAAAGCCTACGACAATCTCGTCACCATAGGTATGCGGGGTGACGGTGACGTGGCGATGGGAAAAGGCGATGATGCAGAAAACATAAAAACGCTCGGCAAGGTGATTGAAGGACAGCGCAAGATCATCAAGGACATCTATGGACGTGCCGATGCCGTACCTCAGTTGTGGGCCATCTTTACCGAGGTGCAGCGTTACTACGATGCGGGATTCACCGTGCCCGACGACGTGACGTTGCTGCTCTGTGACAACAACTGGGGCTACATTCGCCGCAAGGGACGTGACTTTGAGCGAAAGCGCAAGGGCGGTCTCGGACTCTATTACCACATCGACATGAACGGAGGGCCATGGAACGACCGGTGGGTGAACACCACCACCATCCCAAAACTCCGCGAGCAACTGAACCTTGCTTATAAGTCCGGGATAGACCGCATCTGGATTATCAACGTGGGCGACCTGAAGCCCAAGGAAGTCCCCATCGATTTCATTATGCATTATGCTTGGAATCCAGATGCCGTACAACCGGGTGACGAACAGACGTGGCTGGAAGGTTTCACCCGCAGCATCTTCGGGGAGACATATGCAAAAGAATGTGCCGACATCATCGCCAAGTATTCGAAATACAATCTCTGGCGCAAGCCGGAGGTGCAGGTGCCAGGTCTCTTCAACTGCGAGGAGATGCTCCATCTTAACGACTTGTGGCAGTCGCTTGTGGTGCGTTGCGAGGCACTGAAGGAGCAAATGCCAGTGGAAGCGCAGGATGCCTTCTATCAACTGGTGTATTATCCTGCTGTGGCCAGTGCCGGTGTGTCACAGATATACAACGCCGCCACCATGGGCGACAGCCTTGCCGTCAATCACCTGATGGAGAAAGACCAACGACTGACGGACTACTACAATAAGGGGTTGGCTGGTGGCAAGTGGAACGGCATGATGCTTGACAATCATATTGGCTATACCAAATGGTCCATCCCAGACAAGAACTACCATCCCATGACCCTCAGATTTAGGGTGATGCACGACTTGAGCGTTCCAAAAGAAACAAAGGAATATTCCATCCCTGCATGGCAGTACACCCACAAGGACGATGGTTGGATTTTTTTGCCCGACCTGGGTCGCGGTCAGGGCTGTATGGGAGCCAAGGATGTGATGATGTCATCTGATGAGAACGGACGTGGCCCTGTTCTTGAATATGAAGTTGAACTGACGGAGGAAGGCCATGTGGCCATAGGCATTCTTCCTACTCAGGACCTCCTACCTTCACGTGGCTTGCGCATAGGTCTGCAACTCGACAATGAGCCGATGCAGGTGATTGATGCCCGACGTGGACTGGTCGACACTTTCTCGGAATACACTCAGCAAAACCTTTCCGTGTCGAAAGTCCTAAAGCCATTGCCCAAACGCAGCAGCCTTTCGCTAAGTGGTAATGTTAACGACCGACAACTTCTACGCCGTGACGAAGTGTTTGATAATCTACGTTGGCTCGATGCGTCTTTTAAAACCACCCCAGGTAAGCATACACTGAAAGTTATCATGATAGACCCGGAAATTGTTGTTGAGCAGATCGTTGTACCAGACAACAACCGCTATAGTTATTTCGGTGCTGGTTTTCCGTGGAAACAAGAAAAGTAGCACAAAGAATGATGTTCCATCAAGAGCACTTGCATAATTGGTTCAGCCACGTCAGGATGATTGATGTTCACCTTCCTGCTTCCCTCCATTTGAACTTGTGCAATTTTTGCACAGGTTGACTCGCGGTCTAATTCCTCAACCTTATATATGTTGTTGATATGGCGCACTATCGATGTGCGGTCTGTCTGAAACAGTCCCGCCATCTGGGCTTGCGTCAGCCATACGGTCTCATTCTCCATGCGGACATCAATCTGTGTCTGTCCGTCCTCGGTTTGATATATGATAATTTTGTTCTGTTCCATAATTTGTTTTTATTTACAAAGTTAGTGGTTAAAAGTAACAATAAGAAAAACCTCCTCTTCTATTTGAATAGTACCTCCTTCAGCTTTATCATGGCCTCCAATTGCTCTTGATCCATCTCCATCAGTCGTTCCACTAATTCTGTTTTCTTCTGGCTCTTGTCCTTGGTGGAGAGCAGTTTGGAGTTATTGGTCACCATGGTAGCCATGTTGTAGCGTGAAAGGTAGTTGAGGGTTGTGGCACTGCCTGAGGTCATGGTATGCCCCATCATCGTGGAGATGTATTCCGTAGATACGCCTGCGTCGCGCAGGTTGGTGGCGTAGGAGTGGCGGCACCAGGAATTATCAATCGTCATATTAATACGATTTTGAGCATTGCTCCAAATAGTTCACGCTCGGAAGACCTCAAACAAGTTTGAGCCGCCTCTCACTTAATCACGATTTTTTTGCCGTTGACAATGTAGATGCCAGGAGGTAGGGCGCTCATTTTGGTGGCATTGTCAGCCACCTTGATGCCGTAGATGTTGTAGATGGCTTGGCTGGCTTTTTCTGAAGACGATTCAAGAAGATTGATGTTATTGGTTCCACTTATGACCGGGCGAACGCTTTGACCGTTGTCACGGTAGGCGCTGGTGCCCCAGTACATAAAGAGTAGAGAGAAGGTTAGGCGGTAGGCAACGTCCGAGAACGTCGGATTCTGCGTGGAAGACAAATAGGAACCGGCCCAACTAGCGTCGTGGAGGTCGTCATTCAAACGGATGCCCGCCGCAGGCAAGAATAATGATCCTCCGCTCGGACTGGTAAAGTATTCACCCCTGACACCATTTATTGAAATCCACGTATAGGTACAGTTGTTGACCAGTTCAGTGATTTGGTCAAAAGATGGCACCACCCAGGAGCCGCCCCATTTCACATGAGCCACATCGTATTGCGTCCCGGCGATATCGCTGCCGAGGTCGTGGCAGGTGCCAGCCGACCCGTCGCAATGGATGTAGGTGCTCCAGTCGTAAGTGGATTTCTCCTCCGTCTCACCCCAAGCATAGTAGCCACCGTAACCCTCTGGGGTGCTCGCCCCAACGTTACAGCATGCCCATTTTGTGCCGGAAGGCAATCCGAGGTCGATGGCATGGGGATGGTTGTCATCGGGACATGACGATGGGTTGTTGTTGAATTGCTTCAAATCCTCAATAGTGAAGATGCATTCGTCTCCATCATAGCAAGACAGCAATAGGCTTCCTGAGCTTGCACCCCACCAAAACGGAAAGTGAGGGCCGTTCATACAGCCAATTCCCTCAATCCAATAATCCACCAAACCGTCGTTGATTCCCTGTCCTTCATCAGCAATCCACATGTCCATGCATCGGCGGTTCTTCCCGGAAAAGTTGTGCGTCCTCACCAGTTTCACCTCCATCTTATACATTTCGTCGACTTCATCCTTGAATATGTCACCTGGTTGGAGGTTGAAGTCAAATGCCATCAATTCTGGAAGACCATCCTCATAGCATTCGTAAACGCGGCCATCCTCTTCACGCAGGCCACTGACAAACCTGTCATCAAGATATAATTTCTTATATGCCACTCCACTCATGATGGTGTCACCCCTCAGCATATAGGAATGAGGGTATCCTATACCCCAGCGCCCCTTGATGTCTTGGTAATAGCCCGGTGGTATGGAATCAGACTCTGGTGGTTCTGCCGGATGAATGCTAACAACATTCCAAATCCTGCCATCAACGACTGTTGGCTGCATGTTGTCCTGCGCCCAAGAAGTCATCTTCATGGCAAAAGCAAGCAATAACAGCAGATATGCTTTCATATTGTTTCTCATAAGCTTATTACGTTTTAGTTATGCACATGTCACGGGCAAATATAGGAAAACCTAAATTCCGCAGCACTTTAGTTAAACATTTTTATTCAGATTTTTCACTTATCTTAGTGCTGCAATTCAAAACAAGTAAAATCATCAATGGCATGGCAAATATAAGCATTAAATGCGAACATTCCAAAAATGCGAACCAAATTCTGATGTGTCCAGTGAATAAAGGCTACTTTTGCAGAAAAGGTTCGCATTTCTTTTACCT
>CACYUZ010000045.1:0-26774 GCA_902777645.1 uncultured Prevotellaceae bacterium | reverse complement strand
TTTGAGGTGCTCGAGATAAGCAAAGGCTCCTGGGTGGAGGCCATTTTCGCCAAGGCCAAGCCTGAAGCAGAAAAGCCCCGCCGTCTGTTCAACGATGAGGAGAAAGAAGAGAAGGACGAGGAAGACGTGGAGATTGAGGACCACTACAACGATCCCGATGAGGAAGACACCTACGATGAGGATATGCTCACCGAGGAGAGCTACCGCACCACTTACGACACCAACCCGGAAGACCTGAGCCTCGAGGCTGAGGAGATTTCCGACGAATATGACAATTAGGAGGCTGCACCCCCTCCCCTATTGAGCCGGCAGGCTCCATCCTGGCAATCCCATGATGGAGCCTGTCTTTTTTGGCGCCGGTCCGTCAGGGCATGAAAGGAGCGGTATGCGGAGCACGGCGTTTCTTGACTGGCGAGCCAAACAAAAGGGGACTTGTCTCACGACAAATCCCCTAATCATACTTACTAAAACTAAATTAACCACTAAAAAAACTAATCATTTTATTGCTCAAATTAAACCCTTCTTACGCTCCTCACACGGAGTCCATGGGATTAAAGAGTGCACAAATATACTCCATATTCTTGTTTCAGCCAAAAATTGGCCTCATAAAATACAGAATATTATACTTTTTTTGCATTTCAGAAGTGATAGCCGATAGTGAAAAGCAGCTGATGGCGTTTGTTGCTCACATTCACGGCATTAGCCACGTTGTTCTCCGATGTATCAGCATTGTCAACATAGTTCATAAAGGGCGAGAACTCGCCGTCGGTGGCGGAGTACTGGTAGGTAAGATCCAGGTTCACCTTGCCCAGCATGTAGCCCAAGCCGCAGGTGATGCGGTTGGTCGACTTCCAGTTGGTGTAGTCGGTGGCAGAAGCGAAGAGAGAGCCGTCGGCCTCGATGGTACCATCCTTGAAACCGTCGGTGCGGTACATGGGCGACACATAGTTGTAGCCCAGACGCACGGCCAGTTCGGGGTAGGGCTTCAGCTCGGCACCCACCTTGAGGGTCGACACGCCCTTCAGGGTGTTCTTGGTGTGGCGGTTCATCTCCTTGTCGCTCTCCGACGACTCGTACGAGTAATAATAGTAGTCGCGGTCATCGGTCTTATAGCGCTGGTCCACATGAGCATAGTCGGCAAACTCGTAGCTGGCGCCCAGGGCCAGTGTGGTGCCGAAGGTATGGCCAAGGCTCAGGCCAAACTTCCAGGGGGTATACACCTCATAGTCATAGCGCTCGCTGTTGTACACGGTATGGTTGCCGTCGCTCACCTCGGTGTAGTTGCGGGTGGTGAGGTCGTACATGGTAGGTGTGGCCACGGAGAGTCCGATACGGAAGGGAGAATCCTGCACGGGGCGCACGATGACACCCAGTTTCACGTCGGCTCCCACGCCGGTGATACGGCGCTCGTCGTAGACGTTGAGCTGGTCGATGCCTTCAGGGTTGGATTCCATCATCTCAGTGTAGTCGGAGTAGTGCTTGTAGTGCACATCGTGCAGTCCCACTGTCAGACCGAGATACACCTGGTCGTGGATATTGCCGCTGATATTGAAATCATACTCACCCACATAGCCCTCATGAGCGCGGTCGAAGATATACTGCGTGGCGGGATAGTAATAGAACGAGCCGTCTTGAGCCTCATTGAGGTTGCGTATGTAGATATCGTCGAGCTGGTTGCACGAAGCATACCAGTGGTCCTTGTCTACCGTACCCTCCTCGCTGATGGGATAGAGCAGTCCGTTGCGCAGCTTCTCATAGGACAGCTTGTTCTGCGAGGCATTTTGCAGCCGGTCGTCGGCCGAGAGGATGTAGCTGAAGTTACGGCTCTTGTGGTAGTTGAACGCAAAGTTGATATAAGAGTCGCTGCTTGACGGGCGTGAATAGACGAATCCTATCTGGTCGAAGCTGGCGTGCGTCTTGTCGCCGCGGCTGTAGTCCATGGCGTCGGCCTGCGACACCATGCCCATGGAGAGGCTGGCGGTGCTGTGGCGGAAGAGTCCGATACCGGCAGGATTCGACCCGATGGTGGAGAGGTCGGCCCCCAGCGCGTCGAGGGCGCCGCCCATACCCACATAGCGCGCCGTGCCGTTGAGGTCTTCGGCCACAATCTTGGCGTTCTCGTAGGTTTCCTGTGCTGAGACAGTGAGGAATGCGGGCATCATCAGCGCCCAAACGATGTATCTTGCTTTCATTGCTGTATAGTCTTTAATGAGTTATGTAAAATAGACAGTTTTCTTTTTCTAAAATAGGGCATCTAAGCGTAGCCTATCTGCGGCCGCCGAAGCCTCCCGAACGGCTGCCGCCGCCAGAGGAATGACCGCCACCGCTGAATCCGCCACCCGAGCGACTGCCGCCGCCACCGAACGAGCCACCACCTGAGCGGCTACCGCCGCCGAAGGATCCGCTGGAGCTTGAGGATGAGCGCGAGGGTGTCCAGCTGCTGCTGCGCGACGACGAGGTCGAGCTGCTGCGCGAGCCGCCGAAGGTGCCGTTGGAGCCTGTTCTGCGGTTGGCGTAGGTACCGCTACTGCCCGTGCTGCGACCTCTCACGGCCGAGCCTCCGAAGGTGCCGTGCTGTGCGGTGGTGTAGCCTCTGCCGTGCGACACAGTGCCCTGTCCGCGCGGTGTCAGTCCGCGGTCGTGGTGGGCGTAGCCGCCATGTCCGTGGCCGTAGCTGTAACCGTAGCCATAGTAGGGATAGCCCCATCCCCAATAGCCCCAATAATAGGGATAGCCGTACCAGCCGGTGTAGAACCAGGGGTCGTACCAGTCCCAATACCAGCTGCCATACCATCCGCTGTACCAGGGATAGTAGCCGGCATAGGGATAGTACCAGCGGCTCCATCCGTGATAGGGGTAGAAGAACGGGTCGTACCAACCGTAGAAGCCGTCGTAGAGCCCCATACGGCGTGAGTAGTAGAAGTCGTCCTCATCGTCATAAAACTTGTCGAGCTTGGAGCTTGCATAGAGTGTGTCCATCTCTGGATAGACACCGTCGCCTGCCTGAAACTCGATGATGTCGTT
Organism: uncultured Prevotellaceae bacterium; assembly: GCA_902777645.1. Classification (GTDB taxonomy): domain Bacteria; phylum Bacteroidota; class Bacteroidia; order Bacteroidales; family Bacteroidaceae; genus Prevotella. The sequence continues at coordinate 23,750 of CACYUZ010000045.1, read as the reverse complement.
GCCCAGGCTGTCGGTGCCTATCTTTTCATAGGAACTGCGCCCACGGCGGTTATACTCGTCGGCACTCATGTCGAGGCCCTTTATGGGGGTCTCCACAGCGGCCTGCTTCTTCTGCTTAGACGGAGTGAAGTACATATCGTCCTGCGCCATCACAGACAGAGACACGCCCCCCAAAACCAATAAAAGTAAAAGATATCTTCTCATGACAGTAAAGTATTAAAATGTTTGTTCATTCTTTCACAGTGCAAAAATAATACTGCATTTCTTGCAAAATTAAGGAAAAACCCTAATACATGGTAGGTTTTTCCCTATTTTTTATAATTTTGCAGTGATTTTTTAACAATAGCGGAAATGAAATACCAATCTGCCATTTTCGTTGCCAAGATTGACGACAGCACAGGCATAGACATGCACACAACCTACGAGCTGGTGGCCGCAATGGCCGGCGAGGCCGGTTTCGAATCGTTCGAGACCGAGGGCGACACCCTGGTGGGCTATGTGCAGGAGGCCCTTTTCGACAAGGAGGCGCTCGACGAGGCGCTCAGCCAGTTTCCCATCGAGGGTGTGAGCGTGAGCTACACGCTGCACGATGTGGAAGACAAAGACTGGAACGCCGACTGGGAGAACAACGGTTTCGAACCCATCGACATAGACGGCAGGTGCGTGATACACGACACCCTGCACCCCACCCCGGCGCTGGCCGGCGCCATGGATGTGGTGATAGATGCCAAGATGGCTTTCGGCACGGGATGCCACGCCACCACCCGGATGATGGTGAGGGCGCTGCTGAACAATGACCTGAGGGGCAAGCGGGTGCTCGACTGCGGCTGCGGCACGGGCATTCTGGGCATCGTGGCCGCCAAGGCGGGCGCTGCCGAGGTAGTGGGCTATGATATCGACGAGTGGAGTGTGGAGAACACGCGCCACAATGCCCGTCTCAACCATGTGGACAATCTGGAGGCGCTCACCGGCGACATCAAGGTGCTCTCCCATGTAGACGGGCTGTTCGACGTGGTGGTGGCCAACATCAACCGCAACATCCTGCTCAACGACATGCCGGAGCTGCGCGAGGTGATGGCCTCCGAAAGCTTGCTCATCATCAGCGGTTTCTACGAAAGCGATGCCGGCCAGCTCATCGCCTGCGCTCAGGGATTGGGACTGTCGGTTATCACCACCTCGTCCGACGGCGACTGGTCGTCGCTCGTGTTTTCCACCTCCAGCGAGTCGTAGATCTCGCCTGCCGAGAATTCGTCGTGTCCGGCCTGGATGGTGAGCTGTTCCAGGTCGTAGTAGCTGCCGTTGTAGATGTCGAGGTCTACATAGCCGTCGATGCCCGGCAGTGCGCCGGCATCGGTGTGCTGCCAGAATTTCCACTTTCCCTGATACTGCACCTTGCTCACATAGTAGTGGGCTATCCAGTAGGGATAGTCGTCGAAGCGCTCGTCGCTGAGATACTTCTCCTTAAAATTGTAATAGGTATAAAGAATGGGCTTCACATGATAGCGGTCTTCCACGATGTGAAGCCAAGTGAGGATATCGCGCTGGAAATCCTCCGTCGACACGCCGTCGGGGTGCGATTCCACATCCAGCACCGGAGGCAGGTCGCCCACCTCGAGTTTCACCTTGTCGAGAAAGAAATAGGCCTGGTCGCGGGCCGACGACTGGTTGCTCCAGAAGTGATAGGCACCGCGTATGAAGCCATGCTCGCGGCTCTGGTAGAAATTCTCCTCAAAGCGCTCGTCGACGATGCTGGCCCCCTCGGTGGCTTTCATCATGACAAAGCGGAGCGGACTTCGGGTCACCATGGCGTTGCGCAGTTTGTCCCAGTCTATCTTTCCCTGATAGTGGCTGATGTCTATGCCGTGTATGTCGTAGCCCTCGGGATAGTGCGGGTCGCCGTAGAGAGCCTTCCACCTGAATCCGAAAGGACTCACGAAGAAGGTGTAGAAGAGCCACACATAGACGGAGAGGGCCAGGAGGCACAGTGTCCACCACAGCGAAGCCGGCCGGCGCCGCATCCAGTGCCCCATACGCTGGAGCAGAGGAGCCTTTCCGGCATGTTTCTCGTTCGGGGCAGACCTGTGGGCCATATTTCACTTGTTTATGAAAAAGACCGAATCCCCACGCCAGGTTCATGGCATGCGGATTCGGCCTTATTGACTGATATCAGAGATTACTCATGCTCAAGAGCCAGTGTCTTGGTGGTGGTGTCGCACACCTCCGAAGGTCCCCAATACTGGATGGGGCCCGGATAGACGTAGCAGGTTTCCTTGGCCCATACGTCGCGGTGGGCGGCAAACTCTTTGAAGGGCTTGCCCTCCAGCTCCACAAGCGCCTTTCTTATCACAGGCTTGTTCTTGCCGTTGCGGCGCTCTATGTTCATCATCATCGTGATGGGCACACCGCCGGCCTTCCACTCCGAGGTGGGAGCAGTGGTGTTCTTCACAATGGCCATATAGCCGGTCTTGCCGTTGGCTATCAGCTGTGCGGCGCTCACGCCGAGAGCATAGCAGTAGTCGGCGTCGAAGTTCGACGGAGTGGCGCAGCGGCCCTCATAGCCGAAGAAATGATGCAGAGCGGCGAACTTGCCTTTGTAGCGGCCTTCCTGGGCCCATTTCTCCAGTTTGGCCTCGCACATCTCGGAGAGCAGTTTCTCGGTCTCGATGAGCGACACCTGCACATTGCCGTGGGGGTCGCGGTCGAGCGAAAGCTGATGGGCCACTGCCTCGGGCAGTGTCTCGAAGGTGGCGGCGTTCTCGGGAGTGAGGTGACTCAGGATATAGGCGCGCTGTGCGTCGGCATCCAGGTCTTTGTACTCGGCACCGTGCATGGCGAGCAGGTCGTTGAGCTCGTCGATGAGCCGGCCGATGGCGGGAATAAACTCAATGAGTCCCTCGGGGATGAGCACCACGCCGAAGTTGTCGCCCTTCTCGGCACGGCAGGCCACGGCATTGCAAATCTGCTCCACCACATCGTTGAGGGTCTGGTCCTTGGCCTCCACCTCTTCCGACACGATGCAGATGTTGGGCTGGCACTGCAGGGCGCACTCCAGGGCGATATGGCTGGCCGAACGGCCCATCAGTTTGATGAAGTGCCAGTACTTGCGGGCCGAGTTGCAGTCGCGCTCAATATTGCCTATCAGCTCGGCATAGGTCTTGGTGGCCGTGTCGAAGCCGAAGCTCGTCTCTATCTGGTCGTTCTTCAGGTCGCCGTCGATGGTCTTGGGGCAGCCTATCACCTGCACGCCGCAGTTCTTGGCAGCATAATACTCGGCCAGCACACAGGCGTTGGTGTTGGAGTCGTCGCCGCCGATGATGACGATGGCCTTGATGTCGAGCTCGCGTATAATCTCGAGACCCTTCTCAAACTGGCTTTCCTGCTCCAGCTTGGTGCGGCCGCTTCCTATCATGTCGAAACCGCCGGTGTTGCGGTATTCGTCTATCAGTTCGGGAGTAAGCTCCATATAGTTGTGGTCCACCAGTCCGCCGGGGCCCAGGATGAAGCCATAGACGCGGTTTTCGGGGTCAAGACGCTTCACGGCGTCGAAAAGTCCGCAGATCACATTGTGGCCGCCGGGGGCCTGTCCGCCGCTGAGAATCACGCCCACATTCATCTTGCGTGAAACATTTTCCTTACCTTCTACAAACTCTACGAGCGGCATACCGTAGGTATGGGGGAACAGGGCTTTGATTTCGTCCTGATTGTCAACGCTCTGCGTGGGAGCGCCTTCTTTTACCTCGACTGCACCTTGGAGAGCCTTCGGCAGCTTGGGCTGATAAGCGGCTCTTGCCTGTTGCAATAAGCTTTTTTCCATAAAAATAGTACCTATGAATTAAATAAAAACAGTGTTTCGAAAAACTATGCAAAAATACTCATTAATTCTGATATATGGAAAGAAAAGGCTCAAAAAACAAAATAATGAAACATTTTTTTTCATTACCTTGATGCCATTCCATTTTTTTTTCTTATCTTTGCCTTGTAGACGGTATGCCATGCAAAGCGAGGTCGCGCGGACCCAAGTGCTTTCATATGCACACCCGTCTGCCCAATACAATACAAACCCATTTTTTGACATGCCAAACAAAAGAGACTTAAAGCGAACCATCCAGACCATTTGCGATGATGTGTTTGCAGAATGCATTGCCATATCGCTCTACGAGGGCGGTGTGCATGAGGAGAATGTAGAGTCGCTGCTCACGTCGATCATCGTAACGCGCAACGACTTCGTCAGCCGCATATCCCACCCCGAGCCCGGCATGAGCCAGAAGAAATTCTACGACAAGCTGGCGCATGACTTTGCCGAGAGAATATCCGAGATTATCGACCAGATGGGCTATCTCACTAAACCAAAGCAGTAAGATACGGATATGTGGAGACAATTTTGCAGATGGATTTTGTACAAACGCGGGGGGTGGACCAAGGAAGTGACCGAGGAGCACCCCAGCAAGTACATCATCTGCCTGGCGCCCCATACAAGCAACTGGGACTTCGTGCTGGGACAGCTCTATGCCGGAGCCGAGGGGTGGAGAATCAACTTTCTCATGAAGAAAGAGTGGTTCTTCTGGCCGCTCGGTCCGCTTTTCAAGAGGCTGGGCGGAATACCGGTGTACAGGTCCAAGCACACCAGCATGACCGAGAACCTGGCAGCTGCCGCCAGAGAGGCCAGTTCGTTCAGGCTCACCGTCACGCCCGAGGGAACCCGCTCACGCAACCCCAACTGGAAAAAGGGGTTCTACTATATAGCGCTTGGCGCAGGCATCCCCATCCTGCTCTATGCGGTAGACTATGAACGCAAGCTGATAAGATGCACCAAGACGGTGGTGCCCGACGGCAATGTGGAAGAACAAATGAGGGAAATAAAGCAATACTACATAGGATTCAAGGGGAAACACCCCGAGAACTTTACTATCGGAGAAACCAACTAATGGTAAAAAGAATGTTTTTGGGCTGGCTCCTGGCCGTTTTCGCCACAGCGGTGTGGGCCCAGGATGCCAACGACTACAACCGTCTTCAGAGAAAACTGCAAGACTTTTTCGAGGATTACAAGACACCCGTCGAGGGCGTGAGGCTCAACAGCCGGCTCATCTCATGCAAGACCGACGACATGAGCCAGACACTGACCATCACCGCCGACGACCGGTTCGCCCGTCAGCAGTTCACCCGCGAGACGGTGAGCCATATCTACAAGAAAGTGAAGAAATGCGTGCCCGGCGCCTTCGACGACTACAAGTTGCGGGTGGTGACCAACGGCATGTCCCTTGAGGAGATGATACCCAACCGGCTCAAAGACCAGGACGACAACCGGATGAGCTGGGGACGGATAGACTACGACGGCAATCCCTGGGTGACCAACGTGTCGAAACCGCTCCAGCCGCGTCATGGCCTGCAGGGCCGCCACCTGGCTATCTCAGCCAGCCACGGCCGCTACTACGACATCAGCAAGGGCAGGTGGAAATGGCAGCGCCCCAACCTCTTCTGCACCACCGAAGACCTCTTCACCCAGACCATCGTCATCCCCTACCTCATTCCCATGCTCGAGAATGCAGGCGCTATTGTGTGGTCGTCGAGAGAACGCGACTGGCAGAAAGCCGAGTACATCATCGACAACGACGACGCCCTGCACCCCGAGTGGTATAAGGAGAGCAACGGATGGCAACCGGCTCCCGGCACGGGATTCGCCTACCATACAGGCACCTATGCGGCCGGAGAGAATCCATTCCGCGCCGGTACGGCACGCATGTCGCAGGCCACCTCATCGGCCAAGAAAGCCGGCAGCATTCTCTACCAGCCCCGCTTCCAGAAAGCAGGCCGCCATGCCGTCTACGTGAGCTACACCACCCTGCAGAACTCTGTCGACGACGCCGAATACTCTGTCTACCACAAAGGGCAGCGCACCGTGTTCCACGTCAACCAGCGCATGGGCGGCAACACATGGGTGTATCTGGGCACCTTCGACTTCGACGAGGGATGCAGCACAGCCAACTGTGTGGTGCTCACCAACTACAGCCGCAGCGGCGGCTGCGTGACCGCCGACGCCGTGAGGATAGGCGGCGGTATGGGCAATGTGACGCGCGGCGGCTCCAGCAGCGGAATGCCGCGCACCCTCGAGGGCACCCGCTACTATGCACAGTGGGCCGGAGCGCCCGACTCCGTGTACAGTCCCTTCAAAGGCAAGGACGACTACCGCGACGACCTCAACTCACGCTCCTACTTCGCCACATGGCTCGCCGGAGGCAGTCCCTTCGTGCCCAATGCGCAGGGCAAGCGCGTGCCGCTGGAACTGCAGCTCTCCATACACAGCGACGCCGGATGGGACAAGACCGGCGGCAACGAGCTGGTAGGCTCGCTCTCCATCTGCACCACCGACCACAACGGCGGCCGGCTCAACAGCGGAGTGACCAGAGACGTGTCGCGCTTCTTTGCCACAGCCCTGCTCGACGGTGCCTACCGCGACTTGCAGACCAAATTCCACAAGTGGACCAAACGCACCCTCTACGACCGCAATTACAGTGAGACCCGTCTGCCCTCTGTGCCCTCGGCCATACTCGAGACCATGTCGCACCAGAACTTCGGCGACCTGAAATACGGTTTCGACCCCAACTTCAGGTTCACCCTGGCACGGTCGGTCTACAAGACTATTCTGCGGTTTGTGAGCGACATGCACGACATACCCTTCACCGTGCAGCCCCTGGCGCCCAACAACTTCAGGATGGAGATGACATCGAAAGGAAGGGTAAAACTGAGCTGGAACCCCGTGCTCGACCCGCAGGAGGCCACCTCCATCCCCACCCGCTACGTGCTCTACACGGCAGTGGGCAACGGCGGTTTCGACAACGGCATCGTAATCAAGACCAACCAGTGCGCCATCGACCTGCAGCCCGGACTTCTCTACCACTTCAAGGTGACGGCCGCCAACGACGGCGGCGAGAGTTTCCCCACCGAGGTGCTCTCGGCTGCCTACCAGCCCCATGCCACCAGCACCGTCATGGTGGTGAACGGTTTCCACCGGCTCTCCTCGCCCTCCATCATCGATACCGGCGACCGTAAAGGATTCGACCTCGACGACGACATCGGCGTCACCTACGGCCCCATGCCGGGATGGGCAGGACGTCAGAAAGTGTTCGACAACAACCTGCGCGGACGTGAGGGAGAGAATGCCCTTGGATTCTGCTCCGACGAGCTTACCGGCCGTTTCATCGCCGGCAACGACTTCGACCAGGTGCGCATCCATGCCGCCGCCATCCACTCGGCCGGCAAGTACAATATCATCAGCGCCTCCAGCGAGGCTGTTGAGTCGGGACGCACCAAACTGAGCCAGGCCGACTGCGTGGACCTCATGCTGGGTCTCGAGAAAGACGACGGCCACTCGCTCGTCATCTACAAGACCTTCTCGGCCATGATGCGCCAGCACTTGGAAGCTTACCTCAAGAAGGGCGGCCGCCTCATGACGAGCGGTGCCTACATAGGAAGCGACATGACCTCGACCACCGAGCGACGCTTCCTCAACGATGTGCTGCGCCTCTCCTACGGCGGGAGCGCACGTGGCACGCAAAACAGCACCGTGAGCGGCATGGGCATGAACTTCGACACCTACCGCACCCTCAATGAGCAGCACTATGCCGCCGTGGCTCCCGACGTGCTGCAGCACACGGCTCAAAGCATCTGCGCCCTGCAATACGCCGACGGCCGAAGCGCAGCCGTTGCCTACAGCGGACGCGACTGCCGCACGTTCACCATCGGTTTCCCCTTCGAGTGCATCTGCCGGGAGGCCGACCGCAATGCTGTGATGAGAGGCATTCTCAACTATCTGCTGAAATAACCCAAAAACATCTGAATATGACCTACCAAATAACAGCCAACAGCAAGGGAACCCGAAAGATAGAGGTCACCGACCACCATCTGGCCACACTGGCCAAATACAACCTGCTGGAGCATCTCGTCGACAGCAACGGTATCGTCGATGAAAGCGTGCTCGACAAACTCCGGTTCAACGTGCGCTCCATACTGAGCACCGAAAGCGGCAACGACAAAGACCTGCTCGACCTGTGCCTCGATGTGCTCTACCACTCCGATATGAAAGCGCTGGGGCTGGCCAACCTGATAGCCCTCTACCAGGAACACAAGCCCGCCGAAGAGCCCGCAACCGAAAGCGAGCCCTGACCATGGCCGAACACCGCCTCAGCGACTGGCTCCCCACCACCAAGAAGGAGGTGGAACTGAGAGGATGGTCACAGCTCGACGTGATCCTCTTCTCCGGCGACGCCTATGTAGACCATCCGGCGTTTGGAGCCGCCGTCATCGGAAGAGCGATAGAGGCGGCAGGATGGAAAGTGGCCATCGTGCCGCAGCCCGACTGGCACGGCGACTACCGCGACTTCCGCAAGCTGGGCAAGCCACGCCTCTTCTTCGGCATCTCGCCGGGGTGCATGGACTCTATGGTGAACAAATACACGGCCAACAAGCGTCTGCGGTCAGAAGATGCCTACAGTCCTGACGGGCGGCACGACTGCCGGCCGGAATATCCCACCATCGTCTACACCCGGATACTAAAGCAGCTGTATCCCGATGTGCCTGTGGTGCTGGGCGGCATCGAGGCCTCCATGCGCCGGCTCACCCACTACGACTACTGGCAAGACCGCCTGCGGCCCTCGCTCCTGCACGATGCCGGTGCCGACCTCATCGTCTACGGCATGGGCGAGAAAGCCATCGTTGAGTTGTGCGCCCTCATCGGCCAGGGCGCCGGTCTTGACCGTATACACGCCCTTCCGCAGACTGTGTATCTCACCCATAAAGACAACATTCCCCCCGGTGAGCCCGACGGCGACATCCTCCTGCACAGCCATGAGGAATGTCTTCGCAACCCGAAGGCCGAAGCCGACAACTACCGTCATATAGAGGAAGAGTCGAACCGGTGGCACGCCCACCGGCTGATACAGCTCACGGGCGACACCGCCACGGTGGTGAATCCCCCCTACCCGCCCATGACCACCCAGGAACTCGACGCCACCTACGAGTATCCCTACACCCGCCTGCCCCACCCCAAATACAAGGGCAAGCGCATACCTGCCTTCGACATGATTAAGCACTCCGTCAACATCCACCGGGGATGCTTCGGCGGATGCGCCTTCTGCACCATCAGCGCCCACCAGGGCAAGTTTATCGTGAGCAGGAGCAAGGAGAGCATACTGCGCGAGGTGCGGCAGGTGATGGACGACCCCGACTTCAAAGGCTATCTGAGCGACCTGGGAGGTCCCTCGGCCAACATGTACAGCATGGGCGGCAAGAACAAGCAACTCTGCATGAAGTGCAAGCGCCCCTCGTGCATCCATCCCCGTATCTGCCCCAACCTCGACACCGACCACAGCAAGCTGCTGGAGATATACCATGCCGTAGACAGTCTGCCCGGCATCAAGAAGAGTTTTATAGGCAGCGGCGTGCGCTACGACCTGCTGCTGCATGAGAGCGGCGACGCCCACACCGATGCCGCAGCCCGCGCCTACACCCGCGAGCTGATAGAACACCACGTGAGCGGCAGACTCAAAGTGGCGCCCGAACACACCAGCGATGCCGTGCTCCATCTGATGCGCAAACCCAGTTTCACGCTCTTCGAGCGCTTCAAGGAAGTGTTCGACAAGATAAACCGCGAGGGCAATCTGCGCCAGCAAATCATACCCTATTTCATCAGCAGCCATCCCGGCTGCACCGCCCTCGACATGGCCCGGCTGGCCATCATCACCAAGCGACTCGACTTCCAGCTGGAACAGGTGCAGGACTTCACCCCCACCCCCATGACCATCAGCACCGAGACCTGGTATACCGGCTATGACCCCTATACACTGCAGCCGGTGCAGTCGGCCAAGACCACCGAAGAGAAACTGGCCCAAAGGCAGTTCTTCTTCTGGTACAAACCGGAGCAGCGCCGCTCCATCGAGCAGTACCTGCACCGACTCGGGCATCCCGAACTGGCCCGCCAGCTCTTTGGCGGCACACCTCCTCCCAGCTACGGCAACAGCAGGCCCGGACAGCCTACGAAAGACAGCAAGACCGCACCGAAGCCATACCGTCCCACCAAGAACAAGGCCCATGACACTGATAGAGACAGCAACCACCGGCAAGCACAGCCCCGAAACATGCGAAGACGGGGCCGTGGCAACCCATGACTTCATAGCCGTCATCGACGGCAGCACCAGCAAGAGTCCCTGGCAGGCCCGCCGCGACATGCGGAACGGGCGCCTGGCCATGCTTCTGCTGTGCGATGCCATAACATGCGCTCAGCCCGATGCCGACTGCCCCACCTTCTGCCGCCACCTCACCGACGCCATCGCCCAAGCCTACCGCGAATACGGCATCACACCCGATATGGTGGGCAGTCATCCCGAATGCAGACTCACGGCCAGCGTGGCAGTCTACAGCAGGAGGAAGGAAGAGGTATGGATGATAGGCGACTGCCAGTGTATGGTCGACGGGGTCCTCTATGAGAATCCGAAGCCCGCCGAGGAACCCAATGCCACCCGCCGCGCCGGGGTGATACACCGACTGCTGGCGGAGGGCACAGAGACGGTAGAGAGTCTGCGGCGGCACGACAAGGGCCGCGATGCCATTATTGGCGCCATCATCGAGTCGTGTAAAGGACAGAACAAGACTTTTTCGGTGGTCGACGGCACAGAGATAGCCTTGGAGCATGTAAGAGTGATTCGCGCCCACGGTGCCCACGAGATTGTGCTGGCCACCGACGGCTATCCGCACCTCATGCCCACCCTCGGCGAGAGTGAGCGCGAGCTGCAACGCATTATAGAAGAAGACCCCTTGATGACAGGCAGATACAAAGCCACCAAGGCGGTAATGGAAGGCAATCTTTCGTTCGACGACCGCTGCTACGTGCGGTTCTCGCCCTGAGCAGCCACCACCACCTTGATTTTGGAGATGCGGCGGCCGTCAATCTCCAGCACCTCGAAGGTGTAGGCGCCGTAGGTAAGCGTCTCGTGAACTTTCAGGAAGTCGCCCTTTATTTCCAGCAACAGTCCGGCCAGTGAGTCGGCGTCGCCTTCCACATCGGCAAACTCGTCGGCATCGACCGAGAGGATACGGCAGAAGTCGGATAGCAGCGTCTTTCCCTCGAAGACATACACATTGGGAGCCAGCCGCGAATACATCTTCTCCTCCTCGTCGTACTCATCGTTTATCTCGCCCACTATTTCCTCCAGGATATCCTCCAGCGTGATAAGGCCGCTGGTGCCGCCAAACTCATCCACCACAATGGCCATGTGCACCTTGTTCTCCTGAAACTCGCGCAGCAGGTCGTCTATCTTCTTGGTCTCGGGCACAAAATAAGGCGGGCGGATGAGCGACTGCCAACGGAAATTGGCACCCTTCTCCAGATGCGGCAGCAAGTCCTTGATATAGAGCACACCCCGTATATTGTCGGTATTGCCCTGAAACACCGGCATGCGGCTGTAGTTGTTCTCCACGATTGCGCTGAGCACCTCGTTGAAAGTGCTGCTGATGTCGATATCGACGATATCCTGCCGGGGGGTCATCACCTCCTTGGCTGTTTCATCGCCGAAGCGGATGATGCCCTGCAGCATGCTCTGCTCCTCCTTTATCTCGCTCTTGTCGGTAAGCTCCAGCGCCTGTTCCAGGTCGTCGACGCTCAATATGCGGTTCTCCTTGTGCATGAACCTTTCGGCCAGCGAGCCGCTGCTCATGAGCACATTCTCCAGCGGCCAGAACAGCCGGCGTGCGAACATGATGCCGCCCGAGGCCCAGCGGCAGTACCTCAGCGTGTTCTGCCGGGCATAGACCTTGGGGATAATCTCGCCGAAGAGCAACAGCACAAAGGTGAGCAACACCGTGACACACAGGAACTGCAACCATGCCGCCCTGCCGAAGTCGACGACATTGGCAAACACGTAGTTGGTGAGCATGATGATGGTCACGTTCACAAGATTGTTGGTGATGAGGATGGTGGCCAGCGTGCGCTCGCTGTCGGCACGGAGCTGCTCAATGCGCGAGTCGGCCACACGGTGGTCAGGGTCCAGCTCATTGAGGTCGGTGGGCGACAAACTGAAGAATGCGATCTCCGAACTGCTAGCGAATCCGGAGACACAGAGCAGCACAATCACCAGAAGGATAGCAATATATACGCTCAGCGTGGGTGCGATGAAATGCACTTCGCTGAGCGTGGAGGCAAGAGAGGCAAACCAGTCCAAAACAGATTCCTTTCCGATTTAGTTGAAAATTTCAGAAAGGAGCTTCCTCCTGGTTCGACGGTTTTTCCTCCCGGCGTTCTTCCTGACGCGGATTCTTCGGCACCAGCATCTCAAGCGTGTCGGCCTGTATCTCAGTGACATAACGGCGGCGGCCCTGCTGGTCGTCATAGGTGCGGTAGCGTATGCGGCCCTCGATATACAGTTTGTCGCCGCTGTGTATATAGCGCTCGGCATACTTGGCCAGCCGGTCCCACATCACAATGGTGTGCCACTCGGTGCGGTCGGGCACTTTCGTGCCGTTGGCCAAAGTATATCCACGCTCGGTGGTGGCCAGCGAGAAGGTGGCATAAGCCTGGTCGCGGTCATAGTATTTCACCTTGGGCTCATCCTTGCCCACATTGCCTATAAGCATTACTTTGTTCATAACAACAATCGTGTGTTTTTAATGGTTGACGACGGATTATTTCCAGTCGCCCAAAAACTTGAACTTGAAATTTTTGCCTTTGGCCGAGGGGAACTGGCTGCGGCTGTCGACACGGTCGCGCAGATGGTCTACGATGCGGTTGTAGCAGTCGATGCCCGACAAGGCTTTCACCTGTGCCACAAAATGCGTGTCGCGATACTCATGCTTGCCGGTGGCAGGTACCAGCACCACCCTTTTGAAGTCGAGCGCTCCCTCATACCAGCCCGGTCTTTCCTCATTGAGTTTGGTGAGTGCGGGAGTCGTGGCCTCGCGGTGCTCACCACCCGGCATGACGTTCGACCGCAATGCCTTCTTCTGCTTGAAGTCGAGCATGGTGGCTGCCTCAGTCTTGATAATGATGAAATACACTCTCGGACGCACCTTATAACGCTTGGGATAAAACACATCACCTGCCACATAGTCGCGGATGTCGGCCTCAAGCGAAGGCACCACTTCAATCTCGGGTATAGCGCGCAAAAAATCGATAGCTTCATCGGCATTAGCCACTAATGCCTCGCGGTCAAAATAACGAATGTATAAGTTCATTGATTGTTTTTCCAAAATACAAAAAAAGAGCGGAAAACGGGACTCGAACCCGCGACCCCGACCTTGGCAAGGTCGTGCTCTACCAACTGAGCTATTTCCGCAACAATAAAAACAATAAGAATCATGGTGAGGAGGAGGAGACTCGAACTCCCACGACACAATCGTCACTACCCCCTCAAAGTAGCGCGTCTACCAATTCCGCCACCTCCCCAACATGTATTCACCTTGAATAAATGTGCCCAGAACAGGACTCGAACCTGCACGCCTTGCGGCACACGCACCTGAAACGTGCGCGTCTACCAATTCCGCCACCTGGGCGTTTGAGATCACGTCTCAACTATTTATTCAAAATGTGAGCGGAAAACGGGACTCGAACCCGCGACCCCGACCTTGGCAAGGTCGTGCTCTACCAACTGAGCTATTTCCGCATTACCCTTTTCAGGTGCATTTCTCTAAATGCGGTGCAAAGATAATGCTTTTTTCTGAACCCACAAACTTTTGACCTCATTTTTTTCAAAAAAAGGTATTTTGCAGCGATCATCCATGCATCTGCTTCAGTCCATCCTGCTTTTATAGTCGGCATAACCATACTCGCGGAGCATCTCCAGTGTGCCGTCGGTATGCAGCAAGGCTATCGAGGGATGGGTGATGCCGTTGAAGAGATGGGTCTTCACGGTGGTATAGTGGAGCATGTCCTCAAACACTATTTCCTCGCCCACCTGCAGGGGATGGTCGAACACCCAGTAGCCCATGAAATCGCCCGAGAGGCAACTGTTTCCGCCCAGTCGGTAAGCATATCCCCCTGCATCGGCAAGGTTTTCGGGGTCTTCTACGGTTACAGCCCCGCGCACCTGCGGATGATAGGGCATTTCGAGGCAGTCGGGCATATGGCAGGTAAAGCTCACATCCAGGATGGCCGTCTTTATGCCACTGTCCTCCACCACATCCACCACATGCGAGAGCAGGAAGCCGGTCTGCCAGCCGAAAGCACTCCCCGGCTCAAGAATCATCTTCAGATGGGGATATCGGCGGCCGAAGTCATGCAGAAGCCTCACAAGCCGCTGCACATCATAGTCGGCCCGCGTCATGAGATGGCCGCCGCCAAAGTTGATCCACTGCAGTTGGGAGAACCAGGGAGCGAACTGCCCTTCGATATGGGCGAGTGTGCGTTCGAACACATCACTGCCGCTCTCACAGTGGCAATGGCAGTGAAAACCGGTGATGTCGGGCGGCAAGACGGCTGGCAACTTGTCGGCCGTCACGCCGAAGCGTGTGCCCGGAGAGCAGGGATTGTACAGGTCGGTGCCCACCTCCGAGTAGCGCGGATTCACCCTGAGCCCCAACAGCAGGTTGCCGTTGGTGCGGCGGACCCTTTCATGATAGCGCTCATACTGCGACAGAGAATTGAAGGTGAGATGACTCGACACCTCGGCTATACGGTCTATCTCGTCGTCGGTATAGGCCGGCGAGTAGGTGTGCGGGCTGGCGCCGAACTCCTCATAGGCCAGCAGCGCCTCGCTGAGCGAGCTGGCTGTTGTGGAATGGATATACTCACGGAAGATGGGGAAGGTCTTCCACAGGGCATAGGCCTTGAAGGCGAGGATGATTTCAGCACCAGTCTGGCGGGCCACATCGCTTATTAATTCAAGGTTCGCGCGCAGGCGCGATTCCTCTAATATATATACCGGTTTGCTCATATGCTGCAAACTTACAATATTTTTTGAGAAAAAGCCCCCGGGTGCGGTCAAAAACTTGTAGATGTGGTGGATTTTTCCTAATTTTGCAGCATACAACACATTTACTGCGCATGCCGTCGACCGTCCACACACCTCCGGGCCCTCCTCAGCAGGAGAAGAAGAGCCGGATAGAGTTTATAGACCTGGCCAAGGGGTTTTGCATACTGCTGGTGGTGTTTCATCATCTGCAATACACCACGAAGACCCATTTCCTCATCGACCAGTACACCATGGCATGCCGAATGCCCCTCTACTTCTTTCTCTCAGGACTCTTTTTCAAGCCTTATGAGAATTTTCTTGGTTTCCTTATCCGCAAGACCAACAAGCTGCTCATACCCTTTCTGTTTTTCTACATCACCGTGTCGCTGGCCATACCGGCCCTACTCTACTACTATACCGACATCGGCGAGCGCTATGCCGGTCTGATGCGGGGCTGGGACGGCGTGTGGGGCGTATGGACCTACAAGCACATCGAGAACGGCCCTGTATGGTTTCTGTGGTGCCTCTTCATCATGAATCTCTACTTCTACGGTATCTACTATGTGAGTCAGAAACTGCCTCGCGGCCGCATTCTGTTTATCGTGACAGTATGCCTGGCCTTGGGCATCTGGGGCTACTACATGGGGCTGCCCCGCACGCGCCATGTGTATGCCTATCTCGACACGGCCCTCACCGCACTGCCCTTCTTCTGCATGGGATTCCTGATGCGCAAATACACCAACCTGCTCCTGCCCAACCGCTTCGACAAGTACTTGTGGATAGTCATCGTGCTGCTGGCGGCCTACACCATCTACTTCACCCACGGACGCGTGCGGTATATCGACAACAAGTACCCCTTCAATCCGTTTTTCCTCTACACCTGCGGTGCGGCCGGCCTGATGGCCATCATTCTGCTGGCCAAGAAGATCAAGAGCATGCCCATTGTGCCCTATTGGGGCCACTACTCCATCATCATTCTCCTGACCCACCACCCCATACAGATAGAGCTGGTGGGAATTGTGAAACGGTTGGGACTCTCACCGGAGTGGACGGCCATCCTTTCACTCGCCATCCTCATGGCAGCCTACCTGCTCATCATTCCTCTCGTACTGAAGTTCTTCCCCTATGTCACAGCGCAGAAAGACGCCATCAAGCTGCCCCAAAGGCTCAAGAATGCCCCATCGCAAACCGACAGCGGCAGTCAGCAGGCACAGCCGTGAAAGAGCCGGGCTGAACCATTTTTTTCCTTGGACAGTGTTTTTGTCCTATCAAAAATTGGCTGTCTGCTATAAATTTTCTATTTTTGCATCGGAATCACCCAGTGTGTGTGTCTTCGGACCCGACAGTCGGGGTGTATTGAACATTCAATGAAGCTCGTTATCCTGACACAGCCACGGTATTTTGTAGAAGAAGACAAAATACTTGAAGCCCTCTTCGAGGAGGGAATGGACGATTTGCACCTCTATAAGCCCGGCGAGTCACCCATTTATGCCGAGCGGCTGCTCTCCCTGCTTCCCGAAGACTATCACCGCAGAATCACCGTTCACGACCATTTCTATCTGAAAGACGAGTTCAAGCTCGGCGGCATCCATCTTGACGACATGGCCCAGGAAAAGCCCGACGGCTACAAGGGCAAGATAAGCCGTACCTGCACACTGTCCGACGACATACGGCAGGCCAAGAAGAAATGCCGCTATGTGTTTCTACATACCAGTTTCCAAATGTGGGGCAATGAGCAGCCCGACACCAAAGCACTGAGTCTGGCAGCCCGAAACGGGTTGATAGACAAGTATGTGTATGCCTACGGCGGCATGACGCTCGACAATGTGCAGATGGCCCGCGACCTGGGCTTCGGCGGTGTGGTGATAGGCAATGACCTCTGGGACCGCTTCAACATCCACCAGGAATGCGACTACAAGGCCATCATCGCCTATTTCAGCAAACTGCGTTCCATGATTGAATGACCCTTCACATCCATTAACTTGACAATAAACAATGATTGAAAACAGACCCTTCAAAGTGTTCTCAGGTACAAAATCAAGATACCTGGCAGAGAAAATCTGCGAGAACCTTGGCTGTCCGCTGGGCAACCTCCAGATTACCCACTTCTCCGACGGTGAGTTTGCCGTTTCCTACGAGGATTCTGTCAGAGGGCGCGATGTGTTTCTTGTGCAGAGCACATTTCCCAACTCCGACAACCTGATGGAGCTCCTTCTGATGATTGACGCAGCCAAACGTGCCTCCGCCCACAGCATCATCGCCGTGATTCCTTATTTCGGATGGGCCCGCCAGGACCGCAAGGACAAGCCGCGTGTGAGCATCGGTGCCAAGTTGGTGGCCGACCTGCTCAGTGTGGCCGGTGTGAACCGTGTCATCACCATGGACCTGCATGCCGACCAGATTCAGGGCTTCTTCGATGTGCCGGTGGACCATCTCTACGCCTCGGGGGTTATCCTGCCCTACCTGCAGAGCCTGCAGTTGGAAGACATGGTCATCGCCTCGCCCGATGTAGGCGGTTCCAAGCGCGCCAACACCTTCGCCAAGTATCTGGGCTGTCCGCTGGTGCTCTGCAACAAGACCCGCGTTCGTCCGAACGAGGTGGCCTCCATGCAGATTATAGGTGAGGTGGAAGGCAAGAACGTGGTAGTGGTCGACGACATGGTCGATACCGCCGGCACCATCACCAAGGCTGCCGATATCATGAAGGCCGCCGGTGCCAAGAGCGTGAGGGCCTGTGCCTCGCACTGTGTGATGAGCGGTCCCGCCACTGAGCGCGTTGACGCCTCGGCACTGGAGGAGATTGTGTTCACCGACTCCATACCCTACGACAAGGGGTCGAAGAAAGTGAAGCAGCTTTCCGTGGCCGGCATGTTTGCCGAGACCATCCGCCGCGTGCGCGCCAATGAGAGCATCAGCTCGCAGTATCTTATCTAACCCATCATACATGACAAGAAACAACTGGGCCTGCCTCTTTCTGGCAGGCCTGTTGCTGACGGCTTGCCGCGGCAGCAGCTACAAGATAAAAGGCACTACAGAGGGTATCGACGAAGGCGACACCCTCTTTGCTACTATGGACTTTGAGACGGGACTTCCCTTCGACACCATGGTGGTAAGGAAGGGAGAATTCGAACTGAAAGGCCGTGTCGACTCCATACGCCAGTGCATCATCTACCGGGCCCACGACGAGGAGACGAGCGCCCTTCTGTTTCTGGAGCCCGGAACCATCCGGGTAAAGCTTTCACCCGTTCCCGGCAACACCCATGTCTCCGGCACCCGCATCAACGACCGCTGGCAGCAACTCACCGACTCGGTGGCCTATTACAGCGGCCATATGGACCGACTTCTCTCACAATACTACGCCGAGGGACGCAGCGAGGAAGAAAAGGCCAGCCTGCTGTCGAAGATGACGCGGCAAGCAGAAGGTCTGAACCGCTGCCTCTGCAGGGTGACCGAAGAGAACATAGACAACGAGCTGGGCTATTTCCTCCTCCTCGACGGCTCCATGCACCATACAGACCGACTTCGGCTCATTGCAAAGTTGCCCAAGGCCATGCGCGAGCGTGAGGAGATAAGAAATCTGCTCAACCACCTGATGGCCTCCGACAGCGAAGACGATACGTTGAGCGGTTTCGACGAAATGGGCACGTTCGACAGCGATATGGACGATATGGAGAGCCAGGCGGATTTCGGCCTTCCCGAATAGCTTGACGAACAACAGCTGTTTCCAGTCACATCAACAACCATTCAGCCCCTCTCCCGATGACCGGAAGAGGGGCTGAACTTTATATCTCAAGTCTGCACATTACAGCAGACTGCAGAATTCCTTAGAAGAGCCACTTCACATAGCAGAAGTCCTGACGGTGCGGAAGGAGGTCGTTCTTCGGATACATGCGCACAGCGGTCTTGAACGAACCGGCCTTGGCAGGTTTGATGCGGCACTCGAAGGTATAGAGATTACCCTCCTTGGCCACCAGGTCGAAGGGATAAACCTTATAGATACGGTCCTCGCCCTTCTCGTCGGTCATCACGGAGACGAACTCCAGACCTACAGCATTGTCAAGTCCCTGCTCATCGATGACGAACTTCACCTTGAACTCGGTACCCGTCTCAGCTCCGGCCTCATTGAGGTTGCTTTCCTTCGACACCACCTTAATGGCGTCCCAGCGCTCGGCCACGGTCTCTTTCCACAGAGCTATCTCCTTGGCCATCTGGTTATTGTCGGCATGTAACTTCTCGCTGCGTGCGGCCAACTTATTGTAGAACTTGCTGTAGTAGTCGTCGAGCTGACGCTTCATGGTGTAGTGAGGAGCAATCTTGGCGATGGAGTTCTTGATCACCTGCACCCAGCCGTTGCTGAATCCCTGCTCGTTCTTGTCATAGTAGAGCGGTATGATCTCATTCTCCAGCAGGCTATAGATGGTGGCAGCGTCAAGCTGGTCCTGATAAGCCTGGTTCTGGTATGTGCGCTTCTCGGTGAGTGCCCAACCGGCACCCTCACGATAGCCCTCGAGCCACCATCCGTCGAGCACGGAGAGGTTCACCACACCGTTCATCTCAGCTTTCTCACCGGAGGTACCGGAAGCCTCGAGCGGACGGGTAGGCGTGTTCATCCAGATATCGACACCCGACACGAGTCGGCGGGCCAGACGGAAGTCGTAGTCCTCGAGGAAGATAATCTTGCCCAGGAACTCAGGACGCTGGCTGATCTCAAAGATGCGCTTGATGAGGCCCTGTCCGGCACCGTCGGCGGGGTGAGCCTTGCCGGAGAAGATGAACTGTACGGGATGCTGCGGGTCGTTCACAATCTTGGAGAGGCGCTCCAGGTCGGTGAAGAGCAGGTGCGCGCGCTTGTAGGTGGCGAAGCGGCGGCAGAAACCAATCATCAGTGCATTGGGATTGATCTTCTGCAGCAGGGACACCACTCTCGAGGGATCGCCCTGGTTCTTGAGCCATGTCTCACGGAACTTGTCGCGGATATAGTCGACGAGTTTTTTCTTCAGCGCCATGCGGGTCTCCCAGATTTCGGCATCGGGCACGTTGTAGATGGCATGCCATATCTGCTCGTTGCTCTGGTCGCCCATGAATTTGGCATCAAAATATTTTGCATAGAGCTTTCTCCACTCTGTGGCGGCCCAGCTGGGGAAGTGCACACCGTTGGTCACATAGCCCACATGGTTCTCCTCAGGATAGTATCCGTTCCAGATGGGGGCGAACATCTTTTGGCTCACCCATCCGTGCAGCTTGCTCACACCATTCACTTCCTGGCAGGTGTTGCAGGCGAAGATCGACATGCAGAAGCGCTCGTTGTGGTCTTCGGGATTCTGGCGGCCCATACCGATAAACTCATCCCAGGTGATACCGAGCATGGCGGGATAGCCACCCATATATTTGCCGAAGAGCTGCTCGTCGAAATAGTCATGACCGGCAGGCACAGGCGTATGAACGGTATAGAGCGAAGATGCTCTCACCAGCTCCATGGCCTGGTTGAACGACATACCCTCGCGCACATAGTCGCAAAGGCGCTGCAGGTTGCACAGGGCAGCATGTCCCTCATTGCAGTGATAGATCTGCTTCTTGATGCCCAGTTTCTTCAGGGTGAGCATACCACCGATACCCAGCAGGATTTCCTGCTTCAGGCGGTTCTCCCAGTCGCCACCGTAGAGCGAGTGGGTGATGGGCTTGTCGAACTCAGAGTTCATCTCATTGTCGGTATCGAGCAGGTAGAGAGGTATACGTCCCACGTTGACACGCCACACATAAGCATGCACCTGGTAGTTCATGTAGGGCACATCTACCACAAGGGGATTGCCGTCGGCATCAAGCTGGCGCTCGATGGGGAGCGAGTTGAAGTTCTGTGCCTCGTAGTTGGCAATCTGCGAGCCGTCCATGCTGAGGCTCTGCTTGAAATAGCCGAATCTGTAGAGGAAGCCTACGGCACACATATTGACATTGCTGTCGGAAGCCTCTTTCAGATAGTCGCCGGCCAGCATGCCGAGACCGCCCGAATAGATTTTGAGCACCTGGTTCAGACCGTACTCCATGCTGAAATAAGCCACGGAGGGACGGCTGGCATCGGGTTTCACATCCATATAGGCACGGAATTTGGCATATACCTCCTTCACATTTTTCATTATCTTCTTGTCGGCCTCAAGCTCCTGCTTGCGGTCATAGCTCAGTCGTTCGAGGAGTTGAACGGGATTGTGGCCCACTTCCTCATAAAGTTCTTCATCCAGACTTCTCCAGAGGTCTCTTGCCTCATAGTTCCAAGCCCACCACATGTTATGTGCGAGCTCATCAAGGCACTTGAGCTGCTCAGGCAGCTTAGATCTCACTGCAAGCTCTTTCCACTGCGGAGCGTTTGCATAGTCAGCTTTGATTTTCATTTTCTTATAGATTGTGAATAATTATGATTCCTGTTTCTTACGGCATTCGGCCTTGCAGAGCGCGATGTCGTATGCTTGATAATAATATTGTATGAAGTGCTGCCAAAGCGCCTTCTTCGACAGGGCGCCGGCATTGTTGCGCGCTTTCTGCACCTGCTGTTTCGAGAATTGCGAGAAGGCGGCCACCGTATCCTTTATGCTGTCGGCCACCTCCGAGTAGTTGTAGTCGGTACGGTGTATCACCTTCACACCCTGCTCTATCTCAGAAACACCCTCTTTCTGTGCCCACAGGCCGAATCCGGCCAAGTCGGTAGTGATGCAAGGCACCTTGAAGGCCACCGCCTCGAGCGGAGTGTATCCCCAGGGTTCATAATAGGAAGGATAGATGCAGAGGTCGTTTCCAAGCACGATGTCGTAATAGGTGGAATTGAGCACACCGTCATCGCCGGTGAGATAACAGGGCAGGAAGATGAGTTTCACCTTGTCTTCCTTTCTGTTCCACATATTCAGATATTTGAGCATGCTGAGCACATTGTCGTGGCTCATGTTGTGGAGCCAGTGCGAGATGAGGGGTACTTCGAGCGGAGTGTCAAAAGTTTTACCACTTTCCATGCGCTCCACCAGGTCTTTGCGGGGCTCGCCCACCCAACCGGGCACCTCGATGAAGGCCAGCACCGTCTTTTTCAATTCCTTGTCTCTGAGCAGGCGGTTCATAGCCTCGATATACACGTCTACGCCCTTGTTGCGGAACTCGTAGCGTCCGCTGGTTGAAATGATGAGTGTATCATCGTCGAGCTCAGTGCCCATCAGGCAGTTGGCCATGTGGAGAAGTTTCTTCCGGGCTTGACGCCGCTTGGTAGTGAATTTGGCACCTGCCGGCACGAAATTGTCCTCAAATCCATTGGGCAGCACCACATCGACCTCCTTGTCGAGCAACTCTTTGCATTCATTGGCTGTAATGTCGCTTACTGTGGTAAAACAGTCAACATTTTTCGCAGTCTGTTTTTCAATGGAATGCTTGCTCTGCATGTTCAGTTCACCCGCCATCTGATCACCGTTGTAGGCGAAGAGATAGTCGTATAGAGGTTTGTTGTTGCCTGCTATGCTGCGACCGATACTGGTGGCATGCGTGGTGAAAACGGTAGCAATCTGGGGCAGGCGGTGCTGGATGTAGAGCAGTCCAAGACCCGTCATCCACTCATTGCCATGATACACCACCTTGTCCTCGGGGCTGAGCAGCTCCTTATAGAAATACTCCACCACCAAGCCAGCGGCATAGGAGAACATGGATGCCTCGTCATAATCGCCGTAGGCATGGAGGCTGTCTACCTGATAAAGTTCCCAGAGACGGGCATAAATATCGTTTTTGTGCTTGTAGAAGGGTTCAAAATCTACCAGGATGGCGATAGGCTTGCCGGGAACGTCCCAACGCCCAATCTTCACAAAGACTTCCTTCTTGGCCATATTCTGTTTCCAGTCGGCAAGAAGCGCAGGCTCCTCTATAAAGAAAGGGCACGGCTTATCTTTCCAACAATCCGGACCGATAAAAATGATGTGGTCCGGCATTTTGTCTTGAAGTGTCTTTGCCCTAGTAGATAATACGGTGTAGATACCACCGACCTTATTGCAAACTTCCCAACTCGACTCAAAAATATAGTCGGGAAACAACATCTTTTTTCCCATATAACTAATAAATTCGGCTGCAAAGTTACTTAAAAAAAACAAAAAAACCAACGAGCCTAATAAGTTTTTGAAAAAATGTGCAAGGTTTTGAGTATCAAAATCGTATCTTTGTAAAAAGTATGTACAAATCTATGAAAAAAGCTCTTTTTTCCTTTCTGTTTTTGGCAATTGCCCTGACTATTTCGGCTCAGGAAACGCCTTTCAAATGTCACCTATACAACGACACCTACCAAGTGTACATGGAACTGGACCTATACGGCAGTCTGATGGTACCCAATCAAGATATTTTCGGTGAACTGCCTGGTTATTTTGGCGCCAAGCGCGACACCCGCCTATGGTTGGTGACCGATGCGGAAATCCTTTCCGGCACCAAAGCCCGCCTCTCTGTTGTGAATGATTTCGGCAGTGAGGATTTCGTAGGCGACCTGATCTACAACGGTGAGGGGAAATATACCTTCAAGCACAAAGAGGGCAGTGTATGGAAAATCGTAGTAAACGGCAAGTACGTAAAGATACCCAAGGAGATACAATTGGTGGCTGAAGACAAATAATAAAGGCGGGTTCTATTCATCCTGGATAGAACCGCCTGACATAAATATGAGGCACAAAAAAAGAATCCTGCCGGAACGTGTGTTCCTGACAGGACTCTCGGGTCTTATGAAAAGCGGGCGGCCTCCTACTCTCCCACATTGCATTGCAGTACCATCGGCGCAGGCGGGCTTAACTTCTCTGTTCGGAATGGGAAGAGGTG
>CACYUZ010000044.1:0-28130 GCA_902777645.1 uncultured Prevotellaceae bacterium | reverse complement strand
AAACAGACGGCCAAAAATAAAACAACTTAATTCATCCTGCAATTTGAGCTATTGAGTACCAACTACTCAAAATTATCCTGCAAAATGAGCTATACGCCTATTTTTATTGTTTTGCATCCCTGCCTCCTGTGACAGGCCGCAGGGTTTTATCAAACTTAAATTGAAAAGAAAATGAAAACAATCAAACAGCGAGCGACTGAATACGCAGAAGCAATTGCTGCGTCCCATGTCAGCAGCCAATTTCAGTCTTCTGCGGCAAGGAAGTATGCGTCATATTTATTCTACGAAAGGGAGACGTGGCAAGCCTATATCCAAGGTGCGACCGAAACCCTTGATGAACTAAAGACTGTCCTCTCCGTCAGCGAGGACAAGTATTTAAGAGAAAATATAAACAAGATGATTAAATATTTGGAGGGGAAACAATGAATGAAGAACAGATTAGACAATACTTGAAAGCGAACCTGCGAATTTACGTTGACATCAACGATAATTACAGCGGAGGTAAATACCATGTAATCTCGCTTGCACTCGGAAGGGAGATTATCAGTGAAACAAAACTCTGGTTATAGGAGGATAAGCAATGAACCGACAAGAACAAATCACAAAGGCCGCAAAGGCTTATATCAATAACATCACCACGGACATTCCCGCCACCTTGCAAGTGATGTTCATCAAGGGTGCTGAGTGGGCGGATGCACATCAGAACTTGTGGCACGATGCACAAGGGGATTACCTCCCAGAAATTGACCGTGAAGTCATCGTCCTTCGCAACAATGGGCAGATATCCTTTGGACATAGACCTAATCCCGATGGAGAGGTATGGAAACACCCTGACGGAACTCTTGAACATGTGCATTTTAAGACCTACGACAAAGGTGGGTGGAATATTCCTGGCGTTAAGTGGTGGTGCGACATTGACCTACCAAAGGAAGGAGGTGAAAAATGAGCAAGAAATGTTTAGGTATAGGATGCCCTCAGATGCAGTGGCCACACTGCGAACTTGAAATCCCATGCTGCAAGTGCAGCCTTGGAAGTCTTTGTAATTCATGGCAGATATGCCCGGCGGAAGGAGGTGGGCGATGAAAAAGGCTTGGCCATCTATCTTCTACCTTTGTTCGATTGTGACGGCATTTTTTGATGTAGAATCAGCACAATTTATTGCGCTCATCGGGATAGGTGTCGCTATCTCCGAGAAAGGAGGTGAGCAATGACCGACAGCCAATATCTTGACAAGGCTCTCGACTTTATCGTTGAGCAGGAGAAAGAAAATGACTATATCTGCACGAGGATGCTTGAGATACCAGAAGAGTATGAGGTCTGCGTCAATAATTGCCAGAACCTAAACAAGAATTGTGTGCGTAGATTTCTAAAAAGATACAAGAATGAATAGCGAAGAAATGCGTGACCTACTCCGCATGGAGTACAGCAAAGGAAGGTACGATGCAATCACCAAGGCCGTCGAATGGCTTGATGAGCATCTGCTTGATTATTGGGGGCAGCAGAACAGTGACCCAAGTGAGTTTTTTATTGAATTTAAAAAAGCAATGGAGTTATGACAAAAGCAGAATTAAATGCACATTGGGCACTGCCTGATGAAACTCTTGGAGATGGTTATACTATGACTCATATGAGAGAAAGAGAAGCCTTCGTAAAAGGTTGGCATAAGGCTGTTGAATTATGCTGTGAATGGCTCTACCAAAGACAGGCTGTTGACCTTGAAGTACCAGATATTGAGAAATTTATCAAGGACTTTAGAAAATCAATGGAGCAATGACAATTATGAAAGCACCAGAGAAAGTTTATATAGATGATTTTGGCTCAGGATTCAGTCACGGTTGGCATACTGAGCATTCTTATGAAAGAGATATTGAGTATATCCGCACTGATGCCTTTATTGACAAGGCTTGTGTGAAACTAAAGAAGTTGATGTATGATAACCTTATGTTTCAAGGTAGATTGCATCGTGAAGAAGTTATTAACAACTTTGTTGAGGACTTTAAAAAGTACATGGAAGGAGAATAAGGTTATGAATGATATTTGTATTACAATGATTTTATGCTCAGTATTAAATGGACTGATAATTGGAGCATTTATTATGGGAAAGAAATAAATAAAGTAGTTATGGTAGAACTAATAGACAAAGCCGCTGTAGTGGCGGGGATAGAAGGCTACATATCTAACTACAAAGATATTGTAGCTAAAACTGACAGAAATGATTCAACTTGGGTTGATTTTGTATCAATGATTGATGCAAAGATAGACGTACTTCAACATCTTCTTTCTTTCCTTAACACCCTTGAAGTGAAAGAAACGGATGATGCCTACAAGCAAGGCTACAATGATGCCATTGACAAGGCTTGCAAGTGGTTAAAATACAACTTCAACATGCCTGATGATTTTGAATCTCACCTTAAAAAAGCAATGGAGGAACAACAATGAAAGCGAAAGAACTGATGCAATTTGATTGGGTATGTTTAGAAGATGACCCAACACCGAGACAAGTAGATTTTATAAGGACTGGTGAAGTTGGATTATGTTGGAATAAAATCGTCACACCACCATACATTAAGCCGCTCCTCATCACCCCAGAAATACTCGAGAAGAACGGGTTCAAAGGTGAAATGTATGCCTTCCTTGATATCTCTCCAGACCTCTATCTTGAATACTACTACCATGAACATAGACTGCGTGAGTGGTGGACGGGTATTGACGAATGGAACAACGATGCAGAGGTTAAGGAAATAGTTTTCAAATGCCAATGCCATTACATCCATGAATTGCAACATGCACTGCGCTTGTGCGGGATTGAGAAAGAAATAGTTTTATAATTTATGGAAGCACCAGAGAAAATTTATCTTGTAAATGATGACTTAAACATCGAACAAAAGTGGTACAAAACCAAACAAGTAGGTTTTGAAACAACTGAATACACTCGTACTGATGCCTTTATTGAGAGGGTAATAAACTTTTTAAACTATAAACTTGATGACGTAGTAGCAGCACGACTGCCTGGTACAATAATACCACATCATATTGCGAAACAAGAGTTAATTGAGGACTTTAGAAAATCAATAAATGACTATGATAAACCTACTTTATATTGACTTGTTTTGCGGCGCTGGCGGCACGTCGAGCGGCGTGGAATATGCCAGGGTGGACGGTGAGAAATGCGCCGAAGTGATAGCGTGCGTCAACCACGACAAGAACGCCATCCTGTCGCATCAGGCCAACCATCCCGATACGCTTCACTTCACTGAGGATATACGCACGCTGGAGTTGGGACCGATGATGGCTCACCTCGCCGCGAAGAAGGCAGAATATCCAGAGGCCCATGTGGTGCTGTGGGCTTCGCTGGAATGTACGAATTTCAGCCGTGCCAAGGGTGGCCAGCCGCGTGATGCCGACAGCCGCACGCTGGCCGAGCATCTTTTCAGATATATAGAAGCCTTGAAACCCGACTATATCCAGATAGAGAATGTAGAGGAATTTATGTGCTGGGGCGACCTCGACGAGAACGGCCACCCGATTTCACGCTTTGAGGGCAGGTTGTATCTGCGTTGGGTAAAGAACGTATGCAGTTATGACTACAACTACGACTGGCGACTGCTGAACGCTGCCGACTTCGGCGCCTACACCTCTCGCAAGCGTTTCTTCGGCCAGTTTGCCAGAAAGGGACTGCCGATATGTTTCCCCGAACAGACCTATGCCAAGTATGGCGACGAGGGAGGCATGTTCCGCCAGTTCAAGCGCTGGCGCCCGGTGCGCGACGTTCTTGATTTGGCGGACGAGGGCGAGAGCATCTTTACAAAGAAGAAACCGCTGTGCGAGAAGACGCTGGAGCGCATCTATGCGGGACTGGTGAAGTTTGTGGCTGGCGGCAAGGAGCAGGCAGAGGCATGGATATTGAAATACAACTCGACCAACAGGGAAGGACATCACAATCCGCCCGGCATCGACGAGCCGTGTCCCGTGGTGGCCGTGCAGAACCGCCTCGGGCTGGTGAAGTGCCGTTTTCTCTCCAAGCAGTTCAGCGGCGACCCGATGTCGAAGAACCAGAGTATCGACCAGCCGGCGGGCACGGTGACAACCGTGGATCATCATGCCTTCGTAACGGCTTATTATGGCAACGGGTATAACTCTTCGATTGATAGTCCTGCGCCCACCGTCACCACGAAGGACCGGATTTCGCTGGTGACAACAAAGTTCATGGATAACCAGTACGGAAGGAGCAAGCCGTCATCTATTGACGGGCCAGCGCCGACGCTTGTCAACAATCCCAAGCAAAAAATTGTGTCAGCGCAATACCTGATGAACCCCTACTCGTTTAAGAGCGACGGCGGTAGCATCGACAAGCCATGCTTTACGCTCATAGCGAGAATGGACAAGATGCCGCCTTACCTTATCAGTACCGACGAGGGCATAGGCATCAAGATATTCGACGACGACACCCCCATGACCTGCAAGATAAAGGAGTTCATGGCAGCCTACGGCATTATTGACATCAAAATGCGGATGCTGAAGATTGCAGAACTGAAGCGTATCATGGGCTTCCCGGAGAACTATACGCTCATCGGCACGCAGGCCGAGCAAAAGAAGTTCATAGGCAATGCCGTAGAGGTAAATATGAGCCGTGTGCTCTGTGAGGCCCTGTCGAAAAGGCTGAAGAAATGAAAAGAGAGACATGCAAGAAGTGCAGCTGGCACATGGAATGGCTGCTGGGCGAGGCGTGGTGCATGAAGAAACGGAAGACCACCTCCATGAACGACACGTGCCCGGACCATGCGGAGGACCTGGCGCCCGTGACACCTCCCTGCTATCCATCGGGCGTGCAGACGGTGACAGACACGCCCCCGTATGATGACTGAAATTTTATTTTTGAGACAATGAAAGAGAGCAGAAAAAGACAACCCGTGACAAAAGAGACGGGCCGGCTGATGATTCACCTGGATATGTTCTACCGCGACTTGCTTGTGGTTTTCGGCAATGAGAAACAGACAAGAGAGCGACTCCGGATGTATTTTGACAAGGAAGAGATTGACGAGCTGCTGGAAGGCTTCTCATTCCGCGAAAAGGGGAAGACGGTCTACGCGTCGAAGTTCAACGCATTCTTCGTGTGGATACCCGAGCCGCCAAAAACGGCGCAGGATGTGGGATTCCTCGTCCATGAGTTGTTCCATTCAACCTACGCCGTGATGTGCAATTCAGGCATCAGCCTTTCGGAAGATTCCGAAGAGGCATTTGCCTACATGATAGGGTACATGACAGAAAAAGTCCTGGAGCAACTTCCTACTTTTTCTTGTCCTTCTCGACAACAGTAGTGTTCGGGTGCTTTCCGGCATATTGCTTCGTAACGTATCTGCCGGTCTTTGCATCCCTCGCACGCTCGGTGTACTTGGTTTTCTTCGCCATAAATAGTTCAAATTAATAAAAAACAACAAAACAGTGGTCTTACCACATGATTCAAGACAACAAAAAGCATACCAAAACAGCAGCACATGAACGCAAGGGAATTCTACGACAAGGTGGTTGAGATGCGGGAGGCGCAGAAGCGCTACTTCAGGACCCGCGCGTCGATGGACCTGACAGCCTGCAGGAGATTGGAGAGGGACATCGACAACGAGATAATGAGAGTGAGGGAGATAACAGGCCGGACCGGCGGCAACCGGCAGCTGACGATGCTGTTCCCTCCAGACACGGAATGACGCAAGGGCGGTATCGCCCGCAAAACCACGCGCAAGGCCGTTTTTCTCGCTTCTGACGGCCTCAACCCACGGAGACGTGAAGTTGACCGTCAGAAGGCGAGAAAGGCCGTCAGAAGCAAAAAACCAATAAAAACAGTTATTTGGACAGGACAATGGAAAGAGAGAGGAAATGCAGGGGTGTGCGCTGCCCCGTGAGAAAGCAGTGCAGGCATTACGGTGCCGGTACCGGGAAGACGGACAGGACTCCCGTCATGGCGAGCTGCTCCGGACAGCGTATGTTCGAGCATGTGGAGAGCCGAGAGGTCCCGATGCCGTAGAAGTGAACAACCCATTAAACAAACAGAAAAAAAATGAACGGAGTAAACAGAGCGATCATCTTGGGCCACGTGGGGGCAGACCCCAGAGTGGTGGAATTCCAGAACGGAGGCAAGTGTGTCCTGTTCACGGTGGCGACCACCGACAGGGCCTACAGGACGAAGGACGGGCACGAGGTCCCGGAAAAGACGGAGTGGCACAACATCGTGTGCCGCGGATCTCTCGCCATGGTGGCGCAGAACTATGTGCGGAAAGGCAGCGCCGTGTACATAGAGGGCAAGATACGCACAAGGACATACGAGAAGGGCGGGACCACCAGATACGTGACGGAGATAAACGCCGACGCCATGCAGCTGCTCGACAGGAAGCCGGAAGGGGCGCAACGGCCGGAAACCGTGCCTCCCCCGCCCCAATCCCGTGGGCAGGCACGGCAACAGACGGAGTGGCGGCCGCCCGTGCAGCCGGGGAAGGAGGACGACCTGCCCTTCTGACGCGTATTTTTTTTGCCGCAAAATGGTGTTTATTAGACACCGTTTTGCTATCTTTGCAGTAATTATTCCTATTATCCAGACAACATCAATTCGCATCGGGAATGGAAGTGGAGATGGAGACAATCAGGGGACAGATAATACCCAAGTCGAACAACTACATAGCAGTGCCCGCCAGCGGCTCCGACACGAAGCGCATAGTGAAGTCGCAGGAGGTGCGCTCTTACGAGAAGGCTTTCTGCCTCCAGTGCCGCAAGTACCGCAACAGGAACATCTCGTCTGAGTTCCGCCTCTACTGCGTGGTGTACCAGCGCTCAAGGCGCTTCGACCTGGACAACTCGCTGAAGACGCTGCTGGACTGCCTGCAGTACGTTCACGCCATCGCCGACGACAACCTGTGCGTGGAGATAGTGGCGAAGAAACGCATCGACAGGGTGAACCCGCGCGTCGAGTTCGGGCTTCAGGAGATAGTCGAGGAGCTGTCGCTCTTCGACCTCCACGAAGCCTATAAGTAAAGTTATTACACAGAGCATAATGTGTTGGAGTAAAATTATATAAAACAGAATTTCTTATAACAACAAACCGCACACGCGCACGCACATGGAGCCAGACACACCGACATACAATATCTCCGGTACCATCAGGGACATCAGGAAGGCGCAGGAAGAGATGGAAAGCGCCGTGGCACGTTTCCGGGAACACAGCAGGCCCGTCCTCACAGACCTTTCCATGGTGCCCGTCATCTATGACTGGTTCCGTGAGCTTTCCGCCGGGAACGGCGCAGGCGGCGCAAGGCAGTCATACAGTCTCTTCGCCGACATGGTGATAGAGGGGCCGATGCCCGTGGAGCGCCGCCGCAAGTTCATATTCGTCATCCTGTACCTCTATGCCCCCTGCCGCCTGTTCTCCGGCAAGATGCCCAAGGGTCTCCGCCGCGCCATAGTGAGGACGCTTGGCGTGAGGAGCGACACCGTGCTGTCGGACAACGCCAACGACGTGCTGAAGAGATACGAGATATACAAGGCATGGGCGAAGGACGTGGACGGCATCCTGTGCGCCATCCTCTCCCGTCTGCGGGGATTTTACGACATTTCCGCTATTGTCGCAAAACAAAGCCCGGAGGATGGCGGGCATAGGGACGCGGTGACGTAAATTTGTCACCGCGGATGAATTCAAGTTCATCAACGTCATCGCTTACGCGCGGGCATGAACAACAAGAAACCAGACATAGAGCAGTTCCGTGAAGTCCTTGACCGGATGGGCGGCAACCTGACGAAGGTGGCCGAAGTGTTCGGCGTGCACAGGACAACGGTGGGCAACTGGGCGGACAGCGACCCGGCATTCGCCGACGCCGTCGCGAACTCGCGCAAGCGCATGTTTGACGATGCTCTGTCCTCGGCCCGCATTGTCGCCCTCGGGATTCCTGACAAGGATGAAGACGGCAATGTCGTGGGATGGATAGAGCGTCCTGACGGCTACATGCTTCGTTACCTTCTGTCGAAGCTTGGGAAGGACGAGGGTTTCGGCGACGAGCAGAAGATGGACGTCGTGGTCTCTGGGGGGAAAATGGATTTGAGCAAGCTGACGGATGAGCAGCGGCGCGTGCTGCTGTCTATCGGAACGGACTTATTGAACAAGAAGGAATGATGGACTATGCGGAGCTGGCGATAGCCGTTGTGGCAGACGAGTGCAGGAAAGATTTTTTCTTTTTCGTCAAGACTTTCTGGGACGTCATCATCAAGGAAGAGCCTGTGTACAACTGGCACATACCCTTCCTCTGCGAGGAGCTTCAGAAACTCTCCGCGTCAATTGTCGAGCGGAAGCCGAAGCCCTACGACCTGATTATCAACATACCGCCCGGCACCACAAAATCGACCATCGTGACGGTGATGTGGCCCGTTTGGCTGTGGACCCAGGACGCGTCCATCCGCATCATCACCAACTCCTACAGCTCAGCGCTCTCCATAGACCACGCCACGAAGTCGAAGGACATCATCGAGAGCGACAAGTTCCGCAGGCTGTTTCCCAAAATCGTGCTGCGCCGCGACAAGAGCGGCAAGCAGAACTACGAGAACACCGAGACGGGCTACCGCTACTCCACCTCTACAGGAGCGACGATCACCGGTTTCCACGCCCATGTGATCATCAACGACGACCCTGTGAACCCGAAGCAGGCAGAGAGCGAGCAGATGCGCCAGACGGCCAACGAGCACACGAAGACGCTCAGCTCCCGCAAGGTGGACAAGGCCAACACCCCCGTTGTGACGATCATGCAGCGCCTGCACGAGGACGACGTGACGGGTTATCTGCTGAAGAAGAAGGGAGAGACCATCCGTCACATCTGCCTTCCTGCGGAAGACTCGGAGAACGTGCTCCCGTCTGAATTGCGCCAACGCTATGTCGATGGTCTTCTTGACCCCGTGCGCCTTCCCCGTGCGGTGCTTGAGGAGGCGAGGACCGACCTTGGCAGCCGCGGCTATGCCGGGCAGTATGACCAGCGTCCGGCGGCTGCAGGCGGGAACATCATCAAGGAGGACTGGTTCCGCCATATCCCGCTCTCGGATTTCCGTGCGCTGCACTACCATGAGCCTGTGCACTTCTTCCTGGACACGGCATACAACAAGAAGCAGAAAGGCAGGGACAACGACCCCAGCGGCATCATCGGCGCCTGCCGGATACGCAACAACATCTACATCACCTGCGCCCAGAAGGTGTACAAGGAATTCCCCGACCTCATCCGCTTCCTGCCCGACTTCATGGCTGCGAACGACGCCTCCGATGAGAGTACGCTCAGGATAGAACCGAAGGCCAACGGCAGCTCCGTGTGCCAGCAGCTCCGTGAGACGAGTTCCCTGAACGTGACCTTCACGCCGTCGCCCTCAGACGCCAAGGACACCCGCCTTTACGCCGTGGCCCCGAAGATAGAGTGCGGGAGGGTGTACCTGGTTGAAGGAGACTGGAACGAGGAATTCGTCGACGAGGTGTGCGGCTTCCCCTCGAAGACCCACGACGAGTATGTGGACATCCTGGGCTACGCCGTCAACTTCTTTATGGAGGACACCTTCGTGGTGCCGGAATACATAGACTCTCTCATAGCAATATAACAACCAAAACCAAGACATCATCATGTCGATATTCAACACCATCGCGAACCTGTTCAACGCCACTGTGGGGCGCAACCAGGAATTTGAGCAGCTTATCGTAGCCAAGGACATCGGCCGCGTCATCAGCCTGATGGACAGCCACCAGCAGGAAGCCGACGAGGCCCTGAAGGAGTACAATCCCAAGACCCATGTCATCATGGAGCGGAAGGACAAGATACTGAAGGACCTCACCGGCAAGCGGAAAGGCACGCTTGCCCGCTGGAAGCTTCCCGTGGGCTATCCTGTGTACATCAACGAGATGTCGTTGGTGTTCATTTTCGGCCAGCCGGTGAAGTGGGTGCAGCTCAGCGACGGTACCGATGACGGTTTCAAGGCGTACACCGACCTGCTGGCGCGGATGCACTTCAACTCGAAGATACGCCAGTGCAAGCGCCTTGCAGGCAGCGAGACGGAGAGCGCCATGCTGTTCAGGGTGTTCCGCAACAACGAGGGCCAGGCTGACTGCCAGATACGAGTGCTCTCCCGCTCGAAGGGCGACGAGATATACACCCGCTGGGATGTGTATGAGAACCTCATCAACTTCGCCTGGGGGCATTACTCCAAGGACGTGTCGGGACAGACGACATACCATGTTGACATCTTCACCGACAAGGCCATCTATCACTGCCGGCGAGGCTCCTTTGGATGGGATGTCGAGGAAGAGGACAACCCGATAGGCAAGATTCCCGTTATCTACTTCCGTCAGAAGAAAGAGTGGGAAGGTGTTGAGGAGCTCATCAACCGTGAGGAGTATATAGCCTCGCGCAGGGCGGACACCAACGACTACTTCAGCGACCCGTATCTCGTCATCAAGGCCGCGCTGCTGAAGTCGATGCCCAACAAGGACGTGGAGAACAAGACACTCGTGGCCAGCGACAACGTTGACGACGTGAGCAAGCTGGCCGGGTTCCTGACGTGGGACGGCCAGAACGAGAGCAAGAAAGACGAGATAGAATGGCTGAAGCACCACATTCTGACGAAGACGTTCACGCCGGACATCGACTGGAGCCAGATGAAAGGCCTTTCGTCCATGTCGGGCAAGGCGCTGAAGCAGATGATGCTGCTGGCAGACATCAAGGCCACGAAGAACAAGGAGCTGTACGACGAGCTGCTTGACCGCATCGGGAGCCTGGTGATCAGCATCATGGCCAACGTGCTCTACATCAACCGCAGCGAGCTGAAGCTGGACGAGCTGAAAGTGCAGGCCACCTACCGCGAGCCGTTCGGCGAGGACGTGGCCGAGGTCATCAAGAACATCAACGACTCTATAGAAGGAGGCACGATGAGTGAGGAGAGCGGCATCGAGCAGAACCCGCTGGTGAAGGACAAGCAGCTGGAGAAAGCCCGTGTGATGAAGCAGCGCGAGCAGGCTGCACGCGAGCAGCGCGACCTCTTCGCCGGCACCCAGGAGAAGGT
This sequence comes from uncultured Prevotellaceae bacterium, assembly GCA_902777645.1. Taxonomy (GTDB): domain Bacteria; phylum Bacteroidota; class Bacteroidia; order Bacteroidales; family Bacteroidaceae; genus Prevotella. Next base: position 17,066 of record CACYUZ010000044.1, on the reverse strand, counting down.
CGACGTGTATGGAGATGTAGAATAAGCGATGAGCAAGAACGACGGCAAGAGGAAAGAGCGCAAGGCGGTCATCGGGAAATATCTCGGTGGCCTCTTTTCACGTACGGAGGGCTATGCCCGCAACGTGAGCAGGTATTACACTGCTGCCGTCGAAGCCCTGCTGGACCTTGCCGCCACCGCCGACATGAAGCCCGACGAGGTGTTCCGTTTCAGCGACCACAAGCGGCTGTCAGCGAAAGCGACGAATATCCTGCGCGGGCTGTACTCTGCCGTCTATCAGGAAATCAGGCGAGGTGTGGCAGCGGAGTGGGAATACGCCAACCTGTCCGCAGACGCCATGATCACCTCGCTCTTCGGCAAGGACCTGCAGGAGGACAACCATTTTGCCCGTTGGTTTGCCCGCAACCAGGAAGCCATGGACTCGTTCTTCAGCCGGAAATCGGCCCACGGCGGCCTGAACCTGTCGCAGAAGGTGTGGAAGTACACCGGGCAGCTAAAGGAGGAGATGGAGATTGCCCTCAGCGTGAGCCTGGGAAGGGGCGATTCAGCCGCCACGGTATCACGTCAAGTGCGCCAGTACCTTCGAGACCCCAACCGCCTTTTCCGCCGTGTGCGTGACGCAGAGGGCAACCTGAAGCTGAGCAAGCGGGCAGCCGCCTTCCATCCCGGGAGGGGCGAGTACCGCAGCAGCTACAAGAACGCCATGAGGCTGACTCGGACGGAGACGAACATGGCCTATAGGGCCGCCGACTGTGACCGCTGGAGCCGCATTCCGTTTGTGGTGGGCATGGAGGTGAAGCGGAGCAACCATCCCTTCGGGTGTGAGGTGTGCGAGGCGCTGCAAGGCAAGTACCCGAAAGACTTTGTGTTCACGGGATGGCATCCGCAGTGCCGGTGCTACATCGTTCCCGTGCTGGCGAGCGAGGAGGAGAGGATGGCTTACCACAGGGCTGTGCTGAACGGCGAGGATGTTTCAGACTTTCACTTCAAGGGCGAGATTACCGAGCCGCATGAAGGGTTTCGGAAGTGGATGAAGGAGAACGAGGAAAGGATTGAGAATGCCCAGAGCCTGCCGTACTGGGTGAGGGACAACGGGAAGTATGTGAAAGGTGCTGCGACGGAGCCGCAGCCTACGGTGGTTATGGGAGGAAAGGATAATTATTCAACTATATCAGCGAAACTTATACCGACAGAAACAAAGGATGTTTCGATGATAAACGAAAAATTGACTGAGATAGTTGAACATAATCCAGACTATTTTGCAAAAGGCTTTAAGGGTGTTGAAGCAGTTTCGACAGATTCTTCATACATGAGTACTTCTATGGATGGGAAAATAAGTATAAATTTCGGGGTTGACAAAAACGGCTTCAATGCAGGGGAAAGCATTGTTTCGGCTTTTGAGAAGTTACAGAAAGGATTACCTTTAGCACAAAACGAAGAGTACTCAATTGAGATACTATGGCACGAAATACTGCACAACAAGAGTTTGAATACGGCTGTTCTACCTCCAATAGAAGCTGTCGATGTTGGCTTTACAAGGTGTGTAGCTGAAACTATAAACCAATTGGTTGCAAGACATTCTTATGGAGATTTCCTTGAACAATTAGGAGGGAAAATGCAGCACAGCGATTGGGTTCTAAAGAATGGTTATGGATACAATGCAACGGTAAAGAATTTACGTTATCTGCTGAAACATGCAGGTATAGATGAAAGAGAGTTCGTTGAAAAAGCAAATAAAATCCTAATGGAGGATTATACTCATATTGACAAGAAAATAGGAAATCTTTTAGAAAGTATGGAAAAAACAGGTATTAGTAATATAAAGTGGAAATTTGGATGTATTGAAATGGAGCACTTCAAAGATTATTTTTAAAAGTCTTGCATTAACGTTGATAATATGTTAGATTCTTTGTTTATCATATTGAAATACTCGTTTGCTTTTTCCTTATCACCACGTCCTGCGAATAGAAGTCCAAGGTGATATAATCTATTTGGCTCATGTTTATACAAACCTTTGCCTACGGCCAATTCTAAAGCCTTCTTGCCGCCAAAAGGAGCAAGTCGATTAAATTCAGCTTCAGTTGGATTATGATCAAATATTGTTTCCATGTTGCAAAGATAACATAAATAGTAATACGAACCAAATAAATTGAGAAAATCAAACACCACCACTCCTTATCAGGGCGCAACCGATAATGAACAGCACGATTGTGACGATGATTCCAACGATTGTTGCAATAGCGGCTACTTTCCCCCAGTCGGTGGGATTTCTCAACCTCGGATTGTCGGCGATATACTCTTTCCCGTAGTTGGTGAGCCTTGCACCCTCCACACCGCCACCCTCGATGTATGCGCCTTGGACAAGGCCTTGGTGGTCGAGAGAGCGTATGGCGGCAGCATCAAACTCGCTCAGGGCGTCGTAGCCCTGCCTGCTGAGAGTCCGAAGAACCCGTTTCTCGCGTTTTGTCAACTTGATTCTGTCCATGCCGCAAATATATCAAAAATAGTGATACGAGCCAAACAAAATTGAGAAAAGATGATGGACTATAGAGGGAGGAAAGATGATGAAAAACCGTGCCGTTTCCATCTTTTCACGACAATAGGCGTATTGTCGGAAACGTGCCGGTTTGTTCTTTCAGTGTCATTCGGAAAGACAATATCTTTGTGGTGATTATAATCTCAATTCGCAAAATGAACAAGAAACTATTGAAGGCTCTGCAAGACAAGTGCAAGGACTTTGGATTGACAGAGAAGGCCATCGAGGAGCTGGCGCAGTCGGCTTCCGAGGGTTTGACGGATGAATCCTCTGACGAGGACATCACGAAGGCTGCGGATTCGCTTGTTCCCTACGCCAAGATGATGCAGGGAGAGATAACGAGGAAGACGCGCAAGCAGGCTCCCAAGCCCAAGACCACTCCGAAAGCGGATGGGGATGACGGTGAAGGAGACGGTGACGATGATGAGGGCGGCGAGAAGATGCCCAAGTGGTTCCGCGAGTACAAGAAGCAGAACGACAAGGCCATCAAGGACCTTCAGGACGAGAACGCCCTGCTGAAGGCCGAGAAGGCCAGGGGAGAGCGCAGTGCCGCCATCAGCCGGAAGGCGAAAGAGCTTGGAATCCCCGACTTCCTGATGAAGCGCGTGAGCATCGCTGACGACGCCGACATAGAGCAGGAACTGAAGGACTACAAGCAGGAGCTGGTCACCAACAAACTGATGCCGGAGGACAAGGCCGACATCTTATCATCCTCTCAAAAGGCAATGGAGGATGATGCCGAGACTTGGGCCAAATCATTGCCTGACAACTAAAAGAAAGTGAAAGATGATTACATTCGCATCACAATCCTACACCAAGCACCCGAATCCCTTCTGGCGTGAGGAAGTGAAGATTCTGCCCGGCGGTTTCAAGCCCGTGCAGGACTTCCCCGTAGGCACCCAGCTGCATCGCGGAACGTTCGTGAGCGTGCTCCCCGATCTGACCTGTGCCGTCGTCAAGATGGGCAAGGTGGTGACTGGCGGCACCACCACGAAGCCGAGAGTGGAGAAGGGCAGCAACTTCCAGGTTGGCGACGTGGTGATGGACCTTGCCAACGACAGCAAGAGCCCCACCGTCAGCGCCATCGACACCTCGAACGCCGAGTATGATGTGCTGACGCTCTCTTCCGCCATTACAGGGCTGGCTGCTGACCACCTCTTGCAGGAGGCCAACGAGTACCAGGCTGCCGGAGACGGTGTGGAGGAAGTAAAGGCCACTCCCAAGTATGTCGCCAACGCCGTTCTGGCCGAGGACAAGGAATTCAAGGCCGAGAGCTTCCCAACCCTTGACGTGGCTTACAGCTGCGTTCTTCTGAAAGACGTTATCCCGACATTCCCCGAGGAGTGGCTTGTGGATGGCGGTTATGTGTTGAAAGCAAACCCGAACATCAAAGTAATCGAGCAGTAACCATGGCAGATATCAGTTCTCTTTTTGGCGAACTCACCAAAAACGTGCAGATTCGCATAGACAAGGCTTCTGAGTTGCAGAAGCGTCTGTTTGACGAGGTGCTCTACACCAAGTTCCTCGACTGGGACAACCCGACCATCGGTTTGGACTTCGAGGAGCTGGTAGGCAAGTACAATATCACCGTGGCCGCTCCCACCATCGGTGACGGCTCCAAGGAGCCCATTCTTCAGACCGAGGGCCTGGAGGTTATCAAGAAGAGCGTGACAAACCACGCCCTGACCCTTCCCCTCTCGATGAAGGACTACCGCCGTATTCTCCAGATCCTGGACTCGAAGGCCATCAGCGACCGTGAGAAGACCCAGCAGCTCATCAACATCATGTGGGGCAACGTCCAGACGGTAGTGAATGCCGTGGAGGGCAAGCTCGACATGATTACCCTCGGCTTCCTGAGCAACCACGGCACGTTTACCTTCGACGAGAACACCAACCCCGAGGGCGGTGTGAGGGGGACCGTCGACCTGGCATTCCCGCAGGCCAACCTCGCAACGGTGTCTACTCCCTGGACTGAGGAGAACCTCGAGACCGTTGACCCGATGGAGGACGTGTTCGCCCTGCTTGACGCCGCCGAGGACAAGACCAATCTCGCGAAGATTCTCTGTTCTCCGAGCCGCATCAGCTACATGTGCCGCACGAAGAAGATGAAGCAGATGATCTGGGGCACCGACAAGAGCTCGAAAATCGTCACGCTGAAGGACATCAACGAGTACATGCAGAGCAACGACTATCCTGTCTTTGAGAAGGTGCGCCGCCGCGTGCGCATCCAGAAGGGAGCCCAGAAGGTGCTGTACTCACCGTGGAACGAGAAGAACCTGGTGGCAATCCCCGCAGGCAAGCTCGGCACTGTGAAGAACGCCTACAGCGACAATGAGCTGAAACAGGAGTCGGATGTTGCCTACAGCAACTACGGCCGTATCCGCATCAGCCAGTGGAACGTCGGCGAGACCAAGGGCGCCAACCATGGCGAGTTCACCAAGGCCGAGAGCCTCTCTATGCCTATTATCACCGAAGGTCAGGATATTTATACCCTCAGAACCCAGGTGTGATGGAAAGAACGAACTTGGAAGCACTCAGGGCAAAGTGCAAGCTGATATGCGACACCTGCTATGTGGACGATGACGTGCTCACAGACGTTCTCTGTGACAACGGCATTGACCCCGGCGGCATGGCGGTCCCTATGGACGCTGCAATTGTCAAGGCCGCAATCATCGTCGTCAAGGGCTGGGTGGAGACCTCGCGCAGCGAGGGCGGCATCAGCACCAGCATTAACCGTGAGGCAGTGGACAAGAACATCCTCTTCTGGTGCCAGCGGTTCGGCCTGGATGCTTCCGAGTATCTCTCTGATAGTATGACCGTGATACAGGACGGGTCTGAAATGTACTGATATGCGTGCCAACGGAACCATGACCTACAGGACGGGGGCTTCTGCCGGACGGTTCGACGATGATGGCCAACCCATCGTCGCCGAAACAGAATGGAGCGAGCCCATCCGCTGCTTCATCAAGACAAACACCCACGACAACAAAGGTACGAGCGTCGGAGGGACTTTCACCCGTGAGGCATACGAAGTGCTGATCGAGCGGATGCCCGGCGGACTTGACACCGACACCGTGAGGCTTGTCAGGAGAAACAAGGAACTTGGCGAGTTCAAGGTTCAGGACATTCAGGATGTATCGCTTGACAGGATTAAAATCATTGTCTGACATGGGTATTCGGCTAAATTCATCATTCAGTCTCGACGCATGGTGCAATGCGGCGAAGGAGAATGCGAGGAACGCTGTTGTCAGCGTACTTACCGACGTGGGCATGCAATGCGTCGCCGAGGCGAGGAACAACGGCAACTACATGGACCAGACAGGAAACCTGCGCTCGTCCATCGGCTTCTGCATAGTTGCCGACGGGAAGGTTGTCAACAGCGTGTTTGCCGACCAGATGGGCGACGGGAAGCCGACAAATCCTGAAGGCATTGCACAATCCCGGAAAACGCTTGCTGGCGTTGCTTCGGCCAAGACATCAGGAATCACCCTTATCGTCGTTGCCGGGATGAGCTATGCCATCTATGTCGAGGGCCGCGGAAAGAACGTTCTGACATCTGCCGAGCTCCTGGCCGAGCGAGTGGTTCCTGACATGCTTCGGCAACTTGGCTTTACTGTGAAGAAGAAATGAGCGGCATCAAGGTTGAGACACAGATAGAGCGAGACTTCTACCGCATGGTGAAGGAAAGCCCTTTAGCCGCTGCCATCGGCGGCAGTGTTTACCGTGCAGGCACGCGTCCCCGCAACTCGAAGTCGGAGGATGCGGTTGTCATCTTCAGCGCCGGTCTTGACGGCCAGATACAGGACGGTGTCGTGGTGCTGAACATTTTCGTTCCGAAAAGGCTTTTCGGCCAGGACACCGAGCCGGTGAAGGATATCAGCCGCATAGACGTTCTTGAGCAACTTGTGCGTGATTGGCTTTCCGGCCAGCCCGGTGCTCCCGAGTACCTGTTTCCAGAGCGTGACCGGCCTACCGTCAAGTCGATGGAAGACCCTGAGACGAACGAGTCGTACATTCATACGAGAATAAGATTCAGAAGATGTGCAGAACGATAAACATAACAAGAATTGAATTATGGCAGGATCAACAAAAGTATTGGGATGGGGCAAGTGCTCCGCAGTAGTAACCCCCGCCAGCGGCACTGCCTCCACTTTCGAAGACATTGTGGACGGCAGCACTTCTCTCTCCGTCGAGGAAGGCGAGGAGATGGAAGCCCTCATCGAGGGCGGCGAGGCTGAAGGCCGCAGAAAGCGCCCCGACAAGTACACGCTCACCTTCAACCGCCGCATCGGCGACGCCTCCGAGGTGACCGGCAAGCTCGGCTATACCGAGACCGTGACCAGCGTGCAGGTGATACCCGAGCTGAACGGCGCCATTGGCGTGACGCTCACCGACGTCTCGGAGACCATCGCCGTGCAGTACGACACCACCGAGGGCCTCGTGGCCGTGTACACCTACAAGACCAAGGGCAAGACCGACGCCAACGGCAAGCTCACCGATGTGACCTTCGCGGCCAAGTCGGCATAGAAGACCTCTCAGCGGCCGCCCCTGACAGCACATCGGGGGCGGCCTTTTAGAAAAAGGCAAGTATGGAAAGCAGTCAGCAGATAGCAAGCATCATAACCGGGCGCCCCCTGAGCTTCAGGATAGGGCGCAAGCCGCTGTGCCTCTACCCCGTGACCTTTGCCAAGACCTATATGCTGGCTCCCTATATAGAGGAGCTGGGTGTGGACACCAGGCTGCTTGGTGTGAGTCCCGGCACGGAGGTGCTCCGCCTTGCGGCCGCTAAGAGAGACACCTGCGCTTCCATTCTTGCTGTGCACGCCACGCCGAACACGGCCCGCGACTTCTTCGACACCCGCTCTTTTGCAGTGCGGCGCAACTGCTTCCGCAAACTCTCCTCACGTGACATGGCCAGCCTGCTGCTCTATGTCCTCTCCTGGGACGACAGCCAGCAGGTGATGGCCTCCCTGGGCATGGACAAGGAGAGGCAGAGGCTGGAGAAAGTGATACGCCTGAAGTCGAAGAGCGACAGCACCACGCTCGCCTTCGGCGGCAAGAGCGTGTTCGGCTCATTCATAGCCCCTCTGAAGGAGATGGGCTACACCGATGATGAAATACTCTACGAGAGAGGCTACACCTATCTGCGGCTCATGCTTGCGGACAAGCCCGTGAGCGTGTTCCTGACGGAGGAGGAGCGCAGCCGCCTCTCCAATGACATAATAACCCCGCTGTACGACGCCGACAGCCCCTCGGCCGCGGCAGGCCTCTCCACCTGGCTTGCCGGCAGGGGGCTCCGTCTGCAGCAATAACCACCGTGACGCCCCATGGCAGAAGAAATAGAAGGCCTTCATTTGGACATAACTGTCGGCACCTCCGGCGCCGAGAAGAAACTCGAGGACATACGCCGCGAGGTAGACGAGGTGGGCAAGGCCGCCGAGAGCAGCGGCAAGAGCGTGGACGACTTCGCCAAGGCCGCACAGAACATCCTCCAGGCTATGAACCGCCTGACGGAGGCCACCGACAAGAACACCGCCGCCCAGGAGCAGGCCAACAGAGTGATGGCCGAGGCATCGAAAAGTATCGACCGTACGGGTGATGCCGCGGAGGATGCCGCCGAGTCGACCAAGGAACTGGGTGAGGAGACGGAGAAAACCGCTGGCAAGATGGGCGGCAGTTTGAAGACGCTCACCAAATACGCGGCGGGTTTTTTCACTCTGCAGGCGGCCCAGGCATTCGCCAGGAAGGTGTTTGACGTGCGGTCCGAGATACAGAGTCTGCACACCTCGTTCGAGACCCTCCTCGGTGACAAGGGACAGGCCGACCAACTCTTCAACAGCATCAGGGAGTTTGCCACGAGCACCCCCATGCAGCTGAACGACCTCGCCTCGGCCGCCCAGACCATGATAGGTTTCAACATTCCGCTGGAGCAGGTCATGGGCAATCTGAAGGCTATCGGCGATGTGTCGGGTGGCGATGCCCAAAAATTCCAGTCGCTCACCCTCGCCTTCTCGCAGATGAGCGCCACCGGGAAGCTGATGGGGCAGGACCTGCTCCAGATGATCAATGCCGGATTCAACCCTCTGGCCGTCATGGCGGAGAAGACCGGCAAGAGCATGAGCAAGCTGAAGGAGGAGATGAGCGCCGGCTCCATTACAGCCGACATGGTGCGCCAGGCTTTTATCGACGCTACCTCTGAGGGTGGCAAGTTCCACAATGCCCTGGAAGAGCAGTCGAAGACACTGAGAGGGGCCTACAGCAATCTCCAGGGCGCCGTCGACGACGCCCTCAACGCCATTGGTGAGAAGACAGAGGGCGTGATGGCGGGCGCCATCAACATCGCCACATTAGCCGCCAGGAATTTTGAGACCGTAGGCACTGTGATAGCCGGTCTGATAGCTACCTTCGGTGCCTACAAGGCTGCCGTATTGGCCGTGACCGCCGTTGAGGAAGCGGGCAATGTGGTGCTGGCCGTGAAAGCCGTAAGGCTGAAGATAGCCACCGCCTGGCAGAACGCCCTCAACTCTGCTATGCTCAAGAACCCCTATGTGCTTGCCGCTGCCGCCCTGGGAATGGTAGTCACGTCTCTTGCGGCCTATATCGTGCACTCCAAGAAGTCGAAAGAGTCGACCGATGAACTGAACAAGTCGTTTGCCGAGACCCAGGCCGAGATTTCGGCCGAGCAGCGGAAGATAGACGACCTGTTCGACAAGCTGCGCAAGGCCAAGATGGGCACCGACGAATACAAGACTGCCAAGGACAATATTCTCAGCCAGTACGGCAGTTACCTAAGCGGGCTGTCGGCGGAGGTCAGTTCCCTGCGCGATGTGGAGGGCGCCTACAAAGCGGTCACCAAGGCCGCGAGGGAGGCAGCCATGGCCCGAGGCATGGAGGCCGCCATGAAGCAGGCCGACGAGGAGTATGTCAGCGCTTATTCCAACAGTTACGACAAGTTGGCCGCCGCCCTTGAGAAAAAGATAGGCAGGGAAAAAGCTGCAGGATTGATGAAAACCGTACGTGGAGAGCTGACGAAAACCGGCACCATCAGCAAGCAGTTGGAAGACACAATCCGTGAGAACCTGAGAGGCTCGGCCAGTTACGGCAACTCCGGAGCGTGGATTACGGGCCTCCGGAACAACGAGACCACCTATAGGGAGGCCCGCCGCAAGGCAGAGGAAAAATTCAAGGTAGAGGAAGAGAAAACCGCAAAGACATCAGAGCGCAACAAGCCGGTCATAGAGGCCGAAAACAAGCAGCTGCAGGCCGAGTTGGATGCTCTCCCTGTGCAGGAGGCGCAGGGGGAGAGAGGACAGGCGCTGAAAAAGAAAATCGCGGCCAACAACAAAACCCTGGAGAAGGCGTATTCGGCCAATTATGGCGAGCGGGAGGCAAAGAAGAACGCCACGGCGGCACAGCGGGAGGCGAGAGCCGCAAACACCGCCGCTGTCAGGCAGACTACTTTCGAGGAAAAGGACAAAGAGCTGGAGCAGAAACAGCAACTCGAGCGGGCGAGAGCCGCCCGGGAGTTGGAACTCTCCGTACGCGAGGCCCAGATAGCCGCCATGGAGGAGGGCACCGACAAGACCGTTGCCCAGATAGAGCTCGATCACGACAGGGAGGCCGAAGCCCTGCGCCGGTGGACGGAGGATCTGCGTCAGAAGCGGATTGACGACGCAAAGGCCCTGTGGGAAGCCGATCCGAGCAAGAAGTCGACCAACTTCTACGACAGCCAGGCCTATAAGGACGCCGCCGAGGTAACCTACACAGAGGAAGAACTCAATTATCTCGCCGCCAAGGAGGAAGAGATTGAGCAGACCAGGGCGAAAGCCCTGAAAGCCATCTACGAAGAGCAGACCGCCGCCATGACCGCCTACCTCAAGGAATACGGCACTATGCAGCAGAAGCGGCTCGCCATCGCACAGGAGTATGACGAGAAGATACGCAAGGCACAGACGGACGGCGCAAGGCTACAAGCAATTGCCGAGAAGGAAATGGCCCTGAAGGCTTTCGACAAGGCCAATGCCGACAAGTTGATAGACTGGGAGGGAATCTTCGGCAACCTTACCCTCTACACCACGCAGGAGCTGGAGCACTTCAAGAACGTGCTCCGTGAGAAGCTTTCCGAGAATACTACCGATGTGGAGGGCTACAAGACCATCGTGGAGCAGATAAACTCCATCAACGAGGCCATCGTGGGCAACGAGGAGAAGCAGAACACGTTCCTCGGCATGTATATCAGAAGAGGCACTGAGCGGCTCAAGTTGGAGAGGGAATTGAACGAGGCCAAAGAACAGCAGGCTCAAGCGGAGAAAGACGCCGCCGAGAAACAAGCGGCATACGAATCCGCTCAAGCTGGTGCGCAGACCTTGTTCGGAATGTACGGCTATAATGGTGATGCATCGAATCAAGAGGGAGTCCTCTCTTATTTCAGGGATAAATTTGGTGCTGATACCAAGGAGTACGACATCGCATCGCAGGCGTTGAACAAATTACAAGAGTCCGCCCTTGATGCCGAGAATGCGCAGGAGAAGCAGACCGAAGCCACACGAAGGGTCACCACCGCCGAAAGGCAGCTCGACGGTTTCCTCGGTGACTTCGCCAAAGTCCTCAACGATGCCATGCCGACCATACAGCAGGTGGTGGACAACATCTCCTCCCTCCCCGACCTCCTCGGAAACCTCGGTGTGGACGCTGACTCAAAGGTGGGACAAGCTGCCTCTGGCCTCGCAGACACCGCAAATTCCGCTATGGGGGCTATGCAAGACTACATGAGCGGTAACTACATCGGTGCGGCAAGCAAGGCACTTGATGCGTTAGGCTCGTTCGGCGACACCCTCGGTGCTATCGGGATAGGCGGTTTCGGCTCGTCCGATGCCGACCTCCACAAGGACATTGAAAGGCTCACGCAGAGCAATCAGAACCTACAGAAGGCCATTGATGCCATGTCGAGCGAGTTGCAAGATGCCGACATCTTTGAGTCCGTGGACATCTACAAGCAGCAGATGGAATACTTGCGTCAGAACACAAAGAATACACAGGAGATGATGCGAAGGGCGGGTGCAGCCTACTCCAACGGATTTCTCGGCATTAAGGGGCAAGGGTCGTCGAATAAGAAAATCAACCAAGGGATGACCTCTGCCGAGTGGCAGCAGATATCGAAGATTGCTGGCCGTTCCGTGACGAGTGCCACCCAATTTTGGAGCCTCACCCAGGAGCAGATGTACAAGGTGATGACCTATGCCAACGGGGCATGGACGCACTTGCAAGACCTTGCAAACGACGGAATGGAGGACGCAAGCCAGTGGATGGAGGAGTATGCCAACGGATACAAGCAGGCCGAGGAACTGCAACAGCAGCTCAACGAGAAGTTGACCTCTGTGTCGTTTGATTCCGTCTTCGACTCTTTCAAGTCGATGGTGTCCGATATGGACTCCACCGCTTTTGACTTCTCCAAGAACTTTGAGCAGTATATGTACAATGCGATGCTCAATGCGCAGCTTGACGATACTTTCAAGGAAAGGATGAAGGACTGGCATCAGATGTTCTCCGACTATATGGCCAATGACGGCAGCATCGACTCCCGTGAGATGGAAATACTCCGCACCGACTATATGAACATGGCTGACGAGGCTAAGAAGATTAGGGACAACGTGGCCGAGATAACGGGCTATTCCACATCCTCTCAGCAGAGCACCACCTACACGGCCTCGCAGTCGTTCACACAGGAGCAGGGGGATGTACTCAACGGAAGACTCACGGCCATTCAGATAGGTGTTCAGCAGCAAGGTGCGCTCGCACAGCAGATACAAGCCTCCCTCGCAGCCATGAACGCAATAGTGGCGGGCAACGGAGGCACGATGACCGAGATGCGGAACATACTCCTTATACAGAACAACTATCTCGACGACATCGCCCGCCAGACGAAGAGCATCTACGAGGAGTTCGGTCAGAAGATTGACAGATTGGTTACAAATACAAATAATCTATAATATGCCAGCTGGAGAGTTATATATCAACGACAAGGACGCATTCACCACTTGGGGTGTGAGCATGGAAGACGGCCTCTCCGCCCTGCTCAGTCCTGCCAATATGAAGCCGTATGTGACCAACAAGTCACGGCTTGAGCACGGAACGAGGGTGATGGCGGTCAATCCGAAGGTGGACGAGCGTGAGGTGACCATTGTGGTTCACTTGCTCGCCTCCTCCACCGCCCAGTTCCTTGAGCGGTTGCATAACTTCGTGGCCGAGATGGAGCTGGGTGTGGTAAGTCTGAGGACTTCCTACGAGCCCTCCGTGACCTACCACCTACACTATATGAGCATGACCCAGTTCACGCAGTTCATGATGGGCATGGCTAAGTTCAGTATTCGTTTCACGGAATATAATCCCAAGAGCAGATGAGAGAGAGGACGAGTTCGACAATCAATATAGTGCATCCCGATTCGGGCGGCTACCACAGCCTCGTAACCGTTCCCATCACGGAGCAGAGCAGAAGAAAGTACTCGTTGATGCAAGAGGACTACATACAGCTTGTCTTCTCGCTTGATGTGCCTATGTTCTTCCAAGTCGGTGATGCAATCCTCGACCCCGTCTTCGGATGGTTCAGACTGCGGAACGAGCAGATGCCGAGGTACAACGCATCGACGGGCGGTTATGACTATGAATTGCGGTTCGACCGAGAGTACTGGCTCGCCGAGAACCACATCTTCATGCTCATCACGGAAGACCTGCAAGGGAACAAGACCCGCTCCGAGACCGACTGGCACCTGACCGCCCCTTTGGAGACCCATGTGGCGCAAGCGGTGGACAATATCAATTTGATTGGCCTCGACCATACCTACACCTATTCCATTGAGACGAGCGCAGAGCATCGGGGTGAGGCGAAGCACCTTGCCTATCAGGGAACGAGGATTATCTCCGCCTTCAACATGATGGCGAGCGAGTATGGCTGCGAGTGGTGGGTTACATACGACGATGTGAACAGGACTGCTTGCGTCCACTTCGGAAAGTGCGAGAACACCAACGAATACATTGACTTTGAGAACGGGGTGAACGTGGAGTCGATGGACATCAGCGACAACACCAATACCTTTGCCAATCGGCTTTATTTCCTCGGGGGAACGAAGAACATCTCCGAGGCTTACAGAAGGAGGCTGATACTGCACATCAACAACGTGAACAGCGGTGTCACCCCCTATGAGTTCCAAGACAACAACAGACCACTCGCCCCGAAGATGCTGCTCCATGAGGGGGTGTATCGGAGCGGGGAGGACATAACCTTTACCACGAAATCATCCTCCTGGAGAGGAAGTATTTTCACTGTGAGCGCAAGGACAGGCCTTTTCACAATCGCACAGGACAATGCCGCTATTATCTACTCTGGCATCAGAGGCGCAGCGGATTTCCTCCTCAATTCGGACAGCATACAAATGAGCACCGAATGGAGCTTAAATCTTGTGGACACCACAGACAACAGCAAAAGCACCACACTGGTATCCAAGGGCAATGGAGGAAATTTGGATTATTTCTATCGGGTAGAGACAGCTGGCTTCACTCTCAGTGTGAATTTCCCCGACGGCGAGTACAAGCAGACCATTGCTACCCACGAATATTACTTGGAGATTGTCTTGTCGGCAAACGGGAAGATGGGGAGCATCACCTATCAAGACAGCCATTTTGGCGGCAGCATCGTGGTGGACAGCGGAAAGCGGTACAACGCAAGGGTCATCTTTGAGGGTACTACCTACGATATATACATGAATCCGAGGTATCTGCTCGACGGAACGGACTACTCCCACTTCTTCACTTTCAAGGACGGAGTGCCAGCGGGATTCGGCAACGGCTCAGAATGCGAGCTGCTTGATTTCAACCCCGTGCAAGTCCCGCTCTCCTACTACACCACCGAGGCTGATGACCCGTCATCCCTCCTGTCCGTGGACGAGAGGCGGCTGCATCTGCCAACGAATGTGGCGGAATGCGTGAACGGCTACCTCCAGTATGACGAGACCCTGCTTGAGTCGCAAGTGGTGGAATTGAAAGTGATAGCTGACAACATCTATCCGAGGTGCTATCTGCGGGTGAAGAGCGTGGCGACCGACCCGAAGACGGACATTGAGGAGTACAGCGATGGCAGCAGACAGGAGTGGCCGTGGAAAGCCTATACCATTGAGTTGGAGATGCTCAACGGCAATGCGTTCCCGTTCAAGCGGGACTATCAGCAGAAGGACGAGAAGCTTGAGCTGATGTTCCTCTCCGACATGGACACCGATAGGGCATACCAGGAGAGCGGGGTGACACCGCCCGCCACAAGGGGCGACTACCTTCTTGCTGGAATGACCTTTGAGTGCGATTTCAAATCTGTGCTTGAATCGGGAGGGACGATGAGGACATACACCTTGCTTAGGAGCGAGGCTTACGGGGCAAAACTTCCAAACGAGATACTGAAACCCACCGTGGGTGATGTGTGCGTCCTCACGGGGTGGGAGGTCAAGGCGATGGACAGCCTCGGACTGACCGCCGAAGCGGAAACCCGCTTGTTTGAGGCCGCAGCAGATTACTACTGGAGTATCGAGGAGGGGCAGTTCACGTTCACCTGTCACATGATGAGCGACTGGCCGTCATCGTTCATCAGCGGCTCGCCTTTCTATGAGGCCGAGGGAAAGAACTTCTACGAGTCGGAGGGCAAGGACTTCTGGGTCAAGAACGACGGCTCGCTCTACTGGCTTCCCGATGTCGGGGAGAGGGTGAGGATAATACACGGGGCATTGAAACCCGTTGACGGTGTGGGGGCAAAGGAATCCCGCATCATCGGCTATGAGCTGAAACTTGACAAGCCTTGGGACAGCCCCACCTTTGTGGTGGGCGAGACGGAGGCCTACTCACGCATACGGAAGATAGAAAAGGAACTTAACATACAAAAGATATAACATGGCAGAAGAACAGATATATCAGAGCGACCGCACGGGGGCGAACATTGATGAGCTGCTCGACTGGGCTGACGTGCATAGGAACACCGCCCATATCACGCAAGCTGATTTTGATGAGCTTGCCGACAATTTGACGGCGCAAATAACGCAAATGGCCGCAGATGTCGCAGGCGGGTGCGCAAGAATCTCCCTTGCTGGTGCGGCGCTTTCCTTGGTGTCGGTGAGATTCTACGGTGTGTGCGCTGGACACACCTATCGTCTATACATCCAAAGACCTTCCGTAGACATGACGGGAGTGAACTACACAACATCAGGATATGCGATGCTGGAAATCACCCGCAGAGACAAGAGTGGAAACAAGATGCCGAGCGAAACTGATGTAGTGAAAGTCGGTTGCAACAAGAAGTCAGAGCCTCTTGCCGCCTACTACGACATCAATATTGATGCCTCCATGACCGAGATTGACAACATACAAGTGGCGATGAGAGCGGCCTCTGGATGGGTGCAGTGGTTCCAGCTTGAAGACATCACCGAGAGTGTCAACGACAAAGGCTATGTGCCGAACATCTCGTTGATAGGCACTGGCAATGACATCGCCTATTCTGCATTTTATAAGGGAGTGAAAGGTGGTCGGAAATACCGCATTCTCATCAAGACCCCCGACATCGACATGAGCGGTGTCACCAACACCAACTCACGGCTCATCATCTACCTCGTCAACCTCGCCACGATGGTGGTGGACACCACCTCGCAGATTGTGAGGTGGAACAAGGCCGACACACTGCCCGACTACTATGATTTGACCGTACCCGACGACGGAATCAATTATGCGCTGCATTATTGCATGAGAGCAACCGCTGGCGCGGAGCAAATCCTTGAGGTTATAGACATGACAGACTTCGGAGAGGGAGGCGGCGGAGGCGGTGGTGAGGGCGGAGTTCCCGACCCTATCTCTGCAACTGGTCAAGATGGTACGATTGTCACCTCATCGCTCACCACCGTGGGAAGGCTCATAAACGGGCACACCTACCGATGCCATCTCAGCAACCCGAACATTGACATCAGCAATGTTAATGTCGGGCCTTCGTATGAAATCTTTTCTATCGGCAGACGAGTGCTTGACGGGTCTACGGTCATCGCCTCCGTGATTGTTGTCAAGGTCACGAAGGCTGATTATCCGATGGCCGACTACTACGATGTGACCATTCCCAACGACGGCCAGCAGTGGCAAATCAGAATTGGCATGAGGGCGAATGCCGGGCAGGTGCAAACATTGTCTTTCGAGGACATCACACCCGAAGAAGAGGACGATTCCAAGGAAAAGGGCGGCACTTCCATGCTGTCGCTCGTTCAAGGCAACATCGACCAGAATGGCAAGGCGGACAATGCGACCGACTATGTACACACATCGCCCATCGCAGGAGGCAGGGGCTTCTTCCTCTTGCTCAACGAGGGATATGAGATACATAACATCAGACTCTTTACATCTGACGGAACGCTCATCTGCCATTCCTATCTGCCTCTTGCCGTGAACTGCTCCCCCTCTTCCGTCTACAAGAGAGAGAGCGGCCTACGATGCTACTACGGCAATATGTCGATGCCGC
>CACYUZ010000043.1:0-28210 GCA_902777645.1 uncultured Prevotellaceae bacterium | reverse complement strand
TAACGCACCGCAAAGGTACAAACTTTTAGGGACCGGTCAGGGATGATAGGTCCCTTTTTTAATCCCTCTTATACAGACACACTTCTTGGGACAGTATCGAAAAAATCCCAAATATCTAAATTGGAAAGAGGTAAGAGTGCAACAATTTCTACACTAAGCCGTGTCTTTAAAGCACTTGGAATATCCAGTGCCTCATTAGATCTTGGCCAATATGGTAAAGTTGCCTTGTGGTAAACAACTTCTAGCTAGTATCCCCACCACTTAATCCGCTGCAATTCAACTCCCCGCCCCTTGCAGGGGAGAGGGCAGGGGTGGGGTCTCTGCGAAAAATAGATTAAAGATGAAAGATTAAAGATTAAAAATTAAGATTCAACTATTAGTAAAAGGAAGTCATGACCAACCTGAGAATGAATAATAATTTTTGATTAATTTTTAAACTTAATTTTTGTATAATTTTTGCCCTTAGGGCACCCCCAAGAAAAAGGTGCGCCGCAGGCGCACCCCCCAATCAAGATTTTTGCTAGAGGCAACATTGGTATCTTCCTGACCAATAGGACTCCATGTCTCGCCATTCAGATCAAGGTCTGCCGTCAACTTGACGGTCTGGCCTGCATAGTTGTTTCCAGCGTTCACAGCATCACGGAAGGCCTTGAGCTGCTGAACAGTGGAAATTTCAGTCACATTCTGAGCAGATACCATGCTTGCCGCTATAGCCAATAGGGGCAAGCACAACAATCTAATCCAAAGTTTCATAATGTTAATAATAAAAATAAATATGGTTTAAAAAATCGATTAATCTATATCCTAAAACACATCACACACTTCAATTCCGTGCATTAATTCGAGTTTCGGTGCAAAATTTTTATTTTTTTCTTAATATCAGTAATATTTTCCTACCATATTTTAATACTTTTAAAAAAAGAGGAAAGAAAAACAATTTTTCTCTCCTCTTTTGTATGTTCTGGTGGTCATTCTTCTACTGAATGGTCCACGTCTTCACCAAAAGTCTCTTCCGATAAGTCTTTGAAGAAATCGTGTTGCAGCACCACGCTGATGCGTTGCAGGAGTGCGCAGTCGATGTCTTTTCTTTTCAGAATCTTATAGGCGTTGGTGCGCTCGCACGGTATCTGCTCCGATAGCCATCGGGCATTCTTCTTTTGCTTTGTAAGTTCGGCTTTGATTCTCTCTCCAATATTCATGATGGTTGTTGTGGTTGCTCACCCCGTGGGGTGATAGGTTAGTTGCCGTTATAGGCAGAATTGATTATTATTAACCCAAATCGGTTATTAGGATTGATGCCAGTTCTGTATTTGTTTTAGGCAGTTTGTGCACTTCGATATCGAAGGCGTAGCGGGCTACGTCGAGATATTGATGTGTGCAAGGTGTCAAAAGAAATGCAAGAATGGCATTCAATAGACTGAAAATCCATAAGGACATAAAGATTGTCGACCTAATGACCGATTGGGGTTTAAAGCACCCCTCCCCTCAGGCATGTAGGGGAGGGGTGCCTGCGTTAGAGATTACTCACCTGTTGAGGTGTCCCAGATGGAAGAATTAGTTTCGTCATTATCTTCTTCCTCAAACTCGAGATTTTGATTGTTAGTATCAAAAGTACTCGCATCTGGACCAGGACCAACAGATCCTCCTTGCATGATAGTTCCTAATTTAACTATTACAGTTTCTGGAACAGCATAATTCTTTTTCATATTTCTATATTATTTAATATATAATTTCTTTGTCTGACCGTTCTTGTATCGGATGATATTGACACCTTTCACAGGATTATCAACCTTTACACCGCCAAGTGTATATATACCCTCAATTTCAAGGTTGTCAAGAGCATTTGTTGATATCTGATCAGTATCTCCATCATTTTCAACAATTACAAAGTTGATGTTGCCGTAGTCACTATAATCCGTTCTAGGTGTAGGTTTAATATACCATCTGTACGAGCCTAATGTCGTATTAGGCTTATTCCAGCATATTTCACCACTTTTCATAGCAAGGAATTCATGCTCATTCTTACCTACCAGTGATTGGAGGTTGCCATAGAAATCATAATTATACTCAGTAGTCCTCAGATTCAGTCTGCTGCTGTTGTCCTCAGGATATACCTTATCTATTCCAGTAGCTGTAAATTCATAAGAACCACTTTGTTTGGGCTTAACGAAATATGGCCTGTTTGCAGACAATTTCGAGCCTTCAGCAAGTGTTGTGTAATAAATGTATATCGTTTCGGTATTACCTACTTCACCTGCTTCAGCTGCAGAGGCAATCATACTTATTTTGTAGAAGGTAAAGTTCTCATTGTCCTCAGCCGTTATCGTATAATCGAAGGGCACATACCATGCCTGCATGTTGGTGTTTCCAAACGTACGCTTGTAAGTCACAGAGGTGCATTCCTTTCCTTCAGGATAGGGATAAGGCTTTCCATCAATCAGCTCAACGAGCACCTCTTCAGCCTTCTCCTTGATGATAATCTCATCGTCGGTCTCTTCTCTTACGAAGCCTTCACCTGCGGTCACATTGTCGGCGGTGAAGCCGTTCTTGGTGATAACCAGCGGTTTGCTCACCTCCACAGCCTCGGTAGTGGTCTGGTGCAGCTTGATGCTCCAGCCTTCCTCAACCTTAGCGATGCTCTTGCTCAGTGCGTTGGTGCCCTTGTAGTAGCCCCAGCGCTGCTCACCCTTCATCAGGCAAGCCACATAGTCAGATTCCTTGCTCTCCGGCACGACATTGGCACCTGTCACAGTCACCTTATAGAATTCTTCAGCCTTGTCTTCGTCCACCCAGACGGGGTTCACCGTGTCGGCGGCAGCATTGTCGATGTTGATGCCTTCACCGGCATTGATGGTGGTCTCGCCATTGTTCTTCACCAGGATAGCAGACTTCTTGGTGGTGTTGAAGATGGCATTGGCAATGTTCAGCGTGGCATTAGAAGGTGTATCGACATACTCGTCGTCAATCTTGATACCGCGTTTGCAATTGATGGTAAGTCCGTCGATGTTGACTTTCTGGCCGCGAGGACTAATCCAAACGGCATAGATATCACCGCTGTTGTCAGTAATAATGACATTCTTCAATGTGGCGTCGTTCTTAAAGGCAAGGGCCTTGTCGGAAGTCACATTGTTCAGCTCCACAGCGCAGTTGAAGTTGATGTCATGACTGTTCCAAGTGGAATTGTCGTAACCGGCGTTGCTGATGGTCATGTCGTTCAGCACGAGCTTGGTCTGAGCATCGTTCATCGTAGCCACGTTGTTCCAGTCGCTGTCCTTCTGGTTGAACGTGAGCTTGTGGTTGTTACCGTTGATGGTAATCGATTGGGTGTTCACGGTGCCAATCGACAGGGGGTTCTTCGTGCCGTCCCAAGCGGTGATATCGAGCTCGGCGTCAGCCAGCAGCTCAATCACAAAGTTCTCTGTGTCAGCTTCCTCTGCTGCATCAAGTGCAGCCTGCAGCGTCTCATACTTCACATTGTTATATTGTGCCACATAGACGGCCTCTTCAAGTGTATAGGCAAAGCCGGTCTCGGTTGCAGTACACGTCACCTTATAGCCCTCAACGGCCGGTGAGAAGATATCGGCTTTCTTGTCGGTGTTTACAGTCACACCGGGGTTCAGCGATACGCTATACTCTCCAGCGTCGATTGTGTAGTCACCCAGGGTCAGGGTGAATGAACCTTCCTCAAGGGCGCATGCGATGTTGGCGGTCAGTGTCAGGTCCTTCTGAAGTGCGATGAACTCGCCGTCCATCAGCCAGCCTTCGGTGAAGGGCTCAGCAAATTTGCAGTATACGCCCTGATTGCCGCTATCGGTCACCCAGTAATAAAGCACCTCGGGTGAGAAGTTTACTGGATACAGATTGACCACAGCCTCTTTCTCTTCGGCAATTTTTGCCTCGACAAATGCGTTGGCAAATGTGGCCTTTGTATTATCGTCAAAGTAGAGCTTGTTGGCCATCAGGGAACTCTCATTGTCAATGAAACCGCCACGTCCTTCTGCATTGCAGCTGTAGGTGGTGCTTCCGAGCACTTTCACAGTGGCGTTCTGGCCTCTGAGCGACATCAGATATTGTGTAGCGCTTGAGCCTTCGGTAGTCTGTGCGGCCTGACTGAGGGTGCCGGTGATGGTGCAATCTTTAATGGTGTAGTTGTTGTTCTCGGCAACAACAGCGCTCTCGTTGTTCTCAACGATACAGGCAAATCCTTCCCTCGTGCCTGTCTGGTTGTTGATTCCGTGAATTTCCACACCGTCGAGGGTGATGTTGTTGTTGTCACCCCAAGTGTTCACAGCGGCGCGGCCATAGGTGGCACCACCGGTCATCGTCACGTTAAGATTGTTGCTCGATGTTACCAGATTGATGTCATACGAGAAACCTTTGATCACGGAGTTCGTGATGGTCACATTGTAACCCTTGTCGTCAGTTACTCCGAGGCTCAGACCCATAGCGTCATTCCCGGTAGTGTAGGTCGTCTCAGGATCCTGCATGGTGCTCTGAATGGTTGAAGCAGTAACGTTGATGGCAAAACCGGTGTCTTCCTTATACACGCGGATACCGCGCTTGGCAGAGGTCAGAACACTTCCTTCATTCAGTGCGAGAGCGCCAGAGTAAGTGGCAGCATCAGTACCAGCCTGAATGCCATGACCCTTGCTGGCGGTTACCTTGGTGTTGGTGATGGTCACATCACCATTGCCTGTCAGCAATATAGCCTGGGCTGCAGCGCTGGTGATGGTATATCCCTGACCATCGATGGTAACGGCCTTGTTCAAGTTCACATATTCATTGCCCAGGTCGATGTCCTTCAGCAGTGTGATGGTGTTGGCTCCATCGGTAGCAGCCTCGATGGCCTCAGCCAGCGTCTCATACTTCTTGCTGCCAATCTGTGCCACATACTCCACGGGAACGAGCTTCTGGGTGCCAGCCTCGGCGGCTGCCCACTTGTAGCCCTCGGGAGCGTCCTTCGTGAAGCTCTCGCTCTTCATCACAAGAGCCTTCTCGGGAGTTGCGGCCATAGCGGCCTTGGCGGTAGCGTCAAGCACGATGTTGCCGCTCATGGTGCCGGCCTCGAGCATCAGCTTGAAACCGTCCTTGGCATCGCTGCCGGAAGCGTAAACCTCCACATTGCCGTTGATCACGCTCTCACCCTTCACCGTCACATTGACGGAGGGATAGCTGGCGTAGCGGCAGCAGTCGAAAGCGAAGCCACCGCCGGTATTGGCGTTGATGGTGGAGCCGTCTATCACAACGTTGCCGTTGTTGTTGCTCAGGGTGTAGCCAGAAGCGTAGTTCTGGTTGTTGAGGGTCAGGGTCATGCCCTGGAGGGTCAGGTCGCTGTAGTTCTGAACAAGAATCTTGGCCTTCTCAGAGGTAATCGTACCATTCTTGAAGGTAATCTTGTTGTCCTTCAGAAGCTGGAAACCGTTGGTCTCGGTGCCGGTAGAACCGACTGTCTCTCCGTCAACGGTATAGGTGAAGTTCGCGAAGTCGACAGTCACACCAGTGGTGAACTTGCCCTGCGGAGCCTTGATGCCGTTGCCGGCGCATTCCTTCAGCAGTGTAATGGTCTCACCGTCCTGCACAGCAGCAAAAGCTGCCTCAAAAGAGGTGTACTTCTTGCTGCCAATCTGTGCCACATAGTTGACCGGATAAATCAATACGCCGTCCTCATACACTTTGATGTTGTCGGGGCTGACCTTGCGGTCGTCCACCTGAGCAAGAGGACTGAGGATAAATGTCTTGTCTGCATTGTCCTTTTCTCCAACGGTAGTGGGGAAACTGCCCTCTGTGGTGTTGTTGCCTACCAAATAAAGCTCATACTGCAGAGCGTTTGTACCACTGGTGGCTTTTACGTTGATAGCAGCCTTGCTCAAACTGCCGTTGTTGATAAACTTGCAGTCTTTTACTGTCACTTTGTGCTGCTGATTGGCATCCTCACAATACAAGTGCAGCAGTTTCCCTCCAGCACTGTTTCTGAAGGTGCAATTATCGTATACAACATTGCCAGCTCCATAAACCCACATGTGGTAATCTACTACCGACTGCGTAAACTCGCAGTTCGTAAAGTTCATGTCGCCATAAGAGAAGAACTTACCGTCCAATGTGCAGTTCTCCATATTGATAGTACCGGCATGCTGGAAACCATGGTAATTGTTCTGTCCCATGGTGAACTTCACATTCTTGAAGGTAGCGCCATTGGGGATAGAGGCAATACTTTGATGTTCTGCTACATTTCCATTAAACACCACACCGTCCACAGCTCCCTCCACAGTCACATTCTTGGAAAGATTGGGCAGTGTGTAGTCACCTGCCTTGATAACCTTAATCACATCACCGGCATTGGCGTCTGCCACAGCAGCGGCCAAAGTCTCATACTGTGTCTCACCAATCTGAGCCACATAGTCTGACTTGATAACAACATTGTTGGAGAGGGTGGCACCACCATCTCTACCAATAATATCGCCTATGGTTGTAGGCGTGGGGGTCTTGTACCCGTTTGTCAGATCCTGCTGTACAGTGACATTCTTCACGGTGTTATTGGTCACATTGCCAGCCGAGAAACCCACGATGCCGCCGAGGTCACGGTATCCTGTGATGGTCACACCTTCTACCCAGCAGTTGTTGATGGTCGAGCCGGCAGTGGCGTATCCCATAATACCACCCACCTTATCGCCGTTGTTGTATGCGGTACCTTGCAGTTCAGGCGTCGACTTGATAGTACCGCCAATCACCTTGCAGTTCTCAATGGTAGGACCATTTGATGTGTATGCCACGATACCGGCTGCAAAGTGAGTACTCTGAATGTTGACGTTCTTTACCGTCAGATTCTTGATGGTACCGTTCACCACTGAGCCAAACAAGGCAGCCACAGCATTCTCATAAGTATTGTCGTTTACGGTCAGATTGCTGATGACATGGTTGTCACCATCAAAGATGCCATTAAACGACTGGCTCGGATAAGCCACAAGGTTGCCGATTGGCGTCCAGTTGCTCTCGCTGCTCAAGTCAAGGTCGGCCGTTAGTTTGACGGTTTTCCCCGCATATCCATTCCCACCATTCACAGCATCCCGGAATTCCTTCAGCTGCTCGACAGTGGAAATCTCAATCACATCCTGAGCAGACGCAATGCCCGCCACCATAGCTAATAGTGGTAGGCATAATAGTCTAATCCAATGTTTCATGATAAAAAAATTAGTTAAATAAATTGGTTTGTTGATATTCATTTTTAAGCATTTCTCATTGTTCAGTCCTTTTATCTCTCATTTACGTGTAGTTTGGCATACCTCTTTTTATGTTAAAATGTCGTTAACGATGCCAGCAAAATACTGGTCTTTACGTATTCAACTGCAAAAATACTGCGATTTAAGCAGTATTTGAAAATCATTTGTGGAATTATATTCACATTATATTATATAAGGTTATTTAGTGTTATTCCAGTAACTTCAATTATAGGGTTTTTATTATAATAGAACATCTTTCAACAAATTTTTTCACTTGTAACGGGATTATTGTGTACTTTTGACCCCGAAATGCCAAAATATTATCATGCACATCGGAAATCGGATTAAAGAAGTTCTAGTAGAGGAGGGCAAATCAGTGATGTGGCTCTCGGCCCACATCGGTTGTGAGCGCACCAACACCTATAAAATATTGGCCCGCCGGAGCCTCAACGTCATGTTGCTCCAGCGCATCTCCATCGCCCTCCACCACGATTTCTTCCAGGATCTCTCCGATGAGCTCCACCACCTAGAAAACGAGTGATTTTTTTAACAAAAATTCCCATAAGTCCTTCAAACAGAAATACCCATAATTCCCCATAATTTTTCCACACCACCCACCATCCACACATCCCTCCGAAATATTTGAATAATTTTGAATTTAATTTTTGAATAATTTCCACGCGAAGCGTGCCGATTTTGTTTGATTTTGTATAGATTTTGAAAGATTTCTGCCCGCAGGGCACTCCCACCAATAGTTCTGTCGGATTTGCAATCCGACAGCCCCTATCAGCGGATTTGCAATCCGCAAAAAATTTTTGAATAATTTTTAATCTTAATTTTTGAATAATTTCTCGCTCGAAGAGCGACCCCCAAAAAAGGTGCGCCACCGGCGCACCCCAATAAAGAATTTTGAATAATTTTGAATATAATTTTGAATAATTTACATAAGATAGGCTGTACCTCAGCAATTCAAGCGAGCTTGATTGCCTTCGGCTTGCACTATCTTTCCGCCCGTTAGGGCGCCGTTCTCTCCTTCACCACCAGCCGCACAGAAGGACACACCGCGCGAAACTCCGGCGCATACTCACACACTATCGTCGCCAAGCCCGTCTCATACACCCCCGCGCGGTCCAGATAATACTCCGTCTCGATACTGTAAGTACCCTTCGCCAGGCCATAATAGAAAATACGCACCTCCGTGTCCATCGGCTGCACACGCTTGAAACTGTCGCCCCAAGACAACTGCTGCACAGGCTCCATGCACGCCGCCTTCGAGTCCGTCACACGCACCATATCGAAGTTCCGTTCGCACGAGTAGGTCAGGCGCACACGAATCCGGTCGCCCACATGCAGATTCTCCGTGTCGGCCAGTATCTCCCGGCGGATGCTCATCCCGCTTCCGCTCGCCTCCACCTCGCTGATGGGTTGCAGGAAAGTGGCGTAGACGGCGCCCCATGCCATCCCCGACGTTGTCTTCTCCACCGTCAGCGTGCGCGTCGTGGCGGGCAGCGCGCTCTCCACATAGCCCTCATTGCCTTCCGTATCCAACACTAAGGGCTTGCCGTCGACAGCAAAAGTAGCGGTGCCCTTCGTGTCCAGCTCCTCCAACCCGTCGAGCAGCAGGGCATACACGGCGTTCACGCTGTCTATCGGCGTCTCCCAGGTCTGCGTGCGCTTCTCCTGCAACAGCCATTTCTGCATCTCGCGGTAGGTGGCGTGGTCGTCCGGGCACAACTGGTGGAGGGCCTCCATGCCGGCCACGTGGGTGGGTATCTTGTAGCTGTACCAGGAGTAGGTGGCGCGCGGCGTGTCGAAGGTGCGTCCGCGCTCGGCATCGCATGCGGTGTACTGCCGCAGACTCTCCGCATAGTCCTGCGCGCGGCCGTGATAGCCGGCGTAGTCCAGTATCACGGCGCTCATCGCCTTCTCGCGGATGGTTTGCCGGTAGATGTCCTTCTCGAGCAATGCCACCAGATATTGATAGGCATCCAGTGTCTTGCTGTCCAGCTCGCGCCGGGTGATGGCGCAGTTGTACAGGTGCTGCAGCAGGGTGAAGGTGGGCAGGTATACTGCATGCCCCTCGGCTTCCCGCTTCCGCAATTCTCTTACTTCCTTGCACATAGCGGCATCGCAGAAGCGGAAGGCTCTCTCCGTCAAACTGGCGAGCTCCTCTACGGGGCCTGTCATCACCTGCAGACGGCTCAGGTGCATCAGCACCTCGGTGGTCATGTAGAGCGACTCAGGCATCTTTTCGTACCAACGGAAACCGCCGCCACGGCCCTGCAACTTCTTCAACTTCCTGACAATCTTCCGCTTGCTGACTGCCAGCGCGTCGGTGTCGGTTGGGGACAGGTCACCGAAGTGGGCGGCGATATTTTGCAGATGGGCGGTGAGATGGTTGCAGAAGAGGGCGACCGACAGACTGATGGCATTGTCGGTGTCGGGCTTCTGAAGCGGGGGAAGGGCATTGATGGCCAACCAGATGGGGTGATTGGTGTATTGCAGCGACAACTCGTGCCGACTGCTGCCAGCGGGCAACAGGCGGGCTGTGTCTACCTCGTCTTTGCAGGCGCCGTCGTGCGTCAGCACATGGGTCACCGTCACTTCGGCCTTGTCGGTCAGCACGGGCAGCGGGTGCTGCTCACCGTCGCTGAACCCGTCGCCCACGGCGTAGAGGCGGCACAGGTAGTCTTTCACTTCCTCATCGGGGGTGAAGGTGAAGGATGTTGCCATACTGCCGCCGGCATCAAGCGTGAAGGGGTGGCGCTCGCTGAAGACCACGCGCTCGTCGCGGGCGTCAAGCAGTTCTATCTTCACGCGACCGCTGATGGCGCCATCGGTAGTGTTGCTCACCTTGGCGGTCAGCGTGGTGGCGTCGCCCACACGCACAAAACGGGGCAGGTGCGACTGCACCATCACGGGCTTGCGGGCTATCGTCTCGGCGTCGAAATAGGCGTAGCGCAGGTCGCGGGTGTGGGCAAGGGCCTTAAAACGCCACGTGGTCAGACTGTCGGGCACGGTGAACACAATGCTCACCTCGCCGTCGCTGTCGGTGGCCAACTGCGGCAGGAAGAAGGCGGTCTCGCTCATGTCGGTGCGCAGGGGCGGCAGGGCCTCGGTGTCAGCCGCCTCGTCAAGGGCGGGAGGGGCACCGAGTGGGGCTGCATCCGCCTCGACAGAGAGATTATAACGGACGGATTCACTTCTCAAGCATAGCCTTTCTTCCTCTTCCATGCATGCTAAGGCTGAATGGCTCATACCGAAATACCTGCGTCTGTATCGCGCGCCTCCTATCAAGGTCTGCACAATATCATAGAATTGATACTCCCTTTCTTTATGGTGCTCTATATGATGGACACTGAGGTCATTGCTCCTCAGGGTTTCGTGCTCCCAGTCGGTATGTGGAACTTGCCAACTGAGCCGGGGACCGAAGTTCTGCCAACTGGTGTCGGTGGTCAATTGGTCAAGCGACTTGTCGTAGAGGGTGGCTATCACATTGGCGGTCACATTGCGGCCGGAGGGGTCCTTCACCTGAAGCGTCCATTCTTCCTCAGTGCCTGGGGTCACACGGTCGCGGAAGGTCTTCCACGTTATCTGAAGCTTCCGGTCGGGCAGCGCCTTCTTGATGGTGAAGTTATGGGTCTGCATCTCGTGGTTGTGAATCCAGGCGTAACTTACCAGTATGCCGCCGCCATAGGCTTTGTCATATCGCAAACGCCGGTTGATCATGCCGGTGCTGACTTTCTCGGCACCGCTCTCCAGCAACTTGTCGCCGGCGAAGAGGTTGTACAGGATATAGGTGTCGGCATCGGCACAGCCTATCTGCAGAATCACCTCGCCGCCGTCTTCTGGAAATTCATCGGCCGACTGGTAGGCCCAGCAGGGGGTGGAGTAGGGCACCGTGGTGCTGTCCTTGTCGAACACCACAAAGGTGTGCTCGTCCTCGTCTTCTCCGTAGCGTACTTTCAAGGTGTGGGTGCCGATGTCGGTCGGTCCGATTTCTATTAGCTGATTGGCGGGGGCGGTGTGCTCCTCTCCGCCGTCCAGATGCCAGGTGATGCTTCCAGCAAGGTCTTGTCCCAAAGCGTTTTTCAGCAGGGCAGTGAAAGTGAGAGACTCCTGCCGCTCTATCTGCTCGCCCATCTCCACCCGCAGCACGTATTGCTTGTTGCTCAGCGGCAGCTCAGTGCGGGCGTTCTGGCTCTCTCCTGTGGAGTCGGTCACGTCCACCTCGGTCACGATGTTCACAAACAGGGGCTTTCTCCCTACTTTTCCGTTATTACTCAACCGTAGGGGTACTTCTATCTTAAAGCGGCCCTCTTCGTCGGTCGTGGCCTCGCCGTCGTGATATTGGTCCTCACCGTAGCGGCCATAGTGGCCTTCCGTCTCCCAATAGGGGACCCAGGAACGCCACCACCAGGCGGTGGCGCGCTTCACACGGTATCGCACGGTGGCCTGCGACACGGGCTCGCCGGTGTAGCTCGTGGCGCTGCCTTCCAAGAGGATGGTGTCGCCGTCGCGGTAGCTACCAGTGTAGTCGTCTATCTTCACCTCAAAGGTGGGGCGTTTATAGGCTTCTATGCGGAGCTGCCTGCTGTTGCGGCCGCAGCGCACCGTATACACACCGGTCTCTATGTCGTCGGGTAGGACAAAGTCGCAGTGGGCCACACCCAGGGTGTCGGTCACCAACAGTTCTTGTGCAATGGGCTTCTTATAGGGTTTTGCCAGTTCCACTCCTATGTGCCTGCTCTGCACCATCACGCGCTTGTTCTTGTTCACCCGGTAGCTCACCAGGGCGGCATGCACCGTCTGTCCGGGGCGGTAGATGGCGCGGTCGGTCAGTATTTCCACGGTATCCGTGGCTCCCTCGCTGTCATAGCGGTAGCCCCAGTAATTGTTTATTCTTTCTCTCTTGCAGTAGCGGTCGTTCTCCGAGTAGGGAAAAATGAAATTGGGATTCTCGCGTTGGTTGTATCTATAGACGACTTCTCCTTTCTCGTCGCAGAGCAAGGTGATAAAAGGCAATCCTTCTTCATGCGATTCGTATAGCGCAGCATGGGCATAGGGCACAGGATGACCATTCAGCGGGTCCACCACCACGATGCGTATCTTGCTGCCGGGCAGAAATTCAGTGAGCGTGGTGATACCACTCACATACAGAAGCTCGGGGCTGCTCTTGCCGTATTCCGATGTCATCTGCACAAAGTAGATGCCGGGCTCAAGACCGTCTATCGTCACATTATCCTCGTAGGTGAAATAGGACTGACCGGCGGGACATTCATAGGTCTTGCTGTAGAGGGGCAGTTTATAGGCGTTTTTCTGAATGGTCGCTTGTCTTTTATGGATATTGGAAAAGCGGGCTTTATCGCTGGTCAAATCTGTGTCGTAGATGTTCAGGGTGAACTGGGAAACATTCCTCCGGCTCACCTTCAGGGTGATGGGACGGTGGGGTATCTCCTTCTCGTTGACGCTTATGCGTATTAAATGGCTCCGGAGGTCTTCCAGACGGTTGTGAAGCCTTCCCACGTGGGGATAACCGGCCCAGCGGTCCACGTGAGGTTTCAGAAATTGGTATTTCGTTTCCTGGCGGGCATTGTCGGCCTCCAGACCTTCGCCTTCGGGCAGGGGAAGCAGGTCGTAGTTCATAATGGCGTCGACAGCTTCACACACTTCGGGCAGGTCGTCGTATTCCCGCAACACGTCCATCAGACGGGCGTAGCGGTCGGCGTCATCCGCCTCGCTGTGCACGATGGCTTGTACTGCGGTGTAGCAGGCGGCACCGCGCTTGTCGGTGGTTTTGTAGTATTCATACAGTGTTTCCCACGATTCGGTTTCCATACCGATGAAGCTGAGCAGGTCGCGGCCGAACAGATGGCTGTCTTCACTGCGCTTCACCAGCCAGGGGTAGTCGTCGGTTCGCACAGTGGCCAGATGGGCGGGGTCGGAGAGGGCCTTGGCGGCATAGGATTTCCGCTTTTCCTGCTCGTTATAGGGACAGAGCATGGCGGCGACCATATTGTAAAGAGCCGCAAAGGTCTTGTCGCTGACTTCCTCTACTTGGCGCAAGCCTTCTTCTGTGTTGCGTAGCAGGTCTTCTTCCAGAACAGGTATCGAGAGGCAGGCCAACAGCAGGCGGAGATGCCGGACGTAGTCGTGTGCCTCCAGATAGGTGGTGGAGGCTTCCTTGAACAGATTTTTTACGGTCTGGGGATGGTCTTTCTCCCAGGCGGTCTCGATATCTTGTATTACGGTGTCGAAGGGGTCGTTCATAGTGTATCGCGGTGTTAAGAAAATTATAGGTATGGTTTATTGCCCACGAATATACGTATTTTTCGGCTCTCTTTGCCTTTTTTTGACGCTTTTTTGTGCCGATTCGTCGCTTTTTTGCTACTTTTGTGCTGAAAAAGCGATTTCTAACTACCTCAAACCGAATAATACAAACCATAATAAATGTAAATCACAATGAACAAACTCTTTAAAGCTCTTTGTGCAGGCGCTTGCCTCGCCTGCCTCACCATGCCTGCCGTGGCGCAGAAATGGGAACACCTGGCCGATACCCCGCAGATGGGATGGAGCACGTGGAACAAGTTCCAAGGCAATATCTCCGAAGATATCATCAAGGGCATCGCCGACGCACTCGTGGAGACGGGACTGCACGACGCGGGATATACGTACATCAATATCGACGACTGCTGGCACGGCAAACGCAATGCGGATGGTTTCATCCAGGCGGACGAGAAGAAATTCCCGGGGGGTATGAAGGCCGTGGCCGACTACCTGCATGAACGGGGACTCAAACTGGGCATCTACAGCGATGCGGGAACGGGCACCTGCGCGGGCATGCCGGGCTCGCTGGGACATGAGTACCAGGATGCGCTCCAATATGCGCGATGGGGGGTCGACTACCTGAAGTATGACTGGTGCAACACAACCAACATCAACCCGCAGGGGGCGTACCAGCTCATCAGCGACGCACTCCGAGAGGCGGGCAGACCTATCTTCCTGAGCATGTGCGAGTGGGGTAACAGCCACCCGTGGCGGTGGGCACGCGACATCGGACACTCCTGGCGTACCACACCGGATATCTGGTGCGACTTCGACTCGCTCCGGGTCTTTCCTGGATATACGCAGTTTGGTGTGATGCAGTGCATCGCGCTCAACGACTCGCTGCGGCAGTATGCGGGCAAGGGACACTGGAACGACCCTGACATGCTGGAGGTGGGCAACGGAATGACGGTGAACGAGGACCGAGCGCACTTCACCATGTGGTGCATGATGGCGAGCCCGCTCATCCTGGGCAATGACCTGCGAAACATGAAACAGGAAACGCTCGATATCATCACCAACAAGGAGATGATTGCCATAGACCAGGACACGCTGGGCGTGCAGGGATGGCACTACTGCGACCGCGACGGACTGCAGCTTTGGTTCAAACCGCTCGCAGGGGGCGACTGGGCGTTTACCTTGCTCAATCCTACGCGCAGCGATGTGACCTTCAACCTCAACTGGCAAGACTTCTGCATCACCGACAAGCAGGTGAGCGGAAGGAGCACGGACTTCGATACGAAGGTGTACAGGGTCTACAACCTCTGGAACCATAAGATGGAGGGGAAGACTTCGAAGAAAAACAAGGTGGAACGGAAAATCACCGTGAAGAGCCGCGATGTGGTGGCTTACCGCCTCATGGTGCAATAGCAATGAATCTCCTGACGGAACGACTGCAAAGGGAGTTGGCCTCGCTGCCGGTGGCGGCAATCGCAGAACCGCTCAATGAGACCCTGCAGAAGACTTCGGCGGCGATAGTGACGGCGGCACCGGGCGCGGGTAAGTCGACGGTGCTGCCGCTGATGCTGCTGCAGAGACTCCCAGAGGGCACAGGAAAAATTGTTGTCTTGGAACCTCGACGGGTGGCGGCGCGGCAAATCGCGTCGCGCATGGCGTGGCTGCTGCAGGAGTCGGTGGGCGAGACAGTGGGCTACCGCATCCGCTTCGAGAGCCGCGTGTCGCCGCAGACTCGTATCGAGGTGGTCACCGAAGGGGTGCTCACGCGTATGCTCCTCGATGACCCGGCGCTGGAAGAGGTGGCGGTGGTGGTCTTCGACGAGTTTCACGAGCGGAGCCTCAACACCGACGAGGCGTTCGCGCTGGTCATGCAGTGCCGCGAGTTCCTGCGCGAGGACTTGCGCGTGGTCGTGATGTCGGCAACAATCGATACGGAAGCCCTGAAAGCGGCCTTGCAGTGCCCTGTCCTCTCGAGCGAGGGGAAAATGTTTCCGGTCGAGGTCTTCCATCAGGAGGAAGAGGCGGATGTGTTTAATGTATCGCAGTTGGTGGCCAGAACCATCCTGCAGGCGCATCGCACGCACGAGGGGGATATCCTGGCTTTCCTACCGGGCGAGGGGGAGATACGTCGGGTGCAGGAAATGCTCTCTTCGGGCAGCCTGGGCGACACCAAGGTGTATGCGCTCTATGGCTTGCTGTCGAACGACGAGCAGGCGAGGGCCATCGCACCGACACGGCCGGGAGAGCGGAAAGTGGTGCTGGCGACGCCTATCGCTGAGACTTCCTTGACCATCGAGGGGGTGCGTGTGGTGGTCGACAGCGGCCTTTGCCGGAAAATGGTGTTCGACGCACGAAGCGGACTTAACCACCTCGAGACGGTGCGTATATCCATGGATATGGCGACGCAGCGCACGGGACGGGCAGGACGCGTGGCACCGGGGGTGTGCTACCGACTGTGGTCGGCGGCCACGGAGGCGCGCATGCCGGCGGTGCGTACACCGGAAATATTGGAGGCGGACTTGACGGCACTGGTGCTCGATACGGCCATCTGGGGGGAAAACGAGGTGGAAAAACTGCCGTGGCTGACGCCTCCGGCCAAAGGGGATGTGGCCTATGCGCGCAGATTGCTGACATCGCTCGGGGCCTTGGAGGAGACAGGACGGGTGACGGCATGGGGACGACGACTCGCCAAACTGCCGTGCCATCCGCGCATCGCACGCATGCTGCTCGCGGCCGACTCCGACGGCCGGCGGGCGTTGGCGGCGGATATTGCAGCACTGATTGAGGAAAAGGATCCGATGGCGGGGGAGAACGACGTGGCCGTGGACCGCCGACTGGATGCGCTCCGGCGGGAGCGTCGTAACGGAAAGGGGGGACCATGGGGGCGCATGGCGAGAACAGCCCGTCAATATGCAGATATGATCCATGCTAAGGTGGACAACACAGCTGTCAACCCTTATGTGGTGGGGGCACTGCTGGCCTCTGCCTATCCTGAACGCATCGGGAAGAAATGGAAAGAGGGTGTTGGCGTGTTCCAACTGTCGGGGGGCGAACTGGTGGCGGTGGAGCCTTCGGATGCGCTGGCGGGCGCTGAGTGGCTTTCTATCGCGGCGATGCACCGCAAAGTGGGGGGCATCGGAAAAGTCTTCCTGGCGAGTGTCGTCGACCCGGCGGATTTGACGGATTTTACAGTGGAGCGCGACAACATCTTCTGGGACACCAAGGCGGGCACGGTAGTGGCCAGGAGGGAGTGGCGCATCGGTGCCATCTTGCTGGACGCAAAACCGCTGGCTGACAAGGCGCAGGCTGATGTGCAACAGGTGGTCTGTGAGGCGATTCTTAAGGATGGAACATCGATGCTGAATTTCACCGATGAGGTGCACAATCTGCAGCGGAGGATTGCTTTTGTGGCGGCACGCCATCCGGAAATGTCGCTCCCGCCCGTCGACACGGAGGCTATCTGCCGGAGCGCAGGGGAGTGGGGACCGCTCTTCATCGGAAAGGCGACCACCACAAGGGAACTGAAGAAAATAGACCTTTGCGAGGTGGTTTGGAGCCGTCTCTCTTACGAACAGCGGCAGGAGGTGGAGCGCCTGGCGCCTGCTCATATCGTTGTGCCCACGGGAAGCCGCATCCGTCTCGACTACCGCCTTGGAGCGGAGGTGCCGGTGTTGCGGGTGCGTCTGCAGGAGTGTTTCGGACTGTTGGATTCTCCGCAGGTCGACGGCGCTTCAGTCTTAATGGAACTGCTCTCGCCTGGCTTCAAACCGGTGCAGCTCACCACCGACCTCCGCAACTTTTGGCAGTCCACTTATTTCGAGGTCCGCAAGGAGCTCCGCCGCCGTTACCCCAAACATTCCTGGCCCGACAACCCCCAAGAAGCCACCCCCGTCCGCGGCGTAAAAAAGAAATAATTTTCTCAACAGAAATTCCCATAATTATCCATATCCGAACAGAAA
Organism: uncultured Prevotellaceae bacterium; assembly: GCA_902777645.1. Lineage (GTDB taxonomy): Bacteria > Bacteroidota > Bacteroidia > Bacteroidales > Bacteroidaceae > Prevotella. The sequence goes on along the minus strand of CACYUZ010000043.1, from coordinate 10,752 downwards.
TTCCCGTAATTCCCATAATTATCCATGTTCGAACAGAAATTCCCATAATTCCCATAATTAACCATAATAGTTTGGTGTAACCTCCCCCCAAAAGCATTATGATAATTTTACCCGTGCGCAGCACGATGGAAATTAAAATTATGGTAATTACGGTAATTTCTTTCGATTCTCTAAGAAGAAAATTTCTGCCCATTATGATAATTTCTTTCCTTTCTCTTACTTCACCAACTCTGATAATCACTTCAAAACAATCAAGGCCCTTAAGGACGAGAAACCTTAAGGGCCTTGATGATGTTCGAGCAACAGGACCATTACTGTAACGGAGCAATGATCGCCTTCTGCTGCCCGTCGATGTCGAACTCCAGCGTAGCGCCGTCGGAGCGGACATCGAGCGATACAGGTGCACCCATCACGAGCGGCAGATTCCAATCACCGTGTCCGGCAGGGAAGCCGCACAGCACTGGAATGTGGTAAGGCTCGAAATATTGGCGGAGCATCGCCTCCACACTGGCATAGTCGAGGTCGTGACCACAATCGGTGAACTCACCCAGAATGATGCCGCGGCAACGGTCGAGAACACCCGTCAGCCGGAGCATGTTGACCTGGCGGTCGATGTTGTGCATCGACTCTTCCACCTCCTCGATGAAGAGGATGATATCTTTGTAGGCCGTGGCATCGGCGCTGCTTCCCACGACAGGGGCGAAAGTCATCAGGTTGCCTCCCACAAGGGTGCCCGTGGCCTTGCCTGTGATATTCATGGGGTGAGCCGCTATCTCATAACGCGGCACAATACCCTTCAGCAGGTCGCACATCAGCGTGCTGGTCGGGTCCATCCCTCCTTTGGCCAGGAAAGAGCTCATGGTGCCGTGGATACTCATCACGCCTGCGCACGACTCCATCTCATGCAGCGTGGTGATATCACTGAATCCGACCAGCCATTTGGGATGGGCGGCCATTTCTTTCATAAGCTGCTGACCCACGAGATGGATGGTGCCATAACCGCCGCGGTTGCAGATAATGGCCTTGATGGAGGGGTCATTGAGTGCCCACTGCAGGTCGCTGAGAATCTCGTCGACGGTGCCGGCATACTTACCGGCGAAGGTTTTGCCTACATTGGGGCCCACAACCGGATCCAGTCCCCAGGAACGCAGCACGTCGGCCGTCTTCTCCACATTCTCCATGGGGGTGAAGTAAGACGGTGAGATAAGTGCTACCTTGTCGCCATTCTGGAGATAATCGGGTTTCTTGCATTTCAGCGGTTCTGTCACCTTCTGTGTCACCACCGGGTTGTTGTCGTCGTCATCATCAGAGCATGATGCGAGCGAGGTGTTGATAATCATAGCTGCCATAAGCAAAAGCGGAAGAAATTTGAAATTTCGATTCAACATGGATGTTTTGTTTCGTTTAGCGGCGCAAAATTAACGAGAGAAAAGCAGTTGTGCAAACATATTGATGAAAAATGATGAGAAATGAATGGAAGAAAATGACAAAAATGGATGAAACGGTATTTTTTTTGTGCCGAAAGGAAGATATTGGCAGAAAAAGTGTAATTTTGGGCACTCAAAACCAAAAATCGATATGGAAGCAAGTGCAAGACTCTACACATTGAACTACGACGAGGCGAGAACCTATCTGTGGGCCGCCGTTTTTGTGGCATGCAACATGCTGTTGCCTCAAGTGTTCCACCTCATCCCGCAGGGCGGCATCATTTTCGCCCCGCTGTCGCTGGTCATCCTGGCCGGTTCGTATAAATTAGGATGGAAAGCCGGCCTCTTGGCCGCTGCCGCAACGCCACTGGCGAATCACCTGTTGTTCGGTCAGCCCGCTTCGGCTGTTCTGCCCGTCATGACGATGAAACTTGTGCTGCTGGCATTGGTGGCGGGTCTTACCGCACAGTATTTCCGCAAAGTTAGTCTTCCCCTGCTCATTGGTGTGGTGCTGGTGAGCGAGTTGCTCGGCGCTCTGGGTGAATGGACCCTGACGGGTGGCATCTCAGCCACTGTCGCCGACTTCACCATCGGATGGCCAGGACTCCTGCTCCAAGTGCTCGGCACCTGGGCCCTCCTTCACTTTATAAAGAAATAGTCATTTTCTTCGAACAGAAATTCCCATAATTAACCATAATTATCCATCTTCGAACAGAAATTCCCGTAATTCCCCATAATATGGTGTAATCCTCCCCACAAAAGTATTATGATAATTTTACCCGTGCGCAGCACGATGGAAATTAAAAATTTATGGTAATTATGGGAATTTCTTTCTATTCTCAAAGAAGAAAATTTCTGCGCATTATGGCAATTTCTTTCAGTTCCAGCACCGAAGGTGCAAAATGTTGAATTATTTCTTATGAACCACGAAGGACGGTCCTTATGCTTCACTTTTTCCTCCTTTTTTGGAATCGCTTGCGATTTTTCTTGCTTTCCACTTCAGCTATTCTACTAAATATTGTTGACATTTTTCATCCTTTTTCTTCTTTTTCTTAAGCGGAGCGCTTTTTTATCTTATTCTATAGTAGAGCCCCCTTACTCAAACCGGAACCATTCCACATCGAACAGTTCTTTCCCTTCCTCACCATGAAAACCCAGATAGATAGGGCATACACCGCTTATCGGTGTACTGATGTCGGCGCTTATTGTCACCGACTGGGTACCGTCGCCCGAAGGCACCCGAAGGGTGGCCAACAGCGGCCGCGACAAGTTGTTGGCCAGCACGTCGATGTGTCCGCTACTGCGGGGGACGACACTCATCTCGATGCGGCGGGGACTGCGGCCGAAATGGAAGTATTTGTAGGCGGCGGTGTTGCGGTCGGTGATGCGGCCGAGACACTCCTCATGGTCGCCGGTCTGCACCACGCGCACACTGCCGGTCAGGTAGCATGCGCGCTCGGCGTTCATCACGGCGAAGGGACTCAATGGCTCCGAGGCACCCTGCGTGGTCATCTCCACCTCGCTGATGGTGCCGTCGGCGTTGAAGTGGATGGGCTCCACGCAGGCCTTGCGAAGGCATACACTGCCGTTGGTGGCGCGGTGGTAGAACACATACCACTGACCGTCTTTCTCCACTATCGAACCGTGGTTGTTCCATACGTGGGGGTCACAGCCGAAATTGTCGATTATCACGCCTTTGTATTCGTAGGGGCCTTCCAGACGGTCCGACATCGAGTAGCCGATGCAGGTGGGCATGCCTCGGCGACTGATGTCGGCGTAGATAAGGTAGTAGTGCCCGTTGTGTTTCAGCGCCTGGATGCCTTCGTGGAAGTGGTGGTCGCGCTCGGTGATGACACTGTCGAGCAGACTGCTCTCATCGATGGATTTCAAATCGGGAGCCATACGCGCCATCTTGGCGGAAAACTGGCCCCAGAAGAGATAGACAGTGCCGTCGTCGTCCTGAAAGACAGAGGGGTCTATCTCGTCGGCATGAAGCAGACGGCTGCCACTGTGGAAGGGACCCGACGGACTGCCGCTCTCGGCCACGCCTTCAGCACCGTTGCGGCCGTCCTGGCAGTAGAACAGGTGGTAGCGGTCGCCCATGCGCAGACAGTCGGGGGCATAGAGCAACTCGTCGTTGTACGACACTTCGTCGCCGGGTCCTCTCGAGGCGAAGATGTCGGGATGAAGGGTCCAGGTCTTCAGGTCACGGGTCGACCAGATGTCGTATTGGTGCGAACAGTAGTGGTCGGCACTCTCGTCGCGGCTGCCGTATACATACAGCCGCCCGCCGCGCTCCCACTGGTGGGCCGAGGGGTCGGCAAAATACTGGCCGGGACCTACAATGGGGTTCTGGGCCGAGACGCCGAGGGTGAACGCGAGCAGAAACGATACAGCGAGATTCCGTATGTTCCACACTATCATGTTCTTGTCGAGCGTGATGCGCTTGGGCTCGCCGCGCTGACCGGTGATGTAGTAATGACGGGCCAGACGGTCGTCGAAACGGGAGATAAAGGCTTCGCGGATACGGGCGCATTTCTCGTTGATGCTGTTGCTGCAGGGATTGGTCAACTCGCTCACACTGCGGGCTTGCTTCTCGCTGCTCCCGATGGGATGCAGCGAACGGTAAAGGGCCAGCAACTCTGAATAATGGTCGGAAAGTTCCTTGAAGCGGATGCCTTCGGGGTGACGGAGAAACAACAGAAAAACGGCTTTCGGAAGGTCGGCCATCTTTATCTCGAGATTGTTGTAGTCGGGCAACAAAATGCGGTGGTCTTCGCTCACCACCAGGCGGCTCAGATGTTCGCCTTGGTCTATCAGCTCATGCAGAATCATGGTGTCCACACCGCGCTGACGAAGGGCCTCCACACGGTGGCGGATTTCTTCTATCAACAGCTGCGACTCTTCGTCGATGGATGTCTCAGTATCGGTTGACGGGCTGTCGACCACCATGAAACGGACCTCGGAATCCGTATCTTCGGCTCCTCTTCCTTCGCTTCCCGGGGATGTTTCTCTGGAGTGGGCGGACCTGGAGTCGCGTTCATCGGCCGCGTGTTTTTCTCTCTTGGCTTGCTCCGTCTTGATAAAATCGCCGATTTGGTCAGAGAGGTCGGTGAAGGTGCCTCGATAGGGGTCGAGCCACTTCTCCTTCTTTACGGACACTTGATACAGGGTGGGGGCATCGCCTTCATTTGCAGGAGCCACACTGAACACCAACAGGGGGTAGCCGCCCGCTGTAGGTATATAAGACGATAGGGTGGGGAGATGGGATACCATCTCGGCCACTTCCGACTCCTTCAGATAGGGGGCATGATAGCGGAGGGTGGTGACGGCATGAAGGGGAAGATAGCTGAAGGTGAGCCCCCGACGGGAAAAAATGTGCTGCAGTTGGTCGTAGTGGCGTTCTACATAGCGCTGCTGACGGGGATGACGGCTGTGTTCGATATAGATTACTTCTCCCTCGGCAAGGGTAAAAGGCAGTTGGGGGCTCTTTACTTTCTCTATCATGCTGTTTCCTCCTCTTTTGAATAGTCAAAGATAGTGCTTTTTTTGAAAAACTGGATGCTTTCTGCCGCTTTTTTCAACAAATAAACTACTTTTGCACTCCAAAAACGAAACTGACGGAATGATTTCAATCGTTTATATCATCGGGGTCTCTCTCACCGTGGCACTGTTGCTCGCTGTGAGCTGGTGGTCGGGACGCAAAGTGAGGGATGCACGCTCCTTCATGACAGGGGGCAACGCGGGCTCGCTACTCGTGGGCGGTGCGCTGCTGGGCACACTGGCCGGTGGGCAGTCTACCATCGGCACGGCCCAACTGGCCTTCTGCTACGGATGGTCGGCATGGTGGTTCACCATCGGAGCGGGTATCGGAGCGGCGGTCCTGGGGCTGGTCTATGCGGCGCGTATCAGAAAAAGCGGCTGCTCTACCTTGCTCGAAATCGTGGGCAAGGAATATGGAAAGACGGCCGAAACGGTGGGGTCGCTGCTCAGTATGATTGGCATCTTCATCAGCATCGTGGCGCAGGTGCTCGCAGCGGCGGCCATGATAAGCACGCTGTTCAGTGTTGATATGGTGGCAGCCGCCGTGGCAGGGGCATTGCTCATCATGCTCTTCGTGCTCTTCGGAGGAATAAAAAGTGCCGGGGTGAGCGGACTGGTAAAAATGCTGCTCCTCTTCTTCTGCTCGCTCGTGGCAGGGGGCGTGGTGCTTTCTGCCGCAGGGGGATTCGAGGGGCTCTACAGCGCGCTGGAAGGGGCGCTCGGCTCGCACACTGTCTGCTCGGTCAATGATGTCGTGGGGGTGGAAGCGATCCACGCACGTTTCGGCTCTTTGTTCGCCCGAGGTGTGTTCAAGGACATGGGAGGATGCCTGTCGCTCATACTTGGCGTACTGGCTACACAGACGTATGCGCAGTGCATCTGGTCGGCACGGACCGACAGGCATGCCCGGAGGGGAGCGCTCATCTGTGCGGCCTGCATACCGCTCATTGGGGCGGCCTGCACACTGGTGGGTATCTATATGAGGGGGCATTATGTCACCGAGGAGGAAATGGCGGCCATGAGGGCGGCGGGCGAAATGCTGCCGCAGCAGATGGGGGTGATACAGAATTCGGCACAGGCTTTCCCGGCTTTTATACAATTGCATCTGCCGGCATGGCTCGGGGGCATCATGCTGGGAACACTGCTGGTCAATGTGATTGGATGTGGAAGCGGACTATCACTGGGAGCGGCCACCATCTTGGTGCGCGATGTATTCGATGTGCTCTCCCGACGGGCTGGAAAAATGCCGCAACTGATGCTCACGCGCTGTTCTATCGTGGCCATCCTCGCCGTGGCGGTGGGAGTGGCGCTCGTGGCGGGTGGCTCCTTTATCAACGACCTCGGATTCCTCTCGCTCGGACTCAGGGCAGTGGCCATCCTCTTCCCGCTCTCGTTCGCTCTCTGGTGCCGGGGCACCTACCGGACCCGTGGGGTGCTGCTCTCGATGGTGGGGGGCACAGCGGCCATGCTCATCGCAAAGTTTACGACCCTGCCGGGCGATGCGGTCTATTACGGCCTGGCCGTTGCGCTCGGCATCTTGCTCGCCTTCAAAAAATGATCACCGGGGACGGTTCCCAATGATCATTTTCGCAACAGAAAGTCCCAAAATAGCCCATAATTATTCATATTCTGACAGAAATTCCCATAATAATCCATAATAATCCATATCCGAACAGGTATTCCCATAATTCCCATAATTAGCCATAATGGAGTGGGTAATCTTCACCACAAAAGCATTATGATAATTTAACCCGTGCGAAGCACGATGAAAATTAAAAATTTATGGAAATTATGACAATTTCTTTCGATTCTCTCATTTTGCAGATTCCATCATTCTGTCGATTCTATCAAAAAATAATATGATTATTATGACAATTTCTTTCCTTTCCTCAGTTCACCATCCCTGATCATTTCTTTCCTTCTTTCAGTTCATCCGCTTGGTGCTGAGTAGTCACCATTTTAACTCTTCTTATGTAAAAACCGAAAAATTGGTAATTATATCCGTAATCTGTGTAACGAATGTTAGACGTTTTCAGTGTACTTTTGCAGCAAATTAAAACAATCATGCTGATGAGAAGATTTTTAATATCGCTGCTGATGGCCTTCGTGGCCGCAGCAGATATCAATGCACAGACTATGAAAGAAAACGTGGATTTCAATGTGTGGCCTAAGGGAGAACTCAATTCGGCCTATGCACAGTATTTTATCGGTAACAGTTACCTGGCTCCGCTCGACGCACAGAACAGCGGACTGGTGAACGTGACCTTCGAACCGAGATGCCGAAACAACTGGCATATCCATCATAAGGCAGTGCAGGTGCTCATCTGCGTGGCCGGAAGAGGATGGTATGTGGAAGAAGGGAAAGAACCGGTCGAAATGAAACCGGGCTCGGTGGTGGCCATCCCCACCGAGGTGAAACACTGGCATGGGGCCGCACGCGACTCCTGGTTCCAGCATCTTACTTTTATGACCAAAGTGGAGGAAGGGGCTTCCAACACCTGGCTCGAACCCGTAACGGATGAATTATACGACAAACTACCGTAATGATATATTCAAGATGTTTCCAGCTGGTAGCGGTGATGGCCCTTTGGGCCGTTACCGCTACTGCACAAAATGACCTGAACATGAAAAATGAAATCTCTGCCGTTGCCAAGGAGCGGATGACGAACATGTTTCCGCAAGCGGAAAAGGAATGGATGAACGAGGACCCGGAATTCGTGGAGAGGTTTGCCAACTTCGCCTTTGACGAGGTGGTGGCACAAACCGAAAAAATGCTCGACAGCCGGACACGACATATCTGCTATCTGGCCACACTGCTGGGATGCCAGGGCATCGACGCTTTCAAGGCTATCCTACCGGAGGCCCTGCACCAGGGCGTCTCGCCCGTAGAGGTGAAGGAAATCGTCTATCAGTCTACAGCTTACCTGGGCATGGGAAGGGTGATGCCTTTCATCAATGCCACCAACGAGGTGCTGAAAGCTGAGGGCGTGAACCTGCCGCTGGCGCCACAGGCTCAGACCTCCATGCAAAACCGTAGGGAAAAAGGTACGGAGGCTCAGGTGGGATGCTTCGGCGAGGGAATGAAAGACTTCTGGAAGTCGGGACCCGACGACAGCCGGCATATCAACAAGTGGCTGGCCGACAACTGCTTCGGCGACTGGTACACGCGCACCGGATTGGACCTCAAGATGCGCGAACTCATCACGTTCTGCTTCCTCGCTGCACAGGGGGGATGCGAACCGCAACTCAAAGGGCATATCGCCGGTAACTACCACGTGGGAAACAACAAGGATTTCCTCATCGCGGTCATCTCCTCCAACCTGCCATTCATTGGCTATCCTCGCACACTCAATGCGCTCAACTGCATCAGAGAGGTCGAGGCGGCCAATAAGTAAAACTGGGTTCTATAACACAACTAAACTTCTTAAGATAAGAGGGTGTCTCTCAACAAGACGGCACTCTCTTTCATCATTTTAACAAATTCCTTCGTCGAATTCTTCACATGGACGTTGCGCAACTGATGAATGCAGCCTACCATGTCGTTCTCCTGCGTGCCTGTCACCTTGATGGGAACCGAACTTAATCCTTTCTCACTGTATATGGTGCCCTCGCTCAACACCGTCACATAGTTTGACTCGCGAATCAGACGGAATAGCATGTATACGGTGTTCATCTCCACCTTTATATTATATTGATAGTCGGTGCCGCTCGTCAGACGCTCCAAGGCGTTGCGGGCCTGCGTGCCGCGCTTGGGCAGAGCCAGGTCGTAGCGCTGAAGCTCTTCCAAGGTGACTTCCTTGTGCTTGGCAAGCGGATGGCGGTCGCTCACAATGGCGGCCAAACGGTGGTGGAAAAGCTCCTCACTGTCTATACGGGGGTCGGGAGTGGTGGGCTTGAAGGCCAATACAAAGTCGAGGTCGTGGTGAAGCAGACGCTCCATAAGCGTGGCCATCGTGGCTTGCATCACATTCATTTTCACATGGGGATAGCGGCGCAAAAAGGTGGTCACCGTCTCGGCGGCTATGCTGCCGAACGAATAGGTCACGCCGATGTTCAACTCACCGGTCATCAGATTCTTCAACTCTTCCAAGCGGCTGCGACAGTGGTCGGCCGAACGGACGGTGGCCTTGGCCAAAGGAAGCAGCTGCTCGCCGGCTTCCGTCAGACTCACCTCATGGCTGTTGCGAAGGAAAAGGGCTTGGTCGAACTCGCGCTCCAACTGGAGTATCTGGTGCGACAGCGTGCTTTGCGTGATGAACAACTCGCGGGCTGCTGTCGAGAAATTCAATGTCTCAGCAAGCTTGATGAAGTAGCTTAGTTGTCGTAGTTCCATGTCAAATCCTCTTTTTACACCGCAAAATTAATCATTTTTCATCCCTAAGCAAAATTTTTCTACTTTTCGTGTAGTTTTTGCTATCTTTACTGCGTCTAACGGGTGAAAGTTCAATAATTCAACACGCTAGTAAGTATGACGACATTGGAAAAACAGTTTGCGCAAACAGTGGCCGAACATAAAAGCACCATCTACACCGTGTGCTACATGTTCTCCAAAGATGTCGACGAGGTGAACGACCTCTTCCAAGAGGTGCTCGTCAATCTCTGGAAGGGATTCGAGGGATTCCAGCACCGAAGCGACATCAAATCGTGGATCTATCGGGTCAGCCTCAACACTTGCATCTCGCTCGAAAGGAAAAAGAAACGCAGTCCTGTAGAAAAACTCAACATGGACATCAATCTCTTCGAAGACAGGGATGAGGATACCCGACAGGTGGACCGGCTGCACCAGAGAATCTCTAAACTGCAGCCTTTCGACAGGGCTATCGTTCTGCTCTGGCTCGAAAACCTCAGCTACGAGGAAATAGGACTCATCGTCGGAATATCGGCCAAAAATGTCAGCGTACGACTCTACAGAATTAAAGAACAACTCAAAAACATGTCTAACATCTAAATTCTTTCACTCATTATGGATACTCAGTTTGAAGAAATGCGGAAGCAAATGGAAATGCTGAAAAGCAAACTCGATAAGCAGGAAATCGTCAACGAGAAAATCTTGCGCAAGTCGATGAGGAAAAATGTCAACAACATCAGCCGGCGATATACGGCGCTCGTGGTCCTGACGATGCTCATGATTCCTTATGCTTACTATATCTTCGTCAACGTGATGGGCTACTCCATCGGATTCTGGATAGCTACGGCGGTATTCATGCTCATCTGCTGCGGATACACAGTCTGGAACGGTAAAGACCTCTACAGCGGAAACCTTATGGAGAAGAGCCTGCTCGTGGTGAGACAGAAAATGGCGCTTGCAAAAAAACGCGACAACCAGTGGATGCTCTTCGGAATTCCGATGCTGATATTGTGGCTGGCCTACTTCGTCTACGAGGTCTATCAGAAGGGGGGCGCCGAAGAGGTGCACACACTGCTTCTGGCTAGCGCATTCGGAGGGGCCGTGGGATTGATCCTGGGACTGACAATACACTTCAAAACACAACGGGAGTACCAGGAAATTATCGACCAGATTGAAGAAATGACCGAATAATCACTCTTATTATCTTTATATAACCACTCACTTGTTTCTTTGCCGGCTGAAGGGGATATTTCCCAAGAAGCCGGCTTTTTTTATCTGTAATCGCGCATTATTGGCGCCTTTTTTGTACATTTGCGCAATATTTTTGATTTTAATTAGGGACTGTCGTTTAATTCTTTCAGCCGTACTCGTTTTGAGTTGAGTCCGGTCTCCTGTTTCACTATACGACCAGTTTCTATTGCTTTCTGTGGGTAT
>CACYUZ010000042.1:0-28279 GCA_902777645.1 uncultured Prevotellaceae bacterium | reverse complement strand
CAACATAGAGATAAAGGTGAGCGGTTTCAAGCCCTACGACGACGCCGATGTGGGCAACTGGAACTTCATGCGCATCGGCATCCTGGGCGACTCGGGCGACTTTCTTCAGGTGCAGAGCTATGACGGCACTGTGATCAGCGCCAACGACAACAGCATCAGCTACACCGCCGAGAGCTATCCCGCCGACGGCACCGTGTACACCTTCGTGGCCCCGGAGCCCTGCGAGACACCCGCCACCGCCCCGAGCGCCCTTGAGCTCAGCTCCACCAGCACCCAGGTGAGCGGTACCTTCACCGCCGGCAGCAGCGACCACTACCTGGTGATTGCCTCGACCGGTGAACTGACAGCCGGTCCGACAGACCAGACCAAGTATCATGTGGGCGACGAGATAGGCGGCGGCAAGGTGATAGCCATTGTGGAGAGCAATGAGTTCCAGAGCGCCGACGACATGGCGCAGGCCCAAGACTATACCATCAGTGTATACGGCTTCAACTCACTCTGCTCAGCCGGTCCGCTCTACAACAGCACCCCCGCCACCGCCAGCATCGCCACGAAGCCCGGCGCCCCTGAAAGCATCAGCTTCAGCAACATAGGCAAGGAGTCGGTAACCGTGAATGTGGCTGCCACAGGCAACATACTGGTGGCCATGACCGACCAGCAAGGCACCGGCCGTTGGGGCGACTACCTCAATGCAGGCCAGTTTGGTGAGCCCTCGGGCGACTACACCAATGGTCAGGAGATAGACGGCGGCGGCAAAGTAATCTACACCGGCGCTGCCGGCGAAGCCATCAACCTGACCGACCTTGAGGCCGGCAAGGCCTACTTCTTCAGAGCCTGGTGCAGCGACGGCAACGGCGGCTACTCCTCGCTCTACGCAGACGCCTCGGTGGTGACCGTGGCCGACCTACCCTGGCAGATGGTAGTAGACGAGAAGACCGGCTACGACGCCGTTCTGCCCGGCTGGTCGTTCAACGACCCCTCCGAATGGAGCAGCGACCCCGATGCGGGCTACATCTTCGACCGCACGAGCTATGCTGATCCAGAGACGGGCGCCCAAGTATGGGTGGAGACCCCGTACATTCAGCTTTCGGGCACCGCCAACCGCATCAAGACCAGTCTGGGCGGCAGCTCCGGCGGCGGTTGGATGAGCGGTGACTGGACCCTTGGCGAGAACGAGAAGATTGTGTTCCAATTGACCAAGGACGACAATGAATTTGTTGACATCTACACCATCGACCAGAACAGCGGTGTGACACTTTCGAAGACCGACTTCACCCCCTTCACCTTCTCGTTCGACGAATATGCCGGTGAGACCGTGCGTCTGCGCATCTTCGTGCAGCGCTACACAGCCGGAGACTTCCGTCTGGGCAAGCTTGTGATAGAGGAGAAGCCTGAGGTGGCTGAGCCTGTGAACCTGACCGCCACCGAGATTGTGGGCGGCACCGTGACGCTGGAGTGGACCCCCCAGGGCGACGAGAGCAACTGGGAGGTGGAATACAAGTTGGCCGACGAGGAAGCCTGGAGTGAGCCCGTAGCCACCACCGAGCCCAAGGTGACCATTGAGGGACTGGTTGGCGCCACCAAGTACGAGGCCCGTGTACGTGCCGTGGTTGGTGAGAAGCAGAGTTCGTGGAGTGAGGTGGCCGCCTTTACCACCGGATTCTCCGTACCGTTCGAGTTCAACCTGTCGGGTGCTCTCGACATGGAAGGTTGGAACACCTACAGCGGTGTGCTTGGCGAGACCACCGAGCTGACCGAAGGCGGCGACATCATGATACGCCGCATGGGCTGGGGCTCTGTGAGCTACCGCACGCTTTTCAACCCCTACGTGAGCGAGACCAACTCCTGGCTGGTGAGTCCGCTTCTGGCTCTTGGCGACGATGCCACCACCCAGTACATAGCCAAGCTCGGTCTTCTGCTTCAGTTTGCCGGCAGCGACAGCAATCTCAGCATCAAGATAGTGGTGGCCAAGGACGGTGAGAACTTCAGTTCGGCCGACGTGATTGGCACCATCAGCAACGACGAGCTTCCCGCCACCGACGAGGAGCCTGTGGAGTACTCATTCCCCTTCAGCGGCTACACCGGCAATGTGCGTCTGGGCTACTACATTGAGGGCAGCGGTTCCGACATGACCTGGCTGGAGCTCACCAAGGTAGGTCTGCTGATAGACACCAGTGCCATCCAGGGCATCAGCGGTGCCGGCACCAACGACGCCGTGTACAGCCTGCAGGGAGTGAAGCTGAACAAGGCCCAGCGCGGTGTGAACATCATCAACGGCAAGAAAGTGCTGGTGAAGTAAGACACAGACAAGCACCGATAATCATTTTAGGGCGAGACGTTGTGTCTCGCCCTTTTATATTAGCAATTAAATGAAGAAGATTATTTCTTGCTTTTTTTCTTTTTACGCTTTCTGACCTCTACCACCAGGGCGATAATAGCCAGCATCACTCCCAGGACTCCTATGAGCAGATTGATGAAATCGAAATTCTCCTTGCAGAAAGTAATCAGTGCGTCCATTGCGATGATATATTTTCGGCAAAGTTACGGAAAAATATGAGAGGGACAAAAAAACAACTCTTTTTTTAGCCGAGAAGCTGCCAACCCTCATCGACATCGGCAAAAACGGCGCTGAGCAGTAAAGACGAAGAAACCGGGTCCCCTTGGCGGGAACCCGGTTTCTTGTTTTATAAAGCGGCAGTAAGCTTAGAGTGCTGCCGAATAGATCCACTGATAGATGCAGCTGACCACACCGAAGGCGAGGATGCCGAGCGTGCAAAGTGCCAGTGCCAGGCGCGTGTTGACATCGCTGCGGAAAGTGGGCAGCGGGTTGTCGGACTTCTTGATGTACATGGCCTTTACGATGAGCAGATAGTAGTAGAGGCTCACCACGGTATTGACCAATGCCACAAACATCACGATGTAGGCAAGCACGCCCATGGTATTGTCGAAGGTATGTCCCGAGACAGCCGCCATGAAGACGAAGAACTTGCTGAACATACCGGCGAAGGGCGGGATGCCGGCCAGTGAGAAGAGCGCCAGCGTCATGAGGAACGAAAGCTTGGGGTTGGTGGTATAGAAGCCGTTGTAGGCATCCATATCGGTGGTACCTCCGTTGTTCTGCTCCACCACGCTGATGACAGCGAAAACAGCCAGGTTGGCAGCCACATAGACGAGCACGTAGAAGCTCAGTGCAGCCGAGCCGAGTACAGGCTCACCCACGAGGGCCAGCATGATATAGCCAGCCTGCGAGATAGAGCTGAAGGCCATGAATCGCTTGAGGTCCTTCTGGCGGATAGCGAAAAGGTTGGCCACGGTGATACTGAGCACGATGACCACATAGAGCAGATAATGCCACTGGTCGGAAAGAGCCGGGAAAACCTTGAAGAGGATGGTCATCAAGGTAAAGGCTGCGGCACCTTTGGAAACCACGCTCAGATATCCCGTCACCACAGTGGGAGCGCCCTCATAAGTATCGGCCGTCCAGAAGTGGAAGGGCACGAGCGATATTTTGAATCCCAGTCCGCTGAAGAAGAACGCCAGGCCCGTGACCACGAGCGGTGTGGCCTTGAGCGTCTCAGGCATATCGCTGAAATAGAGCGTACCGCAGTTGCCATAGAGGAAGGAGAGTCCGAAGAGCATCACGCCGCTCGAGAACGATGCGGTAAGGATGTACTTGGCAGCTCCCTCGGCCGAGTTGTTGCGGTAGCGGTCGAAAGCCACGAGGCAAGCCATGGGAATGGAAGCCATCTCGAGTCCGAGGTAGAACATGAGGAAATGTCCCGACGACATCATGATGAACATACCGAGCAAAGTAGACACCACGAGCATGTAGAACTCAGCCTCCTGTCGACAGTTCCTGTCGCCCGTGATCCACTGGCGGCTCATGATACACACCACGAGGGAGCCGCCGGCAAGGATAGCTTTCATGACGTTGACCGCCTCAGAGGTGACATACATCTCGCCGAAGGCAGTGACCGGCTCATGCGGCAGCACGCACACGACGGTGAGGGCCGCCATGAGCACGCACACGAGCGGGTTGAGCCAACTGCGTCGGTCGCGTCCGGCCGTGGCGAAATCGGCAATGAAGACAATTACCAGGATGGCCACGAGAATGGCCTCGGGAATCATATTTAAAAATTGACTATAATTCATATCACTGCTACGATTAAGGAGTTACAACACTGAGGATAGGCGCCACGGCATCGCTGATGACATTGCTTGCCCAGAGGGGGAACACGCCGAGTCCGGCCACACAGAAGATGAGGCAGCACACAGCGACGCGCTCGTCCCAGGTGGCATCGGTAAGTTCCTCATAATGCGGGTCGGCCACTTTCTGGTAGAGGATTTTTCCCACCACACGCAAGATATAGACCGCCGTAACCACGATGGAGCCGCAGGCGATGATAGTGGCGGTGCGGTGGAACACATCATTGTTGGCGAAGGAGCCCACGAAGATGGTCATCTCAGCCACGAAGCCCGAGAATCCCGGGAGTCCGAGGTTGGCCAGACCGGCGATTACGTAACCCACAGCGAGGAAAGGCATGATCTTCATAAGACCACCCAGTTTGCGCACGTCGCGGGTATGCGTACGACCGTAGATCATACCGATGAGGGCGAAGAAGAGTGCCGTCATCAAGCCGTGAGAGAGCATCTGCAGGATAGCACCTGTGCAGGAAGTCTTGGTCATCATGAGGATGGCGAAGAGCACCAGTCCGCAGTGCGACACCGACGAGTAGGCATTGATATACTTCAAGTCGGTCTGCACACAGGCTGAGAGCGCTCCATAGACCACCGAGATGGTGGTAAGGATGAGGAAGATCCAGGAGAGTTCCTGTGCAGCATGCGGCAGGAGGAACATGGCGATGCGGAAGCAGCCATAACCACCGAGCTTCATGAGCACGCCAGCGTGGAGCATAGACACAGCGGTAGGCGCGGAAGCGTGACCGTCGGGGCTCCATGTGTGGAACGGGAAGAGGGCGCCCAGCACGCCGAAACCGATGAAGACGAAGGGGAAGAGGATGTTCTGCACATTCTCCGGAATATTGTTCATCTGTGCGATTTCGAGCACGTTCATGGTCTGTGCTCCGCTGAAGAAATAGATACCCACGATGCCCAAAATGAGGAGTGCCGAGCCACCCATGAGCATGAGGGTAAGTTTCATGGCCGAATACTCCTTGGCACCACTACCCCACACACCAATGAGCAGATACATGGGAATAAGTGCCACCTCATAGAACATGAACATGGTGAAGAGGTCGGTGGAGATAAAGAAGCCGTAGACACCCGAGCTCAGGAGCGTGAACCAGAGGAAATACTCCTTGGTGAGCGGTTTGAGCTGCCACGAAGCGAAGGTGCCGGTGAAGACGATGATGCTCGAGAGGAGCAGCATGACCACCGAGATACCGTCGACACCCACCGAGTAGGCGATATGGAGCGGTGCGAACCACACGTGCGAAGCCGTGTAGAGCATGGGATACGTCTCGGCCGGCATGGTCTGCCTGAGCTGGATGAAATCGATGGTGAGATAGATGGAGAGCGCCAGCAAGAGCGATGAGCCCACCACCATAACGCCCCTTACCTGATTGAGGTTCTGAGCGAGCCAGAGCCCGAGCAGCATCAGTGCGGGAATGATTACGAAAATTGTCAGTATACTCATATTGTATTATTCCGTTTTTGTCGTTATACCATTCATTACAAAGTGCACAGCAGGACGAGGGCCAGTGCCACAGCTCCTGTAAGGAACCACACGGCGTAGTTACGTACATCGCCGCTCTGCCAGCTTCGGATGCTCTCTCCACCCTCGGCGGCACCCCATGCCATGAAGTTGAACGTACCGTCGATGACGTGGCGGTCGAACCATGCGATAGGTTTAGACACGAGGTTGAAGATAATCTTGTGCGTGACGAAGAGCCATATCTCATCCTGATAGAAACGTTTGTAAGCTGCGCGGTGCAGTTTGGGGAACGTCTTGTAGAGTTTGTCGGCCACCGGCTGCGTCTCGCCCTTGAAGATGAAGGTAGCGAGGCAGATGCTGATGATGGCGATGATGGTGGAAGTAGCGGCCACCGTGGTATCGAAATGGATGGTATAGTCGGTACCAGCAGCGGAGACGAAGCTGCCGAAGCAGCCGCCCATACCGGTGAATCCGGCGATGGTGGTATAGACACCCACGCCCACGGTGATGACGCAGAGCACGATGAGGGGCACGGTCATGGTGAGGGGTGCCTCATGCGGTGTATGATGCTCGTGTGCCTCCTTGTTCTCGGTGCCCCAGAAAATACCGTAGTAAAGGCGGAACATGTAGAACGCCGTCATGGCAGCCACGCCCGTCATAATCCATCCCACCCAAGGGCTGTACTGGAAGCAAGCCGTGATAATCTCGTCTTTGGAGCTGAAGCCCGAGAAGAACGGTATACCGGCGATGGCCAGACAGCTGATGAGGAAGGTGATGTGGGTGACCGGCATGTACTTGCGGAGTCCGCCCATGAGCGCCATTTCATTGGAGTGTACCGCATGGATGATGCAGCCCGCTCCGAGGAAGAGGCAAGCCTTGAACATGGCATGTGTGAAGAGGTGGAACATCGACGCCATGTAGCCCAGCTGCGTGTGGTTGTCGAGCACGGCCTCATGTCCGGGGAGGCATACGCCGAGGGCCACCATCATGAAAGCAATCTGCGAGATGGTGGAGAAGGCCAGCACACGCTTGATGTCGCTCTGTGCGCAAGCCACGGCAGCGGCATAGAAAGCGGTGAAGACACCCACCCACACGATGATGCTCATGGCCTGGGGCGCATACTGAATCCAGAGCGGGAACATACGGGCCACCTGGAACACGCCGGCCACCACCATGGTAGCGGCATGGATAAGGGCACTGACAGGCGTAGGACCCTCCATGGCATCGGGCAGCCAGATGTGGAGCGGGAACATGGCACTCTTACCGGCGCCGCCGATGAACATCAGCGTGAGCGCTGTGGGCAGGATGAAAGCCCCTGCGGTGAGCGCCTTGGCCGCATTGACACCGAGGAACGGCTCCGTTCCGGCACCCATGACTATCTCAGAGCCCGTGAAGCTGAAGCTGAACGACTCCGTATAATAGCCGAAGATAAGGATACCGATGAGGAAGAACATATCGGCGAAACGCGTGACGATGAAGGCCTTCTTCGAAGCAGCCACCGCCGTGTGGAGCGGATAGTAGAATCCGATGAGCAGGTACGAGCTCACACCCACGAGCTCCCAGAAGAGGTACATTTGGAAGATGTTGGTGGCCAGCACGAGTCCGAGCATGGACATGGTGAAGAGCGAGAGGAAGGCGTAGTAGCGCTGGAATCCCTTCTCGCCATGCATATATCCGAAGGAATAGATATGCACCATAAGGCTGACGGTCGAAATGACGATGAGCATCATGACCGAGATGGGGTCGAGCAGGATACCGATATCGAAGTGAAGTTTATCGAGCGGCAGCCAGGTGAAATTATAAGGCACGATAGTAGCGAAGGTACCGTCGGCGAGCCTGGGTGCGCTGAAATAGCTGAAAGCCGTGAAATAAGACAGCACGGTGACGACACCCAGCGAAGTGGTGCCGATGAGTCCGGCCGTCTTGTGCGACATCTTCATGCCGGCGAGTCCCAAGACGAGGAACGACAGCAGCGGCAGAAGAAGGATAAAGGCTGTGAAACTGTAATCCATAATACTTTTGTCTTTTATCTGTTATCGTTTCATGTTCTTGATACTGTCGACGCTGTCACTGTGGAAACGGCGGTACACATTGATGATGATGGCCACGGCGACGGCCGTTTCGGCGGCAGCCACAGCGATGATGAAGAGCGTCATGAACATGCCCTCCATACCCTCGGGATGGAGCAGGCGGTTGATGGCTGCGAAGTTGATGTCGACGGCGTTGAGCACGAGCTCTACGGAGATGAGCATGGCGATGAGGTTACGCCTTGTGACGAATCCGTAGACGCCGATGAAGAACAACAGAGCGCTGAGCGCGAAGTAACATTCTATAGGTATCATAACTTACTTGTCCTCCTCTTTTCTTGAAACAACGAGGCCTCCGATGATGCATGCCAGCAGGAAGACTGAGATGAACTCGAATGCCAAAACATACTGATACTTCTCGCTGCCCACGAGTGCGTTGCCGATGTCCTGCATGGGCACCTCCACATCGTTGGCGGCCATATCGAGGGTGAAGAAGCCCGTCTTGAGCAGCACGAGGGCCACGACGACGAGTCCGGCTACGGCAGCCAGGGCGCCGGTGAGCATTTTGCTGCCCTTCACTTTCTCCTCCAGTCCCTGCAGGTTTCGTTTGCTCACGAGCTGTATGGCGAAGACATAGAGCATGGTGACGCCTCCGGCGTAGACACTGATCTGGGCGGCTCCCAGGAAAGTATAGTCGAGCAGGAAGTAGATGCCTCCCACTCCAAAGAGCACGAAGAGCAGGAAAGTTGCAGCACGCATGATGCGTGTGGTGGTGACGCACAGTACAGCCGAAACGACGATTACGGCAGCGAGTACGATAAACATGAAAGTATTTGCCATAATGCTTATTTCGTTTTAGTGTTGAACTTACCTATTTCGAGCGGTGCTCCCCCGTCGATGAGCTGGGGCAGCGAGCCACCCTCATACTTTTCCTTGTCGAGGTGCAGCACGAGTGCTCCGCGGTTGAAGACACTGTTCTCGAAATCGTTTGTAAACTCGATAGCGTCGAAGTTGCACGCATTGACACAGAGCTGGCAGAACATGCAGTCGCCCAGGTCATACTGATAGTCGACGAGCTGTCTTTTTTTCTTTCCGGTTTCCTCGTTGGTCACCATCTCCGATGTGATTTTGATGGTGCCGTTGGGGCAAGCCTTCTCGCACATGGTGCAGGCCACACACTTGTGGGTGCCATCCTCATTGCGTTTGAAGACCAGGCGTCCGCGGTGGCGTTTAGCCACATGGAGTGTGGTTTTCCGGTTTTCAGGATATTGTTCGGTCGACTTGGGTGTGAAGTACTCTCTGAGTGTGGTTTTGAGTCCCACGGCGAGTGTTTTCATTCCAGCGGCGACTTCTCCGAAATATGATGGTTTATTTTCCATTTCCATAATCAGTTATCGCTATGTCTTAAAAATAAAGTTTGAGTGCCACGACGACGGTCATGATGACGAGGTTGAGCAGTGAGAGCGGCATGAGATACTTCCACTCCAGCTTCAGGATCTGGTCGATACGGAGGCGCGGGAAGGTCCATCTCACCCACATGAGAATCCACACGAGGAAGAAGGTCTTTCCGAAGAACCACACCACGCCGGGAATATAGTCCATCAGCTGGTCGAATGCATCGATGCCGATGTTGACGGGTGCCCATCCACCGAGGAACACGGTGGCGGCCACGCCGGCGATGATGAAGAGGTTGAGGTACTCGCCCAGGTAGAAGAATCCGAATCCCATGCCCGAGTACTCGGTATGGTGTCCGGCGGTGAGCTCGCTCTCCGCCTCTGCCATATCGAACGGTCCGCGGTTGGCCTCGGCGTTTCCTGCCACGAGGAAGATGAGGAAAGCGATGATGGCGGGTATGTGTCCTTTGAAGATGAGCCACTGCCAGGGTCCGGTCTGTGCCTCTACGATGCCGCTCACCTGCATGGTTCCGGTGAGAATGACGGCAGTGATGAGGCAGAGGCAGAGCGACATCTCATACGATATCATCTGCACTGCTCCACGCATGGCGCTCACCACGGAGTATTTGTTGTTGGAGCCCCATCCAGCGAGGAAGATGCCCACCACTCCGATGCTGGAGATGGCGGTAAGGAGGAACACGCCCACATTGAAATCGACGATGGTAGCACCCTTGTTCCAAGGCAGGAATCCGAAGGCTCCCACCGAACCGATGATGACCAGTATAGGTGCCACGATGTAGAGGAACTTGTCGGCCTTGTCGACGAAGAATATTTCCTTGATGAGCATTTTGAGCACATCGGCAAAGACCTGCAGCACGCCCCAGGGTCCGACGCGCATCGGGCCGAGTCGGCACTGGAAGTAGGCACACACCTTACGTTCCATGAAGATGAGTGCGATAGCGATGAGCGCATATCCCACGAGGATGAGCACGCCCACGATTACGCATTCTATCAGTATTGTCCAGAAGTCTCCGAGCCCGAGCGTATCGCGCAGGAGAGCGTCGAACCATTGTGTTACTATTGAAAAGTCGAACATATTGCTATGAATTGTATGAAAAACACGCTTATCTGTCAATATCAGGTATCACGAAGTCGATGGCAGCGCCTGTGGTGACGAGGTCGGCTATTTTCTGTCCGCGTAGCATGGGGTCGAGAGCGCCCACGAGTGTAAGTCCCATGGGTCTCATCTTCATGCGGTAAGGACTCTTGTCGCCCCTTGAGTCGAGGTAGACGCCGAATTCGCCGCTGGCTCCTTCGACAGAGAAGTACCACTGTCCTTCCGGCACTTTGATGACCGGTTTCTGCTTCACATAGAAGTCACCCTCAGGAATGTTGTCGATGAGCTGCTCGATGATGTCGAGGCTCTGATACATTTCCTGAATGTGAATCATATAGCGGTCCATGGAGTCGCATCCCGCCATGGTGATTTGTTTCCACTCCACCTTGTCGTACATGACATACGGATGGCGCTTTCGGGTGTCGTTGGCCCAGTTGGCGGCACGTCCTGCGGGTCCTGTCACGGCATAGTTGATGCAGTCTTCGCGGTTCATGACGCCCACTTTCTCGAAGCGGTTGTGCGTGATGACGTTGTCGCCGAAGACATCGAGATACTCCTGTATCATCGGCCGGAGATACTTGCAGAGTTTTTTGGTGTTCTCCACGAAGTTGGGGTCGATATCATCCTGCAGTCCACCTATTCTATAATAGTTTTGGATGAGTCGTCCGCCCGTTGTCTCCTCCATCACGTTGAGCACATGCTCACGGTCGCGCATGCAGTAGAGGAAAGCGGTGAGCGCTCCGAGGTCCTGTGCGCAGCATCCGCAGAAGAGCAGGTGCGAGTCGAGTCGCTGCAGCTCGTCCATGATGGTGCGGACGTACTTGATTCGGTCGGTGAGTTCGATGCCCATGCCCTCTTCTATCACGCCCACGAGCGCATGGCGATGCATCATGGCGCTCAGGTAGTTGAGTCGGTCGGTTAAAGCAAGTGTTTGCGGATAGGTATATCCCTCCCACATTTTCTCGATACCGCGGTGGATATAGCCCAGGTGCGGATAGATGCGTTTCACGGTTTCGCCGTCGAGCACGGTCTGGAGTCGGAGCACGCCGTGTGTGGAGGGGTGCTGCGGTCCGATGTTGACCACATAGTCGTTGTCGTCGAACATACGAACCTTCCGTCCCACGACCTCACCCTCGTCATTGAGCGAGTAGGTATCGCAGAAGTCGCTTTCCTGGTCGTCTTCGAGCGAATAGGAGTCGTCGAATTTCCAGTTTTTCCTGAAAGGATACCCTTTGAAGTCATTGCGCAGGAAGAGGCGGTTCATGTGCGGATGTCCGAGGAACTTGATGCCATAGAAGTCGAACACCTCGCGTTCGAGCAGGTCGGCCGCCTTCCAGATATCCACGACAGTATCGATGACATAGTCGTCGCCTATCTGCTTGGCGATGGTCTTTACGCTGGTGCGCTCATTGTTGTCCGTATTTTCGAGGATATAGACACATCCGAGTCCTTCCTCGCCGAAGTCCTCGCCGATGATGGTGACGAGGTAGTCGAAATGCTTTTTCTCCTTGAGTTGCTGCATTTTCGCCTTGAACTCAGCGAAATCGAATAATTGGAATTCCAGTTTCATTTGGTGTCCTCCTTTTGTGTTTGTTTGAGTTCCTGAACGAAATCGTCGGGCACATCGGTGACGACGATTGGCTTTTTCCATCCCGAGGCGATGGCCTCGTTGCTGAGTCCGAGTTTTCTTTCCTCGGCGTTCTGCTTGTGGTTGGCCCCGCCGAAGAATTTTTCTATTTTCACCTTACGCTGCAGCTGCATCATGCCATAGAGGATGGCCTCCGGTCTGGGTGGGCATCCCGGTATATAGACATCAACGGGTACGATTTCGTCGATGCCCTTTACCACATGGTAGCTCGACTTGAAGGGGCCACCCGAGATGGTGCATCCACCCACGGCCACCACATATTTCGGCTCGGCCATTTCGTCGTAGAGACGTTTGAAGGCCGGTGCCATTTTGTGTGTGATGGTTCCGGCGGTCATGATGAGGTCGGCCTGTCGTGGAGAGTTACGTGTTACTTCGAATCCGAATCTTGAGAAGTCGTAGCGTGCACAGCCCACTGCCATGAACTCGATACCGCAGCAGCTGGTACCGAAGGTAAGCGACCAGAGCGAGTTGGAGCGTCCCCAGTTGATGAGCTGGTCGAGCGATCCTGTGATTACATTCACTCCCCCCTCGTTGAGTTCTTTCACGAGTTGCTCGAGGCTTTCATTGTCTTTGAACTCCTCGTAGGGGATGCTTTTGATTTTCGGTTTTCTTATTTCCATTCAAGCGCTCCTTTCCGCCAGGCATACGCCAGCCCAAAAACAAGAACCAGCAGGAAGAACCCGATGCTCACGAGGGCCATGGGTCCGAACTGCTTCACTACGACAGCCCACGGATAGAGGAAAACGGTCTCGATATCGAACATCAGGAAAAGGATGGCGAAGAGGTAGTATCCGATATTGACGGGGATCCATGAGGACCCTCTTGTAGGAATACCACACTCGAAGGGCTCACCCTTTATCTTGTTGTACGACCTGGGACCGATGAGCTTTGCGATGGCGTAGGCAGCCAGCACCAAAGCGACGGCCGTTATCAGAACGGTAACTAACAAAATAAAAAATGACATAGTGCAAATATGTGTGTTATGTATGTGTTGTCCCTATGAAAAGCGGTGCAAAGTTAGCAATTTATTATCAAACCACCTTATTTTTTGCCCTCAAATATTGGCATCAAATCTAAAAATCCTGATTAACGGGAGCAAAAGTGTGCATTTTGTCAAGAAACAGTATTTGTGTGGTAGTCTATGAGTCCGTCGATGGGCCTTTTTACAACCTTTTCGAGCCGTATATTCTCCAGTTGTGCAGCCTCTTCGACCAAGGTTCTGAAGTATTGTCCAATGCTTCCGACGATGCCCACGGGCAGTTCCGGCCGTCCGTAAGCCGCCACATTGCGTTGGAAGAAGCTTTGGAAGTGTTCGAGCACCAGCATTCTAAGCGGCTCGCACTGTAGGTTTTGGGCGATAAAAGGCGCCAGCGATGCGAGGAATCTGTTGGGCATCGGTTCGCGGTAGACCTTCTGTATGACATCGGGCATGGAGAGGCCCATTGTCAGCTCAAACTTCTCTTTCAAGTCGACGGGCAGGAGACCTTTGTACAAGTTTCCGAGGAATCGTTTTCCCATGACCGCCCCACTCCCCTCATCGCCCAGGATGAAGCCGAGCGGCGGCACATTTCTTACGATTCTGTCACCATTGTAAAATCCTGAGTTAGAGCCAGTGCCGAGGATACATGCAATTCCTTCTTTAAGTTGGAACAACGCCCTTGCCGCTCCGAGGAGATCAGACTCTGCCCCAACATTCGCCCCCGGGAAATGCCCCATGAGCAGCCGCCTCATGCGCGGCTGCATCTGCGGTGTCACGCCCGCCCCGTAGAAGAACACATGCGTGACTTCAGGCGCCATTCTGCCTATTTCCGGCAAGAGTTGCGCTGTGAAGATGGACTCTATTGCAGCGTCGTCTTGGAGGACAGGGTTGATGCCCTGTGTTGTTATCTCACGCAAGAGCGCGGGTGTCTTTATGAGGCACCAATCGGTTTTAGTACTGCCACTGTCGGCTATCAGAATCATAGCGTAAATTAAAAATCCGGTGCAAAAGTAGCAAAAAACGTCGACACCACGGCCAATTGTTGAAGATAAAAGGCGTGAAAGACCGTGAAAAAAAGCAAGCGTGAGGAAGGCAGTCGGCAGAAAGGCGCCAAAAAAAGCGATTTTCGGTCTGAAGACGTTGTGAAGTGTTCAAAAATTGCTAATTTTGCAATTCAAAAGAAAAGGAAACCGAAAATGTCCACACTCATAAGACGCATATCCGTTGTGCTGCTTTTCTGTAGCCTTCTGCTTCCCGTGCATGCCGTGCTGAAAGAAGCCAATCTGGAGAAGACGCTGTCGATACTTCGCGGCGAGCTCACCCACTACTACACCGACTTGGAGCAGCAGGCCGAGGGCAGCAAGCGGCTCAGGGAGCAAGTGATCAACTCGCTGATCAACATTGTTCGCCGCAGCAACCAGAGTTCGCTGATGCTCTACTCTCAGAAGCCCGAATACGTGTTCGACCTCACCTACGCCTGTCATGAGGCCACGGAGCTCTACTTCGACTACCACCGCGCCATTCTCCCCTTCCGTTCGGCCGTGGAGGAGCTGAACACCGAAGTGGCCCGTTACGACAGTCTGGTATACAGTCTGAACAACATGTCGACCCGCAGTCTGAGCGACAAAGCCGCGGTGGACCGCAATGTATGTCTGACGCTTGCCGTGAACATCCTCCGCACGCTGAAGGACAACCGCCAGAGCATGAGCGAGTATGTAGACATTTACGACCGCACCGAGGAACGTCTGCGGAACCTTAACGACTACGCCAATCTCCGTTACAACGAGATACAGAACAACATTTTCATCAACGGCGGCGAGAGCTACCCCAAGATACTCTCCCATCTGGATCTCTACCTTATACAGACTAAGGAGAGCGTGATAGACAAATACCTGCGCAAGCAAAAAGTGCGGAGCGACTGGGACAGCCGCATGATGCTGGCCCTTTTCGGCACCATTCTGCTGTTCGGTTTCGGTGCCACGCTGGTGAACCTGCTGGGCATGCGCTACCTGCCCAAGCGTCTGCGCACCGAAGGTTTCCAGAACAAGCAGACCTGCATCACGATGGCCACCACGGTGATAACATTTGCCCTGGCGCTGGGTGTGACGCGACTGTTCTGGGACCAGAACTTCTTCATCATGGCGAGCGGTCTGCTGATGCGCTACGCCTGGCTGCTGGGTGTGATTCTGATTTCGCTTCTGCTCAGGGTAGACAGCATGCAGATCAAGAGCGCCTTTCACGTCTACTCGCCGCTGATACTGATAGGCTTTATTGTGTTTGCCTTCCGTATCATCCTGATACCCAACGGCCTGGTGAATCTGCTCCTGCCCCCTATCCTACTGGTGTGTGCCCTCTGGCAGTGGTGGGTGATTAAGAAGCACAGTCACAACATACCCCGCAGCGACGTGTTCTACTCGTACATTTCCCTGCTGGTGTTTGTGGTGTCGGTGGTATGTTCGTGGATAGGCTACACGCTGATGAGTGTGCAGTTGCTCATCTGGTGGATTATGCAGCTCACCTGCATCCTTACCATCACCTGTGCCCGTCTGTGGATAAAAGAATACGGCGAGCGGCATGGTTTCGCCAGCCGCCCCATCTCCGAGACCTGGTTTTTCAATTTCATCTACCGCGTGCTGCTGCCCGCCTGCGGTGTGCTCTCAGTGCTGCTCTCCATCTACTGGGCCGCCGACATCTTCAATCTGACCGCCCTCACCTGGCACTATTTCACCTACCGCTTTATCAGTTCGAGCGCCATCACCATCAGTATGCTCAACATCGTGATAGTGATTATACTGTGGATGCTGTTCTCCTACATCAACCAGACCGCCCAGGCCCTGCTCCGCCACTATTACCACACGAAGAACGACAAGTCGGCCGACAGCCGCATCGTGATGGGCCGCAACCTGATACAAGTGGTGGTATGGGGACTGTGGCTGATACTGAGCCTTGCCATCTGCCGTGTGGACAACACCTGGCTGGTGGTGGTTTCGGGCGGTCTGTCGACCGGTGTGGGTTTTGCCTCGAAAGACATCCTGGAGAACATCTACTACGGTCTTTCGCTGATGGCCGGCCGCATCTCCGTGGGCGACTGGATTATCTGCGACGGCATCCGCGGCCGTGTGAGTTCAATCAACTACACCAGCACGATGCTTGAGACGGTAGACGGCTCGGTGATAGCCTTCCAGAACAGCCAGCTCTTCACGAAGAACTACAAGAACCTGACCCGCAACCACGGCTACGAGCTCCGTCTGCTCGATGTAGGCATTGCCTACGGTTCGAATGTGGAGGAGACCCGCCGTCTGCTGGTGGAGGAGATTTCGAAGCTCGACTTTGTGAGCCAGGTGAAGCACATCGAGCAGAGCAAGAAAGTGCGGGTGATGCTTCACAGTTTCGGTGACAACTCGGTGAACCTGAAGGTACTGGTATGGGTGCCCGTACTGACCCAGTTTGCCAACGACTGCGAGATATTGGAGTGCGTGTACAACACGCTGAACAAGCACCACATAGAGATACCGTTCCCGCAGCGCGACCTTCACATCGTGAGTGTGGACAAGGATGTGGCCGAAAAGCTGTCGACCTCAGCATAGCGCCGCCCCCTAGTTGCGAAAACGTTTGCACACGCAGGAGTGTGATTTCCCGGCGACAAGTGAATCAACTTGTCGCCATTTTTCATATTTTTGCAGAGAGGTATAGCGAAGGGAAGTTATAGGGAAGTTATAGGGACATATGCTCTTTTATGGAGTTTTTTCTTCTTTATTGTCTACTTGCGAAAGTATAGAATCAAAATAATATAATCAAAGACCTATGCAAATGAAGAGAACAAAACTTATGATGTGGCTCATACTGCTGGCACTGATGGTGGTACCCGCCCGACAGGCCAGTGCCCAGAGCGGTTGGCAAGGCGGCTGGCCGGCCAACTACGGCGGTGTGATGCTTCAAGGATTCTACTGGGACTCCTACCATGAGACCACTTGGGAACAGCTGACGGCCCAGGCCGACGAGCTGTCGAAGTATTTCAGTCTGATTTGGGTTCCCAACTCCGGCAAAACCTCCTCCTACTACTGGAACAGCCAGTCGACCTCCATGGGTTACGACCCCTGTTTCTGGCTCGACCACACCTCGTGCTGGGGCACCGAGGAGCAGTTGCGCTCCATGATCAGCGCCTACCGCGAGCGCGGCACCGGCATCATCGAAGACGTGGTTATCAACCACAAGAACGGAGTGAGCAGCTGGTGCGACTTCGCCGACGAGGAGAAAGGCAGCTACAAGCTCACCTGGGACAACACCAACTATACCGGCATCTGCAGCAACGACGAAGCCAACTACTACGGCTATCCGACGGGCGGCGCCCAGGACACCGGCGACAACTTCGACGGATTCCGCGACCTGGACCACACCAATGCCTTGGTTCAGGAGAATGTGAAGACCTATCTCGCCTTTCTGCTCAACGACCTGGGTTATGCCGGTTTCCGCTACGACATGGTGAAAGGCTACTCGCCCTACTACACCAAGCTATACAACGAGTCATCGCGTCCCACCTTCTCGGTGGGTGAGTTCTGGGACAGCAAGGACGGTGTCTACTGGTGGGTGAACAACACCGACAAGACCTCCGCCGCCTTCGATTTCGGTCTGAAGTTCAGCATCAACGGCACCTTCGGGCAGGGCAATTTCAACCTGAGCGACAAAGGCATGGCCGCCGACCCCAACTACAGCCGCTATTCGGTGACCTTTGTAGACAACCACGACACCTACCGCAACAACGACCGTTTGAGCAACAACGTGCTGGCCGCCAACGCCTTCATTCTGGCCATGCCCGGCACCCCCTGTCTGTTCTGGCCCCATTGGACCCTCTACAAGAACGAGCTGAAGAAGATGGTGAAGGCCCGCCAGGCCGCCGGCATCACCAACACCAGCAGCATCACCTATCAGAGCAACTGGGGCAGCAACGCCCATGTCATCAAGGTTCAGGGCACCCAAGGCGAGGTGCTCATGATATGCGGTTATGCCGAGAACTACGACACAAACGGGTACAAAGCCGTTTCGGTGGGCAACGGCACCAATCCCAACTACGCCTATTTTGTGAGCGACAATGTAGACCTGGGTCATCTGCTGGCCACCCCGCAGGTGAGCAAGCCCGCCGGCGCCTATACCCCCGGCATGACCACCACCCTCTCGGCCAGTGAGGACGGCGCCACCCTTGTATACACCACTGACGGCAGCGACCCCACCCCGAGCAACGGCACCCAAGTGAGCGGCAGCACCACGCTCACCTTCGATGAGACCACCACGCTGAAAGCCGGTGTGCTTGTTGACGGCGACGTGCTCAACATCGAGTCGTTCACCTATACGCTGAGCGATGACGCCGGCCGCATCTACGCCCGCAGCGCCACCGGCCGCGCCATGTACTTCTACGCCTACGACGGCGACTACCTGTCCAACGGCAATTGGGGCGAGGGCAACCGTGTGACCACGACCACCGAGATAAACGGCGAGACCTGGTACTACTACGACTACGACCTGAGCGCCCACCCCAACCTTCAGCTCATCGTTCGCGACGGCAACCTTGGCGAGTACAACCGCTGGCCCCTTGAGGGCAACGACGTAAAGATCTCAGCCTATGCCGACAAGCCCTACATCTACCTTCGCGGCAACAACGACCCCTACATGTATACCGGTGAGGAGGTGGAAGCCCTCTCCTCGCAGCGCATCTACGCCCGCAGCGAGAGCGGCAGCCAAATGTACTTCTACACCTACGGCGGCAAGGACGGCGCTGAGCTGAACGGTTCCTGGGGCAACGGCAACGCCATCAGTCAAACCACCACCATCGACGGCCAGACGTGGTACTACTATGACTACGACCTCATAGACCACTACAACCTGCGTCTCATCGTGCGCGACGCCAGCGGCAACCGCTATCCCGGCGACGGAGCCGAAGGCATTCTGGTGAGCAGCATCACCTCCACCCCCTATGTGGTGCTCACCGCAGGCACCGGCAGCCAGGAGATAGGATACTACAGTGAGGACGACATTGTGAAGGAGCCCTACCTCATCGGTCCCGCCGTAGGTATTGACTTCGACCAGACCCCCGACGCCATTGCCCTGACCTGGGATGCCGCCGGACAGTGCTGGAGCTACACCGGCCCCTTCACGCAGAACGGCGAGCTCCGCCTCATTGTGAACCAGGACTACCGCCGCAATTGGAGTGAGGACAGCAACAGCAGCGACGGCAGCTACTACAACCACGTGGCCTATCACAGCGACGGCGACGGCACCGAGGCCGGCTGCGGCGGTGAGCGCATCCGTTTCACCGGCGAGAGCGGCACCTACACCCTTCGCTTCTACCCCGGCGATGCCCCCTACTACACCATGGGCCGCACCCTCTCGCTCCGCAACATGACCTGCATAGCCAGTCCGAGCGGTGTGAAATACGGTGAGATAGCCGCCAGCACCCGCACCATCGGCGGTACCCTCTACAAGAGCGGCGCCTCCTGGGCCGACGATGCCGCCTGGCAGAAGCCTGAGGGTGTGGACGTGTACGTGGTGAGCGGCCTGGAGACCAACGGCGAGAGTTACAAGGTGACGCTGAGCCATCTGGACGGCGACATCATCCCCGCCAACACCGGTGTGCTGCTCTTCAGCGAGCAAGCCCCCGCCACCGAGACCGACCGTTACTGGACCGTTGAGGCCGTAGGCGCCGCCGATGCCCATGCCAGCTACAGCGGCACCAACCTGCTGGCCCCCGTGGTGACCCCCACCTTCATCCCCGGCACCGAGACCGATGCCAGCGGCGATGTGACCCGCCGCAACTTCATCTTCGGTTTCTACTGTCTGGAAGCCGACAGCGACACCCCTCCGGCCGTAGGCGAATACAGCTACCAGCTCGGTTTCTGGCGTTCGAGCCTGCCGACTGACGCCAATCCGCAGACCAACCTCTCCAGCGCCCACATGGCCTATCTGCCCTTGACTCCCGGTCAGTATGGCGACAGCCAATACGGTGCCTTCGACGTGCCGGGCAGTCCCACCTCCTCTCCCTTCATCCACTTCTCGTTCGATGGTGAGGAAAACGGTATCGGTCCTATCCGTTCAGCCGCAAGCGCCGACGGTCTGTACTACACGATAGAAGGCGTGGGCCTGCTCCGTCCGATGCAGAAAGGCCTTTACATCCACAACGGCAAGAAAGTAGTGGTGAGATGACATCAATGAAAAGAACCCTCAAATCAAAGGAGACAAGCATCATGAAGACATATGAGATCCCCACGATAGAAATCATTGCCGTAAGTCTGGAGCTGCTTCAGGGCAGCGACGGCAAGCAGGTGAACCCGAACCGCGATGAATGGGACCCCTCTGGCGGCGGCATGACCAACAGCGCCATTTGGGACGACACCGACGCCGACAGCGGTGAAGGCGAATGATACGCGTAATGCGATAGGCAACAATTTTCGGGTGCCTTTCACACGAGTATGACATATTTTAGTTACCTTTGCAGAGATTTTTTGCAAAGGTAACTTTTTTTAATGACAGCACACCCGATATTCATAGCCGGTCCGTGTGTCATCGAGTCGCAGTCGCTTCTCGATACCGTGGCCGAAGAGCTCGTGAGGCTGAACCGCCTTCTGGGCATCGACATTTTGTTCAAGTCATCGTTCGACAAGGCCAACCGCACCTCCATCCGGTCGTTCAGAGGCCCCGGATTGGAGCGCGGTCTTGAGATGCTGTCGCAGGTGAAGAGCCGTTACGGTCTGCGCATTCTGACCGACATACACGAGAGTTGGCAGGCCGCTCCCGCGGCCGAGGTGGCCGATGTGCTTCAGATACCCGCCTTTCTGTGCCGCCAGACCGACCTTCTGGTGGCCGCTGCCTGCACCGGCCGTACGGTGAACATCAAGAAGGCCCAGTTTCTGAGCGGTCCCGACATGCGGTACCCTGTGGAGAAAGCCCTCGATGCCGGTGCCCGCGAGGTATGGCTCACCGAGCGCGGCAACACCTTTGGCTACAACAACCTGGTGGTGGACTTCCGCAACATATCCGACATGCTGGAGATAGTGCCCACTGTGGTGATGGACTGCACCCACAGCGTGCAGCGTCCCGGTGCCGGCAATGGAAAAACCGGCGGCGACCGCCGTTTTGTTCCCTCCATGGCACTGGCCGCCAAGGCCTTCGGTGCCACCGGTTATTTCTTTGAGGTACACCCCGACCCCGACCGCGGTCTGAGCGACGGTCCCAACATGCTCCGTCTGAGCGACCTGGAGCGCGTAATCAAATCACTGCTATAACCCCCATCTATGGACAAGCCGCAACCCATCCCCAACCCCATCCGTCAATATGCCATTCAGTGTCTGAGCGAGGAGGCGAAAGCCATCACCGACCTGATAGCCCAACTTGACGACAACTTCAACAAAGCCGCCCAGCTGATGTATCACTGTCATGGCAAGATAATTGTGACGGGAGTGGGCAAGAGCGGGCACATAGGTGCCAAGATAGCCGCCACGCTGGCCAGCACCGGCACCCCCGCCTTCTTCATCAATCCCCTCGACGTGTATCACGGCGACCTTGGCGTAATGACCCCCGACGATGTGGTGATAGCGCTGAGCCACTCCGGCAACACCGACGAGCTGCTCCGTTTCATCCCCATGGTGCTTCACATGCATATCCCCATCATTGCGATGACCGGCAATCCCACCTCTCTGCTGGCCAAATATGCCACTGCCCACATCACGGTGCATGTGGAGCGCGAGGCATGCCCGCTGAACCTGGCCCCCACGAGCAGCACCACCGCCACCCTTGCCATGGGCGACGCCCTTGCCGTGGCGCTGATGCAGATGCGCCATTTCAAGCCCCGCGACTTTGCCCAGTTCCACCCCGGCGGCGAGTTGGGCCGCCGTCTGCTCACCACGGCTCAGGACGTGATGCGCAGCGACGACCTTCCCATCATACCCGCCGACATGCACCTGGGCGAGGCCATCATCCATGTGAGCAAGGGCAAGTTGGGTCTTGGAGTCTCGCTTTGCGACGGCCGTGTGGAAGGTCTTATCACCGACGGTGACATCCGCCGTGCGATGGAGAAGTGGCAGGCCCAGTTTTTCGACAAGACGGTTCGCGACATCATGACCACCCATCCCAAATGCGTGCTTCCCGACACCAAGATTACCGAGATACAGCGTGTGATGAACCGCTACAAGATACACACCGTGCTGGTGGTGGACGAAGAGCGCAGGTTGCTCGGCATTGTGGACCATTACCGCTGCATGATATAATCCAGCTATGAGACGCCACCTACTACTGCCCGCCGCACTCATCGTGCTGGTCTTATCCATTCCCCTCACCCTCCATGCCCAGGGCAGCGACTCTGTCATTGTTCGGCAGCTGCGCGCTGAAGGCGTGCGATTCACCAACGACAACTCCGTGACCCTGCTTATGAACGGTCAGGAGAAGTTCGACGACCTTTTCGCCGCCATCCGCCAGGCCCGCGAGAGCATCCACCTGGAATACTTCAACTTCCGCAACGACTCGATAGCCGGTCTGCTCTTCGACCTACTGGGCGAGAAAGCCCGTGCGGGCGTGGAGGTGCGCGCCATGTTCGACGGTTTCGGCAACGACAGCAACAACCAGCCCCTGAAGAAGCACCATCTGCAGTCGATACGCGAGCGCGGCATCCAGATAGTGGAGTTCGACCCGGTCCGTTTTCCCTGGGTGAACCACGTATGGACCCGCGACCACCGCAAGATTGTGGTGATAGACGGTGAGATAGCCTACACCGGCGGCATGAACGTGGCCGACTACTACATCAACGGCACGGAGCAGGTGGGCGAGTGGCGCGACATGCACTGCCGCATAGAAGGCAGCGCGGTGAACGATCTGCAGGACATCTTCGCCCGCATCTGGCAGAAGAGCACCGGCGAGGCGCTGAATGCCGCCAAATACTACAAGGGCGACCTGGTGGGCGAGCACCACTTCACCGGTCTGAAGCCCGACACCACCGCCACCCGCGGCCATAAGATGGTGGGCATCATCAACCGCGAGCCCCACACATCGAACCACATTATCCGTGCTTTCTACGAAGACGCCATCAATGCCGCCCAGGACACCATCAAGCTGGTGAACCCCTACTTCACGCTGATCCGGAAACTGAAGAAGGCCCTGCGCAACGCCATCAAGCGCGGTGTGAAGTTGGAAATCATGATATCGGCGAAGAGCGACATACCGCTGACGCCCGACTGTGTGATGTACAACGCCCACAAGCTGATGAAGCACGGCGCCGAGGTCTGGGTGTACCAGCCCGGTTTTCACCACACCAAGATTATCATGGTAGACGGTAAGTTCTGCACGGTGGGCAGCGCCAACCTCAATGCCCGCAGTCTGAATTTCGACTACGAGGAGAACGCCGTGATCATAGACCCCTGCGTGACGGCCCAGTTGTCGCGCATGTTCGACAACGACAAGAAGAAGAGTGTGCTGATGACGCCCGAGTCATGGGACAAGATGCGCACCGGATGGCAGAAGTTCCGCGGTTGGTTTGCCCATCTGCTGGCTCCCTGGATGTAGCGGTTTTTTCAGATACGGTTCACATCGACGTATCCGTTCATCACGGCATAGATGGTAAGTCCCGACACGCTTTTTATGCCCAGTTTTTCGGTGATGTTCTTCCTATGGCTTATCACGGTGGTGATGCTGATGTTGAGCATATCGGCAATTTCCTTGTTGATATACCCCTCGACCACCTTCACGAGCACCTCCACCTCGCGGGCCGTCAGAGTTTTCCGTCCTGCCTGCGCCATTTGGGGCATGTGGGCGTTACCGTGTCCGCGCTGCTGCATGGAGAGGATGGAATGGATGAACTCCCTCTCCGACACGTTGACGCATAGCGTTTTCACCCCCGCCAACTGGATTCCCTGCTCATAGGAATTGGTGAGCACGATGGTTTTGCGGTTTCGCTCCTCGAAGAACTGTCTGTTCTGAATAAAGATATTGACATTGACGAAAAAGTGCACGAAACTGTCGGGATTGTCGTTGAGCATTTCCTGCAAGGAGGCAAACGACACCACCTCCATGACAGGCATCACATCTTGCAGAATTTTGCGTAGTCCCATCACGGAGAGGATATTGGGGTCGAGGACAGCCATCCTCGGTTTGCCAAAATGTTGGAAATGTTCGTTTTGCATCATCCGTCTGCAAATATAGCCATAATTCTGCAAATCCGTGCCAGAAGGACAAAGATTTTCAGTTTTCATTTAGACAAAAGATGGTGACGGGAAGGTAAAAACGCCGTGCAGCAATGCGCCTCACGCGCTCCGCTTGGTTGCAGCCACCAGCCGTTCATAGGCATAGTTTACGGCCGTGGGGATACCCACTCCCGCGATGGTGTAGAGTATCCAGAAGCAGTCGTCGGCCGCATGTTCGTGAATGACCATGTGGCAGCCAATCTGTTCCCACTCGAGATGATAATACATGATTTTGACCACGCTCACCACCTTATAGCTGATGATGTGGAACACGAAGATGGGCAGCGTATGGTCGCCCACATAGACCAGCAGTCGCCGGGTGATGCAGTCGTGCCGGTCTATCCAGGAAGCGATGTTGTAGGTCATGAGGCATCCGCAGATGGCCGGCAGCGGCAGTGAGAGGAATTGATTGAAGGTAGACTTCCAGTCCATGCTGGCCTTGGCGTACTGCGAGAAGAACCACACGATGCCTAAGAAGAGCAGTGTGGTATACCAGTGCGGCTTATAATACTGGCGCCCCTGCCGGAAGAGGAAGCCCACACCGAAGAAGAAGATGCCCATGATGTCGCGGTAGCCACCCTGCACCAGTGTGATGACCTTCAAGTTGGCGGCACATTTCCACCCCGCCAGTGCGAGCGCCGCGATGCAGACGCCGAGCGGTATCCACAATGTGAGCGCCCTGCCGGAGGGTGATTGGCGCCCCACCCTTCTCCAGGCCGCCACGCCCAGTTTGAAGAGCACCAGGTAGAGGATGCTGGCCACCAGCAGTCCGCGGAAGAACCAGAATGCTCCGCAGAGGAACTCATCGTAGCCCCCCATGGCCGAGACCATATTCCAGAGCCGCTGCTGTGCCTGGTGCCAGGTATAAGGATGCGTGACGCCCCCCGTCCAGTTGCCATACTTCTCGTTGAGGATGCCCAGTGAGAACATCCAGTTGTGGATGATGAGGAAGAACACCGACCATTTGAGGAAGGGCACATAGAGTCCGCGGATCCGTTTCTTGACGAATGTAGCCTCATCGTTGAGGTACCTGAGTGAAAAGAAATAGCCTGCCGCCATGAAGAAGAGCGGCATGTGGAACTCATAGAGAAAGATGGAGATGTCTCTTGGGCAGTCGGCATGGCCTATCACCATGAGAATGATGGCGATGCCCTTACAGATAGAGATGACGGTGTCGCGTTTCATATTACTGCATAGTGCGGTTGCTTTTGCTGCGTCCCGCCGGCAAGAAACATATGAGACATGACACCGTCATTCTATAGGGAAGAAGCGCAAAGTGAATGCGTCTATCTCCAGAAGAGATGAGTGATATCGGTAAAATTGTCGCCCACAACCCGCTTGTAGAGCCGCTGGTTGGTGGAGCGCTCCTTGAGGCATCCCAGGTGAGCGATGTACGGTCCGAGTTTGATATAGTCGAAATCGGTCCGTTTTACCTGCGGCGCCACCCTTTGTCGTCCGCTGTACCACGCCACTTTGAGCTCCGGGTGCTCGCGGTGTATGAACCGTGCCAGGTTGTTGATGTATTCCGGTTCGGAGTCGCCCCCCATAAAAGCCACGCAGGTGATATCTTCCTCATACTGACGGATGAGGTTGTCGAGTTCCATGGCTGTGAGCGGTGTGCCCACATTCTGCCAGAGGTAGCTGCTGTGGCATCCCGGGCATCTGCAGGGACAGTTGCTGATGTTGATGGCCAGCGTCACCTCGTCGGGTATTTCCTGAAACACCACTCCGGTGTTGACATACTTAAGCATGCTGAGCAGAAATTATCAGGTTATACGGTATAGCGTGTAGGTTCAGCATAGTAGCGGCGGTGTTCCTCCTGCTGTCTGGCCTCGGAGAAGTTGCTCACGCGTTTCAGGTAGCCGATGATGCGTGTCATGTAGTCGACGTGTGTGGACCCGCAGACGGGGCACTTTTTGAGATAGCGCTTGTCGATATGTCCGCAGTCGTCGCAGATGGTATTGGGGATGTTGAAGGTGAAGTAGTTGCATCCCTCTTTTGCCGCCACCTGGAGCAGTTTGCGGTACTGTGCCTTGGAGAGGTGTTCCTCCAGATTCATGTGGAGTGCCGAGCCGCCTGTGAGGTGCTCGATATAGGGAGCCCCATGCAGTTTGAACTTGTCGATGATATTGAGCGAGTCGTCTTCCACGATATAGAAGTAGCTGTTGTAGCAGTCGCGCGGCACGAAATAGCCGTCCTCGCGGTCCCACTTGGCGTGTTTCACTCCCACGTTCTCGGCCGGTATCATCTCGCAGTTGAAGAGCACGTCTTTGGTGCGGTACTGCTTGTTGTATTTCTCCACGAGTCCGAGCACGGTCTGCACGAAGTGGAGGTAGTCGGGGTTGTCGTTGATGGTGAGTCCCATGAACTCAGCCGCCTCCACGAGTCCGTTGACACCGATGGTGAGGTACTGGCGTCCGATGTTGATGTATCCGGCGTCGAAGAGCGGGAGCATGCCATGGTCTTTGAGTTCCTTGAGGTTCTCGTTGTAGCAGAGCTGCACCTTATGGCAGAGGTCGATGACCTCTGAGAGGAAGTCGCGGTAGTCGATTTTATTGTTCACGGCATACTGCACGCATCGGTTGAGGTTGATGGTGAGCACGCTCTTTGAGCCTGTGGACACGCCTCCGGCGCCGAGTGTATAGCTGAAACCATTGTCCTGGATTTCGTTGCGCAGTCGGCAGCAGGAGCTGAGCGAGTCGGCGTTATCGCTCATATAGGTGAAGAAGGAGTGTCCCTCAGCATACATCTCAGCGGTGAAGTCTCCCCATTCCTTGTCGAGCACGTCGCCGTCTTTTGTGAGCAGCGCCATGGTCTCCACGGGGAAGGTGAGCACGGCCTTGGTGCGTTCCTTGTTGAACCACTTCATGAACCGTTTCTGGAGCCATGACAATCCGTCCCAATCAGGCTGTGAGCCATCGGGGAAATAGAAATTGCCGAAGAGGCTTTCGAAGTAGAAGCGGTCATAATAAGCCACATTCCAGAACACGGCCTGGTAGTTGCGTGCGCCGGTGGGTTGGTTGATGGAGTAGACGATTTGCTCGAAGCAGTCGGTGATCATCTTGTCGATGGTCCGCTGCTTGACGGAGAGGTCGACCACTTTGTCAGCATTTTTCCAATAGTCCTTGCCATACTCCATTCCGATGAAGTAGTTGAGATACATGAGGAACTCGGGCGTGGCGCATGCGCCGCTGAGCATGCTTGACACCATGAAGACCATATTGACGAATCCGCCGCAGAACGCCTTGAGGTTGGTAGGCGCCGTGGAGTTGCCTCCGATAGACATGGTACCGCCTATGAGCCAGGGATACATGGTGATGGAAGCGCAGTAGTTGGCCAGCGAGGTCTCATCATTTTTATAGATGAAGTGGTGTGTGAGTTTGTCGATATACTCATCGGCCAGCGCCTTTCCGTACATTTTCTTAATACGGTCGGTGAGCAGCCGTCGGTTAAGCCGGATGAAGTTGGACTTAGGCAATTCGCCGATGAGCGTGGCGATATTTTTGTGTTCCACGTTGGCGTTGGCGTCGTATTTAGAACCGGTGGCCGCATTGGCAGCATCGCAGTAGTCTGCCAAAAATTTCAATTTGTCCATCGTCTCACGGTCTTCGGTGTGCCGTTGGCGATAGAGCATGAACGACTTGGCCACCTTATAGAAGCCCTCTCGCATGAGGGCCTCTTCCACCTCGTTCTGTATATCCTCCACCCGGATATCGTTATGGATATTCAAGTGGCTGAGAATCTTAGAGATAGCAGAGAGGTCGACTGGTTCGTCAACTGACTGGAATGCCTTGATAATGGCATTCATTATCTTGTCGAGAGAGAAACGGTCGCGTGAGCCGTCGCGTTTCAAAATCGTGAAATCTTTCATTGCTAAGTTATATTTTTTGGAAAACTTTTCGTTTTGTTTTTCTCAAAAAGTTTCCCGTTTTGGTCAACTTTTTGGATGGTAGCCTGAATAGAATTATTTTTTTTGCTTTCTCAATGCACTTGCAAAGATAGTATAAAAAGCGTAGACTTGCACAATGATATTGAAGAAAAGAGTGCGATATTCACATATTTTAACTATCCGTTAAGGCTCGGTTGGCATCCGTTTTCTTTACAAAACAAACGTAAATATTGGGCGTATAGCTCATTTTGCAGGATAATTTTGAGTAGTTGGTACTCAATAGCTCAAATTGCAGGATGAATTAAGTTGTTTTATTTTTGGCCGTCTGTTTG
>CACYUZ010000041.1:0-28835 GCA_902777645.1 uncultured Prevotellaceae bacterium | reverse complement strand
GAGGGAAAAACGCTATCCTGCATCACAAAATCACACGTGTAAAATATTTTTCGGCGAAAAATAGGCAAGTCAAGCGGAGTATGAAATATTCAGGTTAGGGGCGCCAAATGGCGAGAAACAAGATTAGATAAAACAGTCTTTTGTTACAGCGAAGCGGGGATGCCAATGGTGGCATCCCCGCTTCGCTGTAACAGCTACGGCAGCACGGTAATCGGCTGATGTGCGGCGGTCCGGCCTGAGAACTCCGGCGCATAAGCACACTGAGCGGTGCAAGAGCCCCACTGATACGAGCCCACCCTGTCGACAAAGTATTCCGTCACCACCACATGTTCGCCTTTGGCCATCCGGTCGAAGAAATAGACCGTGGAGCAATCTTTCTTGGAGCTGAAGTAACCACCGGCATATCCACTGGTCTGCACGACCGGTTCGAGGCAAGCCGCCCTTTTGTCGGAGACCTGCACGAAATCGTAGTCGCGGTCGGCCTTGATGCGTATGCGCACCATCACCTTGTCGCCCACGTGAAGCGGTGTGTTTTCAGGGAGCACCTTGCCGTCGCGCAGCAGTTCCCGCTGCACAGAGATACCCGTTGCCGTCTCTCCCACAAGCGTCAGTGGCCTTTCTGCCCTTGCATAGAGCGCGCCCCATGACGTGCCTCCCGATGTTTTTCCTACAGACAGATTCTGCAGCGCCTCCGGCCTGGCGAGAGCCATGCGCACATAGCCCATACCGGGAGCCGCCTCCGGCAAACGGAGCACCTCACCGTCGGCCCTCACTGTGGGAAGAAGGTCGCCCTCCGTTTTGAGGTTCTCATCAGCGCCACCTGCCAAGAACGCATGGATGGCATTGACACTGTTGAGCGGCGTGTTCCACGCCTGTGTGCGTTTTTCATGAAGCAGCCATCTCTTCATAAGCTGCATGGAGAGTGTGTCGGCCGGTTCCAAGCGGCGAAGCGCCTCCATCACCATGACCTGCGTAGGAATACGGTAGTCGGCCCATGAATAATACGCCTTGGGCGTATCGTAGTAGAGACCCGCCTCCTCGCTCTGCACGGCATACTCACAGGCACTCTTCAGATACTCTCTCGCCAAGGCCTCCTCCCCATTGAGCGCCATGACAACCGCCGCCACACTCTTGCCATAGATAGTGAGGGACAGCCGCCGTTCCTTCAAGTAAGAGAGGAGGAATTCTCTTGCAGCGCGCGCCTCGTCGCCGGTTTGCGCCACATCGCCACAGAGCGCACAGATATAGAGATAATTGAGCGCCAATTCCGAAGGATCATCCCAACCCGCGCTCTCCTTGAGCCATTTCACCTCGCGTATGGCGTCCTTGTCAAGGAACCGGACCGCCCGTTGCAGAGAGCTCCGCGACATCTCTGATCCGCACCCCATATCGTGCAGGCGAGCCAGGAGCAACATCACCCCCGTGGTGACACACCTCGAACTCGGCATGCCTTTGAACCAAGGCCATCCCCCGTCGTGGTGCTGCAATACCGCCAACCGGTTCCAAGAATTCTGGAGCCTTCTTTGTAAGGAAGGTGTGTCGAACAGTCTTGCGATACTGCGGCCCTGCGCCGTTTCATCGGCAGCATCCATCACCCAAGGCGACTCGCTGAGCAACACCTCTTTCATGTCATCATTTCTCTCCAGCGCACTGACCAGCGGAAGGGCGTTCTCCTGACTGTTCCATCTCTCCGTCAGCTGTTTCAAATCAGGATTGGCCGCTGCTATCTGTCCTGCCACGCTGTTCGCATAGAAGGCCACCGCCTGCGACAAGGCATCCTCGTCGGTCTGCTCCGCCAGCGAAGGCAACGCCCCCACCAAGAGCCATACCGGTCTGGCTGTATACTCAAGCGTGAGGTCAGGGTGACGACTGCCCTCCGGCAGCAAAGACTTGACATCCATGCGCAGGGTATCCGGTCCATGGAGCGTGAAGGCATACGTGTCGGTGACCCGCTCTCTGGCCGGCAGCACCGGCAGATAATGCTGTTCGCCATCGCTGAAGCCCTGTCCGCCCACGCTGTAGCGGCACACCAGCAACTGATGTCCCTCCGGCAGTGTGCACCGGAAAGAAACGGGCACGGCAGCCGCGGCCCCGACCACAAACGACGAGGTATCGGTAGCAACCGTCACATCGGTCACAGCATCGATGAGCTGCAGCCTTGCCACTCCCGTGCGCGCACTGTCGCCAAGATTGGCCACCCTCATGGTAAGATCGGCCACATCCCCCTCGCGCAGGAATCTCGGCACATTGGGCTGCACCATGACCTGCTTCTGCGCCACCACCCGCTGGTGGAGCAGTCCGTAATTGACCATCCTGTCGTGAGCCAAGCACTCCAAATTCCAGGTGGTGACACAGTCGGGCAAGGTGAAATTCAAAGACACGGTTCCCAAGCTGTCGGTCATCAGATCCGGGAAGAAGAAAGCCGTCTCATTAAAATTCTCTCTCATGAGCGGCACATCGCCCATATCCACGGTTTCCATGCCGGTCTGTCGACCCGACGAAACGATCTCGTCTTTTTTTACGACCGGTGGAGTGAAATCTACCTGTGACGAGCTATCTGTATCATCATTCTCTACCGTGACGCCGGGCACGATACCCTCCAGCGCTGCTGCGAATCCACTATCCTTCTTGCCTCTTTTTGCCACGCCATACCCCACGACTACCACTTCCTCGAGTGCCGACAAATCATCATGGAGCACAATCTTATAGAAACGGCCCGGGTAAGCCTTGACAGGAAGCGCATTCATTCCTATATAGAAGACATGTAGTTCGCCGGCGGCCACAGCGGGCAACTGGAAGCAGCCATCCAAGTCACTAATGGTCTTCCCTTTGCTCCCACGTTTTCCCTCTCCACTCTTCAGGATAACAGAAGCCCCGATGACCGGTTCGCCCTCATCATCGACCACCACCCCGGAGATAAAGCCCGGTTTCGCCCTTCCGAGCAGCGCCCTATCCAAATCATTTTGCATGAGCGCATAGCAAGTATACCTGTCGGCATTGAGCGAGAGCAACTGCTCATTGAAGCGGCTGAAAGAGAGCGGCCTCTTGATGGATTGTGCATCCACATCGAGGACTTTAGCGACGGAATGAGTGCGGGAATAACTCTCGGCCTTGCTCCACGAAGCCCTTACGGTGAAAAGCGGCAGGAACGGTCTGAACTGCCAGGTATAAGGCAATATTTTCGCAAGCGAGGCATCATAGAGCGAGGCCATGAGCTGCGCTTTGGCCGGTGTCCCATCCGGCAGGGACACCCTGAGCCTCCACTCCTCCTGCTGCCCCGGTTGGAGCCGGTCGCGGAAGGAGGTCCACTCCATGCGGAGATTCTTCTCAGGCAGCGGCATTTGAACAGAGGCCGACTCTTCATAGAGCGTTCCCTCCTTGATGAAAGCGAACGAGAGCGCCAGTGAGGCCCCATATTCTGGTTTGTAAGTAAGCGTCCGGTTGTACATGCTGTCGTCGAGCAGGAAGCTTCCACTCTCCACCACTTTGTGGTCGGAAAGGATATCATAAACCACATATACATCCTGTAAGGAAGAGCCCACCTGCAGTTGTACGCCCCCACCATCGGCGGGGAATTGGTCGTCGCTCAATGCGAAGCAGAAAGGAGTAAAGACCGCGGGACGCTCCGCTTGGAAATCGGTGACACAGAAACTGACACTTGCCGTATCGCCTTGGTAAACAGCAAAGAGGCGGTGTTGGCCCGCAAGTGAGAGCGCCGGGCACCGCGGGAGCGCGAAGGGAGTATTTGCCTTGACACGGAAAGACGAGTCGGGCCGGTCGATGAAACAAGTCACCTCATCGTCGACCTGTTTGAGTAGTCGGTCGCACAAAGAGACAGAAGCCATTATGTCATGGTCCACCCGGTGAACATCGTCGGGAAGAGCGACGGTGAGCGTGTATTTTTTAGGCGACAAGGAAAAT
The DNA here is from genome assembly GCA_902777645.1 of uncultured Prevotellaceae bacterium. Taxonomy (GTDB): domain Bacteria; phylum Bacteroidota; class Bacteroidia; order Bacteroidales; family Bacteroidaceae; genus Prevotella. Next base: position 24,914 of record CACYUZ010000041.1, on the reverse strand, counting down.
TGCACCGTTTGCTCATGCGACTCACCGCCCCTATCCGTCACCATGGCATTGACTTCGACTTGTCTGATGTTCGACAAGCCTTCGACATCGCTCATAGCGGGCAATGGAATCTTCAGCGAGCAACGTCCCTGCGCATCAGTCAACAAAGTGTCGGGAAGCCGGTGGCTCTCCCCCTTCCAATGCTCTCTGACCGTCATCTCGGCAACGACCCTTGCCCCCTCCATACTGGCACCCGAAAAAGCTTTTACCTGCAGCGGCAAGTAGAGCGTGTCCTGCCGGATGCTGTCGGCAGAGAACGGTAGGAACAGCACCTCGAATGAAGGCCGTTTGTACTCCTCCACTTGAATAAAATGCCTGGTCCGACTATTTCGGCTATTCTTCTCCTTGAAGACCTCGATTGAGAACGAGCCGTTGCGGTGTGCAGTAGGCAGCACATGGCTCAAAGCAGCCGTTCCGAAGGAGTCGGTCACGACAGTAGTATCAAGAATCACCTGATAATCAGCATCCTTCATCAGCACCCTCAGCCGCGTATCCTCCATTGGTCGAAACTCACGGTTCTTCTTATTGACAGTAGCGACAACACCCAAACGACATGTCTGTCCCGGCCGGTAGATACGTCTGTCGGTATAAATATATACCATGTCACTGGAAGGAAGCCAACCCCTACTATAATCATAGTTTCTGAAGGGAGCGGCCGGAGCATACGTATCGCCCATGGCCGAGGCGCCTATAAACGACGTCTTCCGGAAGACACGCTTCGGTGTGACGACCTCGCCTTTCCCATTGGCAGTAAGGGTAGCCAACCGACGCACCTTATAGTCATAGAACGCCACTTTGGCATTCGGGAGCGGGTGACCAGAAAAAGCATCGACTACCACGCACCGCGTCCTTGTGTCGGCAAACTGCTCGTAAATGACCTGTACAGCACTGACATGTATCATTTCGCGTATGGTGTCCATCTCAGCCTCTTCAGCCACGATATCCATGATATAGACCCCAGGTGAAAGACCATTCAGCACCAGCGAGTCGGAGAACGACTCATACGGCTCATGGCCGGCAAAGGTGTGACTGCACAGTTGCACCCTGTTGCCCACGGTATGTCCATACTTTCCGAGCCACTTATCCATATCCAGGCGTTCGGTCTGCGCTATGACATCGGCAGAGGCCTGCACTTGGGAAAGGCCCACGGAGATGCGCCGCACATTGCGCACCCCACTGAAGCGGATGGTATGCGGTCGGTGCGGCAAGAGAATGCACCCATTGAAATTGACTTTCATCACAGGTTGGGTGAGCTGTGCGGCCAGCGCCTTCAGAGCCTGTATATTTTTCTCTTCAGGCCATCTCATCATGGCCTGCTGCAGATAAGCATACCGTTCGGCCACGGACACGGTATGGTCAGCGCTCATCAGTTTGTAGCGTTCGATGGCCAGACAGCAGCACAAGGGCAAGTCGGCATAACAATCGATGACAGAGTCGAGGCGCTCCAGATAGCGGTCACTGCCTTTGCAGAGCAAGGCGGCCATGACCATCTGAGCCTCGCGGTTGCCTTGCGCCGAATAATAATCATACAGCAACTGATACTGTTCGGTGGCCATGCCCACCACAGAGAGCATATCATCACTGAAGATACGGCTGTCTTCTCCTTTTTTCAGCAATGGCGAGAGCCAGTCGGCCTTAGTCTGCGCCAGCAAAGCCGCGTTTTCCACCGCCCGATGTCTGTAGGCCTCAGCATCGGCAGTGCGGTCAGTCTGCGTGGCGAGCAGACTGCTGAGCAGCGTATGGTAAGCCGCCGCCAGAAGCGGATGTTCCTTCTGAGCCACCGCTGCGTGGCGCTCCATCCCGTTGACCGCCGCAGCCACTGAATCGGGTGCGATGGTTTTAAGCACCGACGCCCTGACCAGTTCGGCAGAAAGCAGTTGACCGCCATTTTCTTCCGCTGCCGCCTTCCGCATGATACGCTCGAGCACCACCATCTGCGACCGCGGCAAGTCGGCCTCCGCCTTTTTCCATGCCTCCTTCCAGAGCGATTTATAACTTCTGGCATCCATCCTGTGACCGGGTGTCGCACCACTGGCGGGCAGATTAAGACAATCGGCATCGTTTGGAGAGAGCATCAGACGTGAAGTTTCGCCCACAACGACTTCCGTCTCAAGGGTATTGTAGCCCTCGAGGCACGCCCGCAAAGACACACAGCGCAGCGGGGACGGCAAGACGACAAAGCCATCGTCGCTTGTAACACCGCTGCTTATCAGCTCTTTAGAATCAGGATGAAGCAACTGTACCTGACAGTGACGCAGCGGTCTACCCAAAGAGTCAGTTACACACAACACCCAACGTAGGGAGTCGCGCTGCGAATGCTCAATGAAAATATCATGCGGAAACGCTGTGACAAGCACCGGGCAACCCACACAGATTTGTTTGACGGCGTCGACCGCCGACATCCCATTCACCTCAGCCGTGATGCGAATATTCTCCAGTTCATCGAATGCGAAACTGACCGTAGTGGAGTCGCATGCCTTGTCGATGGCAGCAAGCGCCTCGGCGAGTGACACCTCTTTGAACTGGAAAGACAATTGCTGCGCCCACAAAGAGGAGCATGAGAGCAGCATTGAAATGAGGATAAAAAGCAGATGTTTTCTCATAGATAGTCGCCCAAAAGTGTCATACCATTTTAGATTCAGCAAGCGAAGATAATGAAAAAATCAACAGGCGGCACCATTGCGATCCCTTAAAATGTTAACAATGTTTAATTTTGCGTATTTTTGCGTTTGATTGTTTTCTGATACGAAAGAAATGCTTACCTTTGCACTCGCAAACGGTGCCTTAGCTCAGTTGGTAGAGCATCGGACTGAAAATCCGTGTGTCCCCGGTTCGATTCCTGGAGGTACCACTTGAAGAGAGTCAAAACGAAAGTTTTTGACTCTCTTTTTTTTGGTTTTTGTTCAGGACAAAAAACAAAAATCGACTCGACATCATTAACAGAACGCATATAAAGTACAAAAAAAACATTTTTATGTACCTTTAATACGGAAAAAAGTGTAATTTTGCACCGACAAATGAATTCATACTATGAACTATCTTGACAGAAACGAATTTAATTTCGAGCCGAGTGCAGAAGTAGTAGAGGCCATCCGCACCTTCAACCCCAAGGACCTTTGCTTTTACACCCGTATCTACGACCAGGGAAAGAAGAGTGTGATCAGCGTGCGTCTGAGCGAGATGTACGGTGTGCCCGAGGAGCAAGTGCTGCTGGGCTACGGCGGCGAGGACATCCTGAAAAACGCCGTGCACTACTTTCTGATGAAAGGCGACAACAAGACCATACTGATACCCCAGTTCTCCTGGTGGTATTACAACCGCATAGCCGGCGAATGTGGCGGCACCTTTGAGATGTATCCCCTTCATGAGACCGACGACACCTTCGCCTATGATGTGCAGGAAGTGATCGACTACACCAACCGCATTCATCCGCGCATGCTGCTGCTGGCCTCTCCCAACAACCCCACGGGCAACGGTCTGACCCCGTCGGAGATTGGTGAGATTATGGAGCACATACCCTCCGACACGATGGTGCTGATAGACGAGGCCTACGCCAGTTTTATCAGTACCGACACCGCCTACATTGCCCCGCTGATAGAGAAGTACGACAACCTGATTATCTCGCGCACGATGTCGAAGTTTTACGGACTTCCCGGTCTGCGCACCGGTTTCGGTTTCATCGGCAAGGGCCATGACCAGTTCTTGAGCTATGTGAACAAGTACTTAGGCTTCAACCGTTTCTCCGAGGCCGTGACGATAGCCGCGCTGAACAGCGAGGCCCACTACCGCCGTGTGGCCGAGGACATGGAATGGGGCCGCCAGCTCTACAAGCGCGCCCTGGGCCACTTGGAAGGTTTCAAGGTGTACAAGTCGGTGGCCAACTTCATTCTGATCAAATATCCCGTTGAGATAAAGGAAGCCCTTCAGAAAGCCCTTGCCCTGGAAGAGTACAAGATTAAGTTTATGGGCGACAAGGGATTGGAGTCATGTCTTCGCATCACGCTGGGCCGCAAGGAGCAGACCCAGATGGTGGTGGACACCATTCTGAAGGTATACAACGAGCGCTAACCCCACGATGGACAAGAAATACACCGCCACACTGAAGTCGGCCGAGACGGAAGACTGGCTCGACTATCATGTGGTGCGCCCTTTCAGTTATCTGTGGGCCCTTCTGTTTGCCCGTCTGGGTGTACATCCCAACACGGTGACCATCCTGTCGATGGTGATTGGTGCCGGCAGCTGTGTGTTTTTCTCCCACGGCTGCTATCACTACGAGGGCGGTGAAGGTCTGCTTTACAATCTCATCGCCTTTTTCCTGCTCGTCTGGGCCGACGTATTCGACTGCACCGACGGTCAGTTGGCCCGTCTGACAGGCAAGAAGAGCCGTCTGGGCCGCATTTTGGACGGAGTGGCCGGTTTTGTATGGTTTCTGCCCATCTACGTGGCCCTTGTGGTGCGTTTCTACCACCACCACACCATAGAATTCGGCTGGCTGGGCATCAGCGACACGCCCACCAACGCCGCCATCGCCACCGCCCTGGTGGTGGTGCTGACCGGCATCAGCGGTTTTGTGGGCATGGCCGGTCAGTCGCGTCTGGCCGACTACTACATCCAGGTGCACCTGTTTTTCCTGAAAGGCGAGAAAGGCAGCGAGCTTGACAACTCGGCCAAGCAGCAGGAGATCTACGACTCGACGCCGTGGAAGGGCAATGTGGTATGGAAGACCTTCCTGAAGAGCTATGTGGGCTACACGCAGAAGCAGGAAGCCGTGACCCCCCAGTTTCAGCGGTTGATGAAGCGGCTGAAGGAGCGTTACGGGAGCACCGACAATCTTCCTGCCGAGGTGCGCGAGGAGTTTCGCCGCCACTCGCTTCCGCTGATGAAGTACAACGGTCTGCTGACCTTCAACTTCCGCACGGCCTTCTTTTTCCTCTTCTGCCTGCTCGACGTGCCCGTGCTGAACTTTGTGTGGGAGCTGACCGGCATGGCATTGATTTACTGGTATGTGAACCACAACCACGAGAAGTTCTGCCGCGAGATGGCCGACAAGCTGTAAGACAATCACCCTGACCCCAATATAATATATGTATCACGTAATCAAGCGAATGGAGATAGCCGGTTGCCACCGGCTCACCCTCTCCTACCCCAGCAAGTGCACCTCTATGCACGGTCACAACTGGAGCATCACCGTCTATTGCAAATCGCGCGAGCTGAACAGCGACGGCATGGTGATAGACTTCAAGGAGATCAAGGACCGCATACACGGCTATCTGGACCACGGCAATTTCAACGAGCTTCTGCCCTTCAACCCCACGGCGGAGAATCTGGCCAAATGGATATGCGACCAGGTGCCCCACTGCTGGAAGGTGGAGGTGGCAGAGAGCAAGAACAACATTGTGATATACGAGGACGACACCTTCGAGCCATGAGGGTGAACGAAATCTTCTACACACTCCAGGGCGAGGGCCGCAACACAGGTCGTGCTGCGGTCTTTGTGCGCTTGTCGGGGTGTAACCTGCAATGCCCCTTCTGTGACACCCGGCATGAAGACTACACCGAGATGAGCGAAGAGTCGATAGCCACTGCCGTCGGCGCCTATCCCGCGCGGCTTGTCGTGATAACCGGCGGCGAGCCCGCCCTGCAGTTGACCGCCACCCTTGTGGCCCGTCTGCACGCCCTTGGCAAGAGCGTGGCGATAGAGACCAACGGCACCCGGCTGCTGCCGGAGGGCATCGACTGGGTGACGGTGAGTCCGAAAGCAGCCTACACGGGTGCTGCCGGCCTTCCCGTGCTGCCCCGATGCGATGAGCTGAAAGTGGTATTCGACGGCGTGCAGGACCCCGAGGCCCAGAAATGCGTGGAAGCCGACTATTACTATCTCCAGCCCTGCGACACCGGTGACACCGAGCGAAATGAAGAGCTTGTGAAGCAGTGTGTGGACTACATCAAGCACCATCCGGAATGGACCCTCTCCCTGCAGACGCACAAACTGATTAGTATTCCCTGATTTTATAAGGGAAGTTAAAGGGGAGTTAAAGGGGAGTTAAAGGGGAGTTAAAGGGACATTTGCTTTGATAATTTTTGAGCCCACTTTGAAGTGGGCTCAAAATATTTTCACCATCCGTGTCCGCCGCCGGGTCCATTTTCCGACGTGGTGGTGGAAGCCGTGACGTTGGTGGAGGTGGAGCCAAGGGTTACGGTGTAGGAAGAGCCCGTGGTGAGTCCGTCGCAGGTGATGAGCACATTGCTTCCACCGCCCCCATGTCCGCCGGGTCCATGTCCGCCGCCTCCGCTGTTGCCCGAAGAATACCCCTCCGGCACGGTGAAGGTCACCAGTTGGGTGGAGCCGCTCTTCACGCTGACGGTAGCGCCTGAAGAGACCGAACCCGAAGTGGAGAGCACCGGCTGCGACCCGTCGGTGGCCGAGACCGCATTGTTTCCGCCGCCAATGGCCAGCACATTACCGCCTGTGATATACAGTTTGTACTGCTCGGCCGCATCGAGTCCGCACTCCGGAGCCGAGGCCCCGCATGCCACCACCGTTCCGCCGCTGATATACAGATTACCGTTGGAGTCGATGGCATCGTTGTTGGTCGCCACCACCGTGATGTTTCCCCACTTGAGATACATGTGGCTTTTTGAGTTGAGTCCGTCGTCGTAGGCATTGACGTTGACGGTGCCACTCTCGATGGTCATCACCTTCTTGCTCTCAATGCCCTCGGCATTGTTGCCCTTGGTGGTGACGGAGATATTTCCCCCTGTGATATCGATATTGCCGTCGCACTTGATGCCCTTCGGCGATGACGTGTAATCGCTATTGAGCCGGTCGGTATCGCCCGTGTAGTTGGTGCGTTCGGTAGTGCCGTTATGGTAGTAGAGGCCACCGGTGGTGGTGACGGTGATTTCGCCCCCAGTGACGGCGAGCGCTCCGTCGGCACTAAGCCCCTTACCCCCCGAGCCGGTGGCCGAGAGGTTGAGCGTGCCCCCTTCGACAGCGATATCGCCATCCGCCTTGATGGCCGCGCAAGCCGACGTGGCGGCATCGTCGGCGTCCCACATTCCCTTTCCAGCGGTGCTGATACGGATATCGCCCCCCAGAATGGAGATATTGCCCCCACTCTTAATACCCTTGGCCGCGATGGCATCGGAGGAGCATTGTATGAGGATGGAAGTATTGTTGCCCAGGTTGTCGGCAATGGTGACGGTGCTGTCGGCCTTGATGCCCTTCACATCGGCCGCCGTGACGGTAAGGTCGATGGAGCCGCCGTTCATGATAAACTGTCCATCGTTTTCCTCCCCCTCCAGGTTGGCCTCTATCTGGATGCCGTCGTCGCCCGCCTGCTGTACTACGATGCTGCCATTGTTCATCTCCAGGTACTGCCCGATGTGCAGTGCGTCGGCCACGGCCGCACAGACGGTGATGGAGCCCGTGAACTTTTTCTTGAGCTGCAAATACTCGCCCGTTTTCATGGCATGCTTTGTATTGCCGGTGAGCGAGAGCGAGCCCGAGCCGGTGACCTCAGGATGCCCCTTTACGACGAAGCACGCCTTCTGGCTTCCCTCGGCCGCATCGGTGAGCGAACTGGCGCCGACGAGTTCGAGTGCGATTCGCTTGCCGTTGTCGATATTGACGGCAGCCCCCGAGAGGCTGGTGAGCGAGAGGTTGTCCATGATGACCGTGGCCTTGTACTTGCCCGAAAGGTAGAAAGAGCCGTCGGCAGAGGAACCGCTCAGGCGATAGGAGATTTCCTCCTCCACCTCGTCGGCCTGTGTAATCTGCACATCGGCGCCTGCGACCGAAGCATCGACAAAGCGTGCGATATTGCCCGCCACGACGACCGAGGCCTCGCTGCCGTTGTACTTAACGACTACTGTATTGTCGTCGACCGCCGCATCGTCGACAAAGATGCTGGAGATACTGTTCACATCAAACGTCCTACCCCCTATGGTGAGCGTGTTGGCGATATCGTAAGTCATATCGCCCGTCTGTGCTGCCGGGAAAGCATAGTCCACCTGTCCCACCACCACATTCATGGTCTGTGTCATGGCCGCCGATGCCAGGAGCACGAAAGCCATGGAGAAAAACATTCTACTCATAATTGGAAAATATTTAGTCATACCTATCATAATCGGTTCGAGGATAAAAGAAACTGCTGCAAAGTTGGTTAATTTATAAGAAAGGAGCAAGAAAAATCAGCCAACACCGATATTTCATCAACGTTTGGGTCGTGATTTTAAGTTTTTTTCTTAAATTTACGACGAAAAAAGCAAACGAGACACCATGAGCACAGACCCTACCGACTACAAGACGCTTCTGCAGCAGTTTGCCCATGAGGGCACCGTGAGCCACGTGGCCCCCTTGGGCAACGGACTCATCAACCGCACCTACAAAGTGAGCACCGCCGAGGCCGATGCGCCCGACTATGTGCTGCAATGCATCAACGAAAGCATTTTTCAGGACATCCCCCTTCTGCAGCACAACATAGAAGTGGTGACCGATCACCTGCGCCACAAGTTGGAAGCCGAGGGCATCAGCGACACCTCGCGCCGTGTGCTTCGGTTCGTGCCTACCCATGCCGGCCCCACCTACTGCCGCGACGCCTCCGGCAAGCCCTGGCGGCTTTCTGTGTACCTGCCCGGCACGGTGACCCACGAAGCCGTGACAACAGCCAGTGCCGCCGCCACCGGCAGCGCCTTCGGCCGTTTTGAGCGTCAGTTGTCCGACCTCCGCGAGCCCCTTGGCGAGACGATTCCCGACTTTCACAACATGACGCTGCGGCTCCGGCAGTTGGAAGCGGCGGCAGCATCCGACCCGCTGGGTCGGAAGAGCGAGGTGAGCGGTCTGCTTGGCGACATACTTCGCGATGCGTATCTGCTGTGCAGTGCCGACCGCAGCCATGCCGCCGGTCATCTGCCGAAGCGCATCTGCCACTGCGACACGAAGGTGAACAACGTGCTTTACGATGCCGTGACCGACGAGGTGCTTTGTGTGATAGACCTTGACACGGTGATGCCCTCTTACATATTCTCCGACTACGGCGACTTTCTGCGCACCGCCGCCAACACGTTGGCCGAGGACGACCCCGACGTGGAGAAGGTGTCGTTCCGTACGGACATCTACGAGGCATTCACCCGAGGCTATCTGGCGGAAGCCGACTTTCTGCTCGACATAGAGCGGGAGAACCTGCCCTTTGCCGTGGCCCTCTTCCCCTACATGCAGTGTGTGCGTTTCTTGGCCGACTATCTGAACGGCGACACCTACTACCGCACCACCCATGCCCGTCACAACCTGGAGCGCGCCCAGAACCAGTGGGCCCTCTACCGGGCCGTGAGCAAGGCTTTGGGTCATGAGGGCCGTATAGTGTGGAGAGAATAATACGGCCGGAGCGCTCTGCAGTATTTCAACCCAAGGGATAGAAATGCTGCAGCATGCAGAGCGAGAAGAAGAAAGCCATGACCACCATCAGCACCGTGTCGAAACCGCTGATGGCGATATATTTTTTTTCACAAGGTTTAGGCGCAGCAGTGTCTTGGGCCACCGGTATACGGAGACGCCCCTTCAGGTTCTGCGCACAGCCAGTCAGTTCGTCGGCATGGCGAGAGAGGATTTCGCCAGCCTGCTCGAGCGAGCAGATTCTCGGCAGGATGTCGCTGAACAAGTTGTGTCCGCCATCGGCCATGCCATAATCGAGGTAATCGGCCAGCGCCTCCTCCAGTTCCACGACCGCCATTCTATCTTTGCAGGAATGTTTCATGATACATTGATGATTGTTTTCTGCCGCAAAGATAAGGCCATGCTGTCTCACAAGGCGGTACAAGACAAGGAAAAAACAGGCAAAAAATCAATCATCCGTACTGAGCTGCTGTTGGAACTCCTTTGGCGAGCAATTCTGGTATTTTTTGAAGTTGCGGTAGAACGACACATTGGATGAGAATCCCGACCTGACGGCCACATCGGCGAGCAGCAAGGAAGGCTGCTGCCTCATCAGTTCTACGGCGAATGCCACTCGCTCGCGGTTGACCAGTTCGGCGAAGGAGATGCCCATCTCCACATTCACCACATTATAAATATAGCTGCGGTTGGTATGCAGGTGCCGTGCCAGGTCGCTGATTTTCAGGTTGGGCTGTAGGAAGAGTTTTTCGGTTTTTATGGCATGCACCACCCTCTTCCGGAGGACCGTTTCGTCGACCTGCGGTTCAGCAGCCGGTTGCTGAACCTCCTCCTGTGCCTCCTCTCTGGCCATGTCGAGGAAGGAGAACCGGCGCTCGAGCGCATGGTCTCCGATGAGCAAGAGCAGCAATGAGAAAGCGATGGAAACCGAATAGATGATTCCATTGTTGTGGACAAAGACAAACTTGCTGACGAACAAGCACGTAAGTGCTACGATGAAGACGAAGAAGATGAAGAAGAGCGGCGGGAAGACCTGTTCCACCATTTTGTCGTCGGTATCGGAATACTGTTTGGAGACACTGTCGTTGTAAGACCGTATCCGCTTCAAGGTAATCCAAACCACCGGCCCTATCTGAAGGATGAAGACCACAATGACCATTTTGTGAGCCAGCCACTGCCAAGCGAGCAATCCACTGAAAGCAGTTTCGGTCCCGTAAAGGCCATCGACAAAGACATCCGTATCTTCAGGCCCCATGGCCAGATAAAGCGCTCCCACCGCGACGAGACACACTACGGAAGGCAGCAGTGAGAGCCATCCGGCCCATGTTCTGCGTCCGGTGGTGGTGAGGGAGTCGATGTAATAGTAATAGAACACGAAGAGAGCCGGCAAGGTGAAGCTGAAAGCCGTGTCGGCGACAGGCACCAGGCAGCGCACCTGGTTGAAGAAGAGGAAGTGGCTTATCTGGAACAGCGTGGCCACGAGCATGAAAGCCAGGAGATAGCGATGTGAAGCATCGTTTCTCCTCAAGAGCCTCAGTGCCGCCAGTCCAGACAGTACGGCTCCGACGAACACAGGACAAGCAGTGACCAGAATCCTTACCATGACACACGGAACGACAGATATATGGCAAAAATAGTAAAATTTTTGCAGATTTTCCCTATTTTTTCTTACAATTGTGAATTTGAACGAAAAAAAAGTGATTTTGAAATGTTAACAGCTAATATGAAAGCACATTTCAATGATAATGAAAGGTACAAATGAGTATAATAACGTAATTTTGTACCAACACGGAACACAAAAATAAACCCTCCCCTTTGCAGCCTACAGAACGGCAAGGATAAAACCTCCGACGTAGGTTTGGCACACTGATTGTCTTCCCAGAGGGGACAGATATGAGGTGTGCCTTTGCCCGGGGTACCAATCTGGCAGGTGCGATGAAGGGAGGGAACATGAAAAAAGACAAAAAAGGAAGAGATGAGAAAAAGTCACAAAGAAGAACTGTACAACGTGGCCTTCCGGCTGTTTATCCTGGATTCTTTCGACGGTGTGTCGATACCCGACATAGAGAAAGCGTCAGGATTCACCCGCGGAGCCATCTTTTACTATGCCGACACGAAACAAGCCCTTTACCAGCAAGTGATGGAGCACTACTTGCTGGAGAAGCAGAGCATTGACAACCAGTGGCTGTCGGAAGGCAGCGATGCCCGGCTTCGTTTGGAGGAGATGAGCCTTCACGACTTTATCGACCACTATGTGGACGCCATAGAAGACACGATGAAGAGTCTGCGCAAGGTGCTTGGCCGCGGCATCACGAAATTGAGGAGCACCCGTGCCTATCTGAAGTTGCCCTTCCAGATAGCCGAGCGTTTGCCCGGCCTTCACCAGCGGCAGTTGGCGATGATGAAGCGCGAGTTGGAGTTGTGGAAGTCGGCACTCGTTCAAGCCAGGGACAGTGGTGAAATCAGGAGCGGGATTGAAGCAGAGAGCGTGGCAAAGCTGTTTGTGGATCTGATTTACGGAGAATCGTACACCAGTGCCGTGATTGGTGATGTAGACACCGAGAAGCTTCGCGGTGAGCTGCATGCGCTCTATGCGTTATTATGAAGGGAAGTTATAGGGAAGTTAAAGGGAAGTTAAAGGGACATATGCTATTCTTAATGTGAAGGAAAAAGTGTTTTTTCTTCGCATTTCACTCGTTTTTTCGTAACTTTACATAAGTTACTACGTCTCGGCATAAAAAATAAGCGAGCTCTGAAGATTTTGTCCGCTTAAGGACAAAATCGTGTTCTGCACTCGACTTTTTGTAACTTTGGCTGACGCCGAAGTTACTCCGTCTCGGAAAAGCTCAAATAAATTTGGCTTTCCTCTCGACTTTTCGTAACTTTGCAGACATACGGCAAAAAGAACAAAAGAATGTCAGAAAAAAAGAAAACCAAGCGTCGTGGGATACGTATTCTTCTCGCATTGCTTCTCCTTGTGGCCCTTGTATTAGGCGGTGTGGCCTACTACTACTTCTACTCTCCGTTCTCCGCACGTGAGGAGACCCAGTATGTGTATATCGACAAGGGCGACGACATCGCCAAGGTGTACGCCATGCTCGACACGATAGGCAAGCCTCACAGCCTTCAGGGTTTTAAGAAGTTGGCCACATGGGACGACTACGCCGATCATGTGAAGGAAGGGCGCTACGCCATCAAGCCCGGCGCCAGCACGAAAGAAGTGTTCCGCAATCTGAAGAACGGCGAGCAGGAGCCGCTGAATGTGACGGTACCCTCTGCGCGCACCATGGAGTCGCTGGCCAAGACTGTAGCCTCTAAGCTGCAGTTTGACAGTGTGGCCCTCTACAAGGCCCTGACCGACCCCGCCACCTGTGCGAAGTTAGGTTTTGACACCGTATCCATCTACTGCCTCTTCATTCCCGAGACCTACAACATGTACTGGACGGTTTCGGTGGACGGTTTTTTGGAGCGCATGAAGAAGGAGCACGACAATTTCTGGAACGAGGAGCGGTTGTCGAAAGCCCGCAAGTTGGGATTGAGTCCGAATGAGGTAATGACGCTGGCCAGCATTGTAGCCGAGGAGTCGAACTACGCCCCTGAGAAGCCGACGATAGCCGGTCTGTATCTGAACCGTCTTCGGAAGGGCATTCTTCTTCAGTCGGACCCCACGGTGAAGTTTGCGATGCACGATTTTGCACTCCGTCGCATCTACAACCGCATGCTCACCATCGACAATCCTTACAACACCTACAAGTATGCCGGTCTTCCTCCCGGCCCCATCCGTGTGCCCAACGTGGTAGACATAGATGCCGTGCTGAACTACAAGCAGCACAACTACATCTACATGTGTGCGAAGGAAGACTTCAGCGGCAGCCACAATTTTGCCGTGACCGAGGCCGAGCACAACGCCAATGCCAACCGCTACCGTGCCGCGCTGAACGCCAGGGGCATCAAGTAGCGCCGGTTTCTGTGCGAAGCACGCTCAGATATACAAGGCGGGTCCTGCCAAGCAGGGCCCGCCTTGTATATATAGGGTTGAAGCATCTATCGGATTGAAGTATATAGAATCGAAATGCCCCCTCTTCACAGAGGAGGCATTTCAATCTCAATAGGTATTAGCTTTTTTTAAGGTAAAAAGATTGTATTCAGGATAACGCTGCAAAATTACAGTTTTTTTTGTAACCTCCAAATCTTTTTTATATGTTAGAAAACATGTTTTGGAAAAATCAGTCTTTTCCAAGGCTGTTCAGACCATGTGGCAGTCGGCAATATCTTTATTTCCATTGAGGAAGGCCTTTGCCTCCATTCTTTTCTTGCCGGCCAGTTGTAAAGATTTTATCTCCAGCAGTCCTTCTCCTGTCACCACCGCCAATGTATTCTTATCGGCGACGATGGTACCGACGGGCCGCTGCGGACATTCTTTCAGTGCGACGCCCGCCGTGTAGACCTTGAGGGAGACGCCCTTCTCGTCGGGTTCGCTGTTTTTGCAGAGCGTGGTCCACGCCCCCGGCCACGGACTGAGTCCGCGCACAAAGTTGTGCAGTTGCAGTGCCGTTTTCTTCCAGTCGATACGGCACGTATCATTGAATATTTTGGGTGCGGCATGGAGCGGTTGCCCGGTGATGAGTTCCTCCTGCGGCACGGAAGGCACCACGCCGTCGAGCTGGATTACCTTGTCGACTGTTTTGACACACACTTCGGCTCCCAGTCTCATCAGTCCGTCGTAGACGAACTCCACATCGGCATCGTCGGGGATGTCGAAAGGTTCGCGCATGATGATGCGTCCGGTATCGATGTCATGGTCGAGGAAGAACGTGGTGACGCCCGTCTGCTTCTCGCCGTTGATGACGGCCCAGTTGATGGGCGCCGCCCCACGGTACTGCGGCAGAAGCGCCGCATGCACATTGAAGGTGCCGAAGCGTGGCATGTCCCACACCACCTCCGGCAACATACGGAAGGCCACCACCACCTGCAGGTCGGCCTGATACTGTCGCAGTTGGTTGAGGAATTCCTCGTCTTTCATTTTCGCCGGCTGCAGCACGGGCAGGTTGTGTTGTAGTGCATACTGCTTCACCTCAGAGGGCCTTAGCACGCTCCCGTGTCGTCCGACGGGTTTGTCGGGCTGTGTGACCACCGCCACCACATTGTATCCCCCTTCGACGAGTGCTTTCAGGGACCCCACGGCAAACTCCGGTGTACCCATGAAAACGATTTTCAAGTCACTTTTCAGCATATTGTAATGGATTATTGTGTATTATTCCTGTGAGAAGTCGGCCACGATTTTTCTATACATGGCATACATTCGCGTGCGGTTGATGTAGCCGATGAGCCTTCCCTCGGTATCGGTGACCGGCAGTATGGCCGCATCGGTCTTGTCGAAGGTGCTCATCACGTCCTCCATGGGGTCGTTGAATCCCAGCACGCCCGGCGACTTCGACATAATCTGCGCCACGGTGAAGTGCTGATAGAGTTCGGTACGGAACATAAGGTGCCGGATTTTCATCAAGTCGATTTCGCCCAGCAGTTTTCCTCCCTTGTCGAGCACGGGCAGGAACTCGCTGCCGCTCATGCTCACCTTTTTGACCAGTTGTCCGAGCGTGAGGTCTACAGAGAGTGGAGTGTACTGCCTCTCGATGATACTCTCGAGACTCATCAGTGTGAGCACCGACTTATCCGTATGGTGCGTGATGAGCTTTCCCTCTCTGGCCAGCCGCATGCCATAGATGCTGTGCGGTTCGAAGATGATGATGGTGAGATAGGCGCAGATGCTCACAATCATGAGCGGTATGAAGAGCTGGTACCCCCCTGTGAGTTCGGCGATGAGGAAGATGCCTGTGAGCGGCGCGTGCATGACGCCCGCCATGACGCCCGCCATGCCCAGGAGCGCGAAATTCTTCTCCGGCACATAGACCCCCACCTCGTAGACATTCCACAGGCGCGAGAAGAAGAAGCCGGCGAAGGCGCCTATGAAGAGCGAAGGTGCGAAGGTACCACCGCAACCGCCGCCCCCGTTGGTGGCCGATGTGGCCAGCACCTTAGTGGCCAGTACCAGTCCCACATAGATAAGGAGCAAGTGCCCGTTTCCATAGAAGAGCGAGTTGTTGAGCAGTTGCGCCCAGTCGGCCTCTGTCTTTCCGTTGAGCAAGATGTTGATGCTGTTGTATCCCTCGCCATAGAGCGACGGGAAGAAGAAGATGAGCGAGCTGAGGACCAGTCCGCCCACGAGCAGCTTCACGTAAGGATAGCGTTTGAGTCGACTGAATCCATTCTCGCAGAGCGTCATGAGGCGTATGAAATAAAGGCTCACCAGGCCGCAGAAGATGCCGAGGAGAATGGTGGCCGGTATGCGCTCCACCTGCCACACCCCGTCGAGATGGAACTCGAAGAGCGCGTCGCTGCCCACGAGGATATACGTGATGCAGGTAGCTGTTACGCTGGAGATGAGGATAGGCATGAGCGACGCCATAGTAAGGTCGATCATGAGCACCTCGAGGGTGAAGACCAGTCCGGCGATAGGTGCCTTGAAGATGCCTGCGATGGCCGCCGATGCACCACACCCGAGCATCATCATGAGCGTTTTGCCGTCGAAGCGGAAGAGCTGTCCCAGGTTGCTTCCTATGGCCGACCCCGTGAGCACGATAGGCGCCTCGGCTCCCACCGACCCACCGAATCCGATGGTGATGGCCGATGCGATGACCGAGCTCCAGCAGTTGTGTCGTTTGAGCCGGTTCTGCTTTCGGCTGATGGCGTAGAGTATGCGGGTGATGCCATGGCTGATATTGTCTTTCACCACATACTTCACGAAGAGCGAGGTGAGATAGATACCCACAACAGGAAAAACGAGGTAGAGCCAGTTGTAGGTACGCACATCGAAGCGCGCCGTGAGCAGATACTGAATCTCATTGATGAGCCAGTGTAGGATAAAGGCGGCGAAAGCCGCGAATACGCCCACGAGGAAACTGACCACGATGAGGAACTGTCTGTCGCTCACGTGTTCCGTGCGCCAATGGTGGAGGCGTTGCAGCCAAACGGGCCGTTTGATGTCGTCGCTGTACTCTGGCATGGTATAATTGGGTCGTCAGCGGATGATGGTCACCTCGCCGTTGGCTCTGAGTCGGACGATTTTGGACGGCTCGTGCGGTTTCTTCTCCTGCCGGCGCGAGGTGCACACATAGTCGACCGCCTCGAGCAGCACGGGGTCGATGTCACAGTAGTTGGCCGCTGCGGGCTGTCCGCTGATGTTTGCGCTGGTAGAGACGAGCGCTTTCTGGAAGCGGAAGCAGAGTTCCTTGGAGAACGGCTCGTGCGTGATGCGGAGCGCCACGGAGCCATCGTCGGCGATGAGGTTGGGCGCCAAGTTGACCGCCCCGTCGAGGATGAGCGTAGTAGGTTTGGTGGCGTATTCGAGCAGGTCCCATGCCACATTGGGCACATTGCGCACATAGCGCTGCAGTCGTGCGTCGCTGTCGACGAGGCAGATCATCGCCTTCGAATCCGACCGCTTTTTGATTTCGTAGACACGCGCCACCGCTTCGGGATTGGTGGCGTCGCATCCGATTCCCCACACCGTATCGGTGGGATAGAGGATTACCCCACCCTTTTTCAACACCTCTACGGCGTTGCGAATATCTTTGTCGTAAATACCCATGCTGAATGAATAAGTCAAGTTTTGATGTAACAAAGTACAAAAATACGTTATTTTTCACTTTCTGCGAAATATTTGGCCGCAAATATTGGCTTGTCGGGTCATGGAGAGACGAAAAAGGGTGTGCTGCCCGATGCAGCACACCCTTTAATCATCTTGTGAACCAAGGACTACTTGGTGGAGAATTTCCGGTTGTTCTTGATGTAGACGCCCCTTTCGGGTTTGCCCGGCAACTTGCGTCCGCTGAGGTCGTAGTAGTTGGCGGTTCCATCCTCCTCGAGCATCTCGATGTACTGGATGCCGTCTTCATCGTCGACCATATCGAAGCCGAATTCTGCCATATTCTGCGTGTTGTCACTGAGCTGGAAGAAATGTCGGTAGGCCGGGATGTAAGCGTTGGCATTGGTCTTCTCACCAGGTGATACTTCTTGTCACCTTGGAGAATGTAGGCCTGCATGTCGGCAGCATCCGAGTTGGAGATCTTCTTGAGTGTACCTAAACTTACAGAAGATACACGAACAAATGTGTATTTTATCTTTAAACCTGGGAGAGAGGCAAACAAAAAAGGCGGAGCATGGAGCTTCGCCTTTATATAGAAAAATGTGGCAGGTCCTTGCCTGCCGTTTTCGCACTCAAGATTTAGAAGAGGGAGAATTTGTAGCCCAGTGACAGCTGGAAGGTGAGGTTTTTGCTGTCGAGGTCGATAACGTCCTGATCGAAGACTTTGGTAACGCCGAAGGTGTAGCGGGCATCGATCACGAAATTATAGAACTCATAGGAGAGTCCCACGGGAATGGCGAAGTCGAAAGTATTGACAGCCTCATCCATATCGACCGACATTTTACCACCATCTATCTTGCTGCTGAGATTGATGCCCGGCTGAATACCTGCCTTGAGGGCAAATCCCTTGAAGAGATAGAAGTTGGCCACGATAGGAACGGTGAGGTAGTCAATTTTGTACTTAACATCCGTCTTATCCAGTTCAGCACCCTGCTGTGAATAGTTGAGACCCATACCGAGGCTGAATTTATTAGCCAGCGTATACTCAAACTCAGCACCGGCAATCATGCCCACGCGAGCCTTTGTATCGTCGGTGTTGTTGAAGTCAGCTGCACTGAAACCGATACGGGGCTGCACGGTGAGAGAGCCCACTTCATGCTGTGCGAAAGCACCGATTGAAGCCATCATAAAGGCTGCTACGATAATAAACTTTTTCATTTTACTTTTTTAGTTATGTTAATTAAAAACTAAAGACCCGTCGGGGCGATTTTTTTACATGACCGTCCAATGGGTTATCATCTAATCAAATGCAAAATTAAACAAAATTATCAAACAAACAAAAAAAATGTAAAAAAAGTATGCCAAAAGCCCGATACTGATGCAATTTTCACTCCAAAAAGACAAAAGTGTATAAAAATGCAGCACAAATTTGCAATCAGTTAAAAAAAAACACCCTAAAAAGCATTGACTTACTAATAATTTTCTCTATTTTTGTCTCAAAATTGAATTAGATGAAACATTTCTACACCTTTTTATTATTTTTATTCACAAATTATGCGGCCGCACAAAAGCCCCTGGTACTGATAGAAGAATTCACCAATACCGGCTGTAATCCGTGTGCCGCCTGGTCGCCCACGCTGGACCAAGTGATCAACGAGCGTCTTGGCGACTGCATCGCCATCAAATACCACAGCGTCTACCCCGACAACGGCGACGAGTTTTACAACTACGACCCTACGGCCCAGCAATCCCGCATCGACTTTTACGGTGTGGACGGCGTGCCCGCCACCTATGTGAACGGCACCGTGATAGGCGAGCGCACCTATGAGATGATGAACACGGCGATAGACCACTTTCTCTCGCAGCCCGCCCGCTATGTCCTGAGCGTGAGCAAGACGATAGTGAACCACCAGTTGAGCGTCAATGTCGCCGTGACCCCCCAAGGCAGCGAGGATCCCTCCCACCTGCGCCTGTTTGTGGCTGCGATTGAAGAGTACCTCATCCCCACCCGCCCCTGCAACAACGGCGAGACCGAACTGCAGTACACCCTCCGCAAGCTGCTCACCGGCGGCGAAGGCATGGAGATGGGCGACGCGTGGGAAGCCGGCACCAGCCACAGCTACGACTTTTCGTGGGACATCGACTTTATGAACGACGAGCAGCAGCTCGGTGTTGTGGCCTTTGTGCAAGACATGGAGACGAAGGAGATACTGGGCACCGCCTACTGCGAGCCCGGCTCCGAGCAGGAGAACCACCCCACCCTGATGCGTCTGACGGACACCCCCGACCTGATATGCGTGTCGAACTATTACGGGCAAGTGATATTCCGCAACAGCGGGAGCAACGCCCTTACCAGCGCCCAAATGAACGTGGAGGTGAACGGCACCGTGAAGCAATACCCCTGGAGCGGGCACCTGCAATACCTGGAGCGCGACACCCTCGCCTTTGACGACTTCCGCGACTTCCCGCTCAACGCCAGCGAGAACCAGGTAAGAATCTGGATGAGCGACATCAACGGTACAGAAAGCGTGAGCAATACGCTGACCAGCCAATTTGAGAACTCCGTTCAAGCCACCTACAGCGTGCAGTTGCGCCTCTACACCGACAAGAAGCCCGAGGAGACCACCTGGAAGGTGTACAACTCGGCCGGCGACGTAGTGCGCGAGGGCGGTCCCTACGAAGGCGCCCGCAAGCTCTACACCGTGAATCTGGAACTGGCCGAAGACGACTGCTATCTGCTGGAGCTGGAAGACGCCGGCGGCGACGGCATCAAAGGCAGCTACGGCAACGGCTACTACCAACTCTACCAAGTGAGCGCAGACGGCAAGACCTCGCGTCTGACCCAAGGCGACTATACCGGCAGTCTGTGCGACGTCTACTTCAACCTGACCGGCACCCCCAAGAGCAAGAAACGCCTGGTGCTCTTCGAAGAGTTCACCAACACCAGCTGCGACCCCTGCTCCGACTTCTCCCCCTCGCTCGACAAGACCATCAACGAGCGTATGGGCGACATGGTGGCCGTGACCTATCACATCAACTTCCCCTCGAACCGCGACCCCTTCTATCTGGCCAATCCCGACGACGCCATGGCCCGTGCCGGCTACTACGACGTGACGGGTGTGCCCTCGCTGCGTGTGGACGGCGAGCGTGCCGGTGCCCACGGTTTTGAAGACCAGCTCGACAGCTATATCGACATAGCCGGCGCCGTAGCCCCCCAAGTGGACCTTGACGCAGAAGCCAGTCTGACCGACGGTCAGCTCACCGTGGGTGTGAGCGTGACGCCGGAAAACATCGCCGACGGCAGCGACCTGCGGCTCCACGTGGCGGTGGTGGAAGAGCAAGTGGTGTGGGACGAGCCCGCCCCCAACGGCGAGAAATCATGGAACTACGTGATGCGCGCCCTGCTGCCCACGGCAGAAGGCGAGGCGCTGCCTGCCGACCTCCCCCTTACCGTGCCCACCCGCTACGAATACAGCTGGCCGGTAGCCAATTTCTACGACGAGACCGAGCTGGGCCTTGTGACCTTCGTGCAGGACAACACCACCAAGAAGGTCCTGGGCGCCTGCTACACCCCCCGCCCCACCGGCAGTGATCAGTCCGCCAAGATACTGAGTCTGCTCCATCTGCCCGACCGCATCTGCCAGCCCCAGTTCACTTGCGACCTCCGCGTGCGCAACACCGGGCGCGAGCCTCTGACCAGCGCCACCATCAACGTACGCATAAACGGCGCCCTTCAGTCCACCCCGTGGAGCGGCCGCATGGCCTATCTCGACATCGACACCCTTCACGTGCCCCTCTTCGACAGTTTTCCGCTGTCGGAGGGAGTCCCCAACGAGGTGGAGATCTGGCTGTCCGAGTTGAACGGCGGTGCAGAGGAGAGCGTTCACAAGACCTTCAGCCTGGCCAATGCCCACAAGGCCCAAAACGCCGTGCGCCTCACCCTGATGACCGACAACGCCCCCGAGGAGACCACCTGGAAGGTGTACAACTCGCTCGGCGACGTGGTGTGCGAGGGCGGTCCCTACACCGAGAAGAGGAAGAAACACGTTACCGACCTGCCCCTTACCACCGACGACTGCTACCTGCTTGAGTTCTGTGACGCCGGCGGCAACGGCATCACCGGCGAGAACGGGCGCGGCTACTACATGCTGCACGAGGTGAACGCCGACGGCCAGACCCGCCTGCTGGTACAGGCCGACTACACCGGCGCAACCCATCAGGTGTACTTCAGTCTTCAGCATGCCCAGCAGCTCGGCATCGAACCCGCCACCGCTGCGCAAGGAGCCACTCCCCAGCGCTACGACCTGCAAGGCCGCCGCGTATCGCCCCACCACCGAGGCATCTACATAGAAAACGCGAAGAAGAAAATAAACCCATAAACAAAAACCTATGAAAAGACTGTACGCATTACTCTTAGGAGGGCTGGCCGCGCTGCCCGCCTTCTCACAGTGGAACACCAACGCCACCCCCACCTGCATCTACGATGCCACCGGGCACGGTGACTATTACGCCTGCAACCCCAAAGCCGTTCGCACGGCCGACAAGAAGACCTGGATATCCTGGCGCACGTCGGGCCGCAAGGAAGTGAACGGTATAGGGCGCGGGGCCGTGTGCACCTACCTCCAGTTGCTCGACAAGGACGGTGTGCCCCAATTCAGCGAGCCCATCCAGGTGAACGACCACGTCACCCCCTCCTGGTGGTCAGAATACGGCCTTCAGGTGGCCTCCGACGGTTCCGCCATTGTGACGGTGGCCGACGGCCGTGCCGAAGAAGCCTTCATGTCTGACGATCAGGACATCGTCTACCACTTCAGTCCGGCCATCTACAAGATAGACCAGCAGGGCAACTTCCTTTGGGGCGAGGACGGCATCGCCTACACGGAATACACCAATGCCCCCTACACCAACTGCTATGTGGTGGGCGACGACACCTACTTCATCTTCTACAACACATCAGAAGACGGTACGGGCGTTTCGGACGACATGAGCCATATTGGCGTCTTCATCCAGCGCATCAACAGCGACGGCACCGAAGGCTGGGACACCCCCATGCCATGGGCCGACGAGTTCATCCAGCCCCAGATAGTGCCCTCGCTCGACGGTTCGATGCTGCTTTTCGACAAGAGTCCGGAGGGCTCGCTGGTGCACCGTCTGAACCGCGACTTCGACGAGCTGTGGGGCGACCCGGTGGTATACGACGACCACAAATACGACGGCTATGCCATGAACCACTACTGCATAGCCCCCGACGGCAAGGGCGGCGCTGCTGTGGCCTTTGTGCGCAATGTGGGTCAGTTCTCGCACAACATCCGTGTGCAGCACATCAACGCCGACGGCTCGCTCGGTTTCGGTCTGACCGGTCTGGATGCCGCCAACACCGAGGACAACGACTACGACTACTGCGGCATAGCCGTGAATCCGAAGACCGAGGAGATACTGGTAGACTTTGAGTCGCAGCTTCCCAACTCCTACGACGTGATGCTTCAGAAGTTCAGTTACGACGGCGACTATCTCTTCGACGAGATGGGTCTGTCGATAGCCAGCAAAGACAAGAACAACGCCTATGCCTTCGGCAAGGTGGGCTGCGGTGCTGTGGGCGAGAGCGACTGGATTGTGATTTACCGCGACGTGCAGGCCTGGGTGAACGCCTCGTTCATCATCCGCCGCTACGACAGCGAGGGCAACCGCATCTGGACCCGCACCATCGGCCGCGAGATAGACCCCACGAGTATCAGCTACTTTGTGGAAGATGAAGCCACCTATCTTATCTACCGCGAGACCCGCGAGAACAAGGAGCCCGGCATCAAGATATTCCGCATAGGCAACGACGGCAGCTACAATGTGACCTACCCCGACGACCTGGGTGTGGAGCAAGTGACCCCGACGGCCAGCGGCGAGGCCCAATACTTCGACGCCAGCGGAAGGCAGTTGCCGAAAGCCCAGAAGGGCCTCACCATCGTGCGCAAGAGCGACGGCACGGTAGAGAAGCACCTGCGATAACAACAGAGAGACCATAACCCCAATATTAACGAACCAAACAACGAGCTTATGAAAAAGAGACTATCTTTCTTAGCTTTGGCATTGCTGGCCGTGCTGAGCGCATCGGCCCAGATGATTGCCTACACCGTGCAGACGAAGGTGGAGGGTCCGGCCGGCACCCCCACCGTGATAGACCTGCAGGGCAACACAGGCGTTGATTTCTCAGGCCTGATGATAGACGCTGAGGGCAACTTGGAGTTCAATGACGTGATTGACGCCAAGGCCTTCCCCATCGGCTCGGGACAAACCATCTCGCAGCCCAACACGGTGGCCTTCCAGACCCAGTTGTTGAAGGTTGAAAAAGGTATGAAAGTGCTTGAGGTCGGCACGGGGTCGGGCTACCAGGCCTGC
This sequence comes from uncultured Prevotellaceae bacterium, assembly GCA_902777645.1. Taxonomy (GTDB): domain Bacteria; phylum Bacteroidota; class Bacteroidia; order Bacteroidales; family Bacteroidaceae; genus Prevotella. The sequence goes on along the minus strand of CACYUZ010000041.1, from coordinate 1,449 downwards.
GTATTGGCCACCCTAGGCGCCAAAGTGTTCAGTATTGAAAGGCAACGCAACCTGTTTTTCAAGACGAAAGAAATCCTTGAGCAACTGCCGTTCAAGGTCAAGACCTTCTTGGGCGACGGATATGAGGGTCTGCCCACCTACCAGCCTTTCGACCGGATCATCATCACGGCCGGTGCGCCAAGCATACCAGATGCGCTTGTCAAACAAATGAAAGTCGGCGGCATCATGGTCATCCCTATGGATAACACCGAAGGAGATGGTCAGACCATGCTGAGGGTCATCAAGATGGAAGACGGTTCACTGAAAAAAGAGGAGTTTGGCAATTTCAAATTCGTTCCGATGCTAAAAGAAATAGGGAACGACTGACGCCATCCCCTATTCTTTCGATCCATATACGATTATTTCTTTTTAAAGATACTACCCAAGATTGAGCGGACGATTTGATTCCCCAGGCTACGGCCAATGGTAGTCGCCGTGGTGTTGATGGTCTTCTCCAGCGCCTTGCCTGCCGTCGACTTCTTCTTTCTGGTGGTCGTGCTTCTGGAGCTGGTACTCCTTGAGCGTTCCCTTTCCTTCGCTTCCTTGGCCTTGCGCTTCTCTTCCTCTTCGGCTTCTTTCTGGAGTCGTTTTTCCTCCTGTTTCTGTTGCTCAACGAGCACTTCGTAGGCGCTTTCGCGGTCGAAGCTCTTGTCGTAAACGCCATAGATGCGAGACTTACGAATCAGCTCGTTGCGTTGGTCGTCGGTGATGGCACCAATCTGGCTCAGCGGGAAGAGAATCTTGGCGCGTTCCACGATGCAGGGTGCACCTTTCTCATCGAGCAACGAGACCAAGGCCTCGCCCGTGCCGAGTTCGAGGATGGCCGCCTCAGTGTTGAAATTCGGGTTGGTACGGAAGGTCTGGGCTGCTGCCTTCACGGCTTTCTGCTCCTTAGGCGTATAGGCCCTCAGTCCATGGAGGATACGGTTGCCAAGCTGGCCAGCGATGACCTCGGGGATGTCATCGGGACTTTGTGTGACGAAATACACGCCAACGCCCTTGGAACGGACCAAGCGTATCACCTGTTCGATCTTATCCACCAAGGCCTTTGAAGTATCCTTAAACAGCATATGGGCTTCATCGAAGAAGAAGATCAGCTTGGGCAAAGGCAGGTCGCCGACCTCGGGAAGTTGGGTATAGAGCTCGCTCAGCAGCCACAGCAGGAAGGTGGAATAGAGCTTCGGATTAAGCATCAGCTTATCAGCAGCCAACACATTCATCACGCCCTTGCCTCCTTCGGTCTGGAGGAAGTCGAACACATTGAACGAAGGCTCGCCAAAGAAGAGGTCGCCGCCTTCGGCTTCCAGAGCCAGCAAAGCACGCTGGATGGCGCCTACGCTCACCGAGGTGATGGTGCCGTAGGTGGTGGTAAACTCCCTAGCGTTCTTGGCAACATAGTCGAGCATGAGG
>CACYUZ010000040.1:0-30797 GCA_902777645.1 uncultured Prevotellaceae bacterium | reverse complement strand
CCTGACTTCGGGAATGCGTCACCCAAAATACTTTTTGAGGTCGAATAGCGGTTTGATGGCACGCTGCTCATCCGTCAGGAAGAGGGTTCTGGTCTGTTTTTGCTGATTGAATGGCAGCCTCATGGTGACAGTCGGTATTGTCTTGGCTATTTCAAGAGCCTTGTCTACACTCATGGAGAACTTCATCAGTTTCATAATCCTTTCCAATTCCTTGTACACCTTGTATGCTATGAAGCAGATGCAGATGTGCGCCTCAATTCTTCTGGGCGTGAAATGGAACACCGGCCGTGCCTCCAAATTGCCTTTCGTAACTCGGAATGCACGTTCCACCACCCAAAGCTCATGGTACTGGGATACAACCTCCCTTGCCACAATGTCGGTGTTCGTGATATATCCCTTCCATCCGTCCCACTTCTCATCTTCAAGGATTTTCTCCTCATTGATGGTGATGTCGACATCATTTGTTATCTCAAGGAACTTGTTGTAGCCCCTCCTGTTGATGCTCTCTTTCTTGATGGTTCCTGAGCCAAAGGCACGCCTGAGCCGCTCTATGCCGCGTTTCCTGTTCTCTGCATCGTTCCTTGCCCTGTCTTTCGAGTAGGTGATGATCAGACGTTCTCTGATTTTATCCGTACCCTTCGGATCTTCGGACGTTGGGGCGGCGATGGTATGTGTCTTCTCGTACTCAGGGTAGGTGTTCTCCACCTTCTTCTGGGAAAGTACCCACTCCCTGATTTCTTTGGCCTCATTGCGGATTCTCGCACCAAGTATGTACTTGTACTTGCCCGTCTGCAGCAGCAACACATTCTTCTTGGTCATCAGCCCAGAGTCCGCGACCACTACCACATCTTCCAGTTGGAATCTCTTCACGAAGTCATCCACCACGGGAATCATCGTGAACCCTTCGTACTGGCTTCCGCAGAATACGGAATACGCGAGCGGATAGCCACCTGCACTGACCAACAGCCCTATCACAATCTGGTTCTCCTTGCTCTTCCCGTCTTTGGAGAAACCGGGCTCGCAAAGCTTGTCCCTTATGAACGACTCAAAATAGAGCGTCGTGCAATCATAGAACACGATTCCGATACATCCGCCGAGTATGCGCCGGGTATGTTCAACGCTTATCTGCTGCACCGTCTCCTGCTGGGTATTGTACAGCTTGTCCATATAGTAGTATATCTGGTCAAGGCTTGTGTCCTCATTGAAGTGGGACCTCAAGTAATCCACTGTGGCCAACTTGCTCATCGGCTGGCATATCCTTGCTATCACAAGATGCCTCAGGACACTGTCGGGTATCCGGTTGAAGCCGATGCTGTCATAGATCGGGTTGAGGATCAGCTGGGGCGCGTTCATGAACACGGAGTCGATATTGGCGAAAGCACGCTCCGTTTCCTCCAACTCGCGGTCTTGTGCCGGGCAATGGCCAAAATCTATCAGTTGTTGTCCGCCATAGGAACGAATCCACTCGTTGGCTCTCATGCAAAGGACTTCGGCCTCCTCATCAGTAGTCACGACACCGAAGTTCTTCACCTCCTTGAAACCATGCCTCTTATCCACCACCACCACACTGATGGTGCCCGACCTGTTCTTCTTCGTCACCCAAATCACCCAAGAAAAGACTGTAACTAACTGATAATCAATGGTCGGTTTTTAAAATGTTGGATTTTTTCAATCAATTCCCGAAGTCAGGAATCAGATGTAAATTCCGAAGGAGAGCGCTTTGAATTTCAGGTCCGTGTTTTTCAGCAGCTGCGTGGGGCTGTACTTCACATAGACCGGGATGAAAGGATTCTTCAGCACGAACATATAGTCGACGGTGAACTTGCGGAAGGCGGCACTTCTGTCTGTGAAGATGTATTCCCCGCCGTCTTTGTCGTATCTGGTTTTCAGATGCAGGCTGGAGTTCCAGTTGAGCACCGGTCCCACGGCGAATCCCCATCCACGGTTGAACCGGTGCTGGTACAGAATCGGGAACGAAACGCTGAACAAGTCGATTCTGGCATTATGCGGTTTGCATCCCTCGGGGAAGTCGGCGAGGCCCACCCTGCCCTCTTCATTTCTCACCATTCTCAGTCCGTTTCTCATCTCAAAGTCACGCCAGTTGACCCCAATACCCGCCGACAGCGTATGTCGTCCTCTTTTGTTCTTGTTGGACTGGAAGGTCACATCAATCTGGAACGGTACGATGCCGACTTCGGCGGAGCGGAACGTGCGGAAGCCGAGCCCTTCCGACTGATTCAGCGGCACTGAGAAGCCCGCGCTCATGTGTACGGTCCACTCTACGAGGAGTCCCTTGCAGCTGTCGTTTTTTGTCACCGGCACTTTTGGTATCATGGCCCATCGTTCACGGTCGATGGTGGTTTGGCTCACGTAGTTGGAGTCGACCAGTTCGATGGAGTTTCGGTAGACGAAATCATCATCGTTTTCCCTACCATGGATAATGATTTTCTGGAGCGAGTCGTTGGTCACCACGGTCACTCTTTGCGGTCGGTTCACCACCAGTGTGTCGTTGTTGTCGGCCCACATCGAGGCAGGCAAGCACAATAACAATAAAGCAATATTTCTCATGATTATGAAATGGATTGATTATTCGAAATTTTTCGGGAACATTTCGTCAAAGTCCCGTCAGTTTTTCAGTATTTCGGCGAGTTTGTCGAGAGAGTCGAGTTTCCCCTCCATATAGATAAGTATCATCTGCAGTTGGTTTTTTCCCGTCTTTTTGGCTTTCACACAGACGAAGCGGTTGCCCTTGGCCGACGGCGGCAGTTGCACCATGAGCGTGCGCGCCTCTTTCGATTCAGGATATGCGCTGCCGCTTCTGACCGATTTCAGCGATTTTTCTTTCTCCACGAGCGTGAAGATTTCCTCGGCCTGTGCCGGTGTGCAATGGAAGCGGAGGCTTCTGAAATAGCTCAGTTGGAATTTGGCGATATCTCGTCCTCTCACCCTTGTCTCCACCATTTTCTCGGGTGGCACCACCAGCCCTTCGAACACCTTGTTCACGGCCAGTCCCTGCTGCGCCATGGCTTGCAGCGCCATGGTCAACAAAATCCAGATAAAGGAAAATCTTTTCATATTGTAGGGTTGTTATATATCAAACATATCTTCCAGCAGCACGTCCACCTGCTCGGAGGGAGCCTCCGCCATGGACGCCATATTCTGTTGCATCTCCTTGAGCGCCATTTCCCGGTCGGAAAAGCGTTCTCCATAAACGATGACCACATGCTCTTCGGCTTTCTGGTGAAAGAAGACCACGGCCGTGGCCACTGCCAGCGGCAGCAAGGCCGCAGCGACCATCCAGCGGCGCAACAGGTGCCGCCGGGTTCTTCCCGCCTGTTGCTGTAGTGCAGCGACAGGCCCAACAGACGAGGAGCCATCGCCCTCCGATTCGGCACTTTTCAGTGCGATGGTCTGTAGGCCCGTCATGAGCTGTCGCAGGTCGACCAGGTCATCGGGCAAGTCGTCTTGCTGCAACAGGAAGCCCAATTCGCTTTCCTCTTCGAGCGAGGAAAGGCCTTGCAAGAATTTTTCGGCCAACTGTCTTGTTCTCTGTTCTTTATCCATAGCTGTCACCTATTATCACTATTTCTCAATTTCAGCAGCAGCGCTTTTCTTGCCCTGCTCAGCGACTTTCTCAGTGCCGTTTCGGTAGAGCCGGTGAGCAGCGCTATCTCACTCATCCGCATGCCCTCCATGTGTCGCAGCCTCAGCACTACCTGCTGCATATCCGGCAGCGTGGCCACCAGGTGCATCATCTCGTCGAGCAGTTCGCTGTTGTCCTGTGCGCTTCCCTCCTCCATCTCCACCAGCGGAACGGCGGGACGCTTGCGGCGGAGCAGGTCGATACTGAAGTTGCGCACCAGCCGCAGCGCCAGCGGCGCAAGAGGCAGGTGCAGTTCGCCCACCATCTGCCAGAGACGCAGGAGCACATCCTGAACCGTGTCCTCTGCCTCCTCTTCGCCGAGATAGCGGCGGGCCTGTGCCATCAGCTCCGGCCTTATGCGCCGCACCTCACTCTTGAACTCCTCTTGTGTCATTGTTCGCTGTTTCTATATATAATACGTAGAAACTGCCAATTTGTGACAGTTTTTTTTAAAAAAAAGGGAAGTTAAAGGGGAGTTAAAAGGGAGTTAAAGGGGAGTTAAAGGGGAGTTAAAGGGGAGTTAAAAGGAAGTTAATGGGGAGTTAATGGGGAGTTAAAAGGAAGTTAAAGGGGAGTTAAAGGGGAGTTAAAGGGACATTTGTAGAGGGGTAAAGGGAAGTTAAAAGGCCATTGTTTTCTACCTGTTGAGGTGCAATAAAAGCGGTGTGCCAGACGTTATGAAAGAAAAGCCAGCCTAATCATGAAACATTTTCTCCCCCTCCTTCTGCTCCTGCTTTCAGGAACCGCCGTGCAGGCCCAGCGCCCCTCGGCTCCACAACTCACCGTGACCGAGCACCAACTCAGCAACGGCATGACCGTATGGCTCAATGAAGACCACTCCCAGCCCGTGGTCTACGGCTCGGTGGTGGTGAAGGCCGGCGCCAAGGACTGTCCCGGCACCGGTATCGCCCACTACTTCGAGCACATCCTCTTCAAGGGCACCGACCGTCTGGGCACCGTAGACTATGCATCGGAGAAAGTGTATCTCGACTCCATCTCCGCGCTCTACGACCGCCTGGCCGAGACCCGCGACGAATCCACCCGCGCCGCCCTCCAGCGCGACATCAACCGCCTGAGCGGCGAGGCCGCTCAATACGCCATACCCAATGAATTCAACCGCCTTGTGACCCGCTATGGCGGCACCGGTCTGAACGCCGCCACGAGCTACGACATGACCTTCTACTACAACACCTTCCCCGCCCGCTATCTGGAGCAGTGGAGTCTGCTCTACAGCGAGCGGCTGCTTCGCCCCGTGTACCGCCTGTTCCAAGGCGAGTTGGAGACCGTGTATGAAGAGAAGAACCGCGGCGACGACAACCTGTTCGGCAGCGTGCTGGAAACAGTGACGAAAGCCATTTTCCAGGACCGCCCCTACGCCAGTCCTGTGATAGGCACCACAGAGAACCTGAAGAATCCCCGCATGTCGGAGATGGATGCCTTTTTCAAGCGCTACTACGTAGGCTGCAACATGGGCATCATATTGGCCGGCGACATCGACCCCTCCGCCACACTACCCATTCTGGAGCGCACCTTCGGCCGTATCGAGCGAGGCACCCCTCCCGAGCGCCAGCTGTCGCCCCTTCCCCCCATCCACGGTCAGCAGGAGCTGACGGTGCGGATTCCCATTCCCGTTGTCTCCGCCCGCGGCCTGCTCTTCCGTGCCCCCACCGACTACGAATCCGACGCCAACGCCCTCGACATCGGTCTGCAGTTGCTCTCCAACGGCAGCAGCGGCCTGCTCGACTCGCTGATGAACGAGAGCAAGGTGCTGGCCGCCCTTTCGATGCGCATGGCGCTGAACGATGCCGGAGTGGCCGGTTACCTGATAGTGCCCAACCTGCTGGGTTCCACCAAGAAAGCCGTCAGTGCCGTTCAGGAGCAAGTGGCGCGGCTGCAGCGCGGTGAGTTCAGCGATGCCCAGTTCGAGGCCGCCAAGCTCGACGCCATCCGCAAGGCCGAGTTGGCCATAGAGACTCCCTCCGACCGTGCCCAGAAGATGATAGAAGTGATGTCGTCCGGCCACAGTTGGCAGGAGTATCTCCAGTTGGTAGCCGCCCGCCGCGAAGTGACCCGTAGCGACGCCATTGCCGCCCTCCGCAAATACTTCGGCAGCGACTACTACCTGCTTCGCAAGAAATACGGCAAGAACCCCAAAGACCGTCTGCAGCAGCCCGGCTACAAGCCCGTTGTGCCCCGTCACATCGACGAGCAATCCGCTTTCGCCCGTGAGTTGTCCGCCCTCCCCGCCCCACCGCAGGAGCCCCGTGCCGTAGACTTCGAACACGCAGCCACGCAGACCCCTCTTGGCAGCCATGCCACCCTCTACACCGTGAACAACCCCGTGAACGACCTGTTCCGCCTGGAGCTCCGCTACTCTCGCGGCAGTCTTCACGACCCCCTGCTCCCCGCCCTTGCCACCTACCTGGAGAAGACCGGCACCGACTCGCTTACCCACCAGCAATGGCAGCGTTCGCTTTACGAACTCGGTGTGACGAGCAGCATCGAGTGCAACAAGAACAGTTTCTCCTTTTCATTGACCGGTCCCGACACCCATCTCACCCCTGCGCTCCGTCTGCTGGGCCATCTGCTCACCCGTGCCCGGCACAACCCCAAGGCCCTGAAAGACCTTGTGGACGAAGCCAAGCTCAACACCAGCACCTTTGAGGAAGACAACACCGAAGTGACCACCGCGGTGATGGCCCTGGTGCGTTACGGCCAGGCGTCGCCCTATCTGCAGCGGCTCAACAAGCAGCAAGCCAAGGCCCTTACTGGCGAGAAGATGCTTTCGCTGCTCTCCGAGCTGACCACCCAAGAGTGCACCCTGCTCTATTCCGGCACCCACGATGCCGCCACCGTGAGCTCCGCCATCCGCTCCACCCTGCCCATAGCGCGCTCCCAAGTGAAGAAAACCTTTATCGTACCCTCCTATCAGATTGTGAACGAGCCACTTGTCTACATCTACAACCTACCGTCGGCCCGTCAGACCTACGTGTGCAGTTATGAGACCGTAGGTGCCCAGCCCACACTACGCGGCAAGGTATGCTTCGACCTGCTGGCCGACTATCTGGGCGGCGGCATGTCGTCGGTGCTGTTTCAGGAGATGCGCGAATTCCGCTCATTGGCCTACAACACCCAGGCCGTAGCCTCCTACGCCCCCAACGCCCTCTATCCCGACCGCCCCATGACGCTTTGCACCGTGACCTCCACCCAGGCCGACAAAGCCATGCAGGCCACCGCTCTGCTCGACAGTTTGCTCCGCTCCCTGCCCGCACGCGCCACCAACTACGAGACGGCCCGTGCCAGCTATGAGAGCCACTACCGCAACTCCTATCCCACCTTCCGCGACATGGGCAGCTATATCTTCAACTCCCGTCTCTACGGCTACGCCAGCGACCCCGCCCCCGAGCACATCATGCAGGCCGAGGGCATCACCTTCGACGACATGCTGCGCTACTACCGCGACGCCGTAGCCGGCAACAATGCCCACCGCTGCCTCATCCTTGTGGGCAACGTAAAGAAGATGGACCTAACCCAACTGGAGCGCTACGGCCGCATCGTGATGCTGAAGAAAGAACAAGTGATCAACAAGTAGGGTCCGACTCCACCACTACGGAGAGTCTTTCGGTATCGAACACGATACCCTTCTGCGCCACGAAACGACCCAGCATACCGTTGGCCGCCAACTCACGCGGCGTGCCCACATGCAGTTGGTTGTCGGCCGTAAGGAGCCATACGGTATCCGCTATCTGCAGGGCCAGTTCCAGGTCGTGTGTGGAGAGGAACACCGTTTTTCCCGCCGTATGGCTCAGATGTCTCAGCAGCCGCATCATCTCCACCTTGGAGGGATAGTCGAGAAAGGCCGTTGGTTCGTCGAGATAGATGACAGGTGTCTGCTGCGCCAGTGCCTTGGCTATCATCACCTTCTGCCGCTCCCCATCGGAGAGCGTCTGTATCATGCGCCGTGCCAGGTCGGTGATGCCCACCTGCTGCAAGGCCTGGTCTACGGCCCGCCAGTCGTCGTCATTAAGTGTGCCCCAGAAGCCGGTGTAAGGACTGCGCCCCAATCCGACGATTTCCCTTACCGACATATTCTGCACATCCGGTTTCTCGGTGAGCACCACCCCGATGAGTCGTGCCAGTTCCTTCTCGGAATACAGTGAGAGGTCCTTTCCCTGGAGCAGGATTTCGCCCCCGATTTTAGGTTGGAAAGCAGAGAGCGTTCGGAGCAAGGTCGACTTGCCCACCCCGTTGGGTCCGATGAGGCACGTCATCCGTCCTTCCTCGAGCGAGGCATTGATATCGTCGACCACCACTCTCCATGTATTCTTCACCCTATAGCCAATGCTGAGATGATGCAGCTCTACGGTATTCATAATTATCTGTATTTTCGTGCAAAGTTACTGAAAAGTTGTCAATGCATGAAGGAAGGGTTGGAAAAGTTGTCATGAAAACCATTTTGGAAGAGAAATGTAAGAAAAAGCGAGGTTATTATGACAAGTAATAATATAAAAGGAGGGAAAAGTAACTTTAAATAAGTTACTCCATTCACCATAAAAAATGAGAAATCATTTTGTTCTGCTCTCGATTTTTCGTAACTTTGGCTAAGCCGAAGTTGCTGGCACTCGGGAATGCGAAGAAAAATTTTGTTTTTCTTCGCATTTCACTCATTATTTCGTAACTTTGCAGCCTGAAGAGCCGTATGGCCTTTCCTGCGGCTCTAAAACAGACTATACATGAAGAAAAAACTGCAGAAAGTACTGGTTTTGGGTTCCGGTGCTTTGAAAATCGGTCAGGCCGGCGAGTTTGACTACTCCGGCTCCCAAGCCTTGAAGGCGTTGCGCGAAGAAGGCATCTCTTCTGTTCTCGTGAATCCCAACATCGCCACTATCCAGACATCGGAAGGCATCGCCGACCAAGTGTATTTCCAGCCTGTCACCCCCCATTTTGTGACGGAGATTATCAAGAAGGAACGCCCCGACGGCATTCTTTTGGCTTTTGGCGGTCAGACCGCTTTGAACTGCGGTACGGCATTGTTCAAGGACGGCACTTTGAGCCGTTACGGTGTTGAAGTGCTGGGCACCTCAGTAGAGGCCATCATGGACACCGAAGACCGTGACCTCTTTGTGAAGAAGCTTGACGAGGCCAGTCTGAAGACCCCTGTGAGCCAGGCTGTAGAGAACATGGACGACGCACTTGCCGCCGCCCACCGCATTGGTTTTCCTGTGATGATTCGTTCGGCCTACGCTCTTGGCGGTCTTGGCAGCGGCATTTGCCCCGACGAGGCCCGTTTCATCGAGTTAGCCGAGAGCGCCTTCACCTTTGCTCCCCAGATATTGGTTGAGGAGAGTCTGAAGGGTTGGAAGGAGATAGAGTTTGAGGTGATTCGCGATGCCAACGACCACTGCTTCACGGTAGCCTCGATGGAGAATTTCGATCCTCTCGGCATCCACACCGGCGAGTCGATTGTGGTGGCCCCCACCTGTTCGCTGAGTGACGAGCAGGTGAGCATGCTGCAGGAGCTCTCCATCAAGTGCGTGCGCCATCTGGGCATTGTGGGCGAGTGCAACATCCAGTTTGCCTTCAATGCCGAGACCAACGACTACCGCATCATCGAGGTGAACGCCCGTTTGAGCCGTTCGTCGGCCCTTGCCTCCAAGGCCACCGGCTATCCCCTTGCCTTTGTGGCCGCCAAGATAGCCCTGGGCTACACGCTCGACCAGATAGGTGAGATGGGCACGCCCAACTCAGCCTACGTAGCCCCTCAGCTCGATTACATGATTTGCAAGATACCCCGCTGGGACCTCACCAAGTTTGCCGGTGTGAGCCGTCTTATCGGTTCGTCGATGAAGTCGGTGGGCGAGATTATGTCCATCGGCCGCACCTTCGAGGAGATGATTCAGAAGGGTCTGCGCATGATTGGTCAGGGCATGCACGGTTTTGTGGGCAACGACCACACCCGTTTCGACAATCTGGACGAGGAGTTGTCGAACCCTACCGACCTTCGCATTTTCGCCATTGCCCAGGCTTTGGAAGAAGGCTACAGTGTGGAGCGCATCGAGCAGCTCACGAAGATAGATGTATGGTTCCTGGAGCGCCTGAAGCACATTGTGGACCTGAAGGCCGAACTGATGAAATACAACCATCTGGAGGACATGAGCGACGAATTCCTTCGCGAGGTGAAAGCCGCCGGTTTCTCCGATTTCCAGATAGCCCGCTTTGTGCTGAAACCCGGCAAGGGCAACATGGTGCAGGAGAACCTGCAGGTGCGCCGCTACCGCAAGCAGCACGGCATAGAGCCCGCGGTGAAGCGCATCAACACTGTGGCCAGCGAGCATCCCGAGCTGACCAACTACCTGTATATGACCTACTGTGTGCAGGGCCACGACATCGACTTCTACAAGAACGAGAAGTCGGTGGTGGTGTTGGGTTCCGGTGCCTACCGCATCGGTTCGTCGGTTGAGTTCGACTGGTGCTCGGTGAATGCCATCCAGACAGCGCGTAAGCTCGGCTACAAGTCGATCATGATCAACTACAACCCCGAGACGGTATCGACCGACTACGACATGTGCGACCGTCTCTACTTCGACGAACTTTCGCTGGAGCGTGTGCTCGACGTGATAGACCTTGAGCAGCCCCGCGGCACCATCGTGAGCGTGGGCGGCCAGATACCCAACAACCTGGCCATGAAGCTTCACCGTCAGGGTGTGCCCGTGCTGGGCACCTCGCCCGTCGACATCGACCGTGCCGAGAACCGCGACAAGTTCTCCGCCATGCTCGACAAGCTGGGCATCGACCAGCCCGCCTGGCGTGCCCTCACCTCTCTCGACGACATCAAGGAGTTTGTCGGCGAGGTAGGCTATCCTGTGCTGGTACGTCCCTCGTATGTGCTGTCGGGTGCCGCCATGAACGTGTGCCACAGCGACGAGGAGCTGGAGCGTTTCCTTCGCATGGCCACTGAGGTGAGCAAGGAATATCCCGTGGTGGTGTCGCAGTTTATGCAAGACACGAAGGAGATAGAGTTTGACGCTGTAGCCGACAAGGGCGACATTGTGGAGTATGCCATCAGCGAGCATATCGAGTATGCCGGTGTTCACTCCGGCGACGCCACGATGGTGTTCCCCGCCCAGCACATCTACTTCAGCACCATCCGTCAGATTAAGAAGATAGCCCGCAAGATAGCCACCGAGCTGAACATCAGCGGTCCGTTCAACATCCAGTTCCTGGCCAAGAACCGCCAGGTGCGTGTGATAGAGTGCAACCTGCGCGCCTCGCGTTCCTTCCCCTTTGTGAGCAAGATTCTGAAGCGCAACTTCATCGAGACGGCCACCCGCATCATGCTCGACGCCCCCTACACGCGTCCCGACAAGAGCGAGTTCGACATCGACCGCATCGGTGTGAAGGCCTCACAGTTCTCTTTTGCCCGTCTGCAGAACGCCGACCCCGTGCTGGGTGTTGACATGTCGTCGACTGGTGAGGTAGGCTGTCTGGGTGACGACCTGAACGAGGCCCTTCTCAACGCCATGATAGCCACCGGCTACCGCATACCGAAGCACCGCATCCTGATGAGCAGCGGCGGTGTGAAGGGCAAGGTGGACCTGCTGGAGCCGGCCCGCAACCTGATGAAGAACGGTTATGAGATCTACGCCACCGACGGCACTGCGCGCTTCCTGAACGAGAACGGTGTGAAGGCCACTGCCGTGGCCTGGCCTGATGAGGAGGGCGGCAACAATGTGATGGACATGATAGCGAACCATGAGATCGAGCTGATTATCAATGTGCCGAAGAACCAGACGAAGCGCGAGCTGACCAACGGCTACCGCATCCGCCGTGGTGCTATCGACCACAACATACCTCTTATTACGAACACCCGTCTGGCCAAGGCCTTCATCGAGGCATTCTGCTCGCTGCGCGAGGAGGATATCAAAGTGAAGAGCTGGCAGGAGTATGTTTATTGAGGAGTGTAGGAGAATAGAAAGGCCCTTCTTTGAGACATCTCAGAGAAGGGCCTTTTTTATTGGGGGAATTGGGGGAATCGGAATAATCGGAGGAATCTGAATAATCTGAATAATCGGGGGATTGGAGGGCAGAAAGAAATCGGAGGAATCAGCAATCTGATTCCTCCGATGGATGACTATTCTTCTGGTATGACGGGACGTGGTGTTACGCCGCCGTTGGGAGCGGCGGGCTGCTGGGTGGAGGGAGCATGGCCCTGCGACTGGCTGGCGCCCTGCGATGGGTTGGCGGGCGCGGCCGTAGAAGGCTGTGTGCTGTGGTCGGCCGAAGAAGGCTGGGTGCCGTGATCGGTGGCGGAAGGCAGGGTGCTGTGGTCGGCCGCCGAGGGCTGCGTTTCGGAGCCCTGCTGTGCGTTTTCACCTGCCGAGACGGCGTTGAGGAGCGAGTCGGCCTTCTGTTGGTAGTCGGATGCCGTGCTGCGCTGTATGCGAGTGGTATCGCGCTTCACCTCCGACTTGGTATCCACTATTTTCATGGTGTCCTTCTGCGGTACCGAGTCTTTCTTTTCGGTGGTCACCTCGGCCGGTTCCTCATAGGCCGAAGGTGCGGAGCTTCTTGTCATCCACCACCACAGCAGGCAACCTATCAGTACGATGGCGAGTGCCGACACCGCCACGATGGGGAATCCCCCCTTCTTTTCGTCGTCGTCGTCATACTGTGGCGGAGCCGGCTGTTTGGGTGGGTTGGCCAACCGTTCGGCACGGTTTCTTTCCTGCCTTTCATTGCCGGCGGCAGGTTGGTTTCTCCTCTGCTTTGCAGGGTCGCCCTGTTCCATGCGGACGGGAGCCGAGGTGGCGGTAGCCGGTGCCACGTGGTCGGTGGTTTCGATCATCACGCCGCTCACCTGCACGAGCACACCGCTGTGGTTGTCCTCTACCTGCAGACTGCGGTTGACGAAGAGCTGTCGTTTACGGGCATCATCTCTCTCGCCGCAGACGATGCTCACCACCTGTGCATCGGTGAGATGTGCAGTGAGGCTCTTGGTGCACACCAGGAAGTAGTCGCCCGGCCTTACATTGGTGAGCAGTTTCACCTCGGGTGCCACCGGATTCTTGCTCTGCGCCATCATCGCCTTGAAGTCGTCGGTCGACTTATAGACGAGCGCCATGGACGACGGTCTGATTTGGTAGATTCGGCAGTCGCCGATGTGTACAGCCGAACAGCCGTGTCGGTGCATATAGAGCAGGGCGATGGACGCGCCCACCCCATCGGGGCAAGCCTCTGCGAGCCTCTCATAGGCCGTGACGAGCGCCATGCGCAGCAAGTCGTTTGTAAGGGGCTCATCGGGGCAAGTATTGGTGAACAGGTATTCTGTCACAGCCTTTGTGACCGCCTGGCTGGCTTTAGCCCCCAGGTCATCATTTCCCATGCCGTCGGCCACGATGAAGAGTCGGTCGTGTATGGAAGCCTTTCCGTTTTGCGGCCATACATAATCCTGCTGTACAGGCTGCTTGCCCTGTTCGGATATTACTTGCGGTAGAAGGATGTCAAATTTCATAATTCTGAATAATTACACAGTCATTACGCCCCATTCGGAGCGTTCTGAGTGCAAATATAGGTAAAAATAGTTGAACGGCCACCATTCGGCCTTGAAAAAAACAAAAGCAGGTCCGCGAGCGCGCACCTGCTATATTGTGATTATAGTATCTTTTGTGTCTAAATCAGTCGGGCGAAATTGAACACAAAGAACAGTAGTGTCGCTATCACAGCATAATAGATAATCGCCATAATAATGGGTACCACTGGGTGAACCTTCAAATCACCTTGCCGGTTGGTTGTACCAAAAGGTTTAGAGAGCGTCTCTGAAGTGCTGAGTCCACTGATGAGCAGGAGCGGCAACATGATGAGCGCTGTAAGGATGGCGAGCGGCCAACCTTGAACCTTCAGAACGAGATAGCCGAAAACAGCTGTGACAATAATAGAAATAGCTGCGCAGATTACAAACAATTTGTCCAATGCATCCATTGTAGAAACTTTCTTATTTATTGAAGTTGTTATTATTCATATTATTAGCCTTAGAAGGTGGCCTGCCCAACGGCCGTAGGAACACCTTCTGCATAATTTGCATGCAAAAATAAATAAAATCTCGGATTGCTCCAAATAATTAAACACACTTTTCAACTTTTTATTGCATAATATTTTTTCTTTTTAAAAATCCCGACAATCAGCATCGACTATCGGGATTTTCCTATTCAAGGTTTTACTGTTATTACTTGATTACGACCGCCTTTCGGTTATTGATATAGAGTCCCTTGACGGTGGGTTCCTTTTCCCATTGCACGGGTTCCATTCAGGGCGTATGCCTTGCTGTTTGCTCTAGTTTCTGAGTGGACGGAACGTACGGCAGCGGAATCGTTGGCAGGAAAGAAGAACTGCAGTGCATGGTAGCAGAACTCCCAGACGGCATTGAAATCGTGGCGGCCGCCCTCCTTCATGTGGTAGGAGAAGTTCAAGCACAGGTGCATCTGAAGAGCATGCCAAACAATTCATGCACGATGCCACCAACAGTGCGGCTGTTGAAATAGATTTCTTCATAACCATCTGAAATTAGTTACTTTGCAAACTTTTGCAAAGTTACGCAGTAATTCCCTAAGTGTTTTGATAAAAAATACGGGTATTACTACACTTTTTACTGAAAACGTTGAGCGCGGGGCTTTTTTCTAAAACCAAGTAAGTTTGTCTCTGCGCTTGCTACTCTCTCAGTTCGGTGGGTTTTATGCCCAGGTACTTTTGGACATACCGGCTCAAATAGCCAGGAGAAGAGAAATTATATTCATCGGCGAGCGCTGTCAGTGTTTTTTTCCGGTCACGCAACTGTCGGCTGATGTCAAGCACGGTGTAGCGGTTAATCCAGTAGTTGGCAGGGAATCCGCTCACCTTTTTGCAAACCTCGGAAAGATATTTGGAAGTAACGAAGAGTTTATCGGCATAATAGTTGATTTCCCAGTTCTGTCGGTAATCGCCTCTCTCCAGCAAAGCGATGAAACGCTCCATCAGTTCTGCATATTGCAATGTGATTTTCTTGCTTCCATACAGTGAGGCGTGGAAGTCGAAGAAATCGATAATCATGCACTGTATGGCATTGATCATGGCATCACGGTGGAAGTTGTGTGTTGTCAAGGCCAAGCGCCGCTTGATGTAGTCGAAATCGAGCGCACATACTTTTTGCTGTTCTGGAGTGAGGTGCATAATGGGGTTATTGAATAAGGCCAACGACCCTTTCATACCGTAGTTGCTGTGTGGTGTAGAGACTTCGATGAACTCAGGTGTGACATAAACCACATCCGCCAGGAAGTCTTCGCTCTCGTTGACCTGTTCCACCAAGTCGCCACGTCGAATGATCAAACACTCACCCATCTCCAGCCTATATACATTATTACTATATGTGAACTCACAGAAGCCCTTATGGCAATAGGCATGACACAGGTAGCCGGCAACTTCGCCTTTGCCGATGCCTGTCAGTGTATCTGATACTATGATGTCTCTACGTTCGTTCACGCTGCAAAGTTACTACTTTTTTAGCAAGGAATTATATCAATCCGTAAGAGAAAAGATAAATACTCATGTTCCCAGCGTCACTTTTCGGGACTATTGCTTATTTTGCCAATGCACCATGCGAAGCCCTTGGCGGTGCGGCGGGCAGCCTCCACGAAATGATTGCCCGGATTCCATTCCAGCGTTGTGTTGTCGGAGCCGAGCGTCTGCTTCAGGTGTTCATATTCCCAGCGTACGTTGTTGCCAATCTGTGCAAAAACCTTGTTGCGTGTATGTTCCTCACGGTCGCCGAGGCTGAGATAGACGTAGGGTGCCTTGACGGGATGCAGGCAGGCATAGTCCAGCCATCCCGCAATCCACACAGAGGGTGACACAGCTGCGATGGCAGCAAAACGGTTGGACTCGGAACCCGCCCAAAGGGAAAAGAGAGCGCCAAGGCTGTAGCCGCCTAAAACAACAGGAAGCTCACCATATTCCTGGTGCAAATAGGGAATCAGCTCGTGTGTGACATAACGGAGCGTTTCTCCCGCCTGTTGGCCCACAGCCGGGCGCTTCGAAACGGCCGGGTCGTGCCAGGGAGTGAGTTCCGCCTCCCAGTCGCCGATGGCGAAGGCTGCCATGACGAACGATGCGCCAGTGGCCTCGCTAATCATCTCCACCTCGCTGTCGATGCTGTCACGCTCCTGTGCGCCCAGCGTCTGGATGAGCAATACTATCGGCTGCTGTTCTCCTTCTGTGTAAAGCAAGCACTCGCGCCCACCAATCTGTAATATCTGTCTCATACTGACTGCATAATTACATTTTTACTCTGAAAAACGAAGTCATCCACATAGCGTCAAATTGGGATTTATTGGTATTTCTGTTCTTCAATGAAGATAGGTATTTCTCCTAAATCACCAATCTCTTTCGGAAGAACAAACATATTTCTGGGACTTGCGTACTTCCTAAAATGTTCTTTGATATCATGAATATCTATTTCTTCCAAACTCTTATTGGTATTAAATCCAATCGGCTCAATATGGCATAACTTCCATTCAGGTAAAGAGAAATTCCCCAATGGTTTTGTGTATTTCCCTTTTTCTCTTACCTCCGCTGTTTGCATAAAAACCATTGGTATTTTATTCTGACTTAGCATATCCCTCAATTGGGACAATGAATACATTTCTCTACTTAAAACTCTACCATAAATCCAAATAGCGAATGTATTATCTGAAATTATTATTTCTCGACCACTGGGATGGCGAAAAGCCTGGCCTTTCTTACTCGTATCCTTTCTGACTATCAAAGGCATTCTTTCATCTTTAATCCATGTTTCAATTATTCCTTCCCAATGATTCATTATATCTTCATCAATATGAGGATTATGTTCTGATTTATGCCACAGTAAGCCAATCTCTTTTATCTTTTCTCGAATTTCGTCACCAATCAAATCCATATAGAGTTTTTTATCCTCTCTTTGATGATTAGAAATCGATTCAGTTAAAAACTGCATTGCTCGCTTTGGTGGATATTTGCAGTGATAAATTCTTCCTTCTTGATAACTTTTTGTTTTGGGTACATTTGGAAATACTCTATAGAAGTCTGCTTTGGTCATGCGAAAACTACCATCTGGAGTATGTACAATAAAAACATCGTTATCATCCAAGGATTCAATTACATCTGCCTTGAAGCACAATCTACTAAAAGTATATTCAATAGTCTTCATATAAATTCCGATTTATCTGTTTGTATTCTTTTTATACCCACTCAAAGTTGACCTTTCCAGCACCTAATTCAAAGTGATATTGGCAATGCCCAAGTCCATTTGGGTGTAACCAATCATGGAAAAACCTTTGCTGCCTCGTACTTGATGGCGGGTCAGCATCTTACCGTTTATTCCTCTACTGCTGCCTGGGCGGCGGCTAACGGATGCTGATTATCAACGAGTTACAGAGCTTTTGTAAACTGCTGGCGACTCTTTGACGACACATTCTGCACGTTTTTACACGCTCATGGTAACGATTAACGCGTTTTTACGGCAGAAAATTCCGAATCTCGAAAAACTATTGTCCCAGGAATTCTGATGCCATACGGTTAATTTCATCAATGTCCACCGGTTCAAGCACGATTTCTTCTGGTTGCAAGTTCAGCAGGAACTGCATATAGCTGGGGAGAGTTAACAAATGCCCTTCCCTACCTATATTGTAATCACCGAACTTTATAATCTGTTTGACATGATACTTCTCTGGGTGGTTCAAAACAGTTCTTGCACTTTTAGACTTGCTTGACTTCGCCTTGACTTCCAGCGGAACACACTCTCCGTTCATTCGCACAAGAAAATCTAATTCCAATCCTGAATCCTTTTGGAAATAGTAAAGGGTTTGCGATTTCTTGTGAAGCGTGTCGGCCATCAGATTCTCGTATATAGCACCTTTGAAACCACCAAGATTGCCTTGAAGAATGTCTGCGCGTGTTCCCTCTCCAAGCATCTCTACGAGCAAGCCAATATCGGACATATAGACTTTGAAAACGTTGTCCTTGGCATTGCCTTCCATCGGAAGCCCAGTGATGTCTGTATTGTAGCAGCGGCAGATAACACCTGCATCTTCCAACCATTGTAGCGACCCGGCATAAGTCTCTCCGCGCCCTCCTGGCTTCACCTTACTATACTGGAATTATTTGTTTTCCTTTGCCAACTGTTTTGGTACGGAGTTGAAACACTCACGGATATGTGGCTTGTCTTTGTCGGGAGCATACTTTACCATATCGTCGCGATACTCTTTCAAGATGGACTGATAGACCTTTCTGACCTCGTTCATGTTATTGGTTCTGAGGAAAGCATTGACAGCTTCTGGCAGTCCTCCGACAGCGACATAAAGGTTCAGCATATTCTTCAAGGCAACATGTATGCCGGCAGGAACAGGAGATTCTTGCGCATAGCACTTTGAGAGAGCGTCTATTACTCCTGTGCTCATGCCGTTGGCCCAAAGGAACTCTTCAAAGTCCAGCGGATACATTTCAATGATGTCTTCAGAGCCGACTGGCACCGAATTGATGCCAGGAACTTTCGTTTTTGACAACCTACGATGTTGCTTCTTTAGTTCATCACCATACCCCTGCACTCCAAGTAGTGAACCTGTTGCAATCACATCGAAGCGTCCGTCCTCCTTGAAGAACTTCAGTGAAGTGCGTGCTTCAGGGCATTCTTGTATTTCATCAAAGATGAAACACGTCTCTCTGGGAGTGAAAGTCACTCCAGAAATCTGTGCGGACAAGTTCAATAAAATGGTGTTCACATCTTTTGCACCAAGAAACGCTGTGATACGCTCAGGCTGTTTGATGAAATTGATATAGACAACTGTCTTGTAGTTTGTTTCTGCGAAGTGCTGTGCTATGAATGTTTTGCCACACTGACGAATGCCCATTATCACCAAAGGCTTGTGTCCAGCAGAGTCTTTCCACTGGATAAGAGAGTCTTCTATTTTCCTTTTCAGCATGTTTTAAAACGATTTTTTGCTGCAAAGATACACTTTTTCCAACGAATAACCATCATTTCAGCGCACTTTTTCCAACGAATAACCATTATTTCAGCACACTTTTTCCAACGAATATTATATGTTTTAACGCATTTTTTCAAGCGAATATGTCAAATGTTCGACCAAGGCATGTCCTCGGCATTATTAACAAGAACCTACCATTCTTCTTATATAGATTATTGTAATTTGAGGGATGGCATATATTCTGCAACGTTTTAGCACCAAAATCGTCTTGAGATAAAACATAAAAAAGAGACCCGCCCAAGTGGACAGGTCCCTTACATTATATCGGAGAGTTTTATTACTCTTCAACAGCTGCCTGTGCGGCGGCGAGGCGTGCGATGGGCACGCGGAAGGGCGAGCAGCTGGCGTAGTTGAGGCCAATCTTGGCGCAGAACTTCACCGAGGTGGGGTCACCACCGTGCTCACCGCAGATACCGGTGCGCAGGTCGGGACGCACTTTGCGGCCTTTCTCCACAGCCATCTTCACGAGCTGGCCCACACCGTTCTGGTCGAGCACCTGGAAGGGATCCACCTTGAGGATCTTCTTGTCGAGGTAGACGGGGAGGAAGCTTGCGATATCGTCGCGGCTGTATCCGAATGTCATCTGAGTGAGGTCGTTGGTACCGAATGAGAAGTACTCAGCCTCGGTAGCGATGCGGTCGGCGGTGAGGGCAGCGCGCGGAATCTCGATCATGGTACCGATTTCGAACTCCACCTCTACACCATACTCTTCGAACACCTCTTTGGCCACCTTCTGGATGATAGCCTTCTGCTGCTTGAGCTCATAGAGGATACCGATGAGGGGCACCATAATCTCGGGTTTCGGATCCTTGCCCTCTTTCTTCAGTTCGCAGGCTGCGCTCAGGATGGCGCGTGTCTGCATGGCGGTGATTTCGGGGAAGGTGATGCCCAGACGGCAGCCACGGTGACCCAGCATCGGGTTGTTCTCGGAGAGGCTGTCCACACGGCGCTTGATATCTTCCACGCTGACGCCCATTTCCTTAGCCATGGTCTCCTGACCGGCGAGATCGTGGGGAACGAACTCATGGAGAGGCGGGTCGAGCAGACGGATGTTGACGGGCAGTCCGTCCATAGCCTCGAGGATACCCTTGAAGTCAGCCTTCTGGTAGGGCAGCAGTTTGGCGAGTGCTTTCTCGCGACCCTCGGCACTGTCGGCGAGAATCATCTCACGCATGGCCACAATCTTCTGGTCCTCGAAGAACATGTGCTCCGTACGGGTAAGTCCGATACCCTTAGCACCGAAGGCGCGTGCCACCTGTGCGTCGTGGGGTGTATCAGCGTTGGTACGAACGGTGAGTTTGGTATACTTGTCGCAGAGGTCCATGAGCTCTTTGAAGTCGCCGCTCAGTTCGGCAGCCTTTGTGGGCACCTCACCGGCATAGACCTGGCCTGTGGTACCGTTGATGGAGATGTAGTCACCCTCCTTGTAAACCACGCCGTCGATTTCCACAGTCTTCTTCTTATAGTCTACGTTCAGAGCGCCGACGCCCGAGACGCAGCACTTGCCCATACCGCGTGCCACCACAGCAGCGTGCGAGGTCATACCACCGCGAGCGGTGAGGATACCCTCGGCAGCAGCCATACCGGCGAGGTCTTCGGGCGAGGTCTCGATACGTACGAGCACCACTTTGTGGCCTTCCTCTTTCCAAGCCTTTGCGTCGTCGGCATGGAACACGATTTGTCCGCAGCCGGCACCCGGCGAAGCGGGCAGACCCTGAGCGATGACTTTAGCCTGCGAGAGTGCCACCTTGTCGAATACCGGGTGGAGGAGCTCGTCGAGCTTCTGGGGTTCGCAGCGCATGATGGCGGTCTTCTCGTCGATCATGCCTTCGTGGAGCAGGTCGATGGCGATTTTCACCATGGCGGCGCCGGTGCGCTTGCCGTTACGTGTCTGGAGGAACCACAGTTTGCCCTCCTGCACGGTGAACTCCATATCCTGCATATCATGGTAGTGGTGCTCCAGTTTGTCCTGGATGCCGTTGAGTTCGGCATAGATTTCGGGCATAGCCTCTTCCATGGAAGGATACTTGGCCACGCGCTCCTCCTCGGAGATGCCGGCACGTTTTGCCCAGCGCTGTGAGCCCTCTTTGGTAATCTGCTGCGGTGTGCGGATACCGGCCACCACATCCTCGCCCTGTGCGTTGACGAGATACTCACCGTTGAAGATATTCTCACCATTGGCGGCGTCGCGGCTGAAGCATACACCGGTAGCGGAGGTGTCGCCCATGTTACCGAACACCATAGCCATCACGCTGACGGCGGTACCCCACTCGTCGGGTATACCTTCCATCTTGCGGTAGAGGATGGCGCGCTCGTTCATCCAGCTGCGGAACACGGCGCAGATAGCGCCCCAGAGCTGCTCGATAGGATCGTTGGGGAAGTCTTTTCCGGTGCGCTCCTTGATGGCCTCTTTGAAGAGGACCACGAGGCGCTTGAGTTCCTCGACGGAGAGGTCCTTGTCGAGTTTCACGCCACGCTCAGCTTTCACCTTCTCGATGATTTCCTCGAACGGGTCGATGTCTTCCTTGTTGACAGGTTTCATTTCGAGCACCACGTCGCCGTACATCTGCACGAAGCGGCGATAGGAGTCGTAGACGAAGTGAGGATTGTTGGTTTTCTTCACCATACCCTCAGCCACCTCGTCGTTGAGGCCCAGGTTGAGGATGGTGTCCATCATACCGGGCATGGAGGCGCGGGCACCGGAGCGTACGCTGACGAGCAGCGGGTTCTCTTTGTCGCCGAACTTGGAGTTCATGAGCACCTCGATGTGCTTCACGGCAGCGGTCACGTCGTCGTTGAGCAACTCCATGATTTTCTGCTGTCCCACTTTGTAATACTCGTTGCAGCAGTCGGTCGTGATGGTGAATCCCGGGGGAACGGGCACGCCGATGAGGTTCATCTCGGCCAGGTTGGCACCTTTACCACCAAGTTCCTCACGCATTTTAGCATTACCTTCGGCTTTTCCGTTGCCAAAGGTATAAACTCTTTTTTGACTCATAGTAGAATTTTGATTTTTCAAAGTACAAAATGATAACTACTGCAAATTTAATGTAATTTCGGCAAATGGCAAAATATTTAAAGAAAATTATTATAAGAAGGGGAGGTGAAGGGGAGTTTGTGGTTTTTAAAGGGAAGTTAAAGGGGAGTTAAAGGGAAGTTAAAGGGAAGATAAAGGGAAGTTAAAGGGACATTTGCGGTTTTGAAGGGAAGGTAAAGGGGAGTTAAAGGGGAGGTAAAGGGAAGGTAAAGGGTCATTTGCTTTGAAGGCGGCTGTGTGCGGCCATTAAAAACGATTAGGGAGGCCGGCGGCGACCTTGTGGTGGTCGGGCCGGTCTCCCTAAACTAATTAGTATTCTTCATTTCCCGTTGCGGTGAACGGGCGGATAAGCATCAGCGATTAGTCGTCCCACACATTGGTGGCGCCTCCGGTGATTTTGCCGTCGGTGTTCTTCTCCTCATCGTCGAAGAAGCCTTGGTTTCCAAGGATGGTGCGAGGATCCTGCTCGCCATGGCTGTCCTGTGTTTTACCTGCGAGGAACTCCTTATCGGGCACCATGATATTGATACGGGGCTGGATATAGATTTTCTGCATAATTCTGACCTCCTTGAAATTAATCGTTGATAACTACTTTTCTGTTGTTGTGGATATAGATGCCCTTGGTGGGTTTCTGCACCTTCACGCCCTGGAGGGTGTACCAGGCATCGTTGTCGACGACGGTCTCGCCCACGGTGGTGATGCCGTCCTGCTCACCGTCGAAGATGTAGCCGATGGCTCCGTTGTCGATGGTCATGCCGTTGTCCTCGCGGTCGAGGTCGGGCATCTCGGACGTATTCTCATCGTTGTTGGTGAATCGCTCCACGGGCAGCTGAGCATAAGCGCGGTTGCTGCGGAGCACACCGGGTTTGAGTCGGCGCCAGATGTACACATCCTGTCCGTTCTTCACAGCGGTGGTGAGACCGAAGTTGCGGAACTGTTTCGGCAATTCGTACATATCCTCCTCAAAGTTCCAGGGCCAAACGGGTGCGGCCATTTCCTCACCGGTTCCGAAGGAGCCCATGAGCATGTTGACGTTGGTGGAGTTATCGGGGTCTTGGGTCACGTAGTCGTGTCCGGTGTTGGGATACTTCTTGAAGGTCACATCGTTGCCTTCATAGCCCGGGAGCACGAGGATACCGTCTTTTTCGGAGAGTTTGGGTGACCAGAGCACCACACCCGTTTCCTCGGGCACATAGCTGTAGGTCTCGCCGTCTTTGGTGGTGACGAGCTCTTTGAGCACAATCCATCCCCTTACGGTCTTGCCCTCGTCATTCTCCTCAAGCGATTTGTAGTCGAGTGCTCTGTAGGCGTGCACCTGTTTGGGCAGGAGCACCGGTCCGGTACCGGCGGTGCGGCTGTAGGTTCTGAGGAACTCTCCTGCGGGCACCACGAACTCGTTTCCGGTGTTGAGGAATTCGAGCCATCCGTTTCCGGCATACTGCTCACCTCCCTCGCCGTCGACCACGCCATCCATTGGAATCTGTCGCCAGTAGAGGAGCAGGTTCTCATGGGTAATCACCTTGGTGAGTTTGTAGTTGCCCACGAAGAAGTCGGTGGCCGAGGTATAGGGGTCGCTGGCTTTTCCGTTGTAGTCGAACACGAGCTGTGCGCAGCGCTCCACACTGTACTCAGAGCCGTCGGTCTGTCCTTCGGTTACGTCGTAGTCGAACGCGCGGTTCATGCAGACACACTTGGTGACGTCGGTTTTATCGCAGTAGACCACCTCGACGGTTTTGATGTTCTTGGAGTTGTAGAAGGCTCCAGAGCCCACGGCACCATAGATGGTTTTGGGGTGGGAGCAGAAGATAACGAGATTGAGATTAGGGCACATGGCAAAAGCATCTGTTTCGATCGTATGCAGTTTGTGGCAATATGACATGTCGGCAGTCTTGATACCCGACTCTTGGAAAGCATACATATCGATAGATGTAATGTTGGGCGGGAACTGGAACTGTGAAAGCTTACAGTTGGCAAAGGTCCATTTTTCGATGGCCTGGAGTCCCTCCAGCACCGACATATCGACTATGTCGAGGTCTTTACAGTCGAAGAAGGCGTCGTTCTGGATTTCGGTAAGGGTTTCTCCGGTTGGGAAGAGCACCTTGGTAATGCCGCCACATCTCTCGAAAGCCTCATAGCAGATGGTTTCGAGCTGGGTACACATGGAGAGGTCTACCACCTCGATGCCGCTGCAGTACTGGAAGCACTGCGGTGCGAGATACTTCAGTTTGACCGGGAAGCGCACATTCTTCAGTGTAGTTCTCTGATAGAAAGCAGTCTGTCCAATCACCTCGATATAGTCGGGGAAGGTGAGCGACTCTAATTTGCCTCCGTTTCTAAAGAAGTTGGCCGGCACAGCCTTAAAGTCCTCATTTTCCGGGAAGGTGAGTCCCTTGATGACCCCCTGCGCGTTGTTCAGGTTCAGGCCGCACTGAATGTTGAACGTATAGGCCATGGTGGGGTGCACCGTTCCGTCGAAGGCCTCATAGGTAGACTCCGTCTTGGTCATGGTGTAGCTCGACTTGAACTTGGTGTTGCGCAGGTCGAGGTTGATACCCTCGGAGGGAGCGAGCGCCGATGCCAGTTCACAAATCTTGTCGCTGTGTCCGTCGGCCGTCCCAAAGTCGCCCACAAGATTAAGTGTGGACACCGTCCCATACTTATTTTTCAGTTCATCCTTCAAGCTACCGATGTTGTTGTTGAAGAAGTTGGGGTCCTCGCCCGTCGTCTTCTCATACTTCACCGAGAGGGAGTCCTTCGGCTGGTCGTAGGTGTACGAAAAGCCAGCCCAGCTGTTCATTGCGACAGCGGAGAGGAACAATAAAGTAAAGATTTTTCTCATAATGAATATTTAAGTTGTTTTCTGAATTATCTGCTATATAAACCTATTGTGAATAATGGCATTTATGGCCACATAAACAGGCATTGAGCGCCGAGAAGCATCCTATAGATGACTGTCTTTAACAAAATTCCGCACCGAGGGTGCTCAGATGGTAATATTTGGGATACAGGATTAAGTTCCTGTCATTTGTCATTTAAAGCAACTATCTATGTTCCTTGTCAGTCTTCGTTTGTTTTAAATTCATTGCAAATATACGCATTTGGTATCAAAAGACAAAAAAATAGTCCAAATTTTCTACACTTTTTTATTAAAAAGAATAAAATTGTAAAAAGACGACAAAAAAAAGCATAGTCTGACAAAAAATAAGTGTATAAAAGATGGATTTTGAAAGTTTTTGCCTATTTTTGCACATCAAATCCAAATACTACGAAAAATGTCACGCAAGAAACGTCCGCTTCCCATATTAGAGAACGTCCTCATCACCGACTGCGCCGCCGAGGGCAAGTCGCTGGCCCGTGTCGACGACATGGTGGTGTTTGTGCCCTTTGCCGTTCCCGGCGACGTGGTGGACCTACAAGTGCGCAAGAAGAAGCACCACTACTGCGAGGCGGAGGTGATACGTTTTGTAAAGAAAAGCGAGCGGCGTGCCGAGCCCATGTGCTCCCATTTCGGTGTCTGCGGCGGTTGCAAGTGGCAGAATCTGCCCTACGACGCCCAGTTGGAGATGAAGCAGCGCCAGGTTTTCGACCAGCTGTCGCGCATCGGCAAGGTGGAGCTTCCCCCGTTTAATGACATACTGGGTTCCGTGCACACCCGTTTCTACCGCAACAAGCTCGAGTTCGGCTGCTGCAACCGCCGCTGGCTGACCCGCGAGGAAGTGGCCTCCGGTGCGCCCATGGAACAGCCCAACGCCATCGGTTTCCACATCACGGGCGCTTTCGACAAGATCCTCCCCATCGAGCAGTGCTGGCTGATGGACCCGCTACACAACGAGATACGCAATGCCATCCGCGACTACGCCTACTCCACCGGCATGACCTTCTTTGACCTTCGCGCCCAGCACGGTCTGCTCCGCGACATCATGCTCCGCAACTCCGCCACCGGCGAGTGGATGGTGCTGATACAGTTTCACTACGACGAACCGGGCGACGAGGAGCGCGCCCGCGGTCTGCTGCAGCATCTGGCCGACCGTTTTCCGCAGATTACCTCGCTGCTGTACGTAGACAACCAGAAGTGCAACGACACCTTCGGCGACCTCGACATCCAGACCTTCAAGGGTGTGGACCACATCTACGAGGTGATGGAGGGCCTTCGCTTCAAGGTAGGTCCGAAGAGTTTCTACCAGACCAACACCGAGCAGGCCTATGTGCTGTACAGTGTGGCGCGCCGTCTGGCCGGTCTTACCGGGAAAGAGCTGGTTTACGACCTCTACACCGGCACCGGCACGATAGCCAATTTCGTGGCCCGCGAGGCCCGCCAGGTGATTGGTATCGAATACGTGCCCGAGGCCATAGAAGACGCCCGTGTGAACAGTGCGCTGAACGGCATCGACAACACCCTTTTCTACGCCGGCGACATGAAAGACGTGCTGAGCGACGACTTCATTGCCCGCCACGGCCGTCCCGATGTGGTGATTACCGACCCACCCCGTGCCGGCATGCATCCCGACGTGGTGGCCACCATCCTGCGCGCCGCCCCGCAGCGCATCGTGTATGTGAGCTGCAACCCCGCCACTCAGGCCCGCGATTTGTCGCTGCTCGACGCCGACTACCGCGTGGCCGCCGTTCAGCCTGTGGACATGTTCCCCCACACCCCCCATGTGGAGAATGTAGTGCTGCTGCTGAGAAGAGAACAGGCGATTACACATTAATAATTTTTATACTTATATATTTAATACACCTAAATCCAATCAACCATGAGAAATCGATTCATCCTCCTCTGCCTGCTGGCCCTCGCCACTGTGAGCGCCCAAGCGCAGAATGAAAAGAAGTGGTACGACAACATCAAGTTCAGCGGCTACGGCATGCTGCAGTATCAAGGCGAC
Organism: uncultured Prevotellaceae bacterium; assembly: GCA_902777645.1. Classification (GTDB taxonomy): domain Bacteria; phylum Bacteroidota; class Bacteroidia; order Bacteroidales; family Bacteroidaceae; genus Prevotella. The sequence continues at coordinate 4,187 of CACYUZ010000040.1, read as the reverse complement.
GACAAGGAAGGCGACGAGAACAACTCGTTCAACCTCCGTCTGCTCCGTATGATATTGGACGGCAAGATTGGCGACTTCGACTGGCGCGCCCAGATCCAGGGCACCAACTCGAAAGGTCCCGGTGAACCCACCGTCCAGTTGGTAGACCTCTACACCGAATGGGTGAAATACAAGGAAGCCCGCGTGCGTGTGGGCCAGTTCAAGCGCCCCTTCACCTTTGAGAACCCCACCCACCCCATCACCCAGGGCTGGTATGCCTATGCCGACGTGATCAACCGTCTGTCCGGCTTCGGCGACCGTGCCGGTGAGAAGTCATCCGGCGGCCGCGACATCGGTGTTCAGCTGCAGGGCGACCTGTTCCCCGCCTCCGACGGCCACCGCTACCTGCACTATCAGGTAGGTGTGTTCAACGGCGAGGGTATCAACACCAAGGACAAAGACGAGCGCAAGGACATCATCGGCGGCCTCTGGGTAGTGCCCGTGAGCGGTCTGCGCATCGGCGCCTTCGGTTGGAAGGGCAGCCACGGCAAGATGGCAGACCCCGTGACAGGTCTCAACCGCAGTCTGCCCCTGAACCGCTACTGCCTCTCGGCCGAGTGGGACAAGGACGAGTACACCTTCCGTGCCGAGTATCTGCACAGCCAGGGCTGGGCAGCCGAAGGCATCGGCAGCAATAAGATAGACTACTCGAAGGGCGACAAGGCCGACGGTTGGTATGTGTTCGGCATAGTGCCTGTCATCAAGTCGAAGCTGCACGCCAAGGCCCGCTATCAGTGCTATCGTCCGTCGAAGTGCGCCGACACCCAGAAGACGATGTACGAGGTAGGTCTGAACTACTTCATCACGAAGAACTTGGAGATTACCTCGGAGTATGCCCGTGTGAACGACCGCTCGCTGGCCAACCACGACTACAACTTTGTGGACATCGAGCTCGACTTCCGCTTCTAAGCGGGATTTTAGAGAGATTTTTCAAGGCGGGGCTTTTGCGGGGCAAAAGCCCCGCCTTTTTTGGGGGCTAGATGCTCTAGGGGCTCTAGGGTTTCTAGGGGGGCTAGGGTTTCTAGAGGCTCTAGGGTTTCTAGGGGCCAGCGGCTGGCCATTAACATATTTTATACAAGAAAAAAAGGAAGAAAAGCAAGAAAAATTAACAATTTTAATTAAATTTGCAATCAATTGGAACAGATTGTAATTTTTAACATTAATATCATGAACATTCCCTCAGTTTTTTGGTTGGTGCCAGTGGCCTCCGTGTGTGCCCTGGCGATGGCCTGGTACTTCTTCAGGCAGATGATGTCTGCCGATGAAGGCACGCCCCGCATGAAAGAGATAGCCCTCTACGTGCGCAAGGGTGCGATGGCCTATCTGAAACAGCAGTACAAAGTAGTGTGCATCGTGTTTGTGGTGCTCTGCGCCCTGTTCGCCTTCATGGCCTACGGTCTGCAGGTGCAGAATCCGTGGGTGCCCTTCGCCTTCCTTACGGGCGGTTTCTTCAGCGGTCTGGCCGGTTTCTTCGGCATGAAGACCGCCACCTACGCCTCTGCCCGCACGGCCAATGCCGCCCGCGAGAGTCTTGACGCCGGTTTGAAGATTGCCTTCCGCTCCGGCGCCGTGATGGGTCTGACGGTGGTGGGCCTTGGTCTGCTCGACATCGCCATCTGGTTTGTGGTACTCAACTACTTCGACGCCGACGGCCTCATCTCCATCACCACCACCATGCTTACCTTCGGCATGGGTGCCTCGACGCAGGCCCTCTTCGCCCGTGTGGGCGGCGGTATCTACACCAAGGCCGCCGATGTGGGTGCCGACATTGTGGGCAAGGTAGAAGCCGACATTCCCGAGGACGACCCGCGCAACCCCGCCACCATCGCCGACAATGTGGGCGACAATGTGGGCGACGTGGCCGGTATGGGTGCCGACCTCTACGAGAGCTACTGCGGCTCCGTGCTGTCGACCGCCGCCCTTGGCGCCTCCGCCTTTGCCGCGAGTGCCGCCGACGGCATGCAGCTCAAGGCCGTGATTGCCCCGATGATTATCGCCGCCGTGGGTGTGTTCCTTTCGCTGCTGGGCATTTTCCTGGTCCGCACGAAGGAAGGCGCCACGATGAAAGACCTGCTCCGCTCGCTTTCGGTGGGCACCAATGTGAGCGCCGTACTCATAGCCTGCGCCTCGTTCCTCATCCTGTACCTGCTGGGCATTGACAACTGGCTCGGTCTGTCGTTCTCCGTGATTTCCGGTCTGGCTGCCGGTGTGATTATCGGCCAGGCCACCGAATACTACACCTCGCACAGCTACAAGCCCACCCAGAAGATATCCGAGGCCGGCCAGACCGGCGCCGCCACTGTGATTATCAAGGGTATCGGCACCGGCATGATTTCCACCTGCATCCCCGTGATTACCATCGGTGTGGCCATCATGCTGAGCTACCTGTGCGCCAACGGTTTTGACTTGAGCATGTCGTCGGCCAGTCTGTCGCACGGTCTCTACGGCATCGGCATCGCCGCTGTGGGTATGCTGTCGACACTCGGCATCACGCTGGCCACCGACGCCTACGGTCCCATTGCCGACAATGCCGGCGGCAACGCCGAGATGTGCGGTTTGGGTGAGGAGGTTCGCCACCGCACCGACGCCCTCGATGCCCTTGGCAACACCACCGCCGCCACGGGCAAGGGTTTTGCCATCGGTTCCGCCGCCCTCACCGCTCTGGCCCTGTTGGCCTCCTATATTGAAGAGATCAAGATAGCGATGGCCCGTGCCGGTGAGACGCTGACCAATGTGGCCGGCGATGTGATTTCGGCAACCGATGCCACTATACCCGACTTCATGAACTACTTCCAGGTGAACCTGATGAATCCGAAGGTGCTGGTAGGCGCTTTCATCGGTGCCATGGCCGCCTTCCTGTTCTGCGGCATGACGATGGAAGCCGTGGGCCGCGCCGCCGAGAAGATGGTGCAGGAAGTGCGCCGTCAGTTCCGCGAGATAGCCGGCATCCTGGAAGGCACCGGCACTCCCGACTACGGCCGCTGCGTGGAGATTTCCACCCGTGCCGCCCAGCACGAGATGATAGTGCCCTCCATTCTGGCCATTGTGATACCCATCATCGTAGGCATGGTGCTGGGTGTGGCCGGTGTGCTCGGTCTGCTGGTAGGCGGTCTGGCCGGCGGTTTCACCCTTGCCGTGTTTATGGCGAATGCCGGCGGAGCCTGGGACAATGCCAAGAAGAACATTGAGGAAGGCAACTTCGGCGGCAAGGGTTCGTTTGCCCACAAGGCCTGTATCGTAGGCGACACGGTGGGCGACCCGTTCAAGGACACGTCCGGTCCGAGTCTGAACATTCTCATCAAGCTCATGTCGATGGTGAGCATTGTGATGGCCGGTCTGACGGTGGCCCTGATGTAGCCCCACTCCAAGCTAACTTATACACAGCGAAAGGGCCGGGAATCAATTCCCGGCCCTCTGTTTTAGGTGACGGAATCGACTGTTTAACTTTTATTAACCAATTGTAGTTAACTATTTATAAAGATATGCTTACCTTTGCAGCGATTAAAAAGCAGTCTTACTATAGAACAAGCAATATTTTTGAAAAACCACAAATAGGAAAGATATGGCTACTGAAAATGAAATGCAGAGCAGTTCTGCCTCTAACAGCACCTCATCGAGCACCCATCACCACCACCACCATCACCACAGTTCGAGCAGTTCCAGCTCGAGCAGCAGTCATCGTCGCAAGCACCATGAGGACGATTCCGACCGTTTCAAGCGTCAGAGTCTGCGTGCCATCAAGCGTAGGAAGTTTATTGAGAAATGGCTTTTCATTGCTTTGGAGGTGATAGCAGCCCTTGTTGTAATAACCCTGATTGTGGTTTTCCTGAACACCTAAAGGCTTAAAAAAAATATTTATTTACGATAAACGAAGAAGGCTCCCCGAGGGGGAGCCTTCTTTACGTGATGCAGGTGGGTGTATCAGTCGTCCCACACATTGAAGGATGAGGAGCGCGAGTCGATGGTGCCATCGTTGTTGGATTTTTCTGATTTCTCTGATATTGATACAGGAAAAATCAGTCAAATCAGATAAATACGTAGTTTAAATACGGCGTATAGCTCATTTTGCAGGATAATTTTGAGTAGTTGGTACTCAATAGCTCAAATTGCAGGATGAATTAAGTTGTTTTATTTTTGGCCGTCTGTTT
>CACYUZ010000039.1:0-29307 GCA_902777645.1 uncultured Prevotellaceae bacterium | reverse complement strand
GGCTACGTCACCTTCGCCGCCGACGGAACGCCGCAGTACCACTTCTACCTCCGCGACCACCTGGGCAACATCCGCGTGGTCTTCGACCAGACGGGCGCCGTGGAGCAGGTGACGCACTACTATCCCTTCGGCGGCGTGATGCGGGAGTCGACAAATCCCGGCCTGCAGCCCTACAAGTACGGCGGCAAGGAACTGGACCGCACCTCCGGCCTCGACGCCTACGACTTCGGAGCCAGGATGTACTTCGCCGACCGCCTGCAGTGGGGACAGATGGACCCGCTCTGCGAGAAATATTATGACTGGAGTCCGTATAATTACTGTGGTAATGGACCCATAAATACTAGTGACTTAGATGGAATGGATTGGTATCAGGATTCTGATAAAACAATTCAGTATAGTCCTAATGTCCATTCACAAAGTGATTTGAAGAAAAATCAGTTGTACATTGGTCTGAAATATCAGAACAAACAGGGAACTATTTTTTACAGAAAGGATGGTAGCATACTCTTCCTTCATGAGACGGAAGCGTACAACAGAATATGGCATCAAGCAAATGTTCATTATAGAAATAATGGAGAAAAAGGAGGCCGAGAAGTTGGGGGGTACATTCTATCGGACGGGAAAGTTTTGGTTATGCCTGACTATTTAAATGACAATTCAACCTCTAAATTTAATATTGCTGGATACAAATTAAAAGGTCATTCCTTGATTAAAGGAGAGGAATCATTTATTGTTATTGGTCAAGTACATTCACATCAAGACAAATCATTACCTGCGACCCCATCATTTTTTACAGAAAAAGGATATGGAGACTTAGGCTTTTCCTTAGAGAATACTTCTCTTCCTGTCTTCACTATTGGCCATGATGGTATTATTCATGGTATTAGAGGGTATCGGGATAGAACGAATAAGCCTGTAGGATTAGTGGTTAGTTTAAACTCAAAGGATGCCTCAAGAGAGAATCTACTTAAAGGTGTAACTAGTTTATATAGCATAATTAAAAGACTTCCGATAATTAGAAAATGAGAAATAAACTAATCACATTTTTTTTTGCATTATTATTCATATTTATCTTTTCCTGTGTTGAAAAACACAGGGATAATATTTCTTTTGGCAAACAATTGAAATCAGTATTAATAAATTATGTGGATACTGCCCAAGGACTTGAATCATGCCTCATTATGTCAGCAAACCGTCTTTTTAATGCGAATCAATACAAAGAGGGATTCCTGATAGGACCAATGTATAGAGAACTCTTTGAAGAAATGCCATATTTAAGACCTGTTTTTTTATTTACCCATTCGGCAACAACTATTTATATTGACTCAGCAATCGTCTCCAAAATTCCTTTTGTCTACTTTAAAGACACTTTGCCAAATTACGTGAATCAACCACCAAAGACAGGTGCATTATTTGATTATGTCAAAAGGGCTGTTTTTTTTGATATTTCCTATGAAAATGAACAAGAAATAACAGTATTGAATGCTGATACACTCTTTCTGCCGATGATAAAAGAAGATGAGCCTTTACTGGATGAACCCCATGACAATAACAATAGTTCGCAGACATAATTCTGCCTGTAAATGTATATCAATTTCCCCGTTCGTGTCATCTACGACGAAAGGACTGATGAGGGAGTCGACGAATCCCGGCCTGCAGCCCTACAAGTACGGTGGGAAGGAACTGGACCGCACCTCCGGCCTCGACGCCTACGACTTCGGGGCCAGGATGTATTTCGCCGACCGCCTGCAGTGGGGACAGATGGACCCGCTCTGCGAGAAGTCTTATGATATGAGCCCGTATAATTATTGTGGTAATGAGCCAATAAATACCATTGACTTTGATGGAATGGATTGGTATCGCATAGAAAACGGAACACTCATTTGGAATCCAAATGTACATTCACAGGATGATATTGGGAAAAAAGATGCTGATAGAGGATACAAATATGTTGGTGAAACCTATTATGACAAGAAAACAGGCACATCATATAGAAAAGACGGGACGGTTCTTTATTCTAATGAGAAGTTAGCATACCAAAGAATGTGGTATCTTGCCGATAAACATTGGAGATCAAAACTATATCCATCCGGAAAAGAAGAAATGGCATTGATATGTGGCGTGAAAACGAGCCAGTGCCGGTAAAGTCGTTAATTAACGGAAAAAGAACGCTCAAGATAATAGCAGATTATTATAGAAATATTTAAGAATGGAAAAAAATAGAAACATATTGTGGCTGATTCTGATGTCTTTTATATTGGCATTTGTCTTTTCGTGTAGAAAGTTGACATACAATCATAAGGAAGAAGTGAGTAATATATACGACACCATTCCGGATCACTCCGTATTAAAGCATTATTTTGTACCATATGGGGAAGATTCTCTTTTAATGATACCATATTGGCTTCTTGTAAATTTGTATGGCTCACCATTAGAACCGTGGCATAAACTGTATAAGAATGAACAGGATTTTGGAAGGGACTTCTTATATAGTCCCAATTTGCTTCCAGTACGAATAAAGTGTTCTTACCATTTTAAATTGAACAAACAGATTCTGCAGGACTATTCTAATATGTCTCTGGAAAATTTTTTCATGAAATATACTGTAAAGGAGGGTAATGACACGATATTATTAATTAATGATACCACGATAGTATATTGCCTTGATAAGCATGACTACTTTTGTATTTTTAATTACAATAATACAGGAAAGAATAAAATTATCGGGAATGAGTCCTGGTGGACACGACTGGAATAGAACCGGAATCCGCGGTTGGAAGTTTGGTGTCCGGGCCTGCCACGCCCATAGACACCTATCACAGATACTACTGCGGAAACATGGTCTATGACGGCGGCAAGCGCAGGCTGCTCACCGACGAGGGCTACGTCACCTTCGCCGCCGACGGCACGCCGCAGTACCATTTCTACCTCCGCGACCACCTGGGCAATATCCGCGTGGTCTTCGACCAGACGGGCACCGTGGAGCAGGTGACCCACTACTATCCCTTCGGCGGCGTGATGCGGGAGTCGACAAATCCCGGCCTCCAGCCCTACAAGTACGGAGGGAAGGAACTGGACCGCACCTCCGGCCTCGACGCCTACGACTTCGGAGCCAGGATGTATTTCGCCGACCGCCTGCAATAGCACAAATAATAAAGATGTTGAAAAGATAGGTAAAAATATATTATCAGCAATAGGAAGATATGATAAAGAAAAAAAACAATATACGCCTCTTATTAACCAATAGACTATCTATTGTGTTAATAATTGTCCTGCTTATTATTTTATTTGCGATAGGAATTAATAGATACAGAATTGTACATTCTCGTATTTATACAAATCTTCAGGGTACCTATGAAATAGAGTTGGATTCGTCATACGTATATCGGTATTTTGATGTTATACCCTTTGGGTTTGTCGTTCAAATACACAAGGACAATATATGCCTGCCAATCTTTAAAAGTGAAAACAGCACCACTAACGCAAGAGTTACATATCAGGAAATTGTAAAGATAGAAGAAGAAAGAAATGGAACCTGGGAGATGATTTCATTCGATCCCGATTCAATATTTATTGAAGCAGAAGGACATTTACTTAACGGTAAATACCAAGTAGTATTTAAAACCTACAAAACAGGTAGACTTGGGTATACTACAGTTAATTATATGTATCTTGATAATGATTCTACCCATTTGTGCTTAAAGAGAATAGAACAGAGTGCAGCTCCGTAGTCTGATGAATCTATGAGGGCAACCGGCTACCCCGTAGCCTTTATAGCAGAAAACACCCAAAGATGTAAAATAGGTGTAAAATTGGGCTCAGAATTATTTGGCATATCATTCGGTTTGCACTATCTTTGCCCTCTGTGATACAGTTCGGCGACAACAGCTATATAGAGTATACGTACAGCGCGTCGGGCTAGATGCTCAGGGTGACGTACGGTGTGAGGCAGCAGCCGGTGCTGTCGCCCGCCGGTGATATTCAAATTATGAGAAGGAAAAAAGAGAACGCGCCTAAAGCCAAATTTTTAGTTTTATATAGGCCTTCCAATCAAATGGAAGAATATGATTACACAGGAAAATAATTATTATGTATAAACATGTTTTTACTATATTAATAGTATTCTCGTCTATTAATGCGATTTACTCTCAAAACAGAGCTATCCAAGGTAAGGTAATTTATGATAATTATAATGATTTTGATCCCATTCCCTATGCTGACATAATAATAAACGATAGCATTAAAATTGGAAGAACCGGAATGGACGGATGTTTTCAATTTGAAACTTCGTTACCTGTCAACAAACTAACTATTAGTTCAGTTGGAGTGGAAGATGCAGACCTAATTATTTCTGATAATTGTAATAATATTGAGCTAATAATGATTAGCTTGCCGCATCGCTGTTTCATGTCTTTACGTAAGATTAATAAAGAAAGAAGAAAAATTTACAAGAATCTTCCTAGGTTACATAAGGAAGCGTATGAAAAAGGTATATTCCAATCTCCATATGCTTGCTATATACAAGAATTTTACGAATGGAGATAAGTTGGGTTGATAAAAAATATCTGTATCAAAGAAATAAAATTTGTATCACATTGAAAAACAAATAGTTATAAATAATCTTAATATTCTACGACAATCCCTAAATAATCACGATAAAGAAGAACTTTAAAATAATTTAAAATACTAAGAACATGAAAAAATTACGACTGACAATTATTGTCTATTTTCTTTGCGCCCTCTCTGCCATGGCGCAAGTAAACCCCAAAGCGGGCTACATCATCACCAACGAAGGCGACACCGTGCATGGCACCATCGACTACCGCTCCGACACACGCAACAGCCGTACCTGCGACTTCAAAGCCGACGGGGCCGAGTCGTTCCGCAGCTACAGCCCCGGAGAGATAGCCGCCTACCGGCTGCTGGAAGGGGGCGCCTACTATGTGTCGCGCGCCATGTCTATTGAGGGCGAGACGAAAACCGTTTTCGCCGAATACCTCCTGTCGGGCGGTATGAGCCTCTATCACCACAAGGAGAACCGCATAGACTATTACTGCCTGGTGGACGCCGACGGAAGGACAGCCAACATACGCGAGACACACGACATGCAACTGGCCACCGACGAACGACGCGAGGCGCAGCGCCAGAAGCTGGCTGAGGCAGGACAGCTGTTCGGCAGAAACCCGGAAATGCTCGAGGAACTGTGGAAAATGGGAGAGGTGACGCCAGCCAAACTGACGGCCTTCGTAAACCGCTATAACCGGCAGCACTACGGCGACAATGGCAGAAGCACGGAATTCGGCAAGAACAGCGACGGCGCCACCCGGCTCATCACCCGCCTGCGCATTGAGGCCGGCATGGGCCTGCTCTCCATGGACCCCACACCCCACAAGGAAAACAAGAAAGAACTCGACCTCTCCGGCACGGCTCCCCTCGTGGGCATTGGCGTCGACATCGTGGCTCCACGGCTCAGCCAGAGCCTGGTGTTCCAGGCGATGGCCTCCTTCAGTCCCAACAAGGCTACGGGCGACAACACATTCGTCTCGAAAAAAGAGGCTGAGGTGAAGTTCAACGACCTTGCCCTCAACCTGGGCGCCATGTACCGTTTCATGCCCGAAGGCCGCCTGTCGCCACTGGTGCGCGCTGGGGTAGCACTCGACTACCTCTTCGGCTATGAGACAGACAACTGGGAAGGCTACTTCGGCAACTCCGGCATGGACCAGCACCACAGCACGGCCAGCTTCGGCTTCTACGGAGGAGCCGGTGCCGACATGGCAGTGGGCAAGCACCGCCTGAGCCTTACCGCCAATTATGTGTACCGCAATTTCGGCCACTACAGCATGAAGGCTCCCATGTTCACCATCTGCCTCGGGTGGGTGTTCTAAACCACATGTCGCCTCGGCAGGTATGTCAAAGCATGGACGGAGAGCTTATGGTTTCATAAGCAGCTCGTAAAGCTCCTTCATGCCGGCCGAGGCGCCTTTCTGGATGTGGTGCACGCGCGAGATGCCCGCATTCACATCGGCCGGGTCGATGAGATACACCGGCACACCGGGCTTGACATAACGCACCAGTCCGGCGGCAGGATACACCACCAGCGATGAGCCGATGATGATGAAGATATCGGCATCGTAGGTCACATTGACAGCATCCTCCATGCGGGGCACCGCCTCGCCGAAAAACACAATATAGGGTCTGAGCAACGAACCGTCGCCGGCTTTCGTGCCCGGCTCCACCCTGCTGTTGTCTGCAGTCAGCATCTGCCAGTAGCGGGTGTCTTCCGTGTTGCGGCTCGAGCACACCTTCATCAGTTCGCCGTGCAGGTGTATCACCTTGCTGCTACCGGCCCTCTCGTGCAGGTCGTCCACATTCTGGGTCACCACGGTCACGTCGTAGCGCTCCTCCAGCCGGGCCACCAGCCGGTGCCCCTCGTTGGGCTTGGCGCTGTTTAGCTTGCCACGGAGCATATTGTAAAATTCTGTCACCAATGTGGGGTCGGTCAGCCAGCCCTCGTGGGTGGCCACCTGCTGAACGGGATAATTCTCCCAAAGTCCGTCGGCATCGCGGAAGGTTTTCAGCCCGCTCTCGGCCGACATGCCGGCACCTGTCAAAACTACTATTTTTTTCATGGTCGCAAAGAGATTAATAGAAAGTGAAAGTTCGGAAAACGACTTACATCTTACAAAAATAAGCAAAAAAAATGAAATATGCGCCTCGTGTCGGATAAAAATAGTAACTTTGTCCCGTTTTACCAAACTATTACAACAGCAACGACAACGTAAACATGGAGAAAGTAAGCTACGCTTTAGGATTAGGAATAGGACAGCAGCTGGCCCAGATGGGTGCCAGCGACCTCAATGTAGACGAATTCGCACAGGCCATCAAGGATGTGCTTGCCGGCAACGAGCTCAAGGTGTCGCACCGCGAAGCACAGGGCATCGTGGAGCAGTACTTCCGCAAGAAACAGGCTGCCATGGACGCCGAGCGCGCCGCCAAGGGCAAGATAGCCAAAGAGAGCGGCGAGAAATACCTGGCCGAAAACGCCAAGAAGGAAGGCGTGGTGACGCTGCCCAGCGGACTGCAGTATACCGTAATCAAGGAGGGCAACGGCCGCAAGCCGAAGGCCACCGACCAGGTGGTGTGCCACTATGAGGGATTCCTCCTCGACGGCACTGTGTTCGACAGCAGCGTGCAGCGCGGTGAACCGGCCACCTTCGGTCTGCAGCAGGTGATAGCCGGCTGGACCGAGGGTCTGCAGCTCATGCAGGAGGGTGCCAAGTACCGCTTCTTCATCCCCTACCGCCTGGCATACGGCGAGGGCGGTGCCGGCAACATGATTCCCCCGTTTGCCACACTCATCTTCGATGTGGAGCTCCTGGAAGTGAAATAAAGTCAAACAAAACGATAAAACAACAAGTAAACAAATGAAAAAATTAGCTATCTATGCCGTAATGGCAATGGCCGGCGCCACATTCTTCTCATGCGGCAACAACCCCACGGCCTCTCTGAAAACTGATGTCGACACCCTGAGCTATGCCATCGGCAAGGCCAACGGTGCACAGATGACCAACTATCTGGCTCAGCAGGGCATCGACTCTGCCTACATAGCCGACTTCGTGAGAGGTTTCAAGGAAGGCTCTGCCAGTGCAGGCGACAAGAAGAAGGCTGCCTACGTGGCCGGTCTGCAGGCCGGTGCCGGCATGGCTTCGAGCATCAACAACCAGATCTTTGCCGGCGACAGCATCCACCATGTGTCGCAGAAGAACCTGGTGGCCGGTCTGATAGACGGTGTGAAGAAAAACGACAAGATTATGACCTCCGAGGTGGCCATGAACAGCATTGAGAGCCTGGCCGACAGAGTGCACACCCGCATCGTGGGCGAGCGCTATAAGGAGGTGAAGGAGAAAAACGCCAAGTTCCTGGCCGACAACGCCAAGAAGCCCGGTGTGAAGACCCTGCCCAGCGGCGTGCAGTACAAAGTGCTCTCCGAAGGCAACGGCGCCCTGCCCACCGACTCCTCGAAAGTGAAGGTCGACTATGAGGGCAAGACCATCGACGGCAAAGTATTCGACAGCTCCATCAAGCGCGGACAGCCCATGGAGTGCGTAGTACGCCAGAACATCCCCGGCTTCGCCGAGGCTCTCACCCACATGCCCGTGGGTTCGGAGTGGGAAGTTTACATCCCCGCCGAGAAAGCTTACGGTGAGCGCGACATGGGTCAGATCAAGCCCTTCTCCACCCTTATCTTCAAAGTGAAACTCCTTTCCATCGAAAAATAAACCATGATGAAGAAAGCTCTTATCCTCGCACTCGCCGTCCTGGCGGGTGCGACTGCTCTACAGGCAGCCGACAAAAAAGACAAGAAGAAGAAAAAGGAAAATGTAGAGGTGAAACAGCCCGTGGTGCTGAGCAACGGGGTCGACTCGGTGAGCTACGCCCTCGGCATCAACACCACCAACGGTCTCATCCCTTATCTCTCACAGCAGCTCAATGTAGACACCGCCTACATGGTCGACTTCATCCGCGGATTCGAAGACACCATGGACCAGGTGCGCAAGAAGAGCCTCACCGCCTACGGTGCCGGCATCAGCATAGCCAACATGGTGGAACAGCGCATGATTCCGGCCGCCAAGAAACAGCTCCAGGGCGTGGCCGACAGCATCAACAACGAACTCTTCTTCAGAGGATTCCTCGATGCACTGAAGAAAGACACCTCGGTGCTCACCATGAACAGCGCCGACCAGTACATAGACCAGTGCAAGGAGCGTGAGACGGAGGCCCGCAAGGCCGAAGGCCGCAACTTCCTGACCGAGAACAGCGCCAAGCCGGGCGTGGTGACACTGCCCAGCGGACTGCAGTACAGAGTGCTGCGCCAGGGCAACGGTGCCGTGGCCACCGCCAACGACGAGGTGGTGGTGAAGTATGAGGGCCGCCTTCTCGACGGCACCGTCTTCGACAGCTCGTACAAACGCAAGGAGCAGACCAACAAGTTCAAGCCCACCCAGGTGATAAAAGGATGGACAGAGGCGCTCACCATGATGCCCGAGGGCAGCATGTGGGAACTCTACATCCCGCAGGAACTGGCCTACGGCAACCGCCCCGCCGGACAGATACCCCCCTACTCCACCCTTATCTTCCAGGTGGAACTGGAGAAGGTGATACCCGCACAGGAGGCCAAAGCCACCACCGCTCAGCCTGAAGCCAAGCCCGGCAAGACGGGCGGCTCTGCCACCGCACGCAAGAAGGCCGTACGCAAGTAAGACCGGCCACTACCTATCTACGGATGCCACACCGGCATCCGCCCGAGAGATGCCGCCACCCTGCGGCATCTCTCTTTTTGTGCCGAAAAGAAAGCAAAAGAAAGCAAAAATGCGCTCCGCAACCATATTTTCGCCCCAAATCATTGGAAGTATCACAAAAAATCCCTATTTTTGCTTTCAAAATGTCAATACTATAAAAAAACTGAACAACACTCATCATCAAGTACATGGACAAATTAGACAAGTTGGACAAAAAAATATTGAGCATCCTCTCGCAGAATGCCCGCATCCCGTTCAAGGATGTGGCGGCAGAGTGCAACGTATCGCGCGCCGCCATTCACCAGCGCGTGCAGCACATGCGCGAAGACGGTGTCATCACCGGCAGCGGCTTCGATGTGAACCCCAAGAGCATCGGCTACACCACCTGCACCTATGTGGGCATCACCCTGGAGCGGGGCAGCATGTACAAGAGCGTGGTGGAGCGCCTGGTCCACATCTCCGAGATTGTGGAGTGCCACTTCACCACAGGCCCCTACACCATGCTGGTGAAACTCTTCGCACGCGACAACGAACAGCTCATGGACCTGCTCAACAACCAGCTGCAGGGCATACCCGGCGTGGTGGCCACAGAGACCCTCATCTCGCTCGAACAGAGCATCAAGCGGGAGATTCCTGTCATCACCGACGATAACGATTAGGAGGACCGCATACTGCTTATGGAATCGTTCGACCTGAAGGAGCATCTCACTCCATTCTACGATGTGTTCCCCGAAGCCCCGCACCGTCCCGTCATCGGCGTCACCGCCAATTTCAACGACGGCATGGCTACCATGGAACGCGCTTACTACCAACAAGTGGCCGATGCCGGCGGCGTGCCGGTCATCATACCGCCGCTGAGCAGCCAGGAGGCCATCATCAACACGCTCGACCACCTCGACGGACTGCTCCTCACGGGCGGCGCAGACATCAACCCGCTCTGGGCGGGCGAGGAGCCCATCGCTCAGCTGCACCGCATCAACGCCACACGCGACCTGCCCGAACTGCTCATCACCCAACTGGCCTACAACCGGCAGATACCCATCCTGGGCATCTGCAGGGGCGTGCAGACCATGGCGGTGGCGCTGGGCGGCCGGATAGACCAGGACATCGACACCGCCCGCTCGCTCGCCGCCAAGACCGAACCCGAGACGGAGGGCAAGAAGAAGGGCGACAAGAAGAAGGGCGCTGAAGAGGCGGCCCCTGCATGGACAGCCCCCGTGAAGCACACGCAGGAGGGCGACCGCAACCTGCCCACCCACTCCGTCGACATCGAGATGGACTCGATGCTGCACGAGATATACCAGCGCAAGCGCATCTACGTCAACTCGTTCCACCACCAGGCCGTGGCCGACCCCGGACCGCACTTCCATGTCACCGCACGGGCCGCCGACGGCACCATCGAGGCCATAGAGAGCAACGAGCAGAAAATGCTGCTGGGCGTGCAGTGGCACCCGGAATGCCTGGAGCAGGACGGTCTGAAGCTCTTTGAGTGGCTGGTGAGAAGCGCCGACGACTTCTACGCCGCCAAACGCATACACGAGCGCGTGCTCACCCTCGACACGCACTGCGACACGCCCATGTTCTTCCACGAAGGGGTGAAATTCGACCAGCGCGACAGCCGCATCCTCGTCGACCTGCACAAAATGACCGAGGGACGGCAGGATGCCGTCATCATGGCGGCCTATCTGCCGCAACCCAAGATGGGCGAGACGTTCTCCTCGAAGGTGGCCTTCGATGTGAACACACCCAAGGAGTATGCCGACCTCATCTTCGACAAGATAGAGGGCATCGTGCGGGGCAACAGGGGCTACCTGAGCATAGCGCGCACACCGGCCGACCTGTACGAGGACAAGCGCAAGCGGCGCAAGTCGATCATGTTCGGCATCGAAAACGGCATCGCGCTCAACCACGACCTGGCCAACGTGAAATACTTCGCACAGCGGGGTGTGGTCTATATCACCCTGTGCCACAACGGCGACAACGACATCTGCGACAGCGCCGTGGGATGCAACACCAACGACGGCGTGTCGAAGTTCGGCGAGAAGGTGATACACGAGATGAACCGCTGCGGACTCATGGTAGACCTGAGCCATGCCAACGAACGAAGCTTCTACGACGCACTCGACATGAGCAAGACACCCATCGTGTGCAGCCACAGCAACTGCCGCGCACTGTGCGACGTGCCGCGCAACCTGACCGACGACCAACTGCGGGCACTGGCCCGCAAGGGCGGTGTGGCCCACATCACCCTCTACAGCGGATTCCTGCGCAAGGAGGGACAGGCCACCGTGCTCGACGCCATCGACCACCTGGAGCATGCCATACGCATCATGGGAGTAGACCATGTGGGACTGGGCACCGACTTCGACGGCGGCGGCGGCATACCGGGCCTGGCCGACTCGTCGGAACTCATCAACTTCACGCTGGCCCTGCTGCGGCGCAAGTACAACGAACGCGACATACAGAAGATATGGGGCGGCAACTGGGTGCGGCTCATGGCCCAGGTGCAAAGCCAGCGCAAACTATGACACTCCTTAACACCAAAAAGAACCATGCGAATAAGAAAAATACTGCCTGCCGTGCTCTGCATGGCGGCCATACTGATAGGAACCGGCGCCTCGTGCGACAAATCGGGCAAGATAAAACACAAAATCATCACCGTGGCGCCTAAAGGACCCGACTTCAGCGCCGACTCGGCACTGGCCTACTGCTACGCGCAGTGCGCCTTCGGACCGCGTGTGATGAACAGCCCGGCCCACGAGCAGTGCGCACAGTGGATCAAGACACAGTTTGAACGCCTGGGCTGCACCGTGGAGATGCAGCAGGCCACCCTCACGGCCTACAACGGCACTGCGCTGCGCAGCACCAACATCATAGCGCGCTACAAGCCCGAACGCGCCGAGCATGTGCTCATAGCCGCCCATTGGGACAGCCGCCCCTGGGCCGACAACGACCCCGACAGCGCCAACTGGCGCACCCCGGTGATGGCCGCCAACGACGGCGCCAGCGGAGTGGCCGTCATGATAGAACTGGCACGCCTGCTGCAGCAGAACGACTCGCTCAATGTGGGGGTCGACTTTATCTGCTTCGACGCCGAGGACTGGGGATGCCCGCAATGGGACAACCAGCACACCGGCGACGGCGGATGGGCGCTGGGCGCCGACTACTGGGCCTCGCACTATCAGCCGGAGGGCTACACCACCCGCTTCGGCATCCTGCTCGACATGGTGGGCGGCGAGGGCGCACAGTTCCACCAGGAGGGTGAGTCGAGACGGCTGGCCGGCAGCATCGTCGACAAGGTGTGGAGCGCTGCCCATGCCGCCGGATACAGCGGCTACTTCCCCTTCAAGGAGGGCGGCAACGTGACCGACGACCATATACCCGTGAACCAAAAGGCGGGCATTCCCATGGTCGATGTCATCCCCTTCTACCCCCACTGCCGCGAGAGCTCGTTCGGGCCTACCTGGCACACGGTGAACGACGACATGGACCACATCGACAAGAACACCCTGAAGGCGGTGGGTCAGACCGTCGTTCAGGTGCTTTATTCTGAACCTTGACGGTCAAGGTGCGGAAACCGCTCCGATGAGAAAAGTCTCATCGGAGCGGTTTCACCATCTTGACTACTTTTTCTCCCTTTCTTACAATATAAATACCGGGGCGGCTGGCGGTCTTCAACTTGCTGCCGTCGATGCCGTAGACCTGGGTCTCGGCAGTCTCGGCCACCTCTATGCCGCCGACCGACGCCTCGGAGACATCGCCCACCACCTTCATCTTCTGCACGGGATAGATGTCGTTGTAGGCCACACCCGCCACCTCGAAACCGCGGCTGCCATAGATGCCGGTGATGTCGAAGAGTTTCTTCTCATAGTTCTTGGGCATGCTCAGGTCTTTTATCACAAAGCGGTTGTAGATGAACACATTGGTATCGCCGTCGAAGGCCATGGCATAGCTGCTCTTGCCCTCTTTCAGCGTGCCCACACGCACTTCCTGCAGCGTCACCAGGTCGGCCAGGTCGGCATCGGTCAGCTCGGGCAGACGCACTGGGCGGGGCTGCGCCTCCTCGCCCTCGGCACGCTCCAGGTCGCTGTCGCCGGTCAGACCGTCGACAGGCAGCAGCAGCGGCATCCTGTTATCGGTGCTGAACTTGCCATACACGGCACCATTGAGCACCTCGTTCTGCTTCAGGTCAAAGCCCGGATGCTGCAGCAGGATGCTGCCGGTGGCATCACGCACAAAGTAGTGGTCTTCGCCGTTTTTCTGGTCTTTGTACACCACCTGGGCGTCGTGCAGGTACAGCACGCCCTCGCCGTCGGCGGGGAAGGCCTTGAAGGCGGCGATATTGTCGGCAGTGGCCGACTCAAACACGCTCACCGTGCACGAGGCCGAGAGTCCGGCCACATCCGTGGCCGTGATGACAGCGCTGCCGGCCGAGACGCCGGTCACACGCCCTTTCTCATCGACCGTGGCCACAGCGGGGTCGCTGGTGGTCCAAGTCAGTTCATAGGGCGCATAGGCGGGAACGGTCTCCAAAGGCACGGCAAGGGCGAGGCCTTGCGGCACGGCGAGGGTCTCTGCCATATTGAGGGCGGTGAGCACATTCACGTCCACCACATCAAAGGTCACCACGCCGCCCTGCTCCTTGATGTTGGCGAGTCCGTAGTGGCAGGG
The DNA here is from genome assembly GCA_902777645.1 of uncultured Prevotellaceae bacterium. GTDB lineage: Bacteria > Bacteroidota > Bacteroidia > Bacteroidales > Bacteroidaceae > Prevotella. The sequence goes on along the minus strand of CACYUZ010000039.1, from coordinate 15,337 downwards.
GTCGCCGGCCCAGGTGAGCAGGTTGCCGGGCTCGGTGGTGTTGTCGAGCGTGGTCACACCGTTGCGTCCGGGATAGGGGTCGGTGCCGGCATTCTGGCTGTTGGCGCCTCCGGCCCGCACCAGCTCGTAGTAGTTGTGCGATGCATCGGCATTCACGGTGTTTCTCCACCAGGCATGCTGGTTGCTCTCATCCACCCTGAACACCAGCATGCCGTGGCCGGGCAGATAGGCATCCCACCCGGTGCGCTGCCGGTTCTCCAGCATGAAGTATTCGTCCTGCCGGGGTGTGTTGATGCGGTAGCCGCTGTGCGAGGTGGCCACATTCTCCAGGCTGAAGCTGCCCACAGTGTCTATGAGCTGCACCTCGTCGTCGCCGATGAAGCCCACGGACCATTTCTCATAGAGTGAATACGACACGGGGTTCTTGCTGTCGTTCAGATAACTGCCGCCCGACATGAGCGACCACTCGCCGGGGTCGGCGCTCTGCCCCTGCTGGGCATAGTTGGTGTCGTAGAAGTCGGGGAGTCCGAGCACATGGCTGAACTCATGGCAGATGGTGCCAATGCCGTCTATCTTCACCGAACTGGGATAGGCCGTGAAGCCCTGCAGCTCCACCGAACTGGCATAGTCGCCGAGATAGACATTGTCTTTCAGGATATAGCTATAGGTGTTGGGGTCGTAGATTACCGACCGGTGGGGCCAGAAGAGGCGCTGGTCGTTGCCGCCGTAGTTGGCGCCGTTGCCGGCCATGATAAAGTAGACCAGGTCTACCACACCGTCGCCATCGCCGTCATACTGGCTGAAGTCGACCTCCTCGTCGGCGGCATTGATGGCGTCGACCAGGATGCTGATGGCATTCTCCGTGCCTTTGGGGTCATACTGGCTGTAGTTCACCGTCACGGGGCCCACGATATCAAACTGTGGCTGGAACTTTCCGTTGGAGCTGTCGCTGAAGTAGTCGTGCACACTGCCGTAGTAGGTTTCCTTGCCGCCGTTTTCCCGCATGTAGCCGGTGTAGTTCACATCGTTCACCATGTGCTCCATAATCTCGGCATAGTCACTGCGCGAGAAGGAGCGGTCGTTGAACTCCACCAATATCAGGAGGCCGCGAAACTGGCTGTAGTCGTACTCGCCGGCGCGGCGCGCGGCCATTGTCTCCTCGCCGCGGGCACGCATGGCTTTACGGGTCTGCACAGCCGCCGGGGTCATCTCGGGCATCAGGTGCTTCGGCGCACTGGCCAGAAAAGCCTTCTCGGCTGCCGTGCGCTGCCCCTCGTCGTGGGCCACCAGTTGGCTGGCGGCAAGGCGGCCGCTCTCCTGGCGGGCATACACATAGTAGCCTCGGCTGTCTTTCATCACGGTGTAGCCGTCGGCCGTGGTGGTGTAGTGCAGGTATTCATCGCCATGCAGCTGGAGGGTCACTGTGGTGCCGTCGGGCTGGGTCACGGCCACCTTGCCGGGATGGGCGGGGATAGCTCTCAGCAGGCCTATACCCAACAGGAAGGCTGCGGCCAGGGAAAGGAGTCTTTTCTTCATTGTGTGATGATATTTTTACAATCGCATTTTTATGGGGGTTCAAGTTGCAAAGGTAGTGATTTTCCGGCATAAATATGCATGTGCGACGCCTTTCTTGCCGCTCTGTCACCGAAACGGCGAAAAACAGCCGCCATTCTGCCATTTTACAAAGCTACAGCATTATTTTTTTCGGCGAACAAATTTTTTCCTTATCTTTGTCATCCAGAACAAATATTACCACTATGAAGCAACTGATACTTTCCCTCCTACTCGCCCTCACCGCACTCACTGCAGGCGCACAGGGCACCGACCCGCTCGGCCAACTGAAAGCCGACCCGAAGAAAGCTTTCGGCACCGACTACCCCTACCCCATGGTGACCCACCCGCTCACCAAGGCGCCCAAGGGCTACAAGCCGTTCTACATCAGCCATTATGCCCGCCACGGCTCACGCTACTACTGGAGCCACAGCCTCTACAACGAGCTCGACACGCTGCTCAGCACCGCCCATGAGCGCCGCCAGCTCACCGCCGAGGGCGAGGCGTTCTACCGCCGGTTCATGGAGGCGAAAGAGGAGCTCATGACGGGTGTGACCGAACTCACCCAACTGGGATGGGAGCAGCATCAGTTCATCGCCCGCAATATGTACGGCAACTTCCCCGATGTATTCAAGAAGGGAGGCAATGTGCTGGCCATCGCATCGCTCTCGGGGCGCTGCGTGATCAGCATGTCGGCTTTCTGCCAGGAACTGGTGCAGTGCAACCCGAAGATAGAGATCAGGGAGCAGTCGTCGCGCTTCACCCTCGACGGCGTGGTGCCCACCGACGGGCAGAACCCCGTGAAGCACCACTACCCCAAGGCCAAACCGCGCTACGAGGCCAACCGCGACCAGTTTAAGAACTACTACCCGCTGCGCGACATCATCCTGAAGCGGGTCTTCACCAGCACCGACAGTCTGCCGGGCGATGCCCACCACATCGGCTCCAATCTCATCAACCTCTACACCTCGCTGCCCAACATCGGCCATGAGGGCATGATGGGCAACATCCTAACCGACGAGGAGGTGGCCCGCCAGTGGGAAGGCGACAACCTGGGCTCCTACTCCTGGGTGTTCTCCGGCAAGTATGAGATGATACCCATCCTGCAGGACATCCTCAAGAAAGCCGAAGACGTGGTGGAGGGCCGCAGCGACCGGGTGGCCGACCTGCGTTTCGGCCACGACAGCTGTCTGGGACCGCTCACCGTGCTCATGGGCATCAACGGGGCCGACCTTGACCCCACCGACCCCTACGAGGTGAAAAACTGCTACCAGAGTTGGGAGACGTGCAAGGCGTCGAACCTGCAGCTGGTGTTCTACCGCGGCAAAAAAGGCACCCACGACATTCTCGTGAAGTGCCTGCTCAATGGCGAGGAGGCCCGGTTGCCCGTGCCCACCAGCCAGTATCCTTACTATAAGTGGAGCGACTTCAAGCAGTTCTACACTGCCCGCTGCCACGACGTGAAATAGCGGTGCGCCCTAAGGCTCTCTGCGAACGGCTGCCCGTTTCTGCCCGTCCTGAATATAGAGACCCCGCTGCGGAGCAGCGGGCAGCCGCCGCCCGCTCAGGTCGTAGAGACCATGGGCTATAGCGGATGGCAAGGCCGGTGTCACGATGCCCGAGCAATCAATCTGCGCACTCCGCCCATTGAGCCGCAGCACCGTGTGACTGATGTTCTTGCGCTTGGGCTTATCATTGCCTGTGTTCCATTCTCCTAAATTGATACACTCTTCCACCAACTCAAAAGGTCCGCCCAGGCATCCCACCTTGAACAGGATGCCGTCATAGCAGGGCAGCAGGTCGCCTTCGGTTATCACGTCAGGGTAATAGCTGAGGCCAGCCGCATCGATGATTTCCGAACACAAGTTGATTTCAAGGCCCATACTGTCGGTCACACTATATTGTATCTGGGTGCCGGGCTCGAATGTGCCGAAATCGTAGAGGAGGAACTCGTCCGACGGACCGTTGGCCGTGGCGATGCGCGCATAGACGAGTGTATCGCCTCTTTCCGCCCGCACATAGCCCAGGGTATGGAAGTCCCACGTCAGGGGCAGATACGTCACGCCGTCTATCTCCTCCGGTGCCTCAAGGGTGTAGGTGTAAGTCTCGCCGGTGATATAGGACACGGTCCACTGTGTGCCTTCTTTCCACACCTCTTGGGCTTGCAAGGGCAGGACGGCACTGACGAGTGCTATCAGTATCAGGAGCGGCAGGTGTTTCATAGGCTGTATTTTGACAAATAGGTTTCCAACGTCTCGTTGACCACACACTCATCGAGTTTCTTTTTCATGCGCTGCTTGCGCACCGCCACCGACGAGGGGGCTATGCCGTAGATGTTGGCCATCACAGGATTGGGCACGCGCATGGCCACAAGGCAGCAGAACCTGACGTCCTCGTCGGTGAGCGAGGCATGGTTCCGGCGCAACTGGCGGGTGAACCGCGGCAGCACCAGGTCGGTGTTCTCTTCTATCAGTTGCCACGACTTCTCGTTCAGGTCTATATGGCCGCTGCTGCTGCGCTTGGCGTTCAGAATGGGCAGCAGGATGGCGTAGAGATGCTCGTAGTAGCGCCGCTGGAGGTCTTCATTGAGGGCACGGGTCTCCGCCTCGCTCCGCTGGGCATCCTCAGCCAGCCGGAGGGCCTCCAGCTCGGCCTGACGGGCCACAGCCACACGGCGGCGCAGCAGGACCACGGCGGCCAGGGCAGCAGCCACCACAGCGAGGAGCAGGGCCAGCAGTCCCCATATCCTGGCGCGGGCTTTGGCTTTCAGCGTCTCCTGGCGGGCAGCGGCCAGCTGCATCTGCTCTTCATGCTGCAACTGGTGTATCCTGGCCATCGACTCAGAGGCTTCTCTGGCCGCCACGCTGTCGGTCAGTGCCAGCAGCAGGCGGGCATCGTCGAGGGCTTGCCGCAGGCGGCCCTGCCGCTCCTCTATGTCCACCAGCAGACTCAGTTGCTCCACACGGGCATACAGGCTGTCGGTGGTCAGGTGCTGGCGTATGCGGGCGGCGGCCTCCGTGTCGTGGCCGGTGTTCGACAGGAGATATGCCTCTGTGAGGTGGTAGAGTTCCTGACGGTCGATGCCGGCATATTCGCTACGGGCTTGCCGCAGGGCAGCTGCCACCGAGTCGTTGTCCTCGGTCTGCAGAAACACCTGGCCGCGCATCAACTGGCATCGGGCACGGAAGTGGGCCGAATCGGCCGGTGCCGTATCGTATGCCTTGGCCAGATACTGCAGGGCCTGCCGGTCGTGGCCCTGCGCATAGAGCGACACCCCCAGGGCGAAATGGCCGGAGGCCGTCTTTGCCGCATCATGCAAAGCCTCGGCCGTGGCCAACTGGCGGCGCAAATAGGTCTCCTGCATGGAGAAGAGGTTTTTCCGTTCATAGGCCTGGGCAAGAGCGCCATACAGACGGTAGCGCAGGGTGTCGGCAGTACCTTTCCCGGCGTAGTCGGCCGCACGCAGCAGCACCGCCAGCGCGCTGTCTTCCTGGTGTGCCGCATAGAGCGCTCTGCTCTCACCATACAGCCGCTCCACCATGGCGGTGGAGTCGGCCCCGCCTTCTCCTGCCTGTCCTCCACAGGTTGTGGAAAAAAATGCGACAGACAGGAGCAGGGCTACGGCAAATGCTTGGGCACTTCGCTTCATCTTACGGCAGGTTACAGTTTCTTGTTCAGTGGGCGGCCCGTTTCTTTCCGCCCTGTATATAGATACCCCGCTGCGGAGCTGCGGGCAGCCGCCGGCCGCTCAGGTCATAAATGGCAGGATTGGAAGTCTGCGGTGTGGCCTTCGGAACGGCGATGCCGTCGGGCGAGGCGGCCAGTCCCTTGCTCTGGCACATACGGCCCATGAAGAGAAGGGTCTTGGTGGGCTGGTGCTCAATGGTGAAATAGAAAGGATGATCTACCATGAAATCCACCTGCACATCGGGGTCTTCACCCGTACCCGAGTTCCAGTCCATAAAGGTGACGGCAGCAGCTTCGGTGCCCTCTTCGTCGACGATAATCTTGGCACACTGCATAATTCGGTCAAGGGAAAGTGCAACAGAACTCATCAGGCTGAAATCTGCATTGCCAGCGAAAGCCTCTGTCATGCCCAACGCCTGCAGGGCATTATTGAGCGAATACAATCCTTCTATCTCAAACTTCGGCAGGTGCAGTGCCACATATTTGGGTGAAGAGGTGTTCATGGCGGCGAGCCAGGCATCACAGGTCAGGGCGGGCAGCTCGTCGGTAAAGGGCAGGAAGATGGTCATAGAGAAGGAGCCCGTGCCATAAGGCAAGGTTACTGTGCGAAACTGGTCGGTGGTGGCGGTTGAAAACACTTCACGCTGATTCATCATGTCTACCTCGATGCTGCTGCCGTCAGTCAAGCGGAAGTCGTTCTTGGTGGTGCCCATCTCGTCAAAGGCATAGGTCCAAGAGCCTTTGAAGTAGAGGGCATTGGCAAGCAGCATGGTAATGAAGGGATTGGGACTGTCCAGGATAGAGGGTATCAGGTGGTGGGTCTTCTCGTCCACCCACTGGTTGATCTCGTTTATCCCCTCCAGCGAGCCAAAGTCGACCTCGCCGGTGGCAGCCTGGTATTGGTCCTCGAGCAGCAGCCGGTAGCTGTCGTACAGCGGGAATCCATATTGGCTCCATAGCCCGTTGGACAATTCGCACTTGGGATTGGAGGTGTCGTAGGCATCACGGTCTTCCTTACTGGCCGCATCGTAATCGAAGGGAGGCCGATAGGTGATTTCGGCCGTAAGATTCTTGTTGTAGTCGTTCACCTGCTCGGTGGTGTAGCCGGTGGTGCCGAGTGCCTCCTGCATCTGTGCGAGGGTATTGCCGGCAGCGCCGTTCTGCGCCATGGAGAGGGCTATCTGGGCCGAGAGGGGCGAGAAGATATTGTTGTCGACACTCTCTTCCATCACCTTATCATACAAGGTGAAGGCAAACTGCTGGTAGATGGACTGGAGAGACGGCTGGCCCTCTTGTGCCACCGCGAACATGCCCGGAGAGAGCAGGATGCTGACTGTGAGTAATAGCTTTTTCATAATGGTATTGCTTTAGGTCTGTTTTCGGCGCCTTTAAACAGAGAGTTGATTGAATGGTTGTCAATGCAAAGATAATGGCTATTTATGAGAAAAACAATACCCACAGCACATTTGTAAATGCCGGAAACACCATTACGACAATGCTATCTCACTATAAAACAGCATCTTAACAAAAAGTCAAATGTATATCGTGCTTCCCCCTGCTTATCGGTAGATGAGGGTGGTGAGCCGCTCCGGAGCGAAGAGGTCAGAGGCCACCTGGTGCAGTTGCTCAGCGCTGATGGCGTCGATGGTGCGGTACAGAGCCTCGATGTCGCGCTCCCAGCCGTAGTGCAGGAAACTCTTGCCGAAACTCAGGGCAAACGACTCTCTGTTGTCGCAGGCCAGACCTATCTGCCCCTTGAGCTGGCGCTTGGCATCGGCCAGTTGGCGCGGGGTGAGCGGATGGCGCATCAGGCGGTCGAGCTCGCCTCTCACAAGGCGCAGGCAGCGGTTCACATCATGGCTGTCGCAGCCGAAATAGACCGACCACAGTCCGGTGTCGGAATAGTTCACCATGGAGCTCTCCACGGTATAGACCAGCCCACGGCGCTCGCGCAGCGACAGGTTGAGGCGGGTGTTCATGCCCGGACCGCCCAGCAGGTTGTTGAGCAGATAGAGGGGCATGCGCAGCCGGTGGCGCACATCGTAGGCACGGCAGCCCACCAGCACATGGGCCTGGTGGGTGGCGCGGTGCACCTCCTGCAGCTGCGGGGCAGGCTCTTCCTGGCCGAGGGGCACGGCATCCAGGTCGGGAATAAGGGGGGCGGCGGCGGGATAGTCGGCCAGGGCTTTCTCCAGCAGGCGCACTATCCGGCCGAAGTCCTGTCCGCCCGACACGAAGAACACGGCATTCTCGGGCCGGTAGTGGCGGCGGGTGAAACGGAGGGCATGGGCCGTAGTATAGGTGCGCAACTGCTCTGCGTTGCCCAGAATATGGTGCCCAAGGGGGTGGCCCTTGAACACAAGGTTCTCAAAATCGTCGTATATCAGCTCGGCGGGCGAGTCGTTGTAGCTCTCTATCTCATCGCATATCACGGCCACCTCCTTGTCTATCTCCCGCTGCGGATACTCACTGTGGAACACGATGTCGGTGAGCAGGTCGATGGCGCGCGGCAGGTGCTCGCGCAGCAGCATGGCGTAATAGACGGTGTCTTCCTTGCCCGTGAAGGCGTTGAGCTCGCCGCCCACACGCTCCAAGCAGTTGAGCACATGCCAGGCACGTCGGCGGCGGGTGCCCTTGAAGGTGACGTGCTCGCAAAAGTGGGCCAGGCCTTCCTCGCCGGGCAATTCGTCGCGCGAACCGGCATTGATGCCGTAGCCGCAGACACAGACAGGCGACTGCGACGGCAGGTGTATGACGCGCAGTCCGCACGAGAGGGTGTGTGTGTTGTATCCCATTTCGGTGGGCAAAGTTACAAATTATTCTTGCTTTGCTGCCATTATTCGGGATTTTTATCTAAATTTGCAAACGATTATTTACAGCAAACATCAACAGGAGGTTTCCATGCGAAAAGTTATAGGTATAGGCGAGACCGTTCTCGACATCATTTTCAAAAACGAGCAGCCCATCGGCGCAGTGCCGGGCGGCTCGGTGTTCAACGGCATCATTTCGCTCGGCAGGGCGGGCGTCAACGCTTCGTTCATCAGCGAGGCCGGCAACGACAGAGTGGGCAGGAACATCATACAGTTTCTCAAAGACAACCATGTGAACGCCGACAACGTGAACGTGTATCCCGACAGTAAGTCGCCCATCTCGCTCGCTTTCCTCAACAGCGAGAACGAGGCCGAATATCTCTTCTACAAGGACCACCTGAACGACCGGCTCGACTATGCCTACCCCGAAATCAACGAAGACGACATCGTGATGTACGGCTCCTTCTATGCCGTGAACCCCGCCATCCGCCCGCAGGTGCTCGGCTTCTTGGAGCATGCCCGCAGTAAAGGCGCCATCCTCTACTATGACGTCAACTTCAGGGCCTCGCACAAGAACGACGTGATGAAAATCACGCCCAACCTGCTGGAGAACCTGGAATATGCCGACTTTGTGAGGGGCAGCGACGAAGACTTCCGGGTGCTGTACAACAAGGAGGACCCCGACAAGGTGTACAACGCCGAGATCTCCTTCTACTGCAAGAACTTCATCTATACCCAGGGCCGCAAGCCGGTGGAGCTGAGGGCCACACGCGGCATCAAGAAGAGCTATCCCATCATCGAGACCGACACCGTGAGCACCATCGGAGCCGGCGACAACTTCAACGCCGGATTCATCTACGGACTGATGTGCTACGGCATCACGCGCGAGGCGCTCGAGCGCGGACTGCCCGCCCGCATCTGGGACAAGATTATACACTGCGCACAGCTCTTCTCGGCCAACTGTTGCCAAAGCATCAACAACAGCATCTCGGTGGAGTTTGGCGAGCAGATGAAGAAACAGGCCGAGGAACAGGAGTCGGCCTACGACTGGTAAACATCAAATCACTAACATATACATCATGCCTGAAATAACCAACCAAATCTACTATGTAGGCGTCAACGACCGCAACAAGGAACTCTTCGAGGGCCTGTGGCCGCTGCCCAACGGAGTGTCGTACAACTCCTATCTCATCGTCGACGAGAAAATCTGCCTCATCGACACCGTGGAGGTGGACTTCTTTATCCAATATCTTGAGAATATACACGAGGTGATAGGCGACCGCCCCATCGACTATCTCGTGGTGAACCACATGGAGCCCGACCACAGCGGGTCCATCGCCCTGATACGCAAATACTATCCCGAAATCAAGATTGTGGGCAACAAGAAGACATTCGGCATGGCCGAGGGCTTCTACGGCATCGCCGACAATCTGGTGGAGGTGAAGAACAACGATACGCTCCAGCTGGGCGCCCACACCCTGCAGTTTGTGCTTACCCCCATGGTGCACTGGCCTGAGACGATGGTGACACTCGACACCACCAGCCACGTGCTCTTCTCGGGCGACGCGTTCGGCTGCTTCGGCGCCCTCAACGGCGGCATCATCGACGCCGACATCAACTGCGACACCTTCTGGCTCGAGATGGTGCGCTACTACAGCAACATCGTGGGCAAATACGGCACGCCCGTGCAGAACGCGCTCAAGAAGCTGGCCGGCGTGCAGCTCGACTATCTCTGCTCCACCCACGGACCCGTGTGGCACGAGCATGTGCAGAAGGTCATCGGCATCTACGACCGCCTGAGCCGCTACCAGGCTGAGGAGGGCATCGTGATATGCTACGGCACCATGTACGGCAACACCGAGCGCATGGCCGAGATCATAGCCAAGGCTGCCAGCAGCGCCGGCATCAAGAATATCGTGATGTACAACGTGTCGAAAACCCACCACTCCTACATCCTGCGCGACCTGTTCCGCTACAAGGCGCTCATCGTGGGCGCTCCCACCTACAACACGGGGCTCTACCACGAGATGGACGTGCTGCTCTCCGAAATCAGCGGCAAGGACATGAAAAACCGCCTCATTGCCTGGTTCGGCAGCTACAGCTGGGCCAGCAAGGCCGCCGAGAAGATTCAGCAGTGGAACGAGAACCACCTGCACTTCGAGGCCGTGGGCACTCCCGTGGAGATGAAACAGGCCGTCAATCCCACCGTGCGCGAGCAGTGCGAGGCACTGGGCCGCGCTGTGGCCGAGCGGCTGATAGCCGACAGGTAAAAATCATTATTGTGTGCCGATGAAACCCACCGACCTTCAGTCAAAGGTTATCGCATTCATCCGGTTCCCGCTCATCGTGATGGTTCTGTTCAGTCACTGCAACTACCGAACCATCAGCGATGAGTGGGCCAACTTGGCTGTGGCCAGCGGTGTCATCGACGTCATATCCCAGCGCATAGCCCCCATCGCCAATCCTTTCTTCTTCTTCATTGCGGGCTATCTCTTCTTCAAGTCGGGCGCCTTCTCCATCAATCTCTACATCAAGAAGCTCATCAGGCGGTTCCAGTCGCTCTTCGTGCCTTACATGCTGTGGAACCTGCTCTACCTCATCATAGTGCTCGTGGCGGGCCTCTTCCTCGCCAACCGCCCCGTGATACACAAGGCAGCGGGCGACATGGCGTTCACCGACTGGCTCATGGCTTTCTGGAACATAGGCGCCATCAATGGCGACGGAAGCATCAAGGCGCCCGTGGCCATTCAGTTCTGGTTCATACGCGACCTGATGATTGTGATGCTCTTCTCACCCCTTGTCTACCTCCTGGTCAACGCCTTCATCAAGTTGGGTGGCAAGCGGCCTATCGTGAGATGGCTCCTTTTTCTGGCCATCATCTTCGCCTTCAACTACTGGCCCGACATCGTGGGGCTCAACCCCGACTGCTGGCTCTTCTTCGGTTTCGGCGCCTACTACAGCATCAAGAAGAAGGAGTTTATCGTGGCCATGATGCCCTACATGATACCGGCGGCCATCTGCCTTGTGCTGCTCATCGTGCTCGAGCAGTTCTGGGCCTCCGACTTCCTCTATCGTGTGGAGTATGTCATTGGCCTGGTGTTCGGCATGTCGCTCACCACCAATATGGTGCGCTCCGGCACCTGGTATGTGAACATGACGCTGAGCAATGCCAGCTTCTTCATCTTCGCCTACCACTCACTGCTGCTCGGACTGCTCATGCCGCTCTTCCAGAGCGGACTGCTCAAGCCTTACAACGATGTGCTGGCCATCGTCTACTACCTGCTCACCGTTACCATCCTCGTGGTGGTGGGACTGGTGCTCTACAAACTGATGCGGAAGCACCTGCCCTTTATCACCTACCTGCTCATGGGCGGCAGGCGGTAGCCTTTCCCGTTTCACATTTGCTCCAGAAGCCGCACCACCTCGTCATGGGTGCTGGCGGTCTTGATATAGTCGGCAAAGCGGCCTCTTACCAGACCTTGCGCCTCGAGTGTCTCGAGCAGCCGCAACAATGGCTGCCAGAAGCCTTTCATATCGTACACCACAAGCGGTTTGCCGTGGTAGCCCAAGGTGGCCGAGGCTGCCAGCGTGAAGAGCTCATCGAGTGTGCCTATACCGCCGGGCAACACCACAAAGGCATCGGCCTGGGCCAGCATCAGGTCCTTGCGGTCGCTCAAATTGTCGCACGGTATCTGCACGTCGATATACTGCGAGAGCCGGCCGCCCTGCTCCAGCAGGCGGGGTATCACGCCTATCACCGTGCCGCCCGTCTCATGCACCGCTTTGGCCACACATTCCATCAGTCCCATGTTGCAGCCGCCATACACCAGCGTGTGGCCCTCCCGGCCCATCCAGCGCCCCAATTCATCGGTCAAGGTAAAAAAATCTTGGTCTATACTGCTATTGGCAGAACAAAAAACACCTATTTTCATCGTAATATTCCTTTAACACTGCAAAAATAAGCATTTGTCCGCTTTTTCCACTATCATAAGACAACTATTTGGGAATTCAAATATAAGGCCTTGTAATCGATTTTTATCATATTTTTAGGGCTCATCACATGTAATACTGGTGAATAAAAGGAGAATTATGAAAGACAAAGTATAAAAAAACAGAACTTTTGTCTTTTATAAAAGATAAAATCGTTATCTTTGCGGCAAATTTCATCTACAAAAGGAATGAAGGCAATAGTTAGGCATCGTTATCTTGACAAGATTGCGAAGTATCTTGGTAAGGACACCATCATTATCATCGTCGGCCAGCGAAGGGTTGGGAAGAGTTACACCCTGCGCCTCTTTAGGGATAAAGTGGCAGAAGATGTTCACGCAAACATTATCTTCATTGACAAAGAAAAACATGAGTTTGGCAACATCAAGACTGACCGCGACTTGAATGCCTATATTGATGAACGGCGAGACAAAACAAAGACCAACTACATCTTGATAGATGAAGTTCAGGATATAGAAGGCTTTGAGAACAGCATTCGCAGTTACTATGAGGAGCCCGATATTGAAATCGTCGTAACGGGCTCAAACTCCAACATGCTCAGTGGCGATTTGGCCAACAAGATAGGTGGCCGCTACAAAGAAATCTTTGTCCAGGCATTAAGCTACAGGGAATTCATGGAGTTTCACGAGTTGCCCGACAGTGATGATACGTTGGCCAAGTACATCCAGTTTGGCGGATTGCCTGGCTTGAAAAAGATCGGACTCGACGAACAGGATGCAAGGGAGTACCAGACAGATGTCTATAACGCCGTCCTGCTGAAGGATGTCATCCGGCGGAACAATATCCGCAATGTGCCTTTTCTGGAAAACCTTGTGCATTTCCTTGCCGACAATGCAGGGAAAATAATTTCGGCCAACAGCATTGCAAAGTATATGCGGTCGCAGGGGGGAAACATTACCTCCACTGCTATTATCAATTATGCCAAATATCTTTGCGAATCATACATGATTCATAAAGTGAGTCGGTATGACATACACGGAAGAAAGATTTTTGAGAGCAACGATAAATTCTATTTTGAGGACAACGGCATTCGTAATGCTCTTGTAGGTGGTTCACGCGAGAGAGACATTGAGAAGGTGATAGAGAATATCATCTACAATCATCTTATACGCCTGGGGTATGAGGTGAAGGTCGGACAACTTCATGCAGGCGAGATTGATTTTGTCTGCACAAAGCCGAAAGGAGAAAGGATATATGTGCAGGCGTCTTATATTATAGTCGACGATAATACATATGAGCGTGAGTTCGGCAACCTCCGTGCCATCAAGGACAACTATCCCAAATATGTCATCTCCATGACACCATTGGTTACCAAGTCTGATGACAATGGCATAACCCATCTGCATCTCAGGAGGTTCTTAACAGAAGGGTTGGAGAGGTAATAATTCTGTCATTTCACGCACACATACGCGGAGGAAAGAAATATCTCGTGAGATAAGGCCTTGGGGCTTTCAAGAAACCTCAAAAAAAGGAAAACTTCAAATCCCCGGCGGGCGGTTTTTGCCGCACCGTCGGGGATTTGGAGCTCATTTTAGCCACCTCCATCTAAACACTGAATGGGATTCCTATATGGCTTGCCCGAAATTTCACAAGCTCCGGAGCCTTTGAGCCGATTTTTTCACAAGATTTTTTGGATTTCGAATCTGTAAATGCCTGTTATTTAAGTATTTAAAATTTAACTTTTTTTTCATTTCACAACTCGATATTAGTTTTTCACATGCTTGGATTTTACATCCCTTTTTTATATCTTTGAGGGCACAGAAACGCTTTTCCGGCACTTGCCCTCAGTGACAGAGCAGATGAAAAAAATCACATTAATAGAATACGCAAGCAACAAATTATGGAGATGAAAAAGCACATGATTGGATGGATACTGCTTCTGCTGTTATTCATATCGAATAATTCCACATACGCCCAGGATGATGTAACAGTAATACTCTGGCATACTGACGGCACAACAACAGAATGCAGCCTCGGAGCTCACCCCAAAATAGTCTTTGACAGTGAAACCGTCGTGGTAGTATGCGACGGTTCCCGGATGGAGTTTCCGTCTTCAGAAATAAGGAGGATGAGCTACAAGGGCAAGGGAACCGGAATCAGGGAAGAGCAGAACGTTCCCGTTCTCAGACAAGGAGACAGAATTTTCGTCAGCAGTGCGGGCAATACGGAGGCCCCCTCTGTCCACACTGTCTCGGGCATGAAGGTTGAAGCAGAGACCTCAACGACAGAGAGAGGTGCATGGATCTCGCTGGCCGGACTGCCCAAGGGAATTTACATCATTACCGTCAACGGAAACAGCATAAAATACACAAAACCATGAAAAGCATCCAAAAAATTACGGCGACCATCGTGCTGGCCGTCGCCTCACTGACAACGAATGCCCAAGATATATCTGACATCATATCCGTCTACAGGAACGACGGGCAGTTCACTTCATTCGCCAGGTCTGAAGTGGACAGCATCCTCTTCGCCGAGAGCGAGTCTGGACCAATACAGCTGGTGTACGCGGGAGACGGCGTCACAGCCATTCCCGTATCCGTTGTCGTCAGCGTCTGTTTTGAGAATGATACAATCATGCATCCGCATGCCGTTGACCTCGGGCTCCCCAGCGGGACATTGTGGGCCAGCTGCAATATCGGTGCTTCATCACCTGAAGATTTCGGAGGGCACTACCCCTGGGCAATGACAGAGGAATTGGAATATTACAGCCCGGACAACTATGCCTATTACAACCTGGAGACAGGATGGTCCGACGTCATGGGCCAGTCTATAGGCGGTACGGAATACGACGTGGCACGGCAGAAATGGGGAGGAAACTGGAAAATGCCAGATATCAATGAGATGAAGGAGGTCTTATTAGAATGCAGGAGAGACTTTACCACACGCAATGGGGTAGAGGGGCTATTGCTCACAGGGAACAACGGAAACTCTATTTTCCTGCCGGCTGCGGGATACTATTTCGCAGACAAGCATGTGGAGGTGGGTGAAAGAGGCGCATACTGGACAGAAACCTACTGGACAAAACGCCAAGGCTATAAATTCGCCTATTCCATGGAGATGAAGGACAACACCTGTTGGTATGGAGTAGGTGACCAGACCTTCAAAGGGCTATCAGTAAGAGCCATTTGGAGGTAACCCTCCACTTCTACTACGACATATCCCACGGTCCCGACGGGCGGCAAAAGGCCGCACCGCCGGGGCTTTTCCTGTCTGACGCACCGCATGTATTGCGGGGGAAGTGCAAATCGGCGGGAAAGTTTGGTTATTCGGTCGGAATCCAT
>CACYUZ010000038.1:0-29696 GCA_902777645.1 uncultured Prevotellaceae bacterium | reverse complement strand
AAAAGTAGCCTTTATTCACTGGACACATCAGAATTTGGTTCGCATTTTTGGAATGTTCGCATTTAATGCTTTATGCGAACATTCGCATAAAACATAAAAATTGAAATAGGTCATTTGAATACTATTTTCTTAACAAAATAATGAAGATATAAGTTTCTGGGGTTACTATGTTTTTTAGGAGTGTAGGAGTGTAGACATTTGCTACTGCAGGAGTGTAGACATATGTTGCTGCTGAAGGCTTGATTTTACAGGTAGAAATCGGTGAGGAGGGCGGCGTACCAGGAGGAGCGGTGGCCGGGGGCGTCCTCGATGACACCTTGCTCCAGGAGGCAGGGAGAGGTGGGCGGCTGCAAGGAGAAGGAGAGGAGATGGCGGCGCGGCGCCTTGCGCGGTGTGGTGCGCACATCGCAGCGGCGGAAGAGATGGAAGCCATGCTCGCGCGACGCCTTGAGGAGCGCCTCGAGGCAGTCGAACGGGATGACCACGGTGAAGACCCCTTGAGGGCTGAGCAGCCGTGCGGTGGATGCGAAGAGGTCGTCGTAAGAGAGCGACACATCATGCCGCGCCATGGAGCGCGACCCGTCGGGACAGCGCAGCGCCTGCTGGAAATAGGGCGGATTGGCCACGACGGCATCGTAGCGAGCCCCATTCGACTCATCGGCCGCCCACTGCTGGAGAGAAGCCAGCTGCACCGCCACCCTATCGGCGAAAGGCGATGCCACCACATTCTCGTTCGCCTGCCCGGCCGCCAGCGGGTCGACCTCGACCGCATGGACCGTGGCCATGGGGAGCCGCTGCGCCATCATCAGCGCCACGACGCCGGTTCCGGTGCCCACATCGAGGATGCGTGCCCCACCCTGCGCCCATGCCCCCAGGAGCGCTCCGTCGGTGCCCACTTTCATGGCGCACCTGTCCTGATAGACGGTGAACTGTTTGAATCGGAAGAAATTATTCGCCATACCTGCCTGTTGAAAAATAACGTTGCGAGCCCCTCTATCAAGGCTGCGGCCGTGCAAAGATAACAAAAAGTAGGCACAAAAGCACAGGAAGAGCCACCGGAAGCGCCTAAAGAGCGCAAAAAGGAATGGAAAACCGCCCGGGATATTCGAAATAAAAATTCTTAAAACACCTTTTATTGAATCTAATCTATTATCTCTGCTCATTTGAAATTCAATATTTTTATAACATTGATTTTAGGCATTTATTGTATAGTTCAACACAAGTTATGAAAATGACAATATTTTTGGCATAGTGAATCAATGTTCGTCAGAGGAGGGCATCAAGTGGGTTACTTTAAATATTATACTTAGGATATTATGAGGAATATGAAAGGCGAAAAAAAAGAAATTCCTTTCATACACAGAGAAACAAAGAGCTTTCGTTATTTACTTCGAATTGTTATTGGGTAAATGGTGTCCCTATGACGACCTGAACTGGATATTTTATTATTGACTTTTATATAATTAAAGCGTTCATGGCCATATGGCGATATTCGTCTTTTTTGTTATTTTTGCAAAAAAATGGCATTTTAGGGTGATGATTCTTCATGCTTCGTTGTATATAAGTCAAAACAGCGAGCTTTTCAAAATGTAATGATCAAAGAACCAAGCTTGTTTGAACTAAGTCAAATTGAGAAAGGTAGAATGAAATCCAACGAGAGATGCAAATAAGAGAACAACAGTTTGAACGACTTTTCCGCTCCGAGTACGGCAGGATGTACCGGGCCGCCCATATCCTGCTGGGTGATGACGAAGCTGCAAAAGATGCCGTACAGGATGTCTTTGCACATCTGTGGGACGGTGGCATCGAACTGCGTGAGGGGTCGCTGCGGACATTCCTCCTTACTTGCGTTCGCAATCGTTGTCTGAACATCATTTCACAACGCAGGCATATTGTTGAGCCTTCGTTGCAAACACTCGACATTGCGGAAACCCATGAACCATGGGATGGAAAGACTGACGACGAACTGACAGAAATGGTGCTGAATTACGTAGATGAGCGACTCACTCCGCAGACCAGTCGCATCATACACATGCACTATGACGGCCAGCAGTCGTATAAGGAAATTTCCAAATCCCTCGGTATCAGCCTCTCCGCTGTAAACAAGCACATCGTGCAAGGTTTGAGAAAACTGCGTCACACTTTTAACCGAAAAGAAGTATGAAGAAAGAAGAGAAAATACGTATGCTGCTCCATCCGGAACGATACACCGACGAACAAATAGAACGGATGCTCGATGATGCTCCTATCGTTGAACCTGACATAGACGAGGAGTGGCACCAATTCAAGGAGGGACACCGACAGCATCGCCAACCCATGCGATGGGCTGCCATTCTCATCACTGCGGCTGCACTTTCCGGCATATCATATGCTGCTATTCATCATTTCCAAAAGACAAGGGAAAATAAACAGGAAACCATTGCCTTGCCGCAGCAGAAACCATTGGCAAGGGAAGTGGTGTGGAAAAAGGAGTCGCAAAGTATTGACTCTACCATGGAGGAAACCGACTCCACCAAGAAAAACCAACAGTTCAACAACGTCCCTCTGCAACAAATCATGCAGCAGATATCCAAAGATTATGGTGTTGAAGTGGTTTTCATAAATGAAGCCGCACGCAATATTCGTTTTTATTTAAGCTGGGAAGCTGAGGAGACTCTTTCAAACATCGTCAATCGTATCAATCATTTCGAGAAGGTACACCTCACACTCTCTGGCGAAACCATCACCATCAATTAGTACACCATCATGAGATATTTATATGTTTTTATAATGTGCCTATTCGCTACCATGGCAAAGGCACAACATCTTACACGTGACTTCAAGAACATCTCGCTCTCTGATGCCCTCATCTGGATTGACAACTCTCAAAAGAGTTATAAAATCAATTTCATCTTCGATGAATTGGAGGATTTTACCGTTACTACATCATTGAGAAACGCCTCTGTGAAGGAGGCTGTTCAACAAGTGGTGGGATTCTATCCGATGCGTATGAGCTACGATGGCATGGACATTTATGTGGAATGTGTGCAGAAGGCCGACTCGAAGGTCTTGGGACATGTTGTCGACGAGAAAGGTCGACCCCTTCCCTTTGCCACGATATCGCTTCTCACACCCAAGGACTCTGTTTTCATCACAGGCGGCGTGAGCAACGAGAATGGTGACTTCGTCATCCCATGCCAACCACAACGCATAATAGTCAAGGTGACGTGCATAGGATACAAGACGCTGACACGCAACGCACCCGTTGGCAGGTTGGGTATTATTGCCATGCAACCTGAAACTTACATGGTGCATGGGGTCACTGTGAAGGGTGAGATACCACAATACAAGATGACTCCGGGGGGCATGACTGTAGATGTGCTTCATTCCATCCTACATGATGTTGGCACCGCCGACGACTTGCTCTCGATGATGCCAATGGTGCAAGGGCGCGATGGCAAGTTCGAGGTGATGGCAAAGGGAGAACCGGAGATATACATCAACAACAAGAAGGTGAGGAATGCCAGCGAACTAAAACAGTTGAAGTCGGTTGACATCAAGAGCGTGGACATCATCACCGCCCCTGGAGCACAATATAATGCCGAAGTGAATGCAGTAATTCGCATAAAAACATTGAAGACTCAGGGCGACGGACTGAGCCTGATGGCCACCAGTCAGACATGGAAAAACAACAAATGGAACAACTACGATGACCTGACATTGAAATATCGCATAGGCGGTCTCGAGGCTTTTGCCAACGTGGCACTCGACAACAGCCACTACAGCAATGACCAAGATGTAGTGCAGACTTTGCAAATAAAAAGAGATGAGTTCTTTGTAAATGCCGATTTGCCAGTAAGGAGCAGTTGGACGGCATTACAGTATCGGGCTGGTCTGAGTTACGACTTCAACACCGACCATTCTGTTGGACTGAGTTTCTCATCGCAGAAGTCTTTTTATAACAATTTCAAGACTGACATGAAGCAGAACTATCAGAAGAATGGTGCATATTACGGCAATATAATTCTGAAAACGGATATCGACGAGCCTGACAAACCTGCATGGGAACTAAATACATATTATGTGGGAAAGGTTGGGAAATTAGGTGTAGACTTTAATGCCACATTGCTGAAACGTGAATCGGAGAATCAAATCAGCCAAAAGGAACTGAGCGATGAATTAGGCGATCGCACCATCACCACACTTAATAATGAAGACCGTAGGATGGCGGCAGGCAAGTTGGTGCTGACTTATCCTATATGGAAGGGGGTGCTGAGTGGTGGTTCAGAGGCTACGAGCACGAAAAGTTATGGCCACAATTTCAACGAAGAGAGCATCATACCCGAAGCCGATAATGAGATGAGAGAAAAGAATGTTGCCGGCTTTGCCGAATACGAAATGCAGTTGGGACAATGGCGCCTGAATGCTGGACTGCGATATGAGCATGTTTCTACGGACTACCATTCGTTTGGCATCTGGCAGGCTGAACCAAGTCGAATCTACAACGACTGGTTCCCAAACCTTTCGGCTGCATGGCAGAAGGGTAGGTGGAGCGCACAACTGAGTTACGGCAAGCGAATAACCCGACCGCCATACAATATGCTGACTTCTATGATTGTTTACGACAGCCGTATGTTCTATGAGGGTGGAAACCCATTGTTGCGCCCTTCTGTGCGTCAGAGCATAGATTTCAACTTGACTTATTCTTGGCTTAATTTCATGGCTGGTTATACCCATGAGAGTGACATTTTCACCCATATTGGCAGGGTGTACGACGAGGAAAAGGAAATTGCCATATTCCAGCCTGCCAATTTCGATCACCAGAACCGTGTCTATGCCACCCTCGTTGCATCGCCTAAGTTTGGATTCTGGCAACCTACAGCCACCATGCACTACTACCAGCAGATGTTTGATGCAGAAAAGTATGGAGCACCAAAAAAACTGAACAAGCCCGAATTCAGTTTCGACATTAAGAGTTGGTTTGTTATCAATCCCACCACCAAGGCGCTTATACAAGCCAGTTATACGGGTAGCAACCATTGGGGATTCATGTATCGCGGTGACAACTTCACGGTGGATGCCAGGCTGCAGAAGTCTTTCTTGAATGGACGGCTGATGTGTACTCTATACGCCAACGACATCTTCCGCACGTTTGAGAACAGGGTTGTTACGTACTACGCCATAGGCAAGACAGACCAAACCTACTACAACTATACGCAGTGTGTGGGGCTAACCCTTTCCTACAACTTCAACGCCACGAGGTCGAAGTATCGTGGCACTGGTGCTGGAAACGAAGAGAAGACCCGCCTGTGACGGGTCTTCTTCCTCTTGGTTTGCTCTATGAAATGTCTGTATTGATGTGTCTTCTTCTATTTGAAGCGCTTCTTCCATTCCGACCATTTCATGGCATAGTTTGTCTTGTGGTTTTCCTTCACGTATTGTTCCACCAATGGAAGCATCTCGACTTTTTCCTGTTTCAAAGCAATACTTCCAATAGCGGCGAGGCACTCGAAACCAAGCACGACCTCGCGCAGGGAGGAAGAATTGGTCAGCACGGCATACAGCATGATGACAAGATGGGTGTATGAGTCAAGATGCTTGGTGTACCGATCCGTGCCCTTCTCATCGGCCAATATGTTAATTTTATCCTTGCTCATCAAATTTTCTACTTGGTTCAGCACCAGCTGTCCGATAAAAGTTGTACCTTTGCCCATGGTTTGATCTTTTTTGTTTAGCAACTGCAAAGATACGAACCTTAGGGGAGAGTCCTGTGGGATTTGTCCCCTTTTTTATGACTTCAGCATTTTTCGTTTATCGGACACCAATAATTCGAAATAAAACCTAAAAAATCAAATAAAGCGGCTTGCCGCCCCTTTATATGCGGTAAAATTCGTAACTTTGCACCTTGAAATCCGTGCAGCGCCCCTTATAAAGGTATTTAGCGCCCATTCTGGCATTGTTTTTGCGGTAAGGTAGAGAGGCGTGCACGGCCGTTATGGCCCCTGCATGGCTGTAACGAAGCGAATAGGAAACTTAAAAAATGGACAGAAACAACAACAATCCCTTTCAGATGATAGCCGACTACGAAGGAGACATCCAATCCCTGTTTGACGATGGCGAGGCAGGTGTCGTGCCCGTTCTTGCCACGCGCAACATGGTATTGTTTCCCGGTGTTGTGTCGCCCGTTCTCATTGGCCGCCCGTCGAGTCTGCGCTTAGTGAAGAACCATCTGAAGAACAATAAGAACCAAGTATTGGCAGTGTTCTGCCAGAAGGACCCCTCGGTAGAGAATCCCCGTCAGGAGGACCTCTACGAATATGGTGTATGCGCCAAGATACTGCGTGTGCTCGACATGCCCAACAACGAGAATGTGACCGTGATACTTCAGGGCCTGTCGAAATGCCATTTGGAATCGATAGTGAGCACCCGTCCCCATCTGCAAGGCATGATAACCCCCATCCGCGAGGTGGTGCCCGATGAGAACGACCGTGAGTTCAAGACCGCGATGGAAGCCCTTCGTGAGAGCTGCTCGGAGTTTGTGAAGAAGAACGAAGACATCCCCGACGAGGCCCAGTTTGCCCTGAAGAACATCACCAGCGATGTGATAGCCCTGAACTTCATCTGTTCGAACATGCCCTTCGGTGTGGACCAGAAGATCCACCTGCTCGCCTGCGGCAGCATGCTGGAGCGCGTGATGGAGACGCTGAAGGCCGTGGACCGCGAGATGCAGCTCACCGAGCTGAAGCAGAACATCCGCATACGCACCCGTGAGGACATCGACGAGCAGCAGCGCGAGTACTTCCTTCAGCAGCAGATAAAGAACCTGAAGGAAGAGCTGGGCGGCGGCGAAGGATCACCGGAGCGTCTGGAACTGATGGAGCAAGCCAGCAAGAAGCTGTGGAGCGACGACGTGAAACGCACGTTTATGAAAGAGCTCGACAAGCTGGACATGCTGAACCCCCAGAGTCCCGACTACAGCATCCAGATGAACTATCTGCAGACGATGGTGTCGCTGCCTTGGAACGAATACACAAAAGACGACCTGAACCTGAAGCGTGCCGAGCGTATACTGAACCAGGACCACTACGGCATGGAGAAGGTGAAGGAGCGCATATTGGAATACATGGCCGTGCTTTCACTGCGCGGTGACTTGAAGTCGCCCATACTGTGCCTATACGGACCTCCGGGCGTGGGCAAGACCAGTCTGGGCAAGAGCATTGCCTCTGCCATGAAGCGCAAATACGTGCGCATGTCGCTGGGCGGTCTTCACGACGAGTCGGAGATCCGCGGTCACCGCCGCACCTACATCGGCGCCATGCCCGGCCGCATCATTAAGAGCATACAGCGTGCCGGTTCGTCGAACCCCGTTTTCATTCTCGACGAGATAGACAAGGTGACGCAGCACACCATCAACGGTGACCCCGCCTCGGCCCTTCTTGAGGTGCTCGACCCCGAGCAGAACAACGCCTTCCACGACAACTACCTCGATGTGGACTACGACCTCTCGAAAGTGCTGTTCATCGCCACTGCGAACGACCTGAACACCATCCCCCGTCCTCTGCTCGACCGTATGGAGGTGATAGAGGTGAGCGGCTACATCACCGAGGAGAAGATAGAGATAGCCAAGCGCCATCTGGTGCCTCGCGAGTTGGAGAACACCGGCATGGCCCTTCTGCCCCAGAAGCCCACCTTCAACAAGGCCGCCCTGGAGCGCATCATAGAGCAGTACACCCGTGAGAGCGGCGTACGCCAGTTGGAGAAGCAGATCAACAAGGCCCTGCGCAAGATGGCCTTTACGGTGGCCCGTGAAGGCCAGTTGAGCGACTACAAGATCAATGCCGACAGCATACCCGCCCTTTTGGGCAAGCCCCCCTACTACCGCGACATCTACCAGGGCAACGACTACGCCGGTGTGGTGACCGGTCTGGCCTGGACCAGTGTGGGCGGTGAGATACTGTTCATAGAGACCTCCCTGAGCAAGGGCAAGGGCTCGAAGCTCACGCTGACCGGCAATCTGGGCGACGTGATGAAAGAATCGGCCGTGATAGCGCTGGAATACGTGAAGGCCCACATCGACACCCTGGGTGTAGACTACCGTGTGTTTGAGTCGTGGAACATCCACATCCACGTGCCCGAGGGCGCCACCCCGAAGGACGGTCCTTCGGCCGGCATCACGATAGCCACCTCTATCGCCTCTGCCCTCACACAGCGCAAGGTGCGCAAGAACACCGCCATGACGGGCGAGATAACGCTGCGCGGCAAGGTGCTCCCCGTGGGCGGCATCAAGGAGAAGATACTGGCCGCCAAGCGCGCCGGCATCACCGACATCATCATGTGCCGCGACAACAAGAAAGACATCGAGGAGATACCCGCCATCTATCTGAAGGGTGTGAATTTCCACTATGTGGAGAATGTGCAAGACGTGTGGGCCATCGCCCTTACCGATGAGTTGGTGGACCACCCCATCGCCCTGACGGTAGACGAAGAACAGTTGAAGACGAAGGAGGCCGCCCAATGACATTCCGTTTAGAGCAGACCGACCCTCAGAGCGAGGCCCGCGCCGGTGTGCTGACCACCGACCACGGCGAGATACAGACCCCCATTTTCATGCCCGTGGGCACCTGCGGCAGTGTGAAGGGGGTTCACTTCAGCGAGTTGGAGCGCGAGGTGAACGCCCAGATTATCCTGGGCAACACCTACCACCTGTATCTCCGTCCCGGTCTGGACATCCTTCGTAAGGCCGGCGGTCTGCACAAGTTCAACACCTGGGACAAGCCCATCCTGACCGACTCGGGCGGTTTTCAGGTTTTTTCACTTACCGGCATCCGCAAGCTGCGCGAGGAAGGGTGCGAGTTTCGCTCCCACATAGACGGTTCGAAGCACATCTTCACCCCTGAGAACGTGATAGACACGCAGCGTGTGATAGGCGCCGACATCATGATGGCCTTCGACGAGTGTCCTCCCGGCCAGAGCGACTACCGCTACGCCAAGGACAGCCTTGCGCTGACGCAGCGCTGGCTGGACCGCTGTGTGAAGCGCGTGGCGGAGACGGAGCCCCTGTACGGCCACCGCCAGTCGCTCTTCCCCATTGTTCAAGGCTGCACCTACAAAGACCTTCGGCGTGAAGCCGCCAAATATGTGAGCGACAAGGGCGCCGACGGCAACGCCATCGGCGGTCTGGCCGTAGGCGAGCCCACGGAAGTGATGTACGAGATGATAGAAGTGGTTAACGAGATACTGCCCAAGGACAAGCCCCGCTATCTGATGGGCGTGGGCACTCCCCAGAACATACTGGAGGCGATAGAGCGCGGTGTGGACATGTTCGACTGTGTGATGCCCACCCGCAACGGGCGCAACGGCATGCTCTTCACCTACGAGGGTACGATGAACATGCGCAACAAGAAATGGGAGGACGACTTCAGCCCGATAGACCCGGAGGGCTGCTATGTGGACCGCCGGCACAGCAAGGCCTACCTGCACCACCTGTTCAAGGCCCAGGAGCTGCTGGCCCTTCAGATAGCCAGCATACACAACCTGCACTTCTACCTGCGGTTGGTGGGCGACGCCCGCAAGCACATTCTGGCCGGCGACTTTGTGGCCTGGAAGCGCAGTGTGACGGAGAATCTGGGCCGCAGGCTCTAAACAGCGAAAACGACAAGAGCGATGAACGAAGAGAAGAGCAAACTGGCAGGGATAGCACCGGCATGGCGCAGCGGTATAGCGCGTCTGCGCGCGCTGTTGAGCCGCATTGGGAGCCATCTGCCCCATCTGCGGTGGATAAAGCGACTTGACTGGTATATCATCAAGAAGTTTATCGGCACCTACATCTACGCCATTATCCTTATCATCTCGATATCGATTGTGTTCGACGTGAACGAGAACCTCCACAAGTTCACGCAGTACAACGCCCCGCTGAGCGCCATTGTTTTCGACTACTACGCCAACTTCGTCCCTTACTTCGCCAATCTGTTCAGTCCGCTGTTTGTCTTCATCGCCGTCATCTTCTTCACCTCGAAGTTGGCCGGCAACTCAGAGATTATCTCCATGTTGGCCGCCGGCGTCTCATTCAAGCGACTGATGCGTCCCTACATGATATCCTGTGTGCTGATATCGGCGGTGACCTACTATCTGGGCGCCTATGTGATACCCCACGGCACGATAGTGAGGCAGAATTTCGAGACCCTTTACAAGAACAAGAAGAAGAACACGGCGGCCGACAACGTGCAGCTGCAGGTGGGCGACGGCGTGATAGCCTACATCCAGCACTACGACAACCGCATGAAGCGCGGCTACGGTTTCTGTCTGTACAAATTTGAGAACAAGAAGATGGTGAGCCGTCTCACCGCCACCGAGCTCCAGTATGACACGATAGCAGACAGCAAGTTTCACTGGCGCCTGACCAACTGGAAAGAGCGCAAGTTTCACGGTCTGACGGAGGACATCAAGCGCGGTTCGACGATGGACACGGTGGTGATGATGGAGCCCACCGACCTGGTCTACTCCAAGGGCCAGCAGGAGACGTTTACGAGTCCGCAGCTGCTGGACTACATCAGCAAGCAGCAGAGCCGCGGTTCGAGCAATGTGGTGCAATATGAAGTGGAATACCACAAGCGCATTGCCTCGTCGTTTGCCTCGTTTATCCTTACGACGATAGGCGTCTCGCTCTCATCGCGCAAGCGCAAGGGCGGCATGGGCATGTATCTGGGCATCGGTCTTGCCCTGAGTTTCACCTACATCATGCTTCAGACGGTATCCTCGACCTTTGCGCTGAAAGCCGGTTTCCCGCCGCCGTTAGCGGCCTGGACCCCCAACATCATCTTCAGTGTGGTGGCCTATCTATGCTACCGACAGGCCCCCAACTAAGACTAAACGAGAAAAAGAATGAGATTTGACGAACTACACTTGAATGACTATCTTCTCGATGCGCTCGACGACATGCGCTTCGAGACCTGCACGCCCATCCAAGAGGCGTGCATACCCGCCATCCTGGACGGTCACGACCTGATAGGCGTGGCCCAGACAGGCACCGGCAAGACCGCCGCCTACCTGCTGCCCATTCTGAGCATGATAGAAGACGGCTATTACCCCGAGGACGCCATCAACTGTGTGATAATGAGTCCCACCCGCGAGTTGGCCCAGCAGATAGACCAGGCCATGGAAGGCATCAGCTACTATCTTGACGGTGTGAGCAGTGTGGCGGTATACGGCGGCAACGACGGCAACCGCTACGACCAGGAGTCGAAAGGCTTGCGTCTGGGCGCCAATGTGATTATCGCCACCCCCGGCCGTCTGATCAGCCACATCACGATGGGCAATGCCGACCTGAGCCGTGTATCCTTCTTCGTGCTGGACGAAGCCGACCGCATGCTCGACATGGGATTCAGCGACGACATACTGA
This sequence comes from uncultured Prevotellaceae bacterium, assembly GCA_902777645.1. Lineage (GTDB taxonomy): Bacteria > Bacteroidota > Bacteroidia > Bacteroidales > Bacteroidaceae > Prevotella. The sequence goes on along the minus strand of CACYUZ010000038.1, from coordinate 18,319 downwards.
AGATAGCCAGTGCGCTGCCCTCGAACTGCCAGACGCTGCTTTTTTCGGCCACGATGCCCCCGAAGATAGAGCAGTTGGCCAAGACACTTCTCAAGGACCCCGTACTGGTGAAGCTTGCCGTGAGCCGTCCGGCCGACAAGATACGCCAGAGCGCCTATGTGTGTCATGAGAACCAGAAGTTGGGCATCATCCGCCACCTGTTCAAGCAGAACATGCTTCAGCGCGTAATCATCTTTGTAGGCTCGAAGCTGAAGGTGAAAGAGATAAACCGCTCGCTTCGCCAGATGAAGGTGAACTGCGGCGAGATGCACTCCGACCTGGACCAGGCCGAGCGCGACGACGTGATGCACCGTTTCAAGAGCGGCCAGTTGGATGTGCTGGTGGCCACCGACATTGTGGCCCGCGGCATCGACATCGACGACATAGCCTGTGTGATCAACTATGATGTGCCCCACGATTCGGAGGACTACGTTCACCGCATAGGGCGCACGGCCCGTGCCGACCGCGACGGAGTGGCCATCACGCTGGTTCGCGGCCGTGAGATCAGCGACTTCATGCAGATAGAGAAGTTTCTGGGTTATGCCGTAGAAAAGAACGCCCTGCCCGAGGAAGTGGGTGAAGGTCCCGAATACAAGCCCATGAGCCGTAGCGCCAAAGGCGGCCGCGGTGGCCGAAAGGGCGGCAATGACCGCCGACGCAAGGGCAAGGGAAAGGGAAAAGACACACGGCAGAAGGCCGAAGGCAAGTCGCCCAAGAAATCAGAGAGCAAGGAGGCGCAGCAGAAAGCAGAAAACAAAGCCGTGCAGGCAGGTGAGGCAAAAGAGCCGACAAACAGCAGCTCAGAGTCCAAGCGCCGCCGCAGGCCCCGTAAGCGCAGGGGCGGCCATGCCACTGATACAAAAACGCCGAAAACAGAGGGTTAAAATTACTATTTTCAACTAAATCTTGTCATTTTATAACATTTTTCCATATTTTTATTAAAATTTCTGCCAATTTGTTTTGGTGGTTAAAAATAATGCATTACCTTTGTGCACGCAAACAGTCAATAGTGTATTATCATTAATAATTAAGGAAAAAGATTTATGAAAGCATCACAAGTAGTTGAGAATCTGCAACAGCGTTTTCCGAACGAGCCAGAATACATCCAGGCGGTAAGTCAGGTGTTGGGCACTATAGAAGAGGAGTACAACAAGCACCCCGAGTTTGAGCGTGCCAATCTGATAGAGCGTCTGTGCATTCCCGACCGTCTGGTCCAATTCCGTGTTACTTGGACCGACGACAAGGGCAATGTTCAGACCAACATGGGTTACCGCATCCAGCACAACAACGTGATAGGTCCGTACAAGGGCGGTATCCGCTTCCACGCTTCTGTGAACCTGTCGATTTTGAAGTTCCTTGCTTTTGAGCAGACCTTCAAGAACTCGCTTACGACGCTTCCGATGGGTGGTGCCAAGGGCGGCAGCGATTTCTCCCCCCGCGGCAAGAGCAATGGCGAGGTGATGCGTTTCTGCCAGGCCTTCATGACCGAGCTGTACCGTCACATAGGTCCCGATGAGGATGTTCCCGCCGGCGACATTGGTGTAGGCGGCCGCGAGGTAGGCTATATGTTCGGCATGTACAAGAAGCTCACCCACCAGTGGAGCGGTGTGCTCACCGGCAAGGGCCTTGAGTTTGGCGGTTCGCTGATTCGTCCTGAGGCCACCGGTTACGGCAATGTATATTTCCTTCAGAACATGCTGAGCACCCGCGGTCTGGACATCAAGGGCAAGACCATATTGGTGTCCGGTTCCGGCAATGTGGCCCAGTATACGGTAGAGAAGTGCATCCAGCTTGGCGGCAAGGTTGTGACAATGAGCGACTCCGACGGCTACATCTACGATCCCGACGGTATAGACCGCGAGAAGCTCGACTTCATCATGGAGCTGAAGAATGTGGAGCGCGGCCGTATCCGCGAATACGCCGAGGAGTATGGCGTGAAGTATGTGGCCGGTGCCAAGCCCTGGGGCGAGAAAGCCGACATAGCCCTTCCCTCCGCCACTCAGAACGAGATAGACGAGGAAGCCGCCAAGACATTGGTGAGCAATGGTGTGATAGCCGTGAGCGAGGGTGCCAACATGCCCTCCACGCCGGGTGCCATCAAGGTATTCCAGGATGCCAAGATACTCTACTCACCGGGCAAGGCAGCCAATGCCGGCGGTGTGGCCGTATCCGGTTTGGAGATGACGCAAAATTCCGAGCGTCTGCGTTGGAGCCGCGAGGAAGTAGATGCCAAGCTTCACGACATCATGAACGACATTCACGCCAACTGCGTGAAATACGGCACAGAGTCCGACGGCTACATCAACTATGTAAAAGGAGCCAATGTGGCCGGTTTCCTGAAGGTGGCCAAGGCCATGATGGCCCAAGGCATTGTGTAAGAATCCAATGTTCCATTACTATACGGTGCGGCGCCCATTCTCCCTTATTGGGAAATGGGCGCCGCCATTATAATATCAATCAAAAAAAAAACGAGGAAGCGATTCTTTTACTTTTCTCTACACTTCCTTATCGGCGTTGTCTTTATCGACATTCTTTTTCTCGGAGAGGAAATCGTCGACATCCTTCATCTCGTCCTCATCGAACCAGTCGGAAAGTTTTACGAGCGCTTTATTTTTCACCTCTTCAGGCACATCGACCCAAATTTTATTGATGACAAAGAGCAGCACACTGAGGTCGTCGCCCAACCCCACGATTGGAATGGCGTCGGGAATGGCATCGAGCGGGCTGATGAGGTATCCCAGCGCCCCTACAATGATTGCCTTGTCCTTGACGGAGACCTCCTTGCTCTGCAAGGTATAGAAGAGCACCAATGCGGCATAGACCAGTTTGGATCCGGCTCTTTTAGCGACCCGTGATATTTTATCTACGAAGCCCTTATTGCTGAACCTGTCGGCATAAGACATGAAATCGGGAAGTTCCATATTGGTAAAGTTTGTTGAAAATCAAGGCCAAAGTTACGAATAATCTGTCTTTGCGCAAAAAATATTTATTATTTTTAGCAAAAATGAACAATCATAATAATTTGGAGAATTAAGATATTTGCTATAAATTTGCATTACCATTGAAACCAACCGTGCTAAGAGCACCTCAACAGAAAGGAAATAAATATGGAATCATTCCACCATGAGCGCCGCACCGAGCCAATTGGCGACGGCCGATTTCAGTCGCGCATCAACCATCAGTACACATCAGCCCCTGCCGACCTACTCGACGACATGGAGCACCATGTGCGCGAAGCGATAGCGCGCTACAAGGATGCGCCGGGTTTTCCCCAGTTGGAGTCGTATGGTGTGACGGAAGACGAGCTTGACGACTATCTATTCGACAAGCAAGCAGTGATAGACACCGTAGATGACTTGCGGAAGAAATACACCACTTGGGGTATTATATTTATCATCCCCACAGTGATTATGGCCTTTTTTGAGCAGACGTTCAAGAATCAGATGATTGGTTTGGCGGGCGGTTTTGTATTCTGCGGCATCTACTGGTTGCTGACGAAGGCTGCGAAAGCCATCCGCATGCGTCGTCTTCACAACGATGCCATAGAGCGTTATCTCGCTGATGTGATGGCCTTTAAAGCTCGTGCAGAAGAATCGAGTCAAGATTCTTGAGGTAGCCGTTACGGAGCTGTATGGCCTTTTTCCAGTGCTGGCTGAAGAATTTCTCCACGGGTGTGTCCATTTGCCACGGCCCGAGCGACTCCAGTCGGTCTACCACCCATCCCAGTGAGATTCTGTTGACATCGCATGCCGGCAGGAAAGCCGGGTCTTCCCTATCCTGTTCGGCCTGCACCATCTCGAGTAGTCCCGCCTGCTGCATATCCCGCAGCAAGTCGGTAACGATACGGTTGGGCAGGTCGAGCATCTCTTTTAGCTGCATGGACGAGAGCGGTTTTTTGCCCTCTTTGAATCGTTTGCAGATGATGCTGAGTATGAGCACCGAGAGCATGAGTCGGTGGCGGTGGCTTATTTTGACGGTGTGCATGAGGAAAGCCAGGTCCTCATGATTTTGGTTGGTATAGCAGAGGAGCGCCCCCACGAGGATGATGGTCCATGAGATTTGCAGCCAGAGCATGAAGAGCGGCAGCGCTGCGAAGGACCCATAGATGGCGTTGTAGCTTGACACCCAAATTTGCGAGTGGATGTAGACGAACTGCAGCACCTGCATGGACACACCGGCGAGGATTCCCGGTGCCACCACATTTTTGAGTCGCACCCTTGTGTTGGGCATGAAGACATAGAGGCAGATGAACGCGACCGACATGATGACATATGGCATAAGCGTGATGACGGTGCTGACCACCGGTGCGACATACTCGCCGAGTTCCTTCGAAGTTGTCGCCACAAAGATAGAGATACCCGATGTGACGACAATAAATATAGGTATAAGGAAGATGAACGCGATGTAGTCGATGAGCATTCTGACGGGCGAACGTGACGACTTGGTGTGCCAGATGCCATTGAATGTAGTCTCGATATTGTTGGTCAGCATGACGACGGTCCACACCATGATGAGGAGTCCGAATCCGAGTATGACGCCCCCTTTGGCATGCACGAGATACGAGTTGACGAATCCGATGATGGTTTCGGCCACCTGCGGCTGGCTGGCCAGCGACTCACTGAACCACGTCTCGATATTTTTTGAGACCCCGAATCCCCTTGCTATGGCGAAGACGACCGCCACGATGGGCACGATGGCCAGCAGTGTGGAGTAAGTGAGCGCCGAAGCCTGCGCCATGAGGCGTTTGGTGGTGAAGGCCTGCGCTGTAAGAATGAGCACTTTTAAGATTTTGCACAAGAAGAACTTGAGGGGTGACGTATCATCCCTTCGTACAATCCACACGTCGTGTCGGCAGAAATGTACGGCCTTGTTGAAGAAGCGTGCTATTTTTCCCATTCTCTAAAAAAAGAAAAGAGACAGAGCCCCTATAAGCCGGGTTCTGTGGTCGGGGAGCCTCACGGCGCTCCCGACAGCCTGTCATTTATCTAGTCCGGCGGTCGCCCGCCGGCTCAAGCGTTCTACCCTCCACCGTGTCGAGTCCGACTTGGACGGGCCGCCCTCAGACGGTGGTATACACGAACTTGCAGCCCCCAGTGAGCACAGCGCGCCGATCGCCCGACGCCTGGTGGTCTCTTACACCGCCTTCTCACCCTTACCTGCACGATGCAGGCGGTTGTTTTCTTCTGCTCTTGCCTACTGTTGCCAATAGCTTCTACTTTCAGAAGTGGAGCGCCCTATGCTGCCCGGACTTTCCTCTTTCGCCCCTTATCGGTGCGCCAGCGACAAGCCGGAGCTCTGCCTCTTATTCTACAATACAATAGCTGTTTGGGCAGTCATGGAGCCCAACCAGCCCGTTGAACACGTTGAATCAGACTGCAAAGTTAATGTATTTTTTTGAAATAGCGAAAAAAAGGTTTGAAAGGCGTGCAAGAGTGGACAAACTGACAGGAGCGACGCCAATGTGTTGCCAAAATGCCACATGTCAAAGATAAATAAAAGTAAAAAAAACCGTTTTGTGCGCTAAGACACGTTAAGGCATGGAATTTGTTTGTTAAAAGAGAAGAAAACTTTTGTTGCAATTAATTCCAACTCGATTTTTGGGATTATCTTTGCAATGCAAGAAGAGGGAGCGGGCAGAAGAGCCGCCCTCTTTCGAACAAGAAATACTAACAATAAAAATAATAGTAGACAATGAAAATCAACTCTAATGCGATCAGAACATCGATGTGTGTTCTTGCTATTGGTCTTTCGGCCGGTTCGTTCTATACAGTGATGGCCCATCAGCCCGAGACGGCAGAAGCCCAGTCGGCCGCAGCAGTTCCTGGCGGCCAAGTAGACCTGACCTATGCAGCCGAGAAGGCCCTTCCCGCTGTGGTTCACATCAGGTTTGTTCAGAATTCGAAAGTGACGACGGTAGACGTGCAGAACGATCCATTCGGTGATTTCTTCGACCCGTTCGGTTTCTTCGGCAATCCCGGTGGCGGCAACCGCCAGCGCCAGGTACAGACTCCGAAGCGTGAGGGAGCCGGTTCGGGTGTTATCATATCCTCCGACGGCTATATCGTGACGAACAACCACGTGGTGGAAGGCGCCGACGAGCTGACGGTGACCTTGAACGACAACCGTGAGTTCTCCGCCCGCATCATCGGTTTGGACAAGAACACCGACCTTGCCCTGATTAAGATAAACGGCAAGGACCTCCCCACCCTTCCTATCGGCGACTCAGAGAAGCTGAAGGTAGGTGAATGGGTGATAGCCGTGGGCAACCCGTTCAATCTGAATTCTACGGTGACCGCCGGCATTGTGAGTGCCAAGGCCCGTTCGCTTTATGCCAATGGTGTGGAGTCGTTTATCCAGACCGATGCCGCCATCAACGCCGGCAACTCAGGCGGTGCCCTTGTGAACACCCAGGGCGAGCTGGTAGGTATCAACGCCATGCTCTATTCTCAGACCGGCAGTTACAGCGGTTACGGTTTTGCCATTCCTACTACGATTATGAACAAGGTGGTGAAAGACCTGAAGGAGTACGGCACCGTGCAGCGTGCAGTACTTGCCATCCAGGGTCAGGATGTGCACAACTACATCGACGCCCAGAAGGCCAAGGGCAATGAGGTAGACCTCGGCACGAACGACGGTGTCTACATTGCCAAGGTAGAGGAAGGCGGTGCCGGTGAGGAAGCCGGTCTGCAGGAAGGCGATGTGATAACGAACATCGACAACCGCAAGGTGACGAAGATGGCTGAGCTTCAGGAGTTTTTGGCCAGCAAGCGTCCGGGTGACAAAGTGAAGGTGACCTATCTGCGCAAGAAGTCGAAGCACGAGAAGACCGTGACGCTGAAGAATGCCCAGGGCAACACCTCGGTGGTGAAGAACGCCGACCTCGACGTACTGGGTGCCACGTTCAAGGAAGTGACCGAGACGCAGAAGAAAGACCTGAACATCAACTACGGTCTTGAGGTGATGAAGGTGAACAACGGTGCCTTCAAGGAAGCCGGCATTGCCAAGGGCTTCATCATCCAGCGCGCCAACGATCAGGCCGTGAAGACTGTCGACGACCTTGAGAAGATAGTGAAGGAAGCCTCAACGAGCAAGGAGCCTGTGATTTACATCCAAGGTTTGTATCCCACCGGCAAGAAGAAATACTTCGCCGTGAGTCTGAGTGAGGAATAACATTTTCCGCGCCCTCTGTGCCCGGCTCCTCCATCGGATAAGGATTAAAAAGCCGCGCACCTGACATAAGCAACAAACAAATTCGGATTTTTTTCGGATTTGTTTGTTGTTTTGTAATAAAAGTAGTAATTTTGCAGAGATATTAACCAAACTCGGCATGAGACAGCTTAAAATCACCAAATCGATTACGAACAGGGAGAGTGCCTCTCTGGACAAGTATTTGCAGGAGATAGGTCATGAAGAGCTCATCTCTGTAGAAGAGGAAGTGGAATTGGCTCAGCGCATCCGCAAGGGCGACCGTCAGGCACTGGAGAAGTTGACGAAAGCCAATCTGCGGTTTGTGGTTTCGGTGGCCAAGCAATACCAGAATCAAGGTTTGAGTTTGCCCGACCTGATCAACGAGGGCAACCTTGGCTTGATCAAGGCTGCGGAGAAATTCGACGAGACGCGTGGTTTCAAATTCATCTCCTATGCCGTTTGGTGGATACGTCAGAGCATTCTTCAGGCGATAGCCGAGCAGAGCCGCATCGTTCGGTTGCCGTTGAACCAGGTAGGTTCGGTGAACAAGATAAACCGCGAGGTGAACCGTTTTGAGCAGGAGCACGAGCGCCGTCCGAGCATCGATGAGATAGCCGCCAAGGTAGACCTGCCCGAAGACAAGATAGAAGACGCTCTGAAGGTGAACACCCGCCACATATCGGTTGACGCCCCCTTCACCGAGGGTGATGAGACGAGTCTGCTCGACATCCTTCCGAACCAGGACTCACCGATGGCCGACAAGGCTTTGGTGGCCGAATCGCTTCGGAACGAGATAAGCCGTGCTCTTCAGACGCTGAATGAGCGCGAGCGCAACATCATAGAGGCCTTTTTCGGCATCAACCAGCCCGAGATGACGCTTGAGGAGATAGGCGACAAATTCGGTTTGACGCGCGAGCGTGTTCGTCAGATTAAGGAGAAGGCCATCCGTCGTCTGCGTCACAACACAAAGAACAAATTGCTGAAGACCTATTTAGGTCAATAGCGAAAGGATTTTTTTGTAAGCGAACTATCCAGCAAGCAAGGAAAAGCAAAAAAGAATTGAATGAGAATCCATAGACTGTTATCATTGGCCCTCGTGCTGACACTTACATTGAGTGTATCGGCGAAGGTGCGTTGTCTTCCCATCTATGCTTTCGGAGTGTCGGCCTCCTTCACCGACAGTGTGGTATACATGACCCACATACAGATTATAGACAGCGCGTGGGTAGACGATAAGACCCATTTTTTACTGAACCGCAGCAGTTACTCGAACCAGTTGCGCAGTTATCTGCAGGGTCGCGGTGAGGGCACCCGCACCTGTATTATCAGTTTTGCCACCTCAGAGAAGAAGATTCAGAAGAAATACGACCGTATCCGCCGTAAGTTTCTTTACAAGAAGAAGAAACAGCGCAGCAGTTACGATGTGAAGGATTTGGGGAGTGATGAATTCCAGTTTGCGATAGTCCGCCCCGACTTGCAAGAAGAGACCGTGGTAGTGGATAAGAAAGCCGCGAAAAAAGCCGCGAAGGTGCGCGACAAGCAAGCCAAGAAGGCCGCCAAGGAAGGCGAGAAGCCGAAAGAGGGCATAGAGACCGAAGACGGTGAGAACCTGCCCACCCTTCCTCCCCGCACATAGAGAAACAAGAAAGACCACCAACAAGATGAATGTAGAGACCCGATACTATCAGCTTGCAGACTTGCAATTCAAGATAGAATTTAGAGACACCACGCTGAACAGCAGCAACCTATTGCCATCGATGGAGCCCTTTGCGATATCCGCTCCTACGGAGAAGTTGCTTTTTGAGATGATTGTAGACGACACGCTTCCTGTGATAGCCAAGTCGCGCCGCGACCGTATCCGCGATTTTGAGACCGGCAACGGCAATACGATTATAGACCGTATAGACGGTGACAACGGCTACCAATTCATTGTGAGCGACCTTAGGAAGAACCAGTGCTGCATGTTTCAGTCGAACAAAGACTTCTCGAGATGCGACTTAGCCTTGAACGGCAACTACGACATGCGTAAGTTCGGCATCACGAATGCGCTGATGATGACCTTTGCCTATGCCTCCTCCTATTACAACACGGTGATGATACATGCCTCATTGGTCCGCCACAAAGGCTACGGCTACGCCTTTTGTGCCCCGAGCGGCACGGGCAAATCGACCCAGGTGAGCAATTGGCTGCGGTATATACCCGACTGCGACTTGATGAACGACGACAACCCCGTGATACGTGTTATCGACGGGAAGGCCTATATATACGGCAGTCCCTGGAGCGGCAAGACCCCCTGCTACCGCAATGTGAAAGCCCCTCTTGGCGGTCTGACCCGGATAGACCAGGCCAAGCAGAATGAAGTGGAGAAATTGGGTCCGATAGAAGCGTTTACCTCGACGATACCGTCGTGTACGACGATGCGTTGGGACCATGAGATATTCAACAATGTGTGCAGCACTGTGACGAAACTGGTTGAGACGACAGGCATCTACATACTCCATTGCCTGCCCGACCGCGACTCGGCCATTGTGTGCCACGACAGCATAGCCGTAGTTAAATAAAGGAGAGGGCATGCACAGCATACTCAATACATTTTTCTCTACGCCGGTTTTGGCAGCCATAGCAGGAATAGTGGTTCTTGTTCTGGCTGTGGTGTTATACCGCAGGCACTCCGTAAAAGGTAAGCGCAAGGAGAAGAAGCCCAATATCCAGAAGAAGTTTTACGAGAACAGCAAACTGTTTCCGATTCTTATCAGTGAGATAGAAGCCGGTCACAACATCAAGCTGACGCTTCGAGGCTACAGTATGCGTCCATTTTTGGAGCACGACCGCGATGTAGGCCTACTGACGAAGCCTTCCGAGCCAAAGGTGGGTCAGCCCGTATTGGCAGAAGTACAACCCGGCCGTTACGTTCTGCACCGTATCGTAGCCATTGAGGGTGAAGATTTAACTCTTCGCGGCGACGGCAATTACCACTGCGAGCAGTGCAAGGTGAGTGACATCCGTGCCGGCGTATTGGGCTTCTACCGCAAGGGCCGTGAGAAGATGGATTCGGTGGACGGCTGGAAATGGCGCACCTATTCATGGGTATGGACCCATATTCCCTTGAAGCTCCGCATGTATATGCTGTCGTTTTACCGCCGCATCTGGTTAAAGAAATTCAAACCGATATAAAAAGAAATATGAAAGCAAGAAAAGGACTAACAATGCGCGAGGTTTGCGGAGAGCAGATACTTGTAGCAGAAGGAAAAGAGAACATTGACTTCACCAACATCGTGAGCATGAACGAGCCTTCCGCATTTTTGTGGAAAGAGCTTGAGGACAAGGATTTCGATGTAGAGATGATGGCCGAACTCTTGGTCAACAACTATCAGATAGACGAGAACACCCCGCTGAGCATGGAGCAGGCCCGCAAGGATGCCGCCACTCTTCTGGACAGCTGGATTGAAGCCGGCATCGTGCTGAAAGACTAAGACTATCGCCGATTTCCATAAAAAAAGCCCGAAGGACGAATCCTTCGGGCTTTTTTTATGGAAATGTTATTTCTTTCAGGGATTGTTCTGCTGGAAGATTTTCATTCTTTCCTCGAGGAGGTCATACTGATGCGGTTCGATGAACGAGGTGCAGACCCTGAGTCCCTCCTGCTCGCTTCCGGTGGTGATGAGGCAGATGGCACTCACGCCATAGTACATCAGTTCATGAGCCAGTTGACCGCTTGTCATGTTCTTGTATCCGATGGTGAAATAGAAGCCATCAGCGATGGGTTGGTCGAGGTCCATATCGTAGACGATATGGAATCCGTGGCGGCAGAAGATTTCCTTCAGTCGGTGTGCCCTTCTTCCATACTCCATGACCTCTTCGCGGAAGTTGAACGATCCGTCGCAAGCCGCCTTGAGCATGGCCGCCATGGCCATCTGCGCACTGTGGCTGGTTCCCGACGAGAGCGCATAGAGGATTCTGGTAGAGAAGACGAATCCGAAGGGCAGTCCCTCGTATCTCTCGGCGAGGTCAGGATATTTCCGATGGAAGAGTTTGTTGCTGATGCAAGTCACGCCGATTCGTTCGCCCGCATAGCTGAAAGCCTTCGACCCACTGATGAGCAGGATATAATTGTCGGTATATCTTGCCACTGTAGCCTGATAGGGCGGCATGAACGGTTTGCTGAGGTCCTGCCGGAAGTCCATGGCGAAATAAGCGAGGTCTTCCATGACGATGACATCATACTTATTGGCCATTTCGCCGATGATAGCCAGTTCCTCCTCTCTGAGGCATATCCAGGCCGGATTGTTGGGATTGCTGTAAACGATGGCACAGATATTGCCTTTTGCGAGGTACGACTCCAGTTTTTCGCGCAGTTTTTCGCCTCTGAAGTGATACACATCGAAGGTTTCGTAGGGCACGCCCTGCACCTGCAGCTGCATTTTCTGCACGGGGAAACCCGGGTCGATGAAGAGCACGGTGTTCTTCTTTTTATCAGCCTGTGAGCAGGTGACGAAGGATGCGAAAGTGCCCTGCATGCTACCGCAGACAGGTATGCACCCCTCAGGGTCGATATCGACATTGATGAACGCTTTGACGAACCTGCTGGCTTGCTTTTTGAGTTCCGGATTGCCCTGAATGTCAGGATAGATACGAGCGATGCCTCCCTTGAGCGCATCGATTTGCGCATCGACCCCCACCTGTGCGGCAGGCAGTCCGGGAATGCCCATTTCCATTTTGATGAACTCCACTCCCGACTCTTTTTCGGCGAAAGCCGCGATGGCCTTCACCTCGCGGATGGTCGCTTTTGCGAAGTCCTGAATGCCGAAGTCGCGGATGGCATTGTCGATGAGACTTCTATCGATGGGTGTAGGAATCATTTCTGCATCTCCCTTCCCAAGGCGAGCGCCTTGATATTAGCCTCAACGATTTTCTCACCTTTTCTTTGGAACACCCTTGCTATGGCCGCCTCGAGTTTGTCGTAGTCGATGCCGAGTGCCTTCTGTGCAGCACCGAGCAGGATGACATTAGCCGAGCGCGGCACCCCATTGTCCTTGGCCATTTTCTCGATATCCACCACGATGACGTTGCCCACTTTGTGCAAGTCGTCGAGAATGGTGTCCATCTCAGGATAGTTGGGTATATTGACGAAAGGTGTGGCCGACGTGATAATCCACCCATCCTTGCTGAGGAAGGGCAGATATCTGAGTGCCTCCATGGGTTCCATGGAGATGATGACCTCGGCAGCCCCTTCTGCGATGAGGTCGCTGTGGATAGGATTGGAAGAGATACGTAGGTTGCTCTGCACGTCGCCTCCTCTTTGCGACATACCGTGCACCTCAGCCTGTTTGATATAAAGGTTCTCTTTCATGGCGGCCTCGCCGATGATGGTAGCGATGGAGAGGATACCCTGTCCGCCTACTCCACACAATATGATATCCGTTTTCATTTTTGTTCCTCCTTTTTTCTGTTTTGTTTAAGATGACGCTGCAGTGTCTGCAAGCACTCACGTCTTGGAATGATTACGCTGAGACCTTTGTATTCGATTTCCTCTCTGATGATGCGCGTAATCTCCGGCATATTCTTGGGCAGCGGCACGACCACCTTGAGATGCTCCTCGCTCACGCCGAGTCCGCGGCAGATAGCCTCGAACTTGTTGGTGCCGGCAGAGTCCTGTCCGCCCGTCATGGCAGTAGTGAGGTTGTCGCTGATGATGACGGTGATGTTGGCGTTCTCATTGACGGCATCGAGCAGTCCCGTCATACCCGAGTGGGTGAAGGTAGAGTCGCCGATGATGGCAAGCGCCGGCCACTGTCCGGCATCGGCCGCACCTTTGGCCATGGTGATGCTGGCACCCATATCCACACAAGAGTGGATGGCCTTGTAAGGCGGCAGGAATCCGAGTGTATAGCATCCGATGTCGCCGAACACGCGTGCATTGGGATAGTCGGCCAGCACCTCATTGATAGCGGTGTAGACATCGCGGTGTCCGCATCCCTGGCAAAGTGCCGGCGGTCTACCCACCACGTCGTCACACTTCTCATAAGCCTGCTCCACAGGCATGCCCAGCGCCTTTTTCACCACGTCGGGTGAGAGTTCGCCCGTCCTGGGCAGATGTCCGGTGAGACGACCGACTATTTCGGCCGATCCCGGCATGATGCCAGCGAGCATTTCCTCTATGAAAGGCTGTCCCTCCTCGATGACCATCACTTTGGGATAGTTGTCGGTGAGCTGGCGTACGAGTCGTTTCGGCAGCGGGTATCTCGATACCTTCAGCACGCTGTAAGGGCACTTCTCCGGGAAGCACTCCATGAGATAGTTGTATGCGATACCGCTGGCGATGATGGCCATCGACTTGTCGGTGCCCATTTCGAGGCGGTTGTACTCCGAAGCGGCCGCATCCTCCTCCAGTTCGCCCTGCATGGCCGTAACGATATCGTTCCGTCTTCTGGCATTGGCCGGCAGGAGCACCCAGTTGGCAGCCACTGAATCATAATTCATTTTGTTTTCCTCTCTGGGCTGGTCGGCTATTTCGACCACAGCTCTTGAGTGCGCCATACGCGTAGTGACCCTCATGAGCACGGGCAGTTTCACCTTCTCAGAATAGTCGAAAGCGAGCGCCATCATGTCGTAGGTCTCCTGCTGCGAGCTCGGTTCGAAGGTAGGAATCATGGCGAACTTGCCATAGAACCTGCTGTCCTGCTCATCCTGTGAGGAGTGCATGGAAGGGTCGTCGGCTGCGAGCACCACGACACCGCCGTTGGTACCCGTCATACCCGAGTTGACGAACGGGTCGGCGCAGACGTTCATACCCACATGTTTCATGCAGACGAGCGCTCTTTTACCCATGTACGACATACCGAGCGCCGTTTCCATAGCGGTTTTCTCATTGGTACACCATTTGCGGTGCACATTTCTTTCTTTGGCGATAGGCGATTCCTGAATATACTCCGTGATTTCGGTAGAGGGAGTACCGGGATACGCATAGACGCCGCTCAGTCCGGCATCGAGTGCCCCCTGTGCGATAGCCTCATCGCCTAACAACAGTTTTTTCATAGTTTTTAATTATTTGGTTGAAAAGTGTATAAATAAAGTGTATTATCTATTCGACGGTAACTTTGAGCGGGTTGTGCAGCGCATCGAGGAAGGTATTGACCCTGAGCACCCACTCGTCCATGGTTCGGACATCATTTTTGCTCCATGCCGAGCCCGCATAATACGTATACTTGACCGGCTTTTGGTAGTTTTTCACGATACCCAGCACATGTCCGGCAGCCCCCGGCACATTCTCCTCGAAGGGCAGGAATGTGGTCACGTCGGCCCCGTTGGGGAAGAGTGCCGCCACATAGATTTGGAAGTTTTGCGCATCGGGGTTGTCGGTCGGGTCGGCGTAGGCCACGAAATCGCGTCCGATGACCATGCTCTGCGTGTCCTCCTGGTGGACGACCACGCCCGCAGCCAGGTCGGCCGGTCTTGTGAGTCCCTCGTACCAGACAGTCATTTTATTGAAGTTGGACCCTTTGTCGAGGCTGATGATTCTGTGTTCCACCACATTTCGGTCGCCGTTGACCACCGCCGGGTTGTAGACCAGTTCGACGGTGAAGCGGAGCGGTCCGTTGTCGAGTATTTTATACTCTTTATAGCAATACGGCATGACCAGCCTTCCATTCTCCATGAGCGCGGGAGCTCCACATCCCAGTGTAGGACCCACTTTGTAGCAGTCGAGTCCGTTGCCATGGTCGAAGTGGTACGTGGTAGCGATTTCCAGTTGGTAAGCCTCCTCGTTTTTCCCTTTGCTTTTGAGTTCCTGTATGCGTTTGTGGTTGGACAGTTCGGTAATATAACGCTGTTCCACCTCCAACTCAGGCGTATTCTTCACCCACACATCGATGCCGAAAGCCCTTTCGCCCGACTTCTGCAGCGCCGGTCCGTAGAGCCGGTAGGCCGTTCTGTCGTTTTCCCATGCGATATCATCCACCCGCTCGGGATACTGTTTTCCGGTGACCACCGTTTTCATGTTCATGGGTTTTCCCGGTGCGACAGAGAACACCGCTTTACCTGCCGGCCTTACGCTGGCGTCGATGAGCAGTTTTCCATCATAGGTGACCTGGTAAGCCACCTCTTGTCCGAGGCTGTTTTTCACGACGAAGGGGTCGCCCATTTTTATACCCGCTTTTCGGCAGACCTGTGCCAGGTCGGCCTCCACGATTTCCTGTCTCTGGGAGCGGTCAGAATTATTCACCACCACTTTGGCTTCAGCCGCCCTCATTGCGCTGGGCATCATTGAAGCGAAGAATGCTATTGTAGCAAAAAAGAATTTTGTCTTCATATTTTTTTGATTATTTCAGTTTATCGATAAAGAATTGCGTAATTTGTCTGAGCAGGTGGTTTCTGGAGTTGCCCCCCCTGATGCCATGATTTCGGTTGGTGTAGAGCACCTCATGGAAATCCTTATCTGCCTGTACGAGCGCCTCGGCATACTCATACGTGTTTTGCGGGTGCACGTTGTCATCGGCCACACCATGGCAGAGGAGCAGCGCCCCGTGCAGTTTGTCGGCCCTTACGATAGGATTGTCGCCGTATCCGTCGGGGTTTTCCTGCGGTGTGCGCATGAAGCGTTCGGTATAGACCGAGTCGTAGAATTTCCAGTTGGTAGGCGGTGCCACCGCCACTCCCGCCTTGAAGGCCGGTCTTCCCTCGCTGAGGCTCATGAGCGTGCAGAATCCGCCATAGCTCCATCCCCAGATGCCGATATTATTCTTGTCGACATAAGGCAGCGAAGCGAGGTAGAGTGCTGTTTCCACCTGGTCTTTAGCCTCCAGTTTTCCCAGCATGAGGTAGGTACATTTTTCGAAATCCGCCCCTCTGCCTCCGGTTCCTCTACCGTCGACACAAGCCACGATAAATCCCTGCTGTGTGAGGTACTGGTCGTAGAGGGCGCCCTGCCCCATTGAGCCGATGTGCCATGCGTTGACCACCTGCTGGCTTCCCGGTCCGCTGTACTGATGGAGGATGACGGGATATTTACGGTTCTCATCGAAGTCGGCAGGCTTTACCATCCATCCGTTGAGTTGCACGCCCTCGGAGGTGGTGAAAGAGAAGAGTTCCTTTTCGGGCAGTCCGTACTCTTTTATTTTTTCGGCCACCTCCTGGTTGTCCTCCATCACATTGATGACTTTTCCCTTCTGGTTCTTCAGCGTATAGACGGTAGGATGGTTACGGTCGCTCCATGAATGGACAAAGAACTTGAAACCGTCGGAGAAGACGGCGCTGTTCCACCCCACTTCAGGAGTAAGGCAGCGGGTATGTCCCTTCAGGTCGGACACATACACCTCTCGCTCCATGGGCGACCTTCCAGCAGCCTGGTAGTAGAGTTTCTCCGCTTTGGCATCGTAGCCATAGATGTGGGAGATGCCGTATTGCGCCGACGTGATTTTTTTCAGGAGTTTCCCATCCAGGTTATAGAGGTATACCTGCATGAATCCGTCGCGATCGCTGGGCAGCATCATATATTTCTCGGTGAAGGCCACTTCCTCCATAGCCTCCTCCTTGACATACGACTTCACCGTCTCGTTGAGCATCAGTCTGCATTCGCCCGTCACGGTGTTGGCCCTGTAGATCATGAGCGAGTCTTGGTGGCGGTTCATGGTATAGAACACCACATCGTTGCTTCCCGGCAGTGTTACCACCCTGGGGATATATCCCTCGTGGGGAAGCGGAAGATTGATTTTGAGTGTTGTGCCCTTATTGAGGTCATAGCACCAAGCCGACACCACGGCGTTGTCTTGTCCTGCCTTGGGGTATTTGTAGGAATACTTGCCGGGATAGTCGGCAAACGCCTGTATTTCAGGTTTCAGTCCCTTGAAGAGCTCAAGCTCATAGGTTTTCACCCTGCTCTCATCGTAGCGTATCCAGCAGATGCAGTTGGCCTTGTCGTTGAAGGCCATGGCCGTATTGAATCCGAACTCCTCCTCATTGACCCAGTCGGGAATGCCGTTGATGATTTCGTTTCTCTTTCCGTCAGTGGAGACCTGTGTCAGTTTTCTCTCCACCACATCGGCCACAAAGACATTGTTATCTCTTACGAAAGCCACGTGTCTGGAATCCTTTGCCCAGATGCACGACTGCTGCGCTCCCGTATTGTCGATTTCGTTCAGATTTTTGGTCTTTATGTCATAGACATAGTAATCGGCGGTGAAAGAGCGCCGGTAGATATAGTTGGAATTGGTATACAGTAAGATTTTTGTTCCGTCGGGACTCAGTTGGAATCCGTCGATTTCCTCGATTTCCGCTCCCGCCACCTCACCGGCATCGAAGAGGCAACGAATGAGTTGTCCGTTTTTATAGGAGTATTCCTCTATACGGTTCCGGTCAGGATTGAGTCTGGCATAGCTGTCGCCGCCGGCGAGCGGTGTGACGGATGCCGGGTAGCGTAGTGAGAATTCACCTTTGGTGATACTCTCGATGGTAAGTTTATTCTGAGCATTCACGGTCATGGCAGCCAGGAAGGCAATGACAAAAGAGACGATAAGTTTTCTCATTAGATTCGATTTGGTCAACTACGAATTGAAATATTGGTACAAAGGTAAGACAAAACATTTTGTTTTCAAAATAAAAGGCGCACTATTTTATATAATAATGTTATTGGTCAACCTTCCGGTACGAGAAGCAGCTACTGTTCAGCGGCCTCATTGTGTATGACCGTGCAGAGGCTCATGACGTCTTGGTCGAAGGAATCCTTGCAGAGCGCTTTACCCTTGGTCACCGACCTGCAATTGTAGATGGTCTGAGGTGAGAGGAAGAGCAGTCCGGCAATATCGGCTGTATTTTTCACGCCGAGTCGGATGAGCGCGAAGGTACGCAGTTCGGTGGTGAGCGTGTGCGGTGATTTCTGCACGATTTTTCCCTCTGTCCGGAGCAACGAGTTGAACTCCTCCACGAAGGAAGGATATAGTTCGAGGAAGGCCTTGTCGAACCTGTTGAGGAAAGTGGCAGCATCCTCTTCCGAGACCCTTGTAGAAGACACCGTCTGCAGGAGGTCCTGTGCCTGGTTGGCTTTTATTTTTCTTTTCACGAGCGTTTGGAATTTCTCCAGTTTGTCGATATATTTGGC